>NZ_JARESN010000003.1:0-536662 GCF_046054045.1 Paraburkholderia sp. RL17-368-BIF-A
GGCTGCGGTTGTTGGCTGCGGTTGTTGTTGGCTGCGGTTGTTGGCTGCGGTTGCTGATCGAGGTTGTTGGTTGCGATTGCTGATCGAGGTTGTTGGTTGGAGTTGTGCGCGCGGTTGCTGTTCAGAGCGGCTCGTCTGGCTCGCTTTGCGCACCGATGCCGGCGCGCGCCGCTGCCCGCGCTTCGCGGCTAGCACGCCGCCGTTCTGCGAAGAACGACTTCAGTGCGGCGCCGCATTCGCTTTCGAGCACGCCGCCCGTTACCTCGGTGTGGTGATTCAACTGCGGGTTCGCGAACGCATCGACGACGCTCCCGCACGCGCCCGTTTTCGGATCGCGTGCGCCGAACACAACCCGGGCGATGCGCGCATGCATGATCGCGCCGGCGCACATCAAACATGGCTCGAGCGTCACATACAGTTCGCAGCCCGGCAAGCGATAGTTCTGCGCAACTTGCGCCGCGGCACGCAACGCGACCATCTCCGCATGCGCCGACGGATCGTGCGCGCCGATCGGATGGTTGAAGCCCGTCGCGATTACTTCGTCGCCGCGCACCAGCACTGCGCCGACGGGCACTTCGCCGGCCGCGCGCGCCTCTTCGGCGGCGGCCTGGGCGAGCGCCATGAAGCGGCGGTCGCGGTCGGAGATGGGGGTGGGGATGCCGGTGGGCGGTGCAGCCGGATCGCTTGCGGCGGTTGCGGCGGTTGCGGCGGTTGCGGCGGTTGCGGCAGTTGCGGCAGTTGCGGCAGTTGCGGCAGTTGCCGGAGTTGTGGCAGTTGCCGGAGTTGCCGGAGTTGTGGCAGAGGCAGCGGTTTCAGCAGAGGCAGCGGTTTCGGCAGGTGCAGCAGTTTCGGCAGTCGCCGCGGCTGCGGGGATCGCGGCAGTTGCAGCAGGAGCACCAGACGCAGCGGTTTCAGCAGAGGCCGTTGCAGTTGTAGTTGCGGGCGAAGGCTCAGCCACGGCCGACTGCGCGACCAGCGGCCGCCCTGGCGCGGACACGCCAGTGGCGTCGACGCGCGGCGTGCCCCCCGCGCAAGCACCGCTCGCCGTGTCAACGCCCTCGACAACAGCAGGCGATCCATCCGACGCCTTGCTGCCCTCGATCCGATCCGGCTCGGCATGCGCCGCGCCCCGATGGACGACGGGCTCGCTCACCGCGACCTCGCAGCGACGTTCTCCGCGCCGGACACAACCGACGCCGCGCTTTCCAATCGAGACGTTTCGTCATTGGAAGCACGCTCGGACAGCCGTTCGGCGATCCGACGGCAATATTCGCGCGGCAACGCCATAGCGCTCCCGCGCAGCGATTCCAGCGCCATATCGAGCGCCAGCATGCGCGCCTGGAGGCGACAGCGCGTAGCCTTGTCGCTCACGGCATTCAGCTCGGCCTGCAAGTCACGCAACGCGCGCAACTGCTCGACGGCAGGCGGCACGAAACCCGCATTTTTCAGAATCCGGTTAGCGACGCGCACCTCTTCCGGGACGAGTGCATCGTCGTCGAGGCAAAGCGGCGCGCCCGCGCCCGGCAAATCGTCGAACTCGCCGCGCGCGGCGGCGGCGGCAATACGCTGTTCGACTAACGCATCAAGCAATCTCATCTGCAATCCACTACGTTGCGGCCCAAGGCATTCTATCAGGGCGCGCGACGGTTGCCTCCGCCGGGGCGACAGGCGCCGCCGCCCCTTCGCATCTTGCGCGGACATTTCGTGGATGCTGTGTATGCGGCGTTTGTGGACGCAAGCCGGCCATGTGAGCGCGCCGAGCGTGCAATCAATTCGAGCCCAGTTCCGCAGTACCGCCGGGCCCTCGTACGATCCACAGCAAGCCCGAGAGCCCACGATGCGGACTTCCCTCCCCTATGACTCGGCAGCTTCGAGCGGCCACCGCGCAAGCGCGATATGCCGGGTACGCCCCAACAAGCTATGTATCAACGCAAAACCGCGCACATTCCAGCAGACCGGCTCGACCGGGCGCGGCGCAGCCCACGGCAAACCGTAAGCCAACGTCACATGCGGCGTAAAAGCCACGGCCCCCGAGCCCCGATGACTGTCGAGGCCGCAGCTCTCCAACGCGCTGCGCAATGCATCATGAAGCGCATGCAGGCCGACGACGCCCTCAGTTCCCGTCAGCACCAATGGCCCCGGCCGTGGCTTCGAAGCGAAGCTCTCGACCGTATCGAATTCGACGGTAAACGGCGCCACCCGGACCGACGCGGCCGCCTGCATGGCCGCCGCCACCTGGGCCTGCGGCAGCCCACCTGCAAAAGTGCCGAGATGACGCAGCGTGACGTGCAACCGATTGGCGGCGAGCGGCTTGCCGCGGGCGCGCGCCTCCCCGCAAAGCTCCTGCGCGAGCTTTGAAATGCTGGCCGCCGTGCTAGTGTCCGGAAACACAGCGAAGAACAGACCGTCTGTCGGTGTTGGCGGCGCCTCGAGCCCGGGCAACCACAGTTGTTCAGGCATCTTGCTCCTGCGTGGTGAAAGCCGGCATCTACACGGATCCTCCTTCACATTAACTGGCCATTAACTGACTCGGGGGTGCTGCGAGCGCGAAAGCCACACTGCTGCCCCCCCAAAAAAAGCTTGCCGTACCAAACCGTCTACGTAGAATACTGTACATTCATACAGTATCGGCGGCAACGTGAAATTGGAAAAAAACCAGAAGAAGTTCTGGCAGAGAAAACAACAGGTCCACCTCAATGAAAGACGACGTCGCGCAGGTCCCTTTTTCTACGGCGTTCTTGTACTGGCTGCGGCTCGGCTTCATGAGCTTCGGCGGTCCGGCGGGCCAGATTGCGCTCATGCATGAGGAACTCGTCGAACGAAAGCGCTGGATCTCGGAAAAGCGCTTCCTGCATGCGCTGAATTTCTGCATGGTGCTGCCGGGCCCGGAGGCGCAGCAACTGGCCACGTACATCGGCTGGCTCATGCATCGCACGTGGGGCGGCGTGATCGCGGGCGGACTGTTCGTGCTGCCGTCGCTCTTCATTCTGATGGGCCTTTCGTGGGTCTATCTCGTGTTCGGCAGCGTCCCGGCCGTGGCCGGCGTGCTTTATGGCATCAAGCCGGCCGTGACGGCGATTGTCGTGTTCGCCGCGTATCGCATCGGCTCGCGAGCGCTCAAGAACGCGTGGCTATGGACGATCGCCGCCGCCGCGTTTCTCGCGATTTTCGTCGGCAATGTGCCCTTCCCGCTGATTGTTCTCGTCGCCGGCATCATCGGGTACTTCGGTGGCAAATATGCGCCGGCCCGCTTCGCGATGGGCGGGAAACACGCCGCCGCCGCACAGCTTCATGGTCCGGCGGTGATCGACGACGACACGCCGACGCCTCGCCATGCGCTCTTCACCTGGAAGCGCTTTTTTATTGTGCTGGCGAGCTTCGTCGCCCTTTGGCTCGCGGCGATCGGTACGCTGGCAGCGCTCTACGGATGGAGCGGCGCGCTCACGCAAATGGCCTGGTTTTTCACGAAGGCCGCGCTGCTTACGTTCGGCGGCGCCTACGCTGTTTTGCCGTACGTCTATCAGGGCGCGGTCGAGCATCAGCATTGGCTCACGGGACTTCAGATGATCGACGGCCTCGCACTCGGCGAGACGACGCCCGGCCCGCTGATTATGGTCGTCGCGTTCGTCGGCTTTGTCGGTGGATGGACGAAAGCGATATTCGGTCCGCACGCGCTGCTGCTGTCGGCGGTCGTCGCGTCGACGGTCGTGACGTTCTTCACCTTCCTGCCTTCGTTCATGTTCATTCTGCTTGGCGGCCCGTTCATCGAGACCACGCACGGCAACCTGAAATTCACCGCGCCGCTGACGGCGATCACCGCAGCGGTGGTCGGCGTCATCGTGAATCTCGCGGTCTTCTTTGCGTTGCACGTTTTGTGGCCGCACGGCCTGCACGGAAGTTTCGACTGGCCGTCGCTCGTCATCGGGTTCGCGGCGGCGCTTGCCCTGTTTCGGCTGAAGGCCGGCGTGATACCGGTGGTGCTGACGTGCGGCGCGGCAGGGCTCGCGTTCCGGCTGCTTGCATGAAGCGCGGAACGCTGCTGCGTCGCTGCATCCGTCAAGAACAGGCCAGGTACTCGCGACACTAAGCGCGGAACGCCGCTTCCCGGCGTCCGCCAAGAACAGCCTTACGTACTCGCAACCAATAGCTCTTCAGCATTACTCGGCGGACGCAAACCGTCGGTCCTGTCCGCGAAGTAGCGCTGCGTGAGATCTGCCGCCGAAACGTGCTGGGCCTGCGTGAACCCGGCTTCGTACGCAAGAGCCAGCATATCCGCCGGCGTGAAGAAGCTGAGAAAGGGCGTGCCGCTTGCGCGCGCGCCCTTCTCCGCCATTTCCAGTCCGGGGCGTACCTCGGGGTCTGCCATCTGCAGCGGCAACAGGAAAGTCATGGCGAGCGTCGATCCGCGCGGGAAGGCCGCGACTTCGCGCAGCGTGGCCGCGTTTGCATCGCGTGTCAGATACATGCTCACGCCCGTCGAGACCACGATCGCCGGCTTGCTGCTGTCGAAGCCCTCGGCCATCAGCCGCTCGCGCCACGCTTCGCCGGCCTCGAAATCGACCGGCACGAAACGCAGCCACTGTGGAATGCCGAAGCCGAGCTCAATCAGCCGCCGACGTTTCCACGCCTGCGGCACAGGCTGATCGATCTCGAACACGGTGAGGCGTGAAGCAAGCTCGGGCCTGCGCTGCGCAAAACTGTCGAGGCCCGCGCCAAGTATCACATACTGATCGATTCCGTGCGCGGCCTGCTCGGCCACGAGATCTTCGATGAAGCGAGCGCGAGCCACGATCGACGCGCGAAACGGACGCGTGAATTGCGGGTCCATGTCGCCGCGCTGACGCCAGCCGTCGCCAGGGGCCAGCAGCTCCAGCCCAATGGAATCGTCGAAAACATGCGGCGCGGCGTCTGCCTCGGTATGCAACGCACGCCACAGGGCGACGCGGGCCGCGGTGCTGTCGGGTGCCAGCTCTCGCTCTTCGTTCATGATCGCCGATCCTCCTCATTTATGCGATGCGTGTGCTTCGCTTCATCGCCGGCTGGGGGAGCAGCAGCACAGAGCGCAGCACCGCAGTCTCAGTACGCGGCAACCCACGCACGGAAAGCTCCGCGCCATAACCTCTGCTCTGCGCGCCCAGCCCGCAGCAAACAAAAAGCATAGCATCGGCACACAACACCATACAGATCCCCACCGCGCCGAATCGCCACTCAACATCCGATCCATCCACCTCTCTATGCGATCATCCTATGAACCAGACCAGACCTCAGGGAGATCGCCATGAGCAGCAGATGGTTTTCGAACTTCGCGAGCTATCTTTCGACGATGACCGGCCGTCCGGGCACCTTCGTCATCGCCGTCTCGCTCGTGATCGTGTGGGCCGTTACGGGGCCGTTCTTTCACTACAGCGACACGTGGCAGCTCGTGATCAACACATCCACGACGATCGTCACGTTCCTGATGGTCTTCCTGATTCAGAACACGCAGAACCGCGATACGGCCGCGATGCAGATCAAGCTCGACGAACTGATCCGCGCGATCGAAGGCGCGCATAACGCGCTGCTCGACCTGGAGGAACTCGAGGAAAAGGACCTCACGCGCTTTCGCAAACAGTACGAAAATCTTGCGAAGGACGCGCGCGTCGCGCTGCGCAAAGGCGGCAGCGATACCGATTCCCCGTTCGTCGACAATCGCGACATGAGCGACGAAAAGCGGAGCGACGACGACAAGCGCCACGGCGACCATGACGACGACAAACACGACAAGCGAGACACACAAAACACACCAAACCCACACGAGCGAAAAAACTAGCCCACGTTTCCCAACGCAACGCAACGCAACGCGGCCAGGCGAGGCGAACCACGCACCCATCGATAACAGCAAAGAAGGCCGCTTCGCCTCACCGCACCACCGCGTCTCCCTTCAAACGAAACACGGCCACCGCATCGTTCAACTCGCGGCTCTGCTCCTCAAGCGACACCGGCGAAACGTCGAGCGCTTGCCGCGCACCGACGCTCATCCGCCGTGCAGGCCCTTGCAACACGCGCGCGCAATCCTTGTGAATTCCGTTTAAGATCGAACGCTTCGCGCGGCTTCACGCGCGCTCGCGCGTCGGCACCTGATCCGCCTTACGCCAACCACGCTGCAACAGAAAACCATGAACATCGCTCAAGCCGTTGTCCCCGCTTTCGCACCCCCAAGTCCGCTTCCCGCACTCCTGGCCTGACCCGCGCATGCTCAGCTATACCGGCGGTCTCGTCCTCGTCGCGGCCCTGCTTCATGCAAGCTGGAACGCGTTGCTGCACGGCAATCGCGACCGTTTCCTGTCGATGACGTGGATGAGCATCGCCATCGCGGCGGTCAGCACGGTCATCGTTCTGTTCGCGCCGCTGCCGGCCGCCGCGGCGTGGCCGTATGTGGTCGCATCGGGGCTCGTGCATATCGGCTACAACGCGAGCCTCGTGCACGCGTACCGACGCGGCGATCTGGCGCAGGCGTATCCGGTCGCGCGCGGCTCGTCGCCGCTTCTCGTCACGCTCGGCGCGGCGCTGTTCGCTCACGAGGCGATCGGCCCGCTGCACGCGCTCGGGATCGCGATGATCTCCGGCGGCATCATCGCCATTGCACTGCAAGCGGGGCGCGTGTCGCGCGCGGGCGTGCTGGCCGCGTTGACGACCGGCGCGACCATCGCGCTGTACACGGTGATCGACGGTATCGGCGTGCGGCTGTCCGGCGGCGAGGCGCTTGCCTACACCGCGTGGATGTTCCTGTTCTACTGGCTGATGCCGCTGCTGTTCATCGCGAGGCGCGGGCTGCCCGCGCTGTGGATGCCGATACGCTCGGCGCCGGCGGCGGTCGGCTCGTCGCTCGTGGGCGGGCTTGTGTCGGTGGCGGCGTACGGCATCGTGATCTGGGCGATGCAGTCGGGCGCGATGGGCACCGTCTCGGCGTTGCGCGAGACCAGCGTGGTGTTCGCCGTGCTGATCGGACGCGTGTTCCTCGGCGAAACGGTCAACGGCAAGCGCTGGCTTGCCTGCGTGGTGGTCGCGGCCGGCGCGGTTTGTCTCGGGCTTTGATGCTCAAGCCCTCGCCGCGCCGCGCTTGCCGCACTTCCTGCGCACCTTACATCGGCGGCGCGACGCCATCCTTTTCGACGACCACGCGCTGAGCGACATACGCGCCGCCCTGCGATGCGGCGGTTGCCACGACGAACACCTTCTTGCCCGGCGTCAGATCCGAACGGGCAGCCGGCGTGAAGGTCACGACAGGCACGTTCGGCGGCACCGTCACCTCGTTGCTGCCGCCCTTGTACGAGAGCTTCAGGTTGCGGCCGCTCGTGCCCTGGACCACCGTGTCGACGTTCGCATTCGTCATCGTGCTGTTGGGGCCGAGGTCCCAGCCATAGTGACCCTCGCCCGTGCCGCGCGCGGCTTCGGGGAAGACGACGACTTCGGTTGCGGTGAGCTTGCCGTCGGTGCCGGTCGTCGCGGCCGTGCCGACGAACGAGCCCGGCTTGATGTCCGAAAGCTGCATCGACTTGACCGCCGATACGGCGACAGCCGGCTTCAGTTCAATCGATACCGTGTCGCCGCTGCGGCGATGCACCTTCAGCACGTCGCCGTCGAGCGAAACGATATCGCCGCGAATGCGCGACGGTTTGGCGGCAGGCGTCTGTGCGAGCGCGGCGCCGGCAAAGACGAGCGTCGCGAGCGTGATGCCGATTTTCAGGCGAATAGACATGAATGAATGCTCCGTGAGAAACGATCGAAAACGATCAAAAAGAACTGCAAAGCGGGGACTGCACAAGCGAGCACTGCAAAACGACAATGTATAAGCGAGTACTGCAAACCGAAACTGCAACACCCTGAACGGCCCGCTGCAAATCACGAACCGCCGAACCAGTTATAGCCCTGGTTCTCCCAGTAGCCGCCGGGATAGTCGTTCGTCACGCTGATCGCGACGATATGCTTCGGATTCTTGTAGCCGAGCTTGGTCGGCATGCGCAGCTTCATCGGGAAACCATATTTCGGCGGCAGCGTCTCGCCGTCGTAACCGAGCGTGAGCTGCGTCTGCGGATGCAGCGCCGTCGGCATGTCGATGCTGGTCCAGTAGTTGTCCGCGCAATGAAACGACACGTATTTCGCGGTCAGATCGGCGCCCGCTTGCTTGAGGAACGAGGCAAAGCGCACGCCGTCCCAGCGGCCAATCGCACTCCAGCCTTCAATGCAGATATGGCGCGTGATCTGACTTTCCTGCGGCAACGCGCGCAGTTCGTCGAGTGTCCACACGCGCTTGCCGTTGGCAAGGCCGCTCACTTGCAGCCGATAGCTCGCCGCGTCGACCTCGGGCACGTCGTCGATATCGTAGAACGCGTTGAACGGAAACGGCCGCGTGATCATCGACTCCGGATAGGTCGGCGCGAGCGTAGTCGGACTGAAGAGCAGCGCCTGCACGTCGTCGTTGAAGGACGACATCTTGCGCAACATGCTGTTCACGGACTTGTCGTTCGTCAGATCGCAGCCCGACAGCATCGCGATTCCGCCGAGCGTGAGAATGCGCTTGCCGAGCAGGCGGCGTGCGGGATTCTTGAGCTCGTTGCGCGCATCCTTGATGATGGTCTCGGCATGCGACGAAGCAAACTCGCTTAGCCTTCCTGACTTGTTTCGAAGCGTCATGATCAGCGCCCCCGAATCATTACGAGAAGCGAGCGCGGCACGAGCGCCACCATCGCCACATGCACGACGAAGAACGCCACCAGTACGCTCATCCCGACGAAATGCACGACTCGCGCGTTGTCGTATCCGCCCATCAGCGTGCGCAGCAGCGGGAACTGCACGGACTTCCAGATCGCGAGCCCCGACAGGATGACAAGCACAATATCGACGATCACCACGAGGTACGCGAACTTCTGCACCGCGTTGTAATGCGCGAGGTCGTCGTGCCCGAGCTTGCCGCGCAGCGCGGCGGCGAGATCGCTCATCAGCGAGCGCATGCTGAGCGGCAACAGCTTGCGCTGCAAACGGCCCGAGGCAACATTGAGCGCGACGTACACGGCGAAATTCGCGACCAGCATCCACATGATCGCGAAATGCCATTGCAGCGCGCCGCCGAGCCAGCCACCCAGCGTGATCGCGGCAGGAAACCGCAAGCCCGCGAAGATCGGCGAAGCGTTATAGATTTGCCAACCGCTCATCACCATCAGCGTGACGGCGAGCGCGTTGACCCAGTGTGAGATCCGAACCCATGCGGGCTGAATCGTGGCATGACGAATCCTGGCGTAATTCAAGGCGGCCTCGTGGTGGATAGCTGCAAAAAATCGGCACTGTCATGGGCGTTAACAGCGCGTGTGGGCAGCTATTCCATCGCACGATAAATTTATTTCGGCTCCACCCTTCATACGCCAAACGGATACAGGTCCGGCGCGCGTTCGGTCGCGCGCGTGGCCAGCGGCTCGACGGCGCGCGTCGTGTCGAACCAGACATAGGCATCGAATTGCTCGGGCAACACGGCTTCCGCATAGTGGCTATGCAGTTCGGTCTCGGGCCGGTAAATCACGCCGATAAAGCGTTCGAGCCGAGCCTCGCTCAAGCGCGCGCGCAGCAGCGCGTCGGCGTCGCTCGACAGGTCCACGACGCAGCGCGGCTCGCCGGACGCATGAAACTGATATTCGTAACTGTCCTCGCGTGAAGGCCGCACCGCCTTGATTTCCATTGGACCGTCCCAGTCGGATGCCGCGGCGACGTCGCCAGCATGCGTGCCGAATCCGATCAATGCCGCGGCGTCACCGAAACGTTCGCGGCATAGCTGCCCCACGTTCAGCTCGTTGCGCACGCGGCCCATTTCGGTCGCGGCCGCGTTGCCGATGTGCGAGTTATGCGCCCACACCACCGCGCGGCTGTCGGGGCCTTGCGAGTCGAGCAGGCTTTCGAGCGTCTCGAACATGTGCGTGTCGCGCAGGTTCCAGCTTGCGGCGGAGCTGCGGTACATGGTCCGGTAATAACGTTCCGCCGATGCCACGAGCCGCGCATTCTGCGTCGCATCGAACCAGTGCTCGCCGTCGACGTTGGCCTCGTCGAGCCGTTTGCGCAACAGGTCCTGCAACTGCTGGATCACCGCATTCTCGCAAGTCCTGAAGCCCGCTGAAAACGCCGCGCGTCCGTACACTTGCGGGTCCTTCTGCCACGGCGTGAGGCAGCCGTAGCGCTCGCGTGCGATCCTGGCCGCCTCGGGATCGGTGCGATCGAGATAATCGAGCACGGCGGCAATCGACGCCGACAGGCTATACATGTCGAGCCCATAAAAACCACAGCGCCGTCCGTCGCTCTGCTGTTCGTTATGCGCGCGCAACCAGCGGACGAACGCCGCGAACTCTTCGTTGCGCCACATCCATACCGGAAAGCGCTGGAACGGCGGCTCGCCGTTGCGCGGCTCGCGCGCGCGTGCGTAACTGTCGATGACTGCGGCATCGGGCCAGTCCGCTTCCACCGCGACGATCGTGAAGCCATGCCGCTCGACGAGCCGCCGCGTAATCGCCGCACGCGCCCGGTAAAACTCCGACGTGCCGTGACTGCATTCGCCGAGCAGCACGACTCGCTTCGTGCGCAGATGATCGAACGCGTCGGCGAAGGTTTCGTCTTCGGGCTCAGGCAGCGGACGCGCGCTCGCTGCGATCAGGCCGGCGAGCGAATGGGGTTGGCGCTGGGTTCGCGCTTGCTTAGGCGTTGGTCTTTGCGTTGGTCTTTGCGTTCGCGCTCGGGTTGGCCCTCGCTGTTGCCCCTGCGGCTCATCCACCGAAACCCCACCACCCGCTTCACTCGACTGCTCAGCACCCGCCGCCGCAACGCCGTCTTCCTCCGGCCAGCCCTGCTCGCCGATCAGCGGCACGAAATGCACGCCGCAGATGTCCTCTTCGTCGAACTCCGTGTCGCTGCGGCGCGTGACCTTGATAAGCCGCTGCGTCTCCGTCGACGCCCCCACGGGCATCACGAGCCTGCCGCCGATCGCCAGTTGCTCGCGCCACGCCCGCGGTACATCCGGGCCGCCGGCCGCCGCGATGATCGCATCGAACGGCGCCGCGGCGGGCCAGCCGCGCGTGCCGTCCGCGTGATGCACGGCGACATTGTGGAAAGCGTGCTTGTGCAGCGCTTGCCGCGCGCTGTCGGCGAGCGACGCATGCCGTTCGATGCTGTCCACGTGGGCCACAATCCTCGACGCGACGGCCGCCGCATAACCCGAACCGGTGCCGACGTCGAGCACGCGATCGCCCGGCGACAACTGAGCCGCCTCCAGCATGCGCGCGACGATCACCGGCTGCGAGATGGTCTGGCCATCGTCCAGCGGCAACGGCGTGTCGCTGTAGGCAAACTCGGCAAGCTCCGGCGGCACGAACAGATGCCGCGGCACCTCGCGCATCGCGTCGAGCACGCGCGCATCGCGCACGCCGCGCGCGGCGATCTGGCTTTCGACCATCTGCTGCCGCGCTTCGTCGAACGCCTCTTCATTGACTGTCGATTCGTCCATCATGGGCCTTCACGCATCACGATGCCATTGCGCGGCACGCCTTCGCGCACGCGCGGCACGACGCAGCACAATCCTTGCAGTGCTGCGCTTCGTGCTTTTCGCATTCCGCTGCGCAGGCGTCGCAAATGTCGGCACACATGCGGCAGATCGTGGCTGCCTCGCTGCTGCCGCGCGCCATCGCGGCCGATGCGAAGTGGCAAGCCGCCGCGCAATCGATGTCGAGTTCGATGCATCGGGTCATGTCGGCCACGCCCTCTTCCGCGAGGCAAGAGCCGGCGCAGTGGCCGCAGGCGAGCGCGCACGCATCGCAGGCTGAAATACAGGACTGAAACTGTTCGTGCGTCATGGTGACCTCCATCTGACGAGTCGAATTTTCAATCGACGACGCAACGCGCTCACGCGTCGCGCGTCCTGCATGATGAGCAGCAAAGCGCATTCCGGCTGCGGTTTTTCTGCTTGGGCAGCAGCGTCGCGCAGCAGCGTTTCTGTGCCAATGCGCTCGCGATTCGCAGGCGCGGGTATTAGGCAAACCTCGCGTGCCGATGCGTGTCAGCGCCGCAGATTTCTCACGTCCACTTCGGCCAACGTCAGTTGCACGGTCTTGCCGCTCTCCCACGCGTTCGCGCCCTTCACGACTTGCGGCTCGGCGATGTCGGCGCGCTTGCGTCTCTCTTCGACGGTCGACGTGCGAAACCGCGTGTCGCGGGCGTCGAGCATGGGCGGATTGATCTGCCCGTCGCGTGTGAAGCCCATCATCAGTTGCGGGATGCCGAGCGGCAGGCTCGCGTCGCGGTCGATCTGCCATGTGTGCCACGTCTTGCCGTAGGTCGTCACGAGGTCCTGCATCAGCGCATGTTCGGCGAGTTCGGGAATGCGCGGCGCGACGAGTTCGCCCGACTTCACCTCGTAATGATGGCTGTGCCAGAGCTTCTTTTCGTCGTCGGGCAGCGACCTGAAAATGCGCTCGCTGACGATGTACTCGATGCCGATCAGCTTCGCGTTGCTCTCGTTGGAATCGAAGATCACGCACTGGTGAAAGTCCTCGGTCACATGCGTGCAGAAGTGATGCGCCTCGACCTGGCGGCCCATGTCGTCGGCGTAAAAATGAAAGCCGTTCAGGTAGGCGCTCATCGCGTCGATCGGCTTGCGGTTCTGCAACACGTCGGCGCCCGCGTCGAGCGCCTTGCTCTTTGCGCTCTTTTGCGACCCCGGCGGCGGCACGCCGAGATTGTGCTGCGCCCGCGCCTCGGGCACGAAGAGGCTCGCGAACGGCAGCAGCAGCACGCTTTTGAGTATCGACGACGTGAAAGCGCGGCGGCAGCCGCACGCGGCAGGTCGGTTCATACGGGTTTCCTCCACGGATGGGCGCGGCCGGCGCGTGGCAGTCCGGCTTCGCGCGGCGGTTCGGTTTCAAGGCGAGGCGGCGCTGACGCGTCCGCACGGCGGGTTGCCTGGCGGCGGCGCCGTCGAAGGCTCAGGCTCAGGCCCGGCCTGATCAAAACCAGCATCGCCTATGCCCAGCCGCGCGCGATTCGCAGCAAGCCGGCCGCCAGCCGACCGCCCGCCCGAGCCGCAAATCCCGCCAAGCCGGCGCGGTCCAATCCGCCCAATCCCCCCAACGGCGGGCGATGCGCACGAACACACGGACAAAAACTATTGGATTTCTCTAGAGTTGATGGATCGCCGGCCAATGGCGGCTGGCGAAGCCGCGCTAACACGCAGCGCGGGTCATCCAGAGGAAACCAGGGAAAAACAAATGGGAACGTCTCTTTACAACGATCGATCGACCGGCCAACACGGGCACGGCACCTCGAGGCTGCATCTATCCGGTGCGCCGCTGACACTCAAGCACACGATCCACCCCGAGCAGATTCGCGACAATCTGCCGGCGGGCCAGGGCGGTGTCGGCTTTCTCTTTCACGCTACAGACTGGGATACGCTTGCTTTCTCCTTTCACAATGTCAAAACCCGAAGCGAGTCATTCGAAGAAGAGCTTTGGCGCACGAAGCCTTTTATCGCGTCGCCGATCTATTCGGGCTCGCAGATGATCGGCGCGAACATTGCCTGCCCGGTGCCGCTCGAGCTTTGGCTCGGCAGTCCGCGCGGCATCAAGCGGTTTCGCGAAACGCAATTCTTCCCCGCGCTGGAACTGGCGAGGCAGGCTGGCTTGAACATGGTGGCAATGGGCGCCTCGACGCCTTATGCCTGCAACTATGGGGCGCTGCCGCGGCAGACGAAGCCGCCCCACATCACCACGGGCCATGCTGCGACCGCGGCCATGCTGAAGGACTGGGCGATTCACTGCTGCAACGAGCTCGATCTCGAGTTCGGCAAGACGAAGCTCGCGCTCTTCGGCGCGGCCGGACGGCTCGGCACCACGGTGGCGAAGTATCTGCTGTACAAGGAAACACCGACGGAACTGGTGCTGATCGACCTGCCCGACAAGGTCAATCTGCTGGCGGACCAGGCGCGCGAACTGATGGCGGCCGACCTGCTCGGGCGCACGAAGGTATCGGTCCACACCTTCAGCCCCGACACGCCGTTGCCGCAGTTCGACGGCGCGATCCTCGCGAGCAGCACCAGCGTGCCGTATCTCACCGCCGCCGATCTGAAGCGCGCGCGCTTCTGGATCGACGACTCGCATCCGCGCGCGGCAAGCGTGGAAGCGGAACTCGCGTCGCGCGGACATACGCTATATATTGAATGCTTCGCGCGCGGCCCCGCCGGTCTCGATTCGAGGTTCCCGTTCCGACTGCCCACCACGCGCGACTGCTATACCTGTTTCGCCGAGGGCTATGCCGCCTGGCAGGAAGGGATTGCTTCGGACTTCATCATCGGCAGTCCGCCTGTGTGGTCCGTCTCCTATACTCATGGCCTGCTGAAAAAGTACGGATTCTCGGTCGGACCTTTTCACGGCAAAGACGGCTCGGCGATCAACCTCGATCTGGGCGTGACTGCAAATATGACTTGACCGGGTCGTCAATGTCTCTGGAGGCCAGATGATCATACCGCGCGAAAGCATGCAGGACGTGCTTGAACGAAGCCGGTTTGCAATTCGATGGGGAGGCGTACTCGGCCTCGTGTGCCACCCCATCTATTACCTGGTCTGGACTTACATCCTGCCGCAGCCGTACGACAACCTGGCGCTGCGTCTGAGCGCCGCGTTGCTCTGCATTCCGTTGATCTTCCAGGCGCGCTGGCCGAAGCGCTTCAACCAGTACCTGCTGATCTACTGGCACATCTGCCTGATCTACGTGCTGCCGTTCGTTTGCACGTTCCTGGCTATCCGGAATTCGTTCTCCACCATGTGGATGATGACGGAGGTCATGATGATCTTCATCATGGCGCTGTGCATCGACAACCCTTTCCTGCTGATGGGCTGCATCGGCATCGGCATGCTGTCGGGCGCATGGGCCGCGGTGGCCAGTTCGCCCGCTCCTATCGTGCTCAGTACGGCGAATCAATCGGATCTCGCGGTGCTGCCGGTCGTCGTGCTGTGCAGCATGGCCTTCGCTCATGCGATCAGCAAGGGACGCATCTTTGTCGAGAAAAATCGCGCGCTGCAGGCGCTCGCCGGGTCGATCGCGCATGAAATGCGCAACCCGCTCAGCCAGTTGAAGCACGTTCTGGATCGCGTCGAAGAAACGCTGCCCGCGCTCACCGAAACCGGCCGCGGGCCCGCTCTGTCCGGTGCAGGCGCGGGCCTGCTGTACCGGCATATCGCGCATGGGCAGTTGTCGATCGAGCGCGGCCTGCGCGTGATTGCGATGACGCTCGACGAAGTCAGCGCGAAACAGATCCGCTCCGACTCGCTCACTTACCTGAGCGCGGCGGCCACCACGCGCAAGGCGCTCGACGAATACGGCTTCGCGGATAAAAAGGAGCGCGGCAAGGTTCGCCTCGTCGTGCTCGAGGATTTCATGTTCAAGGTCGACGAAACCGTCTACCTGTTCACGCTTTTCAATCTGATCAAGAACGCGCTGCATCACATTGCGCCGCTTGCTTCGGCCACGCTCACGCTGACGGTGGACCGGCATACGGTCACGGTGCACGACACCGGCAGCGGCGTCGCGCCGGAAATCCTGCCGCATCTGTTCGAGCCGTTTCGCACCGCCGGCAATTCGGCCGGCACTGGCCTCGGGCTCGCGTACTGCCAGCGCGCGATGCGTGCGTTCGGCGGCAGCATCGCGTGCAAGTCGGAGCCCGGCAAGTTCACGCAATTCACGCTGCAGTTCCCGCCCGTCACCGAAAGCGAGGTCGCCGCGCACGAGCGCGCTGTCGTTGCGCGCGCAACGACGGTGCTCGACGGCAAGCACGTTCTTCTCGTCGACGACGACGCCGCTCAGCGCATCCGCACGCGACGCACGTTGTCGAAGGTCGGCATGCAGGTGAGCGAGGCCGACAACGGCCATGCGGCATTGACGATGCTGCGCGAAGCGACGGCTTACGACCTCGTGCTGATGGACGTCAACATGCCGGTGCTCGACGGCTACACCACCACCGAACAGTTGCGCGCCGACCGCGATCATCCGAACTGGAACGTGCTGGTTGCCGCGTACACGTCGGAGCCGGGCAACATCGCGCGAGTGCTGGCGCGCCGTGCCGGCATGGACGACATGATCAGCAAGTCGTGCAGCGTGATGGAACTGTTCACGTCGCTGCAGGCGCTGTTCGAGAACGGCAACCGGCGCCATCTGAACCAGCGCTTCGACGACTTCTCCGGCAAGTCGATTCTCGTCGCCGACGACGACACCTACAGCCGGCTCGTCGCCAAAGCGTATCTGGAGCGCTTCGGCGCGAGCGTCGTCGAAGCCGAACATGGACAGGCGGTGCTGGAGCGGCTCGACGAAGAACCCGTCATCGATGCGATCGTGGTGGACATGAACATGCCGGGCATGGGAGGGCTCGAGACGGCCGCAGCCATTCGCGCGCGCACCGACGCGCACGCGAGCGTGCCGATCATCGCGCTCACGAGCCAGTCGGATATCGGCTCGGTGCAGGCGTGCATGAGCGTGGGGATGAACGAGGTCATGGTCAAGCCGGTGCAAGGCGGATCGCTGTACGCGTGTCTCACGAGGCAGTTTGCGCAACAGCGTGGTGGTGGCGGCAACAGTGGCAAAAGTGGCAACGGTGCCGGCGCGGCGGTCGAGCTGCGGCGCTTGCCGACGCTGCTCGACTCCGGCAACGCGCAAAACGCAATCCTCGACAACGATCTCCTCGACACGAACCATCTGCGAGAACTGGCCGCGCTCGGCCTCATCGACGAGACGTTTTCAAGCGGTATCGAGCAGATTCGCACGCTGATTTCGCAGCTTCGTGCGCACGCCGCGGATCGCGATCTGGACGCCACGCATGGCGCGCTGCATCTGCTGCTCGGCGCGAGCGGCAACATCGGCGCGAAGGCGTTGCACCAGTACACGCGGCAAATTTATCCACGCACGCTCGAAGGCACATGGCCCGCGGAACCCGACTGGCTGGAACGGATTGGCGAACTCGGCGAGCGCTCGACCGAGGCGCTGCGTCGGTATCTCGAGTCGGTGACAGTAAGGCCTGGCCTGCCCGAATCGTCAGGCGATCCCGCGTCGGCAAGCGCGAACGGCATCGCGATGCGCGAGCATTAACTAAGACTAAGGCGTCCGCGTCAAAGGCGCGAGTCAGATCGCGCCGTTGTCGCGCGCTTCGCCGACGCCACTCTGCACCCGGCCTCTGATGCCCGGAAAGCGCATCGTCACGGTCGTGCCCTCGCCGACCGCCGATTCGATCCGCAGCCCGCCGCCGAACGATTGCATGATGCGGTTGCAAAAGATCATGCCCATGCCGTGACCGCCGCGGCCGGCGTGCGTCGTCACCGGATCGAGCAGCAAGCGCGCCTTGACCTCCGGTTCGATGCCCGGACCATTGTCGTGCAGACGAATTTCCGGCTCCGGTTCGCTTACCACTTCGACACGCAACGAAGGCGCGGGGCAACCGTCGAGCGCGCGCAACGCATTCGAGATCAGCGACGAGAGAACCAGCGCGACGCAATTGGGCATCGCGTGAATGACAAAATCGCCGCGCGCGTCGACGGCGACCCATTCGCGCTGTGCGCCCGCAAACGGATACGAGTCGAGCAAGGTGGCGATGAGGCGCGTCGCCTTCACCTCGCGCGCCGCGCTGCCCGACGCCGGCTGCGGGCCGCCACTCTTGTGCACCGTCGCCCAGAACGACGAGATCAGCGTCAGGCAATACTGCGCGTTGTTGAGCATGGACGTGGCCGCGAGACCGATCTCGCGCTGACGCTCGGGATCGTAGTCCTGCGCGACGTCGTTCTCCACCGAGCGCGCAAAGAGCGAGATCGCGGCGAGCGGCGTGTTCAGTTCGTGAGCGAGGAACGCAAGCGTCTCGTCCATCGCGAGCAGCCGCTGCTGACGCGTTTCGCGCTCGGCGTAACGCGTCACCGCCTGCCGCAGCACCTCGCGCACGGACTCCACGCGAAGCGGCTTTTCGAGGATGCGGAACAGGTCGCCGGTATTGAAGGTTTGCAGCAGCATGTCCTTGTCGGCATACGCCGTCACGAGGATGCGCACGATCTGCGGATACGTTTCTCCGACTTCGCGCAGCAGATGGCCGCCGTCGCGGCCCGGCATGCGAAAGTCGGTGACGAGCACGGCAATCTCGGGACCCAGATCGTGCAGCAGCGCCATCGCTTCGTCGGCGTCGCGCGCGAGATGCACGCGGTAATCGTCGCGGACGGCGCGGGCGAAGTGGTTGCGCGACATCTCATCGTCGTCGACGAACAGGACGGAGAACGGTGTTTGGAGCGGCGCGGGCGTTGCCGTCTGATTTGTCGTTTGGGTTGAATCGCTCATTGCGTTTTCGGGCACATCCATTCGTGGATGCCGACAGTCGGCGGTCGATTGCATTCTACCGTTGCGGCGCGAGCGCATCGGAAAAGCTTGCGGGGCTACGCAAAACGGCGAAGTCATTGCGACCGGATGAGGCCGCGTTTGCAATTGATCGGGCAATTGATCGGCAATCCATTCCGCAATTCATTTCATTACATATCGCATGCACTTTTGCAAACAAGCCCAATACAATAATTACATTGAACCGACACTCCGCCTCAGTTGCGCATTCAGCACGATAATTGCTCCAGGATTAACACCGATAACGCTGCGCGGATTCCTGCAGACGCTTAAAGGTCGGCGTACACTCGCGCTCGAAGACCATGCCACGGGCGTGTCGGTCATCGGCATCGCGCGCGGCTTACCGAAAACGGAATGGAGACCAGGAGAACAATCCATGAGCTGGACACGCGAGCAGAGAAACGTCACGATCGCCGCCTATCTCGGCTGGACACTCGACGCATTCGATTTCTTTCTGATGGTTTTCGTATTGAAAGATATTGCAGCGGAATTCAATACGAAAATCCCCGATGTCGCGTTCGGCATTATGCTGACGCTGATGATGCGGCCGGTCGGCGCGCTGATTTTCGGCTGGCTCGCCGACCGCTACGGCCGCCGGCCCACGCTGATGGTGAACATCGCGTGCTTCTCGCTGCTCGAATTGCTGTCTGGCTTCTCCCCTAACCTCGCCACGCTGCTGGTGCTGCGCGCGCTGTTCGGTATTGCGATGGGCGGCGAATGGGGCGTGGGCGGCGCCTTGACGATGGAGACCGTGCCGCCGAAGTCGCGCGGCATCGTCTCCGGCTTGCTGCAAGCGGGCTATCCGAGCGGCTACCTGCTCGCGTCGGTGGTGTTCGGCCTCTTCTTTCCGTATATCGGCTGGCGCGGCATGTTCTTCGTCGGCGTGCTGCCCGCGCTGCTCGTGCTGTACATTCGCGCGCACGTGCCGGAATCGCCCGCGTTCAAGACACTCGAAAAGCAGGCACGGCCCGGCCTCGTCGCCACGTTGAAAAAGAACGTGAAGCTGTCGCTGTACGCGATCGTGCTGATGACCGCGTTCAACTTCTTCTCTCACGGATCGCAGGACCTGTACCCCACTTTCTTGCGCGTGCAGCATCAGTTCGACGCGCACACGGTGTCCCTGATCACGATCACGCTGAACATCGGCGCGATTTGCGGCGGGCTCTTTTTCGGCATGTTGTCGGAGAAGATCGGACGCAAGCGCGCAATCTTTATCGCCGCGCTGATCGCTCTGCCGGTGCTGCCGTTGTGGGCTTTTTCGAGCACGCCGGTGCTGCTTGCAGTGGGCGCGTTCCTGATGCAGATTTCCGTGCAAGGCGCATGGGGCGTGATACCGGTTCATTTGAACGAGATCTCGCCCGACGAAATCCGCGCGACCTTCCCTGGTCTCGTGTATCAGCTCGGCAATCTGATTGCGTCCGTGAACGGACCGCTGCAGGCGAGCGCCGCCGAAGCCCACGGCAACAACTATGCACTCGTGATGGCCGTCGTGATCGGCGTCGTCGCGCTCGTGATCTGCGCGCTGATTCCGTTTAGCCGCGAGCGCCGCGGCATCGACATGACGCAGTCGGCCGCGCATGTCGGCGAACACGTGCAAGGCCGCCCCGTTGGAGGACAGCTTTAAGCGTTCGAACCAAACAACTGTTTCGCCGCGCGGTTATCGGGCACAATAGACGACAAGGCGGCTCGAACCGCCACGGCACGCAGCCTGTATGCACAGAGCACCACGGCATACATAGCGCGCGTGCCGCTTGAACTAGCGCATAAGCGCAGGCCAAACAGAGTACCGATCAGCACCGATTCATACGAGGCCGTTCCGATTCGTCGGAACGGCCTTTTTATTTTTCGCGCGCGAAGCGTTGCGCCCAACCTTGAGTCTTCTAGAGGAGTTAATCGACACGCAACCCTTGCTCAGCTTCACCATCCTTCATATCCTGAAAAAAACGGCTGTTTCAAATTGACATTTGAATCGCCTGTTTGCGGGCCGGGCGCCCGGCAACTGGGAGACGCAACATGGCAGGTCGCACAACAAGCCGGCACGCCGGCGATACGAAGTCACGCATTCTCGACGCCGCTGAGACGCTCTTCATCGATTGCGGATACGAGGCCATGTCGCTGCGGCAGATCACTTCGCGCGCCGAAGTGAATCTCGCGGCGGTCAACTATCACTTCGGCAGCAAGGAATCGCTGATTCACTCGATGCTGTCGCGCCGGCTCGACCGCCTCAACGAAGAGCGCGTCAAGCTGCTCGATCGCTTCGATCAGATGCTCGGCGAGCGGCTCACCTGCGAGCACGTGCTCGGCGCGATGTTCATTCCGGCGCTGCGGCTGTCGCGCGATCCGCGCGTCGGCGGCAAGGCGTTTTTGCGCTTGCTCGGCCGCGCTTACACGGACCCGTCCGCCTTCATTCGCGACTTTCTGAATGCGCACTATGCGTCGGTGGCCGTGCGTTTTTTCGACGCGTTTCAGCGCGCGTTGCCGCATCTGCCGCGCGAGGAACTCGGCTGGCGTCTGCACTTTGCGATCGGCGCGTTGTCGGGCGTGCTGGCGGGCGCCGACACCGAGAGCCTGATCGCGGAGTTCTCGCAGGGCAAGTCGATGAACGACCTGCAACTGATCGCCCGTCTTGCATCGCTGATGGTCGCCGCACTGAAGGCGCCGCTGCCCGACGCGTCGCAACTGGCGATGTTCGCGGCGGTGCTCGGCGACGCGACGGATACGGATGCCGAAGCGGATGCGGACAGCGACGCGAGCACCGCCACGGCCGCGCAGAACAGCCAACACGCTACGAACGATGCCGCGAACGAAGCACATCGCGACGCTGACGACTCAGCGAGTTCATCTGCTTCGCGAGGCAACCCAGGCATGTCGGCTGCATCAGCACATGTACATGCACATACACATGCACATACACCGGCACATGCGAGCCTCGACGGCGAGTCTCGCGGCAGTGCGATAGAAGCCTGTCCGTTGCAGCAGGTGTGGCACGGCGCGACATAAAAACGCCGTTCGACAAAAAGCAGGCCAAGCGCCAATCGACGCCAAGCCTGCTCGCACAACATCAAAAAAACGAACCGTCCACGCGCCGTGGATGCGTTCGCACGCATCATCGAAACAGGGAGGAAACGTCATGTCGTGGTTCGTTCTACTGCTGGTCGTCGGCGCGCTTGCGCTCGTGTACGTTCAGGCACGCGCGCTCTGGTGGCTGGTCTTCATGGTCGCGTGGGTCGCCGCCGTACGCCTGAGCGGGGCGGCGGGCGTGGCCGCGACCACGCTGTTCGCCGTCGTGCTGGTGCTGCCCGCCCTCGTGCTCGCCGCGAAGCCGCTGCGCCGCGCGTGGCTTGCGAAGCCGGTGCTCGACACGTTTCGCAAGATCCTGCCGGACATGTCGCCGACCGAGCGTGACGCGATCGAAGCCGGCACCGTCTGGTGGGACGCCGAACTCTTCTCCGGCCGTCCGCATTGGGACACGCTGCTAGGCTACGGCCCAGCAACATTGACGGCCGAAGAGCAGTCCTTCCTCGACAACGAATGCGAACAGCTATGCGACCTCGCGAACGACTGGGAAACCACGATGGTGTGGCAGGACCTGTCGCCGCAAGCGTGGCAGTTCATCAAGGAGCGTGGCTTTCTCGGCATGATCATTCCGAAGCAGTATGGCGGCAAGCAGTTCTCCGCGTACGCGCATTCGCAGGTCATCATGAAGCTCGCCACGCGCTGCTCGGCCGCGGCCGTTTCGGTGATGGTGCCCAATTCGCTCGGCCCCGCCGAACTGCTGATGCACTACGGCACCGACGAGCAGAAGAACCACTATTTGCCGCGTCTCGCGCGCGGCGATGAAATCCCCTGCTTCGCGCTGACGAGTCCCTACGCCGGCTCGGACGCCGCCGCGATTCCCGATGTTGGCATCGTGTGTAAAGGCATGCACGAAGGCCGCGAGACGCTCGGCTTTCGCGTCACCTGGGACAAGCGCTACATCACGCTCGGGCCGATTGCCACCGTGCTCGGCCTCGCGTTTCGCGCGCTCGATCCCGACCGTCTGCTCGGCTCGAACGACGAACCCGGCATCACCTGCGCGCTGATTCCGACCGATCATCCCGGCGTGAACATCGGGCGCCGTCACTGGCCGCTTAACGCGGTGTTCCAGAACGGCCCGAACTCCGGCAAGGACGTCTTCATTCCGCTCGACTGGGTGATCGGCGGACGCGCGCAAGTGGGCAACGGCTGGCGCATGCTGATGGAATGTCTCGCGGCGGGCCGCGCGATTTCGCTGCCGTCGTCGAATGTGGGAATGGCGAAGCTCGCCGTGCGCGGCACGGGCGCGTATGCCGCCGTGCGCCGCCAGTTCCGCACGGCCGTCGGCAAGTTCGAGGGCGTGCAGGAAGCGCTCGGCCGCATGGGCGGCAATCTGTACGTGATGGACGCCGCGCGCCGCCTGTCCGCGCATGCGGTAGATCTCGGCGAAAAGCCTTCGGTGATTTCGGCGATCGCGAAGTATCACATCACCGAGCGCGCCCGCATGGTCATCAACGACGCAATGGATGTCACCGCCGGCAAGGGCATTTGCATGGGGCCGTCGAATTTTCTCGCACGCGCCTATCAGCAGGTGCCGATTGCGATCACCGTCGAAGGCGCGAACATTCTCACGCGCTGCCTGATCATCTTCGGTCAGGGCGCGATTCGTTGCCATCCGTACGTGCTGAAGGAAATGACCGCAACGCGCGAAGCCGACCGCGCCAAAGCGCTGCGCGATTTCGACGACGCCTTCTTCGGCCACGTCGGCTTCACGCTGTCGAACGTGGTGCGCAGCGTCGTGTACGGCATCACGGGCGGCGCCTTCATCGCCACGCCGCGCGCCGCGCATGCGCCGCTGCACGCGTACTATCGCGCGGCCACGCGCATCGCCACGGTTTTCGCGCTGCTCGCGGATGTCTCCATGTTCGTGCTCGGCGGCGATCTGAAACGCCGCGAACGCATTTCGGCGCGTCTTGGCGACGTGCTCTCGCAGCTCTATCTGATCTCCGCAACGCTGAAGCGTTTCGAGGACGAAGGCCGTCAGGAAGACGATCTGCCGCTCGTGCGCTGGGGCGTGGAGGACTCGCTGTATCGCGCGCAACAGGCGCTCGACGGCGTGCTCGCCAATTATCCGAATCGCCTTGCCGCCGGCCTCGTGCGTGTGCTCGCCTTTCCGTTCGGCCTGCCGCATCGCGAGCCGTCCGACCGCCTCGGCAGCGCGATCGCGGAACTGATGCAGACGCCGGGCGCGGCGCGCAACCGGCTGGTGTCCGATTCGTACGTGCCGCATCCCGACGTCGATGCGCTTGGCTACGGCGAACTCGTGTTCGAGCTGAACCCGCGCTTCACGCAGATCGAGCAGAAGCTTCGCGAAGCGGTGAAAGCGCGCCGCCTCGAGCCCATGCCGCAGAGCGTCGTGCAACTGGGCGCATGGGCCGACGCCGCGCTGCAGCAAGGCCTGATCGACGCCGACGAGCGCCGCGTGCTCGACGAGTACGCGCGCTACGCGGCACACGTCGTGAAGGTCGACGACTTCCCCGCCGACTTCGACCTGCTCGCCAGTCTGCAACGACGCAAGGACGCACTCGAAACGGCGCTCGAAGTCGCGCTGTGACGCGCAGCAGGGCTCGGGCCTCGCCATGAAAAAACCTCGCTGCGAAACACGCCGATGCGCGAAACTCAGTGCACACTGACGGACGTGCGGACGTGTCCAGCGGAGCAACCAACAACATGAACGACTCTTACCTGAACTTCGTCAATTCGCCGTTCGGCGCGCGTCTTGCGCGTTCGCTGGGTCTGCCGAAGCCCGAGGTGCTGCGCCGCTATCGCGCGGATCGCCCCGAGTTCAACGGCCTGATTGCGATCGGCGCGGGGCGCGGGCCGCATCTGCTGGATGCGCTCGCGAATCTCGTCGCAAGCATCGGCGTGACGAGCGTCGCGCATGAAAGCGCCGGCTTGTGGATGCCGCTCGCGCATCGTCACGGTCTGATGACGGGGCGTTTTCAGGCGGCGGAGGCAGGCTCGGCCACGCGTCTTGCCGCGTTGATCTTCGATGCGAGCGGTATCGAGGACAGCAGCCAGATGGAGCCGCTGCATGCGTTCTTCCACGACACGCTGCGCTCGCTCGGCAAGTGCGGGCGCATCGTCGTGCTCGGGCGGCCGCCGCAGGACTGCGCGAATCCGCGGCAATGGACCGCGCAGCGCGCGCTCGAAGGTCTCACGCGTTCGCTCGGCAAGGAAGCGCGGCGCGGCATCACCGCGAACCTGGTCTATGTCGGCGAAGGCGCTGAAGCGCGGATCGAGGCCACGCTGCGCTTTTTTCTGTCGCCGCGCTCGGCGTACGTGTCGGGTCAGGTCGTACACATTACCGCCGACGGCCCCGACTCGAGCGCCACGCGTTCGCTTACGAAAGACGGCAAAGCCGCGGCCTTCGATTGGCAAGCGCCGCTCGCGAACAGGCGCGCGGTGGTGACGGGCGCGGCGCGCGGCATCGGCGCGGCCATTGCAAGCGTGCTCGCGGCGCAAGGCGCGCATGTGATCGGCATCGACATTCCGTCGGCACGCGACGCGCTCGACGCGACCATGCGCCAGTTGAACGGCACCGCGCTCGCCTTCGACATCGCCGCGCCCGAAGCGCCCGCTCAGATCGCCGCCGCGCTCGACGATCTGGGCATCGACATCATCGTGCACAACGCCGGCATCACGAAGGACAAAACCATCGCGAAGATGACCGCCGCTATGTGGCAGAACGTGATCGACATCAACCTGTGCGCGCAGGAGCGCATCGACGACGCCTTGCTCGCGGCCGGCATTCTGCGCGACGGCGGCCGCATCGTCGCCGTGTCGTCGATCAGCGGCATTGCGGGCAATCTCGGGCAGACCAACTACGCGACGTCGAAAGCGGGCGTGATCGGCCGCGTGCAAAGCATGGCGCCGTTGTTGCGCGCGCGCGGCATCACGATCAACGCGGTCGCGCCGGGCTTCATCGAAACGCAGATGACCGCGAAGATGCCGTTCACGCTTCGAGAAGCCGGCCGCCGCATGAATTCGCTCGCCCAGGGCGGCCAGCCGGTCGACGTCGCGCAGACCATCGCGTGGCTCGCGCATCCGGGCTCGGGCGGCATCAGCGGCCAGGTGGTGCGCGTGTGCGGACAAAGCCTGATCGGAGCCTGACCATGCAAGAACCCGGTGATCCGTTCGGCGGCCAGCACGCGTCGACTCTCGCACAACGCGATGCAGTCCGGCCGAAGACCGTCGTAATCGATACCTTGCCCACGCCGGCGCGTCTTTATGCGCGCGCGTTGTCGGGCGTCGTCAAGCGCGGACGTCCGGCGCAGTTGCCGGCGTTGCGTCTCGTGCGCCCCGCCGTCGCGCTCGATGCCGGGCCCGCGTGGCGTTATGCGCGCGTGTGCGGCTTCATTCCCGAACACGGCGTGCCGCTCACGTATCCGCATCTGCTCGCGTTTCCGCTGCATCTGCTGATGCTCACCGATCCGGCGTTCCCGTGGCCCGCGGTCGGGCTGCTGCATCTCGCCAATCATGTGCGTCTGCGCCGGCCGCTTGCGTACAAGGACGTTTTGCGCATCGAAGTGGAGTTCGGCGCGCTGCTGCGTCACGACAAGGGCCAGGCGTTCCTGCTGCATACGCGCATTTACCGGCGCGGCGAAGCGGTGTGGGACGGCGACAGCGTTTATCTGAAGCGCGGCGTGGCGGCGAGCGGCGCGCCGCTCGATCCGCTCGTGGTGGATGCCGCCGCGTTGCAGCGCATCGCGCGCTGGCAGCTCGCGCCGCAACTCGGCCGCGATTATGCGAGCGTGTCCGGCGACTACAACCCGATCCATATGAGCGCGCTTTCCGCGAAAGCGTTCGGCTTCCCGCGCGCGATCGCGCATGGCATGTGGACGCTCGCGCGCGCGGCATCGTCATTGCAGCCGCCGAAGCCGCTTGCCGAAGCCACGCTCAGCGCCGAATTCAAGTTGCCGATGCTGCTGCCCGGCGAAGCAACGCTATGGAGTGCGTCGTCCTCGCTGATCGAACGCGATATCGAGGTGCGCGACATCGCCGGAGAAAAGCCGCATTTGCGCGGGCGCATGCAATGGAGACTGCAATGAACGCATGTCCTGCAATCAGACCCGCGCCGGAACAACGATAGCGGCGCTTGCCGCTGTCTACGCGAGCCAAATCAATCCAACACGCCACAAGAAGGAGCCGAGCATGCCTCACCCGCTGCCACCCGTGCGCCGCGTCGCGATTATCGGCGGCAACCGGATTCCGTTTGCCCGCTCGAATACGGCCTACGCGACCGCGTCGAATCAGGACATGCTGACCTTCACGCTGCAAGGACTGATCGACCGCTACAACCTGCATGGCGAACGTCTCGGCGAAGTCGCGGCGGGCGCCGTCATCAAGCATTCGCGCGACTTCAATCTCACGCGCGAATCCGTGCTGTCCACCACACTCGCGAAGGAAACACCCGCGTACGATGTGCAACAGGCGTGCGGCACGGGTCTCGAAACCGCGATCCTCGTGGCCAATAAAATTGCGTTGGGACAGATCGACGTGGGCATCGCAGGCGGCGTGGATACGACCTCGGATGCGCCGATCGGCGTGAACGAGAACCTGCGCAAGATTCTGCTCGAGGCGAACCGCGGCCGCAGCACGGGTCAGCGTGTCGGCGCGCTGGCGAAGCTGCGGCCCGGCATGTTTTTCAAGCCGCTGTTGCCGCGCAACGGCGAGCCGCGCACGGGTCTTTCGATGGGCGAGCATTGCGAACTGATGGCGAAGCGCTGGAACATCTCGCGCGAGGCGCAGGACGTGCTCGCCTACGACAGTCATCGCAAGCTCGCCGAAGCGTACGCGCGCGGCTTCGTCAACGATCTGATGACGCCGTACCGCGGCCTTGCGCGCGACAACAATCTGCGCTCCGACCTCACGCTCGAAAAGCTCGCTTCGCTCAAGCCCGCGTTCGATCGCGACGCCGGTACGCTGACCGCCGGCAATTCGACGCCGCTCACCGACGGCGCATCGGCGGTACTGCTCGCGAGCGAGGACTGGGCCGCGCGCCGCGGGCTGCCGGTGCTGGCGTATCTGAGCTGGTCGGAAACGGCGGCCGTCGACTACTTCGACAAGAAAGAGGGCCTCTTGATGGCGCCTGCGTATGCGGTGCCGCGCATGCTCGCACGCGCGGGACTGACGTTGCAGGACTTCGATTTCTACGAGATCCACGAAGCGTTCGCCGCGCAAGTGTTGTGCACGCTCGCGGCATGGCAGGATGACGAATATTGCCGCACGCAGTTGGGCCTCGACGGCCCGCTCGGCGCGATCGATCGCGCGAAGCTCAACGTGAACGGCGGCTCGCTCGCGACGGGTCATCCGTTTGCGGCGACGGGCGGGCGCATCGTCGCGGGTCTTGCGAAGATGCTCGCGCAGCTCGATAAGCCCGCGGGCACCGCGCGCGGATTGATCTCGATCTGCGCGGCGGGCGGCCAGGGCGTGGTGGCTATTCTGGAGCGCTGACCGGCGTCGCGCGAACCATAAGCAAAGCACTGCACAAACAGCACACAAACATATGAAGCCCAGGCTTCAGGAGACGACCGATGACCGAGCCCACTCAAGCCTCGCCCTCGCCCGCCGCTGCGAATCAGGCAAGCGGGCGTGCCGGGCGCGCGCCCAACACCGACGGCATCTGGTACGCGTCGTACCCCGCCGGCGTGCCGCATGAAATCGACGTCAACAAGTACGAGTCGCTCGTGCAATTCTTCGACGAATGCATCGCGCAGTTTCGCGAGCGCGTTGCGTACGTGAGCGTCGGCGCGAGCATGACGTATGGCGAACTGGGCCGCAAGGCGACGGCCTTCGCCGCGTATTTGCAGAGCATCGGCGTGAAGCCCGGCGAACGCGTCGCGATCATGCTGCCCAATACGTTCCAGTATCCGGTGTCGCTGTTCGGCGTGCTCAAAGCGGGCGCCGTCGTGGTCAACGTGAATCCGCTCTACACAGTGCGCGAGCTTGCGCATCAGTTGAAGGACAGCGGCGCGCAAACCATCATCGTGTTCGAGAACTTTGCGAAGACAGTACAGGACGCGCTGCCGGGCACGAAGATACAGAACGTGATCGTGACGGGACTCGGCGACCTGCTCGCCGACGGCCTGAATATCAAGGGACGTCTGCTCAATTTCATGCTGCGTCATGTGAAGAAGATGGTGCCCGAGTATCAGTTGCCGCAAGCGGTGCCGCTTCTGAAGGCGCTCGCCGTCGGCTATGCGCGGCCGCTCACACCGGTTCGCCCGACGCATCACGACATCGCGTTTCTTCAGTACACCGGCGGAACCACGGGCGTCGCGAAGGGCGCGATGCTCACGCATCGCAACATCATCGCCAATCTGCTGCAGGCGAAGGCGTGGTCCGAAGGTCAATTGAGCGGCGAGATAGAAACGGTGCTCACGCCGCTGCCGCTTTATCACATCTATTCGCTGACGGTGAACGCGCTGATCTTCATGGGACTCGGCGGGCGCAACATCCTGATCGCGAATCCGCGCGACATGAAGCGCGTGATGATGATCATCCGTCATGAGAAGTTCACCGGCATGACCGCGGTCAATACGCTGTACAACGCGTTTCTCGAGAACGAGGAATTTCGCAAGCGCGATTTCTCCGACCTCAAGCTCGCGATGGCGGGCGGCATGGCGACGCAAAGGTCGGTGGCCGAACGCTTCAAGGCGGTGACGGGCAAGCCGATTATCGAAGGCTACGGCTTGACCGAATGCTCGCCGATCGTGTCGATGAATCCCGTCGACGTCTCGAACCTGCGCGACTTCGAAGGCTCGATCGGCTTGCCCGCGCCGTCGACGCAAGTGCGCTTCAGAAAAGACGACGGCAGTTGGGCGGACATCGGCGAGGCAGGCGAATTGTGCGTGATGGGACCGCAGGTCATGAAGGGCTACTGGAACCGCCCTGAGGAAACCGTCAAGGTGATCGACGACGAAGGCTGGCTCGCGACCGGCGACATCGGCGTGATGGATTCGCGCGGCTTCATTCGTCTCATCGACAGGAAGAAAGACATGATCCTCGTGTCGGGCTTCAACGTTTATCCGAACGAGATCGAGGACGTAATCGCGGCGCACCCCGACGTGCGCGAAGTAGCGGCAATCGGTGTGCCCGACGACGCCCAGGGCGAGCGCGTGAAGGTGTTCGTCGTGAAGCGCAATCCGTCGTTGACCGCCGAACAGGTGATCGCGCATTGCCGCAAGAACCTGACGGGCTACAAGGTGCCGAAGGTCGTGGAGTTCCGCGATGAGTTGCCGCAAACCAATGTCGGCAAGATTCTGCGCCGCGCGCTGCGGGACGAGGAACTCGCGAAGCAAAAGTCTGCCTGACTCCCAAGGCGCTCGCGTGAAGCGTTGCGCCACCTTTCGGGAGAGTTTTGATGACGCCTTGCCTGTTCGCACGCTTGCGGTTGTTTCGCGCGATGCGCTTGAACGCGACAGCCGCTGTTTGCGCGCCGCCGGCTCAGCGCGACAAGCTGCCGTTTCGCAAGCTGCGGTCCGGCGCGTTCGTCGCGTGCGCCGTAGCATGTGCAATCGTAAGCATCGGCGTCTCGCCCGCCTTCGCACAAAACGACGACAAGCCGCCGCCGCTCGAAACCGCAAGCGCGGTCAAGCCACCTTCCACGCCCGCTTCGCAAGTCGGCAAGTTGACGCTCGATCAGCAGGTCAAATGGCTGCGTGCCGCGCAACAGAGCGGCACGCTCGAAGCGCTCGACGACGCGCAACTGGTCGCGCTATTCAAGTCGCTCGATCCGCTCGCGCTGCCTCGCTATATCAAGGAAGGTCCGAACGGCTACGCGTCGTATGAGTTCACGATGTCGCGCTCCGAGCGCGTTCGCGGCCAGTGGCCCGACAAGCCCGATCACATGCTGGTGCGCGTCGCGCACGACCCGCTGCGCATCTACGCAAAGTGGCTGCCCGACGGCGGGCACGCGGGCCAGGAAATCATCTACGACGAGTCCAAGCGCAGCGACGAAATGTATGGGCACCTCGGCGGCATCATGAACGTGATGCCGTTATGGACGTCGTTGAACGGCGCGCTCGCCCGCTCGCAATCGAATCACCAGGTGCGCGATCTCGGCACCGAATACATCGCGCAGCAGTACCTCGCCGAGGGCAAGAAATTTATCGAGGCCGGCTTGCCGCGCTCGATGCAGATCGACGTGCAGACCATCGACGGCGTGCGCGTGGTCGCGTTCACGTTCGAGACGCCGACCGGTCAGCCGCAGTTCTACGCGAAGAAGGAGACGCTCGGGCTCGATTTGCGGCATCCGTATTTCCGCACCGTCGAGTCTTATGACAACGACGGCCGCATCTTCGAGAAGATCGTGTTCGAAACCATCACGCCGAAAACATTCGACGACTCCACTTTCGACCCGCAAAACAAGGCCTATAAGTTCTAGTCCTAGCGTCGTCGCGGCTCAACGCGGCGCGAATACGAAGCTGACGTGAGCGGGCTTGGCATCGGCGGACTGCGCGGCCTGTTCGTGACTATGCTCGATGCGATGCGTCGCGCGAGTCGCGAGTTCTTTCAACACGAAGTAATCGGACGCGCGCGTCACGCCGATCAGCCAGCGCGCCGCGTTTGCATTGGCAGCCGATCCGTGTAGCAGCGGCGAAAGCGTGGTGTGCCATAGCAAGCCGATGTCGTCGCCGGTTTCGAAAGTGGGCAGGTTCATCGCGGCGGCGTAGCGGGCAAACGCGGCGCTTGACGGCAGCGTCGAATCGGCAATCGCGAAGGTGTCGCCGCGTGCCGCCGCGTGTCCGAGCCAGGGCCACACGGAGCCTGCCGTGGTGGAAAGCCATGCGCTCGTCATCATGAAAGTGCGCCGGTCCATGCTCGTGCTCCGGTTGTTCGATGCGGCTCATTTCGCCGCTTGCACCACGTTGCGCTCCACTTTGCGCTCATGTTGCGCTTACGTATAGCCGCGCCGTCCGCGCCACGCCGCCGGCCAGATACCCTGCTTGCCCGGCGCAAGAATGCCGTTCGGGTCGAGCGCGTCCTTGATCGTTTCCGAGAGCCGCAGCAAGGCGCCTTCGTTGAAGCTGTACTGCGCGGCGGCGAAATCCATATACGCGAGATGCGCGCGGTATTGTCCGTAACCGGCCGCGCGCGCGTCGCTCATCAGCGAGCGCAATAGTGCGCCGGCCTGCTCGACCTGGTTCGCGTCGTCGCGATCGAAAATCGCCGCGAAGATGTGATGCAGATGACGCACGCCCGCCGTGAATCCGCCGTAGTAATCGAAGCCGTATTCGGCCGCGCGCGCCTTCACCATGAAGTACTGGCGCAGCGCATCGCGCCCGGTCGCCGGGCACACCGGCGCGAAGTCCACATGCGCGCCCGCGCCGCCGCGCCAGTCGAGCATGCGAAACGCGCTCATCGCCGGAATGCCGGCCAGATTGCGATCGCCGCCCGCGGTGGGCTCGGCGTCGCCCGCATAACGCTTCGCGAAGACTCGCGCCTGCGGCACGCGCGCGAACGCGCGCTCGACGATCGCGTAGCGTGCGTCGATCAGCTCGGGCGTGCCGTACAGCGCGAAATGCAGATTCCAGCGGCCGACGTTCAGCTTGTCGAGCATCGCCGTCACCGCGCTTTCCGGCATCGCGCCCGGACCGTCGTACCACTGCGCGCGCGCCGACAGTCCGGCAGCGCGACGCAAACCGCCTTCGATCACCGCATGATTGCGGATCGTCTCGTCGAGCCGCAACGGCCGCAATATTTCGACGATGGCTTCGAGATCCGTTTCATGGCGAAACTGAATTTCGCCGAGCAGATACGCGGGCGGTGCGGGCATCAGCCACACGCCGATCTTGGTGACGATGCCGTAGTTCGACTGCATGAACATCGCGTCGAACGACGGCCCGTAACCCGGCTGATAAAGCTGCCATGCGGTGCTCGTGTCGATGCCGCCCATGCCGGTGCGCAGCACGTCGCCGTTGGCGAGTATCACTTCCATGCCGCACTGCGTGGCCGCATGATCGCCATACGACGTGTAGCCGAAGCCGCGCTCCAGCGTATTGCCGACCACACTGCCCCAACCCGCCGCCGGTGGATCGACCCACAGCCGATAGCCTTTCTCGCGCAAGTGCGCGTGCAGATCGAAGTAGCTCACGCCCGGTTCGACGAGCGCATACGCGAGCGATTCGTTGACCTCGAGGATGCGCTTCATCCGTTGCAGATCGAGCACGACCGAACCGGTCAGACGCGGCGCGGCGCCGCCGTACGCGAAGTTGCGTCCGGTGGAAACGGTCCACAACGGAATGCGATATTGATTGGCAATGCGCAGCACCGCACGGATTTCATCGACGGATGCGGGCAGCAGCGCGGCGCTCGCCGCGAACGCCTCGCGCTCGCCGGGCGCGAACGGGTCGAGATAGGCCGACAGCGCGGTCGCCGAATTCACCACATGCTGAGCGCCGACGATCGCGCGCCAGGCAGCCAGCGCCGCGTCGAACTGCGCGGCGGAAAGGTTCGGCGGCAAGGTGCGGTTCAAGGGGTCTCCGTTTGTGGCGCGCGCGTCGCTACTGCCACGCTTCCGGCTTGCCGCCGAGCGCGCTGCAGACGTCGACGGCAATCGAGCGCAGCTTGCCCTCCGCGATCGGTCCGGACAACGCGTAGCCCATGCCGTCGCTGATCCAGTAGAAGGTGCGCCGGTTGCCGTCGCGCAGCAGACGGAACGCGTTCTCATCGCGCGCGGTGCCGGTCACGTACAGCGTGAGGCGCGCGCCGCCGCGGTTCTCGTACATGAACTGCGCGGCCGGTCCCGCCTCGCCGGGCAACAGGCGGCCGCCCACGAGCGAGTAGCCGTATTCCTGCAACGACGGCACCGAAAGCGGCCGGTTCAGACGCTTGGAGAGCCAGGCGATCAGATGCTCTTCCTCGCTCGCCGCCACTTCCACCGGATGTCGCCGCTCGGGCGTATAAACCGCATACGCGATGTCGGCGCGTTCGGCGAAACTGGGCGCGCTTGCGCCGAGACCGTTCCATACGCCGCCCGTCAAACGCGGCGCGAGCGGGCCGAGCGCGAGCGCGAGGCCGGCGCCCGCCGCGAGCCAGCACGCGGCCACGCCGACGCGCCGCCACCACGGCGTGCGCGGACGCAGCACGATGACGGCGGGGTCGTCGGCGGCATGAGGTTCATCGGGTCCGCCAGGCTCGGCATAATCCGCCGATGCGCGCTCCGCTTCGCCAGGCGACACGCCGCACAACACGCGCAGCGCGGCCTTTTGCGCGCGCCAGGCGGCCACCCGCGCGGCCGCTTGCGGATGTCCGGCGACGAGCGCCGCGATGCGCTCGCGCTCGTGATCCGGCATCTCGCCGTCGACGAACGCCGACAGCGCTCGCAGGTCCACCCCGTCGGGCAAGCTGGAATCGTGGTCGTCGTGGTCGTTATTCATCGCGGATTTCTCACTACTTTCAACGGCGGCGGCTTGCGCGCCGGCCCTTGCGCGGGCCCCTCCAGCAACGCGCGCAGATGCTCGCGCCCGCGCGACAGCCGCGACATCACCGTGCCGACGGGCACACCGAGCGCCTTCGACGTCTCCTGATACGTCAGTTCCTCGACGCACACGAGCAGCAGCACCTCGCGCTGTTCGAGCGGCAGGCGATACAGCGCGCGCTGCAGATCGCGCAGCACGAGACCGTCGACCTCGCGTTGCGGCGCCTCGAGATTGCGCCACGGGGCGCTTTCTTCGTCGACGGCGATTTCGCGGCGGCCGCGCAGCTGATCGATATAAAGATGCCGCAGGATGGTCAGGAGCCACGCGCGCAGATTGCTGTTCGGCCGGAACGCCGCCCAGCGCGCGAGCGCGCGCTCGGCCGTGTCCTGCACGAGGTCATCGGCCCACGCGCGGTCCCCCGTCAGCGCGCGCGCATAGCGGCGCAACTGCGGGAGCCACGAAATCACTTCGGCTTCGAAGCTCACCCCGAGCGCAGCGCTCAGTAGCCGCCGCTGCTGCCGCTGCCGCTCGTGCCGCTGCTGGACGCGCCGCTGTCCGTCGACGAGCACGCCGTGGTGGCGAGCGAGCCCAATGCGAGTGTGAAAAGCATGACGATCATGCCGAGGATGCGAGTGCGTTTCATGTGAGTCTCCGTTGTCATGCAGGGCGCTTACTCCCGTCCCATGCGAGGCTGTCGATCAAACTGGGTGCTCCATCTTTCCCGCACCGTCCCTCTCTTAACGCTGCAGCCAGGCGATTTATTCCGACGATGCATCCCGCCGTGCCAGCTTTTTCCGCCATCGGCATCGGGAAGCGCCCGCTGTGGCCGAAGAAGCCGGGCAATCATCGGCTGATTTGGTAACTCAACGTTACAGCCCATAGTTACCAGGTGCTTATGTGGGCGCAAGCCGTTATAGTGGACGCAGTTCGCCCGCCGACGCGTTCCGCCCCGCACAGGGTAGAATCGCGGCGAACAACCGTCTTTCTAACCTGAATTGTCCATGGCTTCCGCAGAATCGCATCCGCAAAACGACTTCATGAACGCCGCGCGCAAAGAACGAAAGCGCGTTGAGATTTACCTTGTCAACGGCATCCGCCTGACAGGGTGCATCGAGTCGTTCGACCAATATCTGGTGATGCTGCGCACGCCCGTCGGCCTGCAGGGCATCTACAAGCGCGCCATCTCGACGATCCAGCTCGATACCGGAACCCGTCCGGCTCCGCGCGCGGGCCGCCCGTCGCATGGCGAGCACACCACCCGCGGGCCGCACGGCTCGCGTGAGCCGCGCGAGCATCGGGAACCGCGTGAACCGCGCGAATCGTACGGCGCACCGTCTGACCGGCCCGCATCGGAGCGCGGCAGTTCGTCCGATACGCCGGTGGTCGTCACGCGCCGGCGCCGTCTGTTCGGCACGGGCGGCGACGGCGGCAACCACGGCAATCACGGCAGTGGCGGCAGCAACGGTAATGGCAACGGCAACGGCGGCCACGAGTAAGCAATAAGCGGCGCGCAGCGCCGCTTACTTCTGCAGAGGGCCGAGCCGCTGCAGAATTTTCTCCACCCTCGCCACCTGTTGTTCTGACAGCTCGAACCTGCATTTGACCGCCAACAGACGACGCCGCCAGTAGCCGGCGTCCAGCATCCGTTGCGTCGGCTGTTTCGTTGCCCAATCCAGATGATCCAGTTCTGCTTCCACCACGTGTGAAGCGTTGAAACGCCTTGTGCGCACGTGTTTCGTGTTCATGGTGTTCGCTGCCTTGTTGTTGGTCGTTTGAGTTTGCGCCCCTCCCGAAGCTGGACAGTGTCGTTGCGCCGCATGCGGTGCGATGGGCCGGTCCACGCGACCGTCCGATGATGGTTGTTTTCCGCACTGCATTCCTGCGACACACGGAAAACGAGCCGGCGAACCTACGTTTGAAGTTTTTCTTTACTAGATGGCGCGGTGTTGGCGTTGCGCGTCGCGGTCCTATGCCATCCGGCTAATGTCGCCGGCGCAGTGTTTGCGCTATGCTGGATCGTCGATTACGTCTAAGGGAGCCCGTCATGACGAGCAAGAAGCACACTGCGCCGCCGTCCACCGGAAACCAGCCGGAGCGGGTGCTCGACTCTACGGAAAGCCGCCTCGACGAGGCGCTGGAAGAAAGCTTCCCCGCGAGCGATCCGATTGCCGTCCACGAGAATCACGCGCCTCGTGCGTCGGAGGCGCAACCGCATTCGCCGGGGCAAGCGCAGAAGCCAGGGGAAGAGAAGAAGCGGCGCTAGCGCGCAACGGCAACGCAGTCGCGCGCCACGAACGCATGGCGCGCGCAGGCACAGTGCGCAATTCGCAAGCGCCTTCGGCACGCGCGCCGTGATGACGCCGGCCGACAGATACGCTGATTTATGCCAAGGACAAAGCCGGTCGAGTAACGCCTCGTATGAAAGCAAGCCGAGCGAGCGTATTGAGCATCGCCCACCCGGCTTATCTGGTGCGAGCAGACCGTCAGACGGTCAGCCGCTTCCGCCTCAATGCACCGGCAAGCCGCTTTCAAGCTGCCGCTGCAGTTCGCGCACCTGACGCTGCGCCGCACGCAGTTGCTCCTGCGCGGCAGCCTTTTGCTGCGCGAGCGCCACGGCTTCGGCGCGGGTCTGTTGCTGCTGGTTGGCCACGATCGTCTGCTGCTGGCGCGCAACATCGAGGTCGGCCTGCAGGCGATTCGCACGGTTCTGCGACAGCGCGATCATGCGTTCGGTGAACGCCTTTTGCGCCTCGAGTTGCGTGCGGCGAATTTCCACGTCCGACAGTTGCAGCGTCTGGCGCGCGAAATCGCGGTAGATCATTTCGGCGCGCGCCGCGTCCTGCGTCTTGATGACACGCCAGAAGTTCTTTTGCTGGAAGAGCGCGACGTAGTACGTCATCTCCTTGCCGTGGAACAGCAAGCTCGCGCCGTAGCTGCCGTTGTACGTGGTGCGCAGTTCGCTGAGGTCCGAGCCCTTGATCATCTGCTGCAATTCGGCGACGTTGCCCGCGGCGGATTGCTTCGCTTCGTCCGGCGTGAGCGCGGAAGTCTGAACCTGAGGCTGCGCAGGCTGCGTCGACGGCAGCGCGACTGTCGCACCCGGTTGGGAAACGACGCCGGATGCGCCATTGTTGTCAGACTGAGACTGAGACTGAGGCAAAGACTGAGCCTGTGCGCATGCGCCGTGTGCTACCCCCAACGCCATGATCGCGGCAACGGCGATCTGTCGTAGTTTCGACTTTTGGTCCATGTAATTCCTGCTTCGACAGTTTTTGTTTTAGTTCCCAATCGTCTCATTATTACTCACTTTCGCGGGTTTCGGGCTCTTCGTCGAAAATTTGGTACTTGCGCATTTTCTCCCACAGCACCTTGCGGCTGATGCCCAGATAGAGCGCCGTGTCCTGACGCCGCCAACTGTTGGCGTCGAGTGCGGCGATCACGCGGTTGCGCTCCGCCATGTCCCATTTGCTGCGGTCCACCAGCACTTCGGCCGCGCTCTCGGCCGGCACCGGCTGACTGCTGCGGGCAAGCGCGAGCAGACGCTGCAGGCGCGCGGCGTCCCATGCGCCGATCTGCCGCACCGTCACGCCGATCCGTTCGGCGAGATTGCGCAGTTCGCGCACGTTGCCCGGAAAATACGTATCGGCGACGGCGTCCGCGAGCCAGTACGGCAAATCCGGCAAGCCGGCGAGGCGCTCGGCGCCCACCACATGCGCGATAAACGCCTTGAAGATCGCGATCTTGTCGACGGCGCCCCGCTCTTCCAGCGACGGGATTTTCAGCTCGATCACGGCCAGCCGGTAATACAGATCCGCGCGAAAAGTGCCGTCCTTCACGAGCTGCGGCAGATGCTTGTTGGTCGCGGCGACGAGCCGGAAGTCGAGCTTCACGGGTGTCGCCGAGCCAATGCGCGTGACGGCGCTGTCTTCGAGCACGCGCAACAGCTTGACCTGCTGATAAAGCGGCAAATCGCCGATCTCGTCGAGAAACAGCGTGCCGCCGTCGGCCTGCTCGAAGTAGCCTTTGTGCGCGACCACCGCGCCCGTGAACGAGCCCTTCGAGTGCCCGAAAAACAGCGACTCGAACAGGCCATCCGGAATCGCGCCGCAATTCACCGCGACGAACGGGCCCTTGCCGTAGCGGCTATGTTTTTCGTGCAGCAGTTGCGCGATGCGCTCCTTGCCGACGCCGGTCTCGCCGTGCACCAGCACGCTCGTGTCGCAGTCGGCGAAGGTATCGACTTCGTGCAGCAGCGTCTGCATGCATTCCGAGTTGGCGATGATCGCGTCCGACTCGTGCGTCTTCGCGCTGTGCGCGCGCATTTGCAGCACGAGCTTCGTCACCATGCCGCGCAACTCGGCGCACGTAAAGTCGAGCGGCAGAATGTGCGAATACTCGGCGGGATACATCGACGGATCGTGGTCGCGCGGCGCGGCGCCGACCCACACGACCGGAATGCCGTGAGCGGCCTGCCAGTCGCGCACGATCAGCGCGCCGCTGTCGATCACCGAGACGCTGATGATCGCGAGCGACGGCCGCTGCGCGGTCCGCTCGGGCGAGATCGCGATGTCATCCGCACGGATCACTTCGACGTCGAAGCTCGCCATGCAGCGCGCGACCCGGTCGACGATGTCGGCCTTGCCCTCCCAGACGTAAATATCGAGTTCCTCGATTTTGGTGGTGGTTCTCATGGTCGCCGAATCAATAAACCAGTTGTGCCTGACCGCAGGCAAGTCCGAGGCTGTGAACCGTGCTGACGCCGACCTGCACGCCGAGGAGTTGCAGAAGCGGAACGAGCAGCAGGTCGAGCGAATTCAGTACGGGCGTGAGCGTCCCGGCGAGCGCGCCAACGAGCGGCGCGGCAAGAACGGTGATGTCGAGGCCGAGCGCGCTCGCATGCATCGAGCCCGCGAGGCCGGACGCGAGCTGGCCCACAAGACCGCTCGTCGCCGAACCGAGCGCGTTGGTGTTGGTGCTCTGAAAGTCGTCGGCATCGCCGGCCACGTTGTTAAAGCGCAGCACGCTCGACTGCGGCTGTATATGGAGGTTAAAGCCGTTCGCCGGCGAACTGGTGCCGACCGTCACGTCGATTACGCCTAGACTCAGCAGCGGCACGCTCACTGAAGTCAACGACGCGGGCGTCGAGCAGGTGGTCGGCACGCTGCTATTGGTCAGGTTGCTGGACGCGTCGCCGCCCACGCACATCGACAGCAGGCCTGGCCTGACGTCGATCCCGCTATAGCTCGTCGACTTCTGCGTCGAACACTGCGTGCTTTGCAAGCCGGCGGTGCCGGGCGCGACTTCGAGGTAAATCGGCAGATTGAGAAGGCTCACGTTGACAAGCGAAGGAAATCCCGCCCCGAGCCCGAGCTTGGCGTTGACCAGTTGCACGTTCAGATAAAGCTGCACCGACGCCGAATGCGCGCTCGTCCGATAGCGGCCGTCCGGATAGGTGCCGGCCTCGCCCACCGCGATCACGGGCGGCTTCAGAACCCGCGCTTGCGCCGTGACGTTCGCGACCGGGCTCAGATTGAGCGCGGTGCCCAGGTTCACCGCCGAGCTGCCGTGCGCGATCTCGGCCGCGATCATCAGCGCGTCGAGCGCGTTGATGGTGGCGGACGCGGCCGCCTCCGGGTTCGCCAGACCGATCGCGAGCAAGCCGTTTGCGCTCGTCGTGTCGCCGAGCCGGATCGCCGTCGATCCCGTCGATGCGCTCGCAATCGCGCCTAGCGCGCTGGTCGCGCTCGCGCTCGCCACGTTGCTCTGACCGAGCACGGTCGCCATCGCGGTGGCGAGCTGGCTCACCGTCACCTGCGTCTGCAGCAACTGCGACATCGACGCGACGCCCAATGCGGCCGCCAGATCCGCCAGCTTGACCTGCGCGGTGGCGAGCCCCTGATAAGAGCCGACGTCGAGATTCAGGCTGGTGCCGAGCAAGCCGTTCAGCAATCCGTTGAGCAGACCGCCGGAAAGGCTCGCCACCGACGTGCTCAGCGAGAACGAGCTGATGTTGGTCGCCTGCGCGACGGCGCTCGCGCTCAGGTCGCGCGCCTGGCCGATCAGAAACAGAAACGGCACGGGCCGGCTCGCCACCACTTGCACCGCATTGAGCGGCGTGCCCGACGCAACGAAATACGACTGGCCCGCATTGGCCGACGGGTCCCATCGTCCGCAAGTGACCTGGACCGTGCCGTCGCCCGGCAGGCCGTTTGCGGTTGCGTTCAGCCGCGCCATGCTGGCGGCCGCCGCGCAGCCGCCCGCGCTGCCGATCACCTGAGCGCCGGCCGCCGCGGCGAGATCGGCGGTTCGCTGCAAATCGCGGCGCGCGTAATAGAAGTGGCCGATGTCCACGGCGCCGAGCGCGATGACCGCGACGCTCACGAACACCGCCGCCAGCAGCGCGATCGCGCCGCGCTGCCGGCGCGGGGTGAGCGCAAGGGCAGCGCCTGCGCGACGATGCGTGCGCAGCGATCGCGAATGACAGCGGACGGAATCGGCTGATCGCATATCAGTTCTGCGGCAACTGGCCCGTGAGCCCGCCGCCTTGGCCGCCGCCGCTGCCCTGATTGAGCGCCGAACCGTACAGATCGGGAATGCGAGATTTGAACGACTGCATGTAGCGTCGGTACGCGAGCCCCGCCTCTTCGCCGAGCATCGGCTGAGGGGCCGCGGCTTGCGCGTTGCTGCGCTGAAGCTCGAGCCATGCGGATGTCGAATGCCCGACTTCGCTGCGTGCGACGGCCGGCTCCCCCGCTGCCGCCGACTGAGCCCCCGCGTGCGCGGCCGCGCCGGCTGCGAGCACGAGCACCGACGCGCGCACTGCAAAGCACCACGAGCGCCACCGCATCCCGTTTCTTTCGTTATTTTTCACGCTACCCTCCGCGGCCGCGCCGCCTGTTATTGTGCGAACCGTTGCAAGAGACGCGGCGCCGGTTCCATCGTGTTCTGCGTGCTCGCGACCGTGCCCGCCGGCGCGTTTCGCGCACTCGACGGAACCGTCATGCCGGCGGCGGCAGCGCCCGCATGCGCACCGTCGCGGCTCGCGGCGGCGACTTTCGCCGCATCGCTGCGAATCGCCGCGCGCACGTCGAGCGCGAGCTTCTGCTGGTTCATCAGCGCCTGTGCAGCGGCCGCCTGCCCGTTCGCCAGCAGAAAAAGCGCGACATTGCTGACGACCTTCGGGTTCGTCGAATCGAGTTCCGCCGCCTTCATCAACGGCACGCGCGCGCCAGCGACGTCGCCCGCACGCAGGCGCGCGTAACCGAGGTCGGAGAGCACCGTCGCATCGGTCGGCGCGAGCTGCGCCGCCTGTTGCAACTCGCTCGCCGCGCGGCCGAAGTCGCCCTGTCCGCCCGCGATCAAACCGAGCCCGCGATGCCCGCGCGCCGCCAGCGGCGTCTGTAACAACTGCGCGTAAGCGGCCGCGCTCGCCTCGGGCTGATCGGTCATGCGCAATGCGTCCGCGCGCAACAAGATCGAATCCGGCGTGACGCCGTACTGCTTCTCGAACGCGTCGATATGCGCGAGCGACGCGAAGTAAAGCCCTTGCGACTGCATCCGGTCGATCAGACCCAGGTACATGCCCGGCGTGTCCGGCGCCGGATCGCGATTGGTCCGCTGCAGCATGGCCTGCCGCTCGGCCTGCGGACCGATGCCGTAGCCGGACTGCTGCGACGCGCACGCGCCGAGCAACGCGAGCGCCAACGCACTGCAAGCGCAGCGCATCGCACGCGCGGAATAGTTCGGTATCTTGATCAATTGCATTGCTGTTTCCTTACCGATGCATCGACTTCAGCGAATGGGACACCGACATAACACCCGGCCCCGCGGTGACGATCATCAGCGCGGGAAGCAGTGTCAGGATCATCACGCCGGTCATCTTCACCGCCATCCGGCCGATCCGTTCGCGCAGCATCGCGCGGCGCGTTTCGCGCAGGCGGTCGCCGAACTGCTTGAGCGGTTCCTGCACTGCGCCGCCGTGGCGGTCCACCTGAATCAGCAGGCGCACCACGGCGCGCAGGTCTTCGTTGTCGAAGCTGGACGCAAGTCGCGACAGCGACTGCTCGCGCGTGCGGCCCGCGGCAAACTGGCCTTGCGCGATTTCGAGTTCGCTCGCGAGCACGAGCAAGACGCCGCGAAAATCGTTGACCATCACCTGAAGGCTTTGATCGAGCGAGAGGCCGACGCCCTGCAAGAGCCGCAAGAGATCGACGAGCATCGGCAATTCGTCGACGACCGCGCCGCGACGCGCCGCCGCGCGCCGGCGCAACACCAGCTTCGGCGCCATCACGCCGCACATGAACGCGACGATCACGACGAGCACATAACGCGGACCGTCGACATGCGCGTGCGCGATCGGGCCGGCGACGAGCGGCAGCACAATCGCGCCCGCGATCCGCGCCATCAGGAACAGTCCGCGCGCGCGGGCATCGACGAAACCGCACTGTTCGAGAAGCCGCCGGTCCTCCTGCGCGACGACCTGCCGGCCAACCGATGTGTCGAGCCAGCGCGTGCCGGCGTCGGCGCATCGTTCGAGCAGGCCTTTCATGCCGCGTGCGCGCTTGACGTTGGCCGAAGTGCCGCGCGAGGACGATGTATTCAGCGCGTGCGCGGCATTGGACGCATTGGGCGCATGCGACCCGCTAGCCAGATTGGCCACGCTAGCCACGCTTGCCGCGCTCGATGCGTTCGCAGCGCCGCCCTGCGCGGCATTCGCCGCATTGCCCGCCTGCGCGCCACGAGCGCCCGCGGCCGCCGCGCTTTGCAGCGCGCGCCCGTCGAGCGCGTGCGCGAGCGTGCGAGCGCTGCGGCGTGCCGCGGCAAGACGCGCGACCAGCAGGCCGGCAAGCAGCAGCAAACCCGCGGCGGCGAACGCAAGCGCGAGAGCGAAGAGTTCGTTCGGCTGCATCGTCAGGCCCTCAACCGGGCGAGCCGGTACAGCAGATACGCGCCCGTCAATTGCAGCGCGAACGCGAGATAGAGAATCTGGCGGCCGCCCGGATCGAACCACATCGAGCCGAAATAGCGCGGGTTCGTCAGAATCAGAAAGCTGCCGATGCCGACGGGCAACATGCCGAGCACCCACGACGACAGCCGCGTTTCCGACGACATCGCGACGAGTTCGCGTTCGGCCTGCTCGAGATCGCGCATGAACGACGACATGCGGTCCAGCATGACGTCCGCGCGGCCGCCGTATTTAACGGAGAGCCGCAGCACCGCGCCCACCAGTTCGAGTTCGCGCGCGCCGTACAGGACCGCGACGTGAGACAGCGCGCGGTCGATCTCGACGCCGGATCGGAGCATTCGCGAAACGTGGTCGAGGCATTCGCGCAGCGGCGCCTCGGTGGTTTGCAGCGAGGCCTGGAACGCGGCGGGCACGCTGTTGCCGAGCGTGATCAGACGCACGATGCCGTCGAGAAACGACGGCAGTTGCCGCACGATCGCCTGACGGCGCCGGCTTGCGCGCATCGACATCACGAAGTAGAGGAACACCCCGCAGCCCAGCAGCGTGATGCCGGCGGCGAGCGGGCCGCCCTGGCTGCCGGCCACGAGACACAAGGTCGCGATGACGGCTGCAACCGCGGCGAGCGACGCGCGCGCGTTGCGCAGTCCGGCGCGGTTGAGCCTCGCGCCGATTGCATAGCGCACGCGTGCGCCCAGATAACGCAGATGCGCGTCCCAGCCCGCGTCGGCGGACGGCGCTTGCGGCGCGAACGCGACGCCGGGCGCGGCGCGGCGTGCCGAAGCGGACGCCGATCCCGCGGCCGCGCCCGAAGACGAAGACGAAGCGCCGCCCGAAGACGATGCGCCACGCGGCGCGCTTGCAGCACCGCTTGCACCACCGCTCGCAGTCGCTGCGCCCGATGCCATCGCCGCGCCGCTCATCGCGGCCGTCGACGCGACGCTCATCCGGCTATCGATAAAGCGCTCCGCGCTCGCCTGCTCCTTGCGTTGCGCGCCGCGCTGCAGGACGAGCAGCGCAAGCGCCGCGCACAGCAGCGCGAGCGCGGCAAAGATCAATGCGGCGCTAGACATTGAAGCCGCCGCCGAAACCGCCACCACCGCCGCCACCAAAACCACCGCCGCCGCTACCGCCGAAGCCCACACCCCCGAGCGGCTGACGGAAGCGCGCGAGCTTCGGCGAATGCGGATGAATGCCGAGCGACACCCATTGATCGAGCTCTTCGCCGTCCGCGGACAGCACCGGCTCGTAGCGGTACAACTCCTGCGTCGCGATGATGTTGTCCGACAGGCCCGTCACTTCGGTGATCGACAGAATGCGGCGGCGGCCGTTCGAAAGCCGCCCGATCTGCACGATGAAGTCAATCGCGTTGGCGATCTGACGGCGCAGGCTCGACTCGGTGCCCTGGAAGCCCGCGAAGCCCGCCAGCATTTCGAGCCGGTACAGACACTCGCGCGGCGAGCTTGCGTGAACGGTGCCCATCGAGCCGTCGTGGCCCGTGTTCATCGCCTGGAGCATTTCGAGCACTTCGCCGCCCCGCACTTCGCCGACGATGATGCGGTCCGGGCGCATGCGCAGCGTATTGCGCAGCAGGTCGCGGATCGTCACGACGCCCGCACCGTCGAAGCCGCCCGGACGGCTTTCGAGCCGCACCACATGTGGATGGTTCAGCGACAGTTCGGCCGTGTCCTCGATCGTCACGACACGCTCCGGCTCGGGGATGTGAAAGGCCAGCGCGTTGAGCAGCGACGTCTTGCCCGAACTCGTTCCGCCCGACACCAGCACATTGCAGCGCGCCATGACCGCGGCTTCGAGCAGCGCGCCGATTTCGGGACTGTAAGTGCCGTTGCCGAGCAGATCGTCGGGACGCAGCGGGTCCTTGCGGAATTTGCGGATCGACACGATCGGCCCGTCGATCGACAGCGGCTCGATCACCACGTTGACGCGTCCGCCGTTCGGCAGGCGCGCATCGACCATCGGATTCGATTCGTCCAGACGCCGGCCGATCGGCGCGAGAATGCGCCGCACGATGCGCAGCAAATGCGCGTTGTCGGCGAAACGCACCGGTATCTTCGTGAGGATGCCGTGGCGCGACACGTACACGTCGTTATAGCCGTTGATCAGGATGTCTTCGACGGCCGGATCGTTGAGCAGATCCTCGATCGGTCCGAAGCCCGCGAGCTCCTTGGTCAACGCGTCGGCAATCGCGCGCACCTCGGCCTCGTTGATCGGCACGCGCCGCAGCCGCACGAAGCTGTCCATTTCCAGATCGACGAACTGATTGATCGCGTTGCGCGACCAGCGGCCGAACTCCGAGCCGAGTTCCTCGATACGCGTGAGCAGATGTTCGTGCGCGGCGTTCTTGATGTCCTGGAACTGCTGGCTTTGCGCAAACGACGGCGCGTTGTCGGCGAATTCGATTTCTTTTGCCATCGTCTATGACCGTCTGGAAGAAGTTGGGATGAAGCGTTTGAGCGCGCCCAACGCGAACTTGCCGCGCGCCGGCGCGCTCGTGTGTGCCGGGCCCGCGAGCCGCTCGATCAGCGGCTCGAGCGCGCGCACGTACGGGTCGCGCGCGGCGGCATCGGCGAGCAGCAAGCCCTGGTTCGCCGTCTGCCCGAGCGCCACGCGGCGATCGGGCAAGCTCGCGACGAGCGGAATCTCGAGACGCTCCGCGATCTGCGCGGCGCCGAGGCCGAGATCCGGGTCGAACTTGTTCACGATCAGCCTGACGTTGGTCGTGTCCGTGCCCGCATCGCGCAATGCCTCCAGCACGCCGACCGCCGATACGATCGACGCCACGCCCTGATCGCAGACGAGCCACGCTTCGTCGGAAGCACGCACCACGTGCGCGATGAATTCGATGTTCGAGAAGCCGCCGAGGTCGATGATCTGCTGGTCGAAAAACGCGCGCAGCCGGTTCAGGAGACTGATCGACGACGAATAGGAAATCTCGCGCATGTCGGCGAGATTCGGCGGCAGCGTGGTGAATGCGAGGCCGCTCGTGTGATGCGAAAGCGCCGTGTGCACGAAGGTCTGATCGAAGCGCCGCAGATTGCGCACGGCTTCGACGAAATGAAAGTCGCTGCGGGTGTTGAGCATCAGCAGGCCGTCGCCGGCGGGCAAGCCGAGATCGAGCAAGGCCGCCTGCCTGCCCTGCTGCGCGTCGCGCCGTTGCAGCATGACCGCGAGATTGGTCGCGAGCGTGCTCACGCCCATGCCGACGCGCGCGCCGAGCAGCGCCGTCACGCGGCCATGCCGGCTCACCGGTTCGACCAGGTTGTCGAGCACCTGCTGCGTAATGCGCAGCGCGTCGGCGGCGGGCGCGGTCAGATCGATGAAGTCGCGCACGCCCGCGCGCAACGCAGCCAGCGCGCTCTCCGGCTCGGCGAGCGAACCGATCGCGACGATCTGGAGCCCCGGATACTGCGCGCGCACCGCGTTCGTCGCCGCGCTCGCCGCCGCGCCGCGTCCGCCCGAAAAGTCGACGAATACGAGCGACGGGTTGAGCGTCGCGATACGCTGCGTAAGAATCGACGGATCGAGCGTGACCGCCTCGACCGCGCCCGCGGCAAGCAAGGTCTCCGAGAGCCAGTGCACATGTTCGTCGGCGAGCGACGCAAACATGAAATAGTCGGTGACGGCCCGGTCAGTCAACGAGTGCGTTCTTGCGTTCATCGTGCCCATCCTCTTGCGGCATCGGCGCAACGACGCGTGCCTTTGCCTTTCGTTGCCCGCCGCAGCCTAACTGCGGCAGACGCGCGCCGATCTTGCAGCGGCAAGCCGTGCGCGCGCCGCGAACTGCCGCCTGGCCGCGCGCGTTCATTTCGAAAATCCCGGCGCCGCGTCGCGCGCCGCCACGCCGCCGATCAGCGAGCGCCACACCGGCGCGTTGCGCTGCTCCGACTGCTCGCCCGGCGTGGCCGGCAAGGTCGCGCCTTTCGCGAGCGGCGACACCAGATGCGGCGTGACGATGATCACCAGTTCCTTGTCGTTCTGCTGATAGTTGAGCTGCTTGAAGAACGCGCCGATCACGGGCAGGTCGCCAAGCAGCGGCACCTTGGCCACGTTCGAAATCGTTTCGCGATCGATCAGCCCGCCGATCACGAAGCTCTCGCCGTCGCCGAGTTCGACGGTCGTGTCGGTGCGGCGCGTGGTGATCGCGGGCACCGATACGCCGCTGATCGTGACCGCGTTCGCGAAGTCGAGCTGGCTCGCTTCGGGCGCGACCTTGAGCGCGATGCGCTGCGGGCTCAACACGGTCGGCGTGAGCGTGAGACCGACGCCGTACGGCTTGTATTCGATCGACGTCGTGCCGAGACCTTGCGGAATCGGCACCGGAATTTCGCCGCCGGCAAGAAAGCTCGCGCTCTGACCGGACAGCGCGACGAGCGTCGGCTCGGCCAGAATTCGCGCGAGGTTGTTGCTTTCCATCAGGCTCAGGTCGGCGAACAGGCCGTGCGTGGCCGAGTTGAACACGAGATTGAACGCCGACGAAATCGGCGCGACCGAACTGAACGACGGCGTGGAGCCGTAGGTCGCCGAGGTCAGCGCCGACGGCGCGAAGGAGCCGAACGTGAAGCCGTTGTTCTGCTTGAGGATGTTCAGGCCGACCTGCTTGAGGACCGTGCGGCTGAACTCCACCACGCGCACGTCGACCTGGACGACCGAGCGGGTCGCGATTGTCGAGGTGTCGTAGATTTGCGCGCTGTTTGCGGCGCTGTTTGCGCTGCCGTTTGGTCCGCTGTTTGCACTGCTTTTTGCTCCATTGGCAGTGCCGATGCCGCCCGCGCCGCCCAGCGCCGCGCGCTGATGTGCCTCGATCTCGGCGGCGGCGGCGGCGCGGTGATGCGCTTCCATCGTCGGCGCGGCGCCCGTGATCAGTGCGGTGTCGCCGAGCACCTTCACGGACGGCGTGCCGGGCCCGAGCAAACTTTTCGCGGCCGGCGAGCTCACGTTCACGACGTACGACAAGGGCGCGTCCTTGCCCTGCTCCCACAACATGACGTTCGTCGTGCCCGGCGATTTGCCGATCAGCAGCACGCCGCCCGTTTTGTCGCCCTTGATGATGAGCACGTCCGCGACGCTCGGATCGCCGATCGCAACGCGCCGCAGCGTATGGCCGCCCGCAAGCGACTGCTGCGAGCCGACGGCGACGTCGAGCTGCTCCGCGCCGCCCGCCGCAAAACTCGCGGACGACATCGCCATCGACGAGCCGCACAGCAGCGCCGTTAATCCGTACCCGAAAATGCGTTTGTTCATTTTTTTATGGACGCGCGTGGCCGCGCGGCTCCCTGAAACCGCTATCGGGCGACCGTCTCGGCGCGCCCACCCCGTATCACTTCGATGACGCCGCCCGCGCTTCCCGCATGATTCACGACGCGCGTGACGGGCGGCGCAGCATGCGGCGCGGCGGGCGTGCGTGGCGCGGCATTGCCCGCGCCGCCCGACAGCGCGTCGAGCGAAACGCCGGCGGCCGCGCGCGTCGAATCGCCGGACGGCGCGGCGTCGCCCGCTCGCGTCGATGTCTTCAGCACCGCGGGCAGCGGCGCGAAGGCGGCGGCGTCGATTACTTCGGCATCCTTGGGATTGCGCAGCGCGAACACGAGCCGCCCCGAACTTTCGGCGAGCGTCAGACGGTCGACATCGGCAACCGGCACCGCGAGAACCGCTGTCCTGACCATGCCGTTCGGATCGCCGGACGTGTCGCCGGCAGCCGTCGCGTTGCCGAACGCGAGCACGCGCACCTTCGACATCAACAGACGCGCCTGGGTACGCTCGATCTCGCCGCCGCTGCCCATATTGCCGTCGCGCTTGAGCGTGAAGAACACGTCGACGAAATTGCCGGGCCGCAAGCGGTTGCCGACCGCATTCGATTCCTCGACGCGCACCGCGACCGCGCGCTCGCCCGGCTCGATCCGCTCGGCGAGACCGGACGACAGTTGCTCCTCGAGCACCGGCGAGTCCGCGCCGATGTCGGCGGCGGGCACGCGCCCCGCGACCAGCGAAGGATCGGCGAACGCGCCGTTGGGGTTGATCGGCAACGGCTGAACACGCAGCGCATCGGCGCCGATCGGCTTGCCCGCGGGCAGCACGCGCATCGCCACCACCACCGGAAACACCGTTTGCTTGACGGACGCGACCGGCGCGGGCGCGGGCCGGCGCAGCAACATCACGGCGAATACGCCGAGCAACAGCGCGACGGCAATCAGCGCGCCGGCAACGATGCGGGTCAGCTTCAGCATGGCCGGGCGCGCCATGAATCGCGCGAGGCCATGCGGCCGTCATGCGCGGACGAGCGAGCCGGAGTCGACGGAATCGGAGCGTGTGCGTCAGTCAAAGTATGTTCACCGGATTGAGTTGCACCGTGGCGGTACTGGTCAGGTTGTCGGGCAGCACGAGCCCGAGCAGAGGCAGGTTCGGCACGAGCGGATGCGCCGCGTAGCTGTAGGTCAGGGTCACGGCAATGCAGGTCATGGCCGGCTGGTAGCTGCATGCGGCGGGCACGGTCTGGCATGCGGCGGTGCTGATCATCTGCGCGACCATGTTTGTGGCGGTCGTGCACGCGGCTGCGGCGCGCAGATTGATGGCGGCGGGGACGTCGTTCGCTTTCTGATAGTTCAGCGCGGCGCGCGCGCCCTCCTCGCTTGCCAGCGTGAGACTCTGCTGCGCGACGAAGATCAGACTGAAGGTCACGATCGCATAGAACACGCAGAAGAAGAGCGGGAACACGAGCGCGAATTCGATCGCGGTAGCGCCGCGCTGGGAACGGCGGGGGTGTGTGTTGCGTGCGTGTGCGTTGCGTGCGGGGACGCGCGGCGCGGCGTCGATACCGTTGGCGGGTATCGAGGCCAGTCTCGAGGCGGGTCTCGAATCGGCCTGCCTGCCGCGTTGCGGACGCGCGATCATCGGGCGCCTCCTACAACGAGTTGCGCGGCGAGCCATACCATCAACGGCACGGTGAGGCATGTGGCGAACGGCGTCGAGCGCCGGCCGGCCAGCTCGAAGGTAGGCGCCCGGCGTTGCAGCAGCGCGGCCACGCGCGTGCGCGTCGCGACGAGCACCCACAGCGCATGCAGCCCGGCGGCGACGCTCGCCACCGCCCACAGCCCGAGCAGCGCATGAACGCCGCACCACGCGCCAAGCACCGCGAACACCTTGACGTCCGCGGCGCCCATCACACCGAGCGCGAAAAACGGCAACAGGGCGATGAGGCCGACGGCGGCGCCGGCCGCGGCCTGAGCGGCGGAAATACCGAACGGAGAAATGTTAAATAGAGCGCACAAAACCGCCGTTATTAAACCGACAACGACAAGCGCATTGGAAATATGCCGGCTGCGGTAATCGCAAATGGCGACGCACGCACACCAGAGCATGAATACGAGAAGCGCGAAGGATACTTGCATATTAGAACTCGACAGACGCATCAATTCACCCGGATTGCAATCGCAATCCGGGTGCGCCTATCAGGCAAGATCCCGGCAGGAATAAGAACGTAAAACGTTAAATTAATAATGCCTTACGCCGTGCTTGCCGAGACCCCATTGCTTTATTTGCTAATGAGGCAAAAGCCCGGCGATCGTCTGGAATGCCGTATTGAGCTGCGTGCCCAGACCCTGCACTGTCGAACCGATAACGACGACGATCAGACCTGCGATCAGACCATATTCCAGCGCTGTTACGCCCCGGTTATCTCTCAGGAAGCTTGCGGTGAACTTTTTCATTGTTACCCTCGATTTTCGATTTATTCGTCATTCTGTGTGCCGCGTGTTGCAGCCAGGTCCAGCACGCACTGCACCGTTGGTCTCTCGTTCCGGTGCGCGTTGCTACCGTGCAGCATCTGAGCGTTGCGGCCGCCCCCAATAAAACGGATGTGCATGAGCTGTCTGTTCGATAACCCACCTCCCTCGTGAATCCGTCCGGCTTTTGGGCTTTATAGCTGAACAATCTTTTTTAAGCAATTCTCGTGTGCCCGCACGGATGATTGCCCGTTGGTTCTTCCCGTACACATAGGTTAACGGCTGTTCGTGCGTTGCAGCACATAGTATTAACCATAATTTTGAATCGGTGCACTAATTAACTATTTGAAAGGATGTTTCAAGCGGAACACGCCGCGATATGCGCTCGCGTTACGGCGAATTCCGTAACGGCGTCCCCGGCCCGTTACGTTACGCCGCTATCGCCAATGCGCCGCGGCGCCTTTTTCCCATGCATTTTCTGATTTAGCGCTTGCTCCATCGAATTCGGCAACGCCTTATTCGATAAGGCATTGCGACGCCCATTCGAAAATCTTCGCTATTGGTCAGTCGAAATGGCATGGGTCGTGCAGAGAGAGCCCGCAGCAGGACCACACACAACACATGCGATGCGAGGGCGACATGAACATTCAAACAATCGGCACGAACCACACGACCAACCTCAACGGAACAATCCGGATCACGAAGGCGGCGAACGTCGTCACGTTGCGCACCACGCTGATCGCGGCCGGCGTGGCGGCGCTGCTTTCGCTCGGCGCGTGCGGAGGCTCGGGAAGCCTCAGCTCGGGCACCGGCAGCAACGGCAGCGGTTCGGCAGGCGGTACGCTGTCGACCGGGAGCGGCAGCGGCTCGATGGGCTCGGCCGGTTCGGGTAGCGGCGGTTCGGGCGGCCAATCTAATACAAACACCAGCACGAATACGAATACCGATCCGAACACGCACACCGATCCCGGCACCGACCCGAGCACGACGCCGGTCGCGAATGCGATCGGCACCGTGGTCGGCAACTCGGGCGGCGTGATCGGCGACGTCGGCTCGACGGTCTCGGGCGTCGGCACGGTAATCGGCTCACAGACGCTGCCGGGCGTGAGCCCGCAGACCACCCAGGCCGCAGGCGGCATCGTCAACGAAGTCGGCGTTGCCGTCTCCACGCTCGGCGGCGGCGTCACGCAGGGGCTCGGCCAGCTCGGCACAGGCGGCAACGCGGTCGGGACCACGGTGTCGAGCCTTGGCGGCGTCGTCGGACATGCCGGCGGCGCGGTGACGGAAACCGGCAAGCTCGTGACGAGCCTCGGCAGCGGCCCGCTCGCTCCGTTGTCGGCACTCACGACGCCGCTGGGCGGCGCGGTCGGCACGCTGGGCGGCGCGGTCACGAACGGCGGCAGCGTGCTCGGCACGGCGCTGTCGACCGGTCCGGTGCAGCAGGTCACGCAGACGCTGAGCACGGCGATTACGCCGATCACGTCGATGGTGGCATCGACGACACAGACCGTCGGCAACACGACGGGTCTCGGCGCGCCCGTCAACACACTGCTGTCGACGCTCGGCGGCGGGCTCGGCCACGCCGGCGTACTGCTCGGCGCGAGCGGCGGCAATCCCGTGACGACCGCGCTCGGACGCACGGTGACGGATACGGGCGCGACGGTCGCGTCGGTTGGCGGTCTTTTGACGGGGGGAACGGGCGGCAACCCGCTCGCGCCGCTGACGGGGGCGCTTGGTGGGTTGGGTGGCTTGACGGGGGGAACCGGTAGCGGGCCGCTTGCGCCGCTGACGAGTGCACTTGGTGGGCTTACTGGCGGAACGGCTAGTGGGCCGCTGGCTCCGGTTACCGGCGTGCTTGGCGGGTTGACGGGTGGCACTAGCGGCGGGCCACTTGCGCCGGTTACCGGTGTTCTCGGCGGCTTGACGGGCGGCGCTGGCAGCGGGCCGCTTGCGCCAGTTGCCGGCGTACTCGGCGGCCTGACGGGTGGAACGGGTAGCGGGCCTCTTGCGCCAGTTACCGGTGTGCTCGGCGGCCTGACGGGCGGAACGGGTAGCGGGCCGCTCGCCCCTGTTGCCGGCCTGGTCGGCGGCCTGACGGGCGCGGTCGGCGGCGCATCGGGCGGCACCAACGCGCTTGCGCCCGTGACCGGCATTCTCTCCAGTGTGACGGGCGGACTCAGCGGCGCGGCCGGTGGCGGCGCCACCAGCAGCCCGCTTGCACCCGTCACCGGCTTGCTGTCGACCGTGACCGGCGCCATCGGCAGCGCCACTGCGCCTGCAGCGGCAACGTCGAGCGCGCCGGGCGCCGCGCCCGCGGGCGTGTCGCTCACGGCGACCTCGGGTAATGCGGCCACGAACAATCCGCTCGCGCCCGTGACGTCGCTGGTGGGCGGTCTGCTCGGCGGATTGTCGAAGAAGTAAGAAGCGCAACCGCTCGCGCGTCGCCGCGCGCTCAGTGCGGCTGGCGCGGCACGCGCCGGGCGGCGACACGCACGAGATGAACTTGCAATCGACTCACATCCGCACAAGCTCGCCTGCGGCACGGACAGCGATGTTCAACGGCGGCCTTCGCGCCTGCTTTGAATGCAGTTCCACGGATTTGGGCACAGCGTCGAACACGGCTTCAGATACGGCTTTGAGCACGCTTCCAACCGGGCTCGACACACGGCTTCGAATGCAGCTTCGAACACGGCTTCGAACCCGGCCTTAAACACCACGCGCCGCCACCCACCACACAAACGGCACGTTCCAGCAGCAAACACGATCGCCAGAAAAGGCATTGAGGAGCACACATGTCCACGCACCGCCTGTTTAACCGCCGCCCCGCCGCGAGCGCCTTTCTGTCGCTGCGCACTCCGTTGATCGCGGTGGCCGTCGCCGGCCTGCTCGCCGCGTGCGGCGGCAGCACCGTCAACTCGCCGCCGACAGCGAGCACCGGCACCGGCGGCGGCTCGGGATCGACCGGCGGCGGTGGCACCACGACGACCACGACCGGGACTTCCGGCGCCGTTACCGGCGCGGCCAAGACGACCAACGACCTGGGCGCGTTGATCGCGGCGCAGACGATTCCCGGCCTCAGCCCGCAAGTCACGCAAGGCCTCGGCAACGCCGTGTCGGGCACGAGCGCCACGCTGAACTCGCTTGCCAATGCGGTGACGAGCGGCGTCGGCCAGATCGGCGCGACGCCGAACCCGGTCGGCACGACCGTCGCGGGCCTCGGCTCCGTGGTGAGTTCGACGAGCGGTGTCGTGCAAGGACTGAGCACCGCCGTCGACGGCCTGGGCAGCGGTAATCTCGCGCCGCTGTCGCCGGTGACGACGCCGCTGGCCGGCGCGCTCTCGACCACCGCAACGGCGCTCAACGCAGGCGGCGCGACGCTCGGCAATACGCTTGGCTCCGTGCCCGTCCAGCAGGTCACGCAGCCGCTCAGCACCGCGATCACGCCGATCGTCACAACCGCGGGTCTCGTCACCCAGGCGGTCGGCACGCAGACGGGATTGGGCGCGCCGGTCGGCGGTCTGCTGGCTCAGGTGGGCGGCGCGCTCAGCTCCGCCGGCTCGCAGGTCGGCGCGGCGAGCGGCAATCCGGTCGGCGCGGATGCGGGCGCGCTCGTCGCCTCGCTCGGCAACACGGTGACGAACGCCGGCGGTCTCGTCAATCCGAACGGCCCGAACGGCGCACTGCCGATTCCCGGCCTGATTACGAGCCTCGTCGGCAACACGAATCTGAGCGTGGCCAACGGACCGCCGTCGAACAGCAGCCCGTTGAGCCCGCTGCAAAGCGTGCTGGCCAGTCTCGGTCTGGGCGGCAATCCGCTCGGCTCCGTGTCGACGCTGCTCGGCGGCACGCCTCTCGCCGGTCTCGGCTCCGGCCTGAGCGGCGCACCGCTCGGCTCGCTGACATCGGCGCTCGGCGGCACGGGCAGCGCAGCGAGCCCGCTTGCGTCGCTGCAGTCGCTGGGCGGCGCGCTGTCCGGCATTGCAGGCGGCGCAGCGGGCGGTACGACAAGCGGTGCCGGCGGCGGCGCTCAAGCGCTCGGGCCCGTGACGGTTCTCGTCGGGCAACTTACCGGCACATTGAGCGGCGCGGCGGGCTCGACGGCTTCCGGCGGTTCCGCTGGCGCATCGGGCAATCCGGCGAGCGGGCTGACGACGCTGGTCGGCGGCCTCCTGCCGGTTAATCGTAAGTAGTCCGCATAAGCGGTGCTGATGCGCGGATGCGGCGCGCGTGGCATCGGCTGGGACACTTCACGGTTCCCGCCGATGCCGCTCGCAAAGACAGTGAGACTCATCGCGCGACGCCTGCTGAAACGAACACGCTTCGATTGCGCGGCTGCGAGGCTCGCCGTCGATGCCCGCGACACTCCGCGCGACGGGCGCTGCATTCAAGCTTCGCGCACTGCATGACGTAATACGTGGTGGGACGGCAAAGTTCGTCCGGCCATACATAAGCGGGCGCCGTCAGGCGGCAAGGCCATGCCGCGCATCGACAGGCGCCCGTAAAACAAGATGGCATACGAGGACAATCCGATGAAACTCGGGTACGGCAGCACCTGGACCTTCGTGCTTGCGGCGCTCGCCGCGAGTGCATGGCAAGCACCGGCGCACGCGCAATCGCGCCCGGCACCGACGGCAGGCGGTAGTACGCTGGGCGGCAATCCGCTGGGCGGCAATCCGCTCGACTCCCTCCCCCAGATCAAGGCGCCCGACAAAGGCCCGAACGTGACCGTGCAGGTCGCGCCCCAGGCGCCTCAACTCCAGGAACTGCTCGCGCGCCATCTCACGCCGACGCGCGTGCAGGTCGAAGGCGTCAAGTCCATTCCGTTCGACGACGTCGCGCAGCGCTTCACGCCGCTCGTCGGCAAGGACACGACCATCGGCGATCTGATCCAGGTGGCCAATGGCGTGACGAAGCTCTACCAGGACCGCGGCTTCGCGCTCTCGTTCGCATTCATCCCCGCGCAGACATTCGACGACGGCGTCGTGCGCGTGACCGTCGTGGAAGGCTACGTGTCCGCGGTCAAGGTGACCGGCAAGGCCGGCGCCGTGGAAGACCGGATTCGCGCGATCGCCAATCGCATCACAGCCGACCGGCCGCTGCGGCGCGCGACCTTCGAGCGCTACATCAACGTGCTCGGGCTGTTGCCCGGCGTGAAGGTCGCGGCCAACGTGCCGCCGCCGCAGAACACCGACGGCGCGACCACGCTCGAACTCAACGTGGAGCGAAAGCCTTTCGACGTCAGTACGGGCATCGACTTCAATCATCCCGGCGTGCAAGGTCTGCTGACCGCGACCGAGAACGGCCTCACCGCGCTCGGCGAGCAACTGAGCGTGTCGGCGCTGCTGCCGAAAGGCCGCGACAACGTCACCTATCTGGCCGCGCATGCCACGGTGCCGATCGGCAGCAACGGCCTGATTTCGAAGCTCGACGCGTCGCACTATCGCGGCAATCCGGTCAACAATCCGGGTTTGCCGTCGTATGTGGAGCGGACGGTCATCAACGACAAGATCGGCGGCTCGCTCGCGTATCCGCTTCTGCTGAGCAATACGCAAAGCGTGATCGGCACGGCTTCCGTCTACGCGTCGCGCAACGAGGACCGCTATCACAATCAGGTGAACGGCGCGCAGATCGGTCTGCGCTCGCAAGTGCGCGTAATGCAGTTGCAAGCCGATTACGCGAGCGTCGGAACCGGCCAGGTGCGCCGCGCGAGCATCAATGTGGCGAAGGCATTCGACATTCTCGGCGCGTCGAAATCGGGCGATTCGAACGTGCCCGGCACCAGCATCAACAATCCAGCTTCGATCAATTTCGTGCGCACAGGTGCGAGCTTTTCGCAAACCAACGAGTGGCCGCTCAAGATCGGCACGGCGATTTCGCTGACGGGGCAGTACAGTGCGGTGTCGCTGCCCACGTCCGAGCAGATCGCCTTCGGCGCGCAGCGTTTTGCGCAGGGCTATCAGCCGGGCGAAGCGTCGGGCGATTCGGGTTGGGGCGCCATGTTCGAGATCAACCGTGCGTTCACGCCGGGCTTCACTTATCTGCGCACGTTCACGCCCTACGTTTCGTTCGACATGGCGCGCGTCTATCTGCACGCGGGCACGCCGTCGCCGTCGCGGCTTGCGTCGATTGCGTTCGGCTTTCGCCTCAGCGACGCGAAGTATTACAGCCTCGATCTTTCCGTGGCGAAGGCGGTCGGCGATGCTCCAGTGGAAAGCGCGTCGCGCAGTCCGCGTATCAACGCGACGTTCTCGTATCAGCTCAATTGAGCGGCGAGTGCCCTGCTCCGATTAGAGGTTCCACTATCAAAGCGTGCGCGCACTTTCGCGCGCACATCACGTATTCTGCATCGATCGCATCAAGCGGCCGCCCCAGAGCCGCCAGCCGAACCCCGTGTGCGGCGCGCGTCGGGAGACCTGAAGGGCATCACGCGGCTCGCGCCTCACGCGATGCCAATAACGCTGCGCGACCACGATCGCGCCGTCTTTTATCAAGGAGGAAGACAATGATGCAGTTCACCCAACGTGCCCGCGCGATCGCGCTTCGTACAGCGAAACAGGCTGCGCTCGCCGGCGTGCTGCTCGCGAGCGCCGTCACCGCGATGGCGCAAGCCGACACGCCTGTGGGCACCTGGCAGACCATCGACGATCACACCGGCCAACCGAAGGCGCTCGTGCAGATCGTCGACAGCGGCAACGGCACGCTGAGCGGCAAGGTGATTAAAGGACTCGGTCCGAACGACCAACCCGATCGCCGTTGTACCGCCTGCACCGATGCGCGCAAGGATCAGCCGATTCTCGGCATGACGATCATCGATGACATGAAAAAAGACGGCGATGCCTGGGATCACGGGCAGATTCTCGACCCGGAAAACGGCAAGCTCTACAAGTGCAAGATGCACCTGGAAGACGGCGGGAACAAGCTGGTGGTGCGCGGGTATATTGGCGTGTCGTTGCTCGGGCGCTCGCAAACGTGGGTTCGTCAGCAGTAGCGAAGACGCGCTAACCCGGCGCGCGAGCGAAAAAAGAAAACGGCCGACGAGATGATCGTTCGGCCGTTTTTTCTACGTGATGTCGCGTGATTTGAATCGTCATGCAGCGTGTTTGAAGGGCGACGTGAAAGCAAACGGAGACGACGGCAACGGATTGACCGGCGGCGGGGTATATACCGCAGGGGCCACCGGAGCCGGCGCTTTCTGCGCTGCAGCGACGTTTTTCTTTTCCGCGCTCAGATGCGTGCGCATGCGTGCTTCCATCATTGCGCACAGTTCTTCGCTGGCGGCGCCGAACAACTGTTCCATGACGCGCTTGAGCACGCCGGACTGATACCACGCCTTGAAGCGGCGATGACAGGTTTGATACGACGGGTACTTGCGCGGCATGGCCGACCAGGTAGCGCCGCTGTACATCACCCACAGCACGCCGTTGAGCACCGACCGGGTGTTGGCCAGCGGGCGGCCGCGCAATTCGGAGCGCGGACGCAGTTCGGGCAGCAACGGCGCGATGCGCTGCCATTCTTCGTCGTTGATGTCGCGATAGGGATTCATGGTTTCTCCTTTGTCAGATACCCGACAAAGATAGCCAGTCACCCGAAGGCAAAACATCGGAGCAATCCGAATCTTGAAAATACGCCGTTAGGCCTAGGCCGCTAGGCGCAGGCGATGTGACCTATCGCAAAAGCACACCCGGCAGCTTGCGAACGCGCTCGCCGCGGCGCGGTGCTTCAAGTCAGCGACGTATCGACGATCCGCCGCGGCGCATCGAGATACTCCTTGCTCTGCATTTCGACGATGCGCGACACCGTGCGTGTGAATTCGTTGGCCATCGGGCCGTCCACGTAAAGCTGCTCGGGCGGCACTGCGGCCGACATCAGCAGCTTCACCTTGTGGTCGTAGAACACGTCGATGAGCCACGTGAAGCGGCGCGCTTCGGACGCCATGCGCGCCGACATCTGCGGGACCGCGGACAGAATCACCGCGTGAAAACGGCTCGCCAGTTCCAGGTAGTCGTTCTGCGAGCGCGGACCGCCGCACAACGTCGCGAAGTCGAACCAGACGACGCCGTCCGCCTTGCGCAGCGCCTTCAACTCGCGCTTTTCGATGTGCAGGATCGGGCTTTCGTCGGGCACCGCGGCGAGGCGCGCGAACGCGTCGCGCAACGACTTGTCGGCGGCCGCGCCGAGCGGCGTGTGATACACCTCGACCTGCGCCAGCGTGCGTTGCCGATAGTCGATGCCCGCGTCGACGTTGATCACGTCGAGCTTCTGCTTGATCAACTCAATCGCCGGCAGCATCCGGTCGCGATGCAGGCCGTCCGGGTACAGCGTGTCGGGATCGTAGTTGGACGTCATCACGAACTGCACGCCGTTCTCGAACAGCTTGTCGAGCAGGCGATAAAGAATCATCGCGTCGGCAATGTCGGACACATGAAACTCGTCGAAACAGATCAGCCGATAACGCTTCGAGACGCGCCGCGCGAGTTCATCGAGCGGGTCGGCCTGCCCTTTCAGTTCTTCGAGCTCGCGATGCACCTCGCGCATGAACTCGTGAAAATGCAGCCGCGTTTTGCGCTGCACCGGCACGATCATGTAGAAGCTGTCCATCAGAAAGCTCTTGCCGCGCCCTACGCCGCCCCACATGTACACGCCGCGCGGCTGCTCCGGATGATTGATCAGCTTCTTGAACGCATTCGAGCGGCGCGACTTGTACTCGACCCACTCTTCGTAGCACCGCTGCAGACGGTCCACCGCCGCGCGTTGCGCCGGATCGGATTGATAACCCCGCGTCTGCAGTTCTTTCTCGTAGTATTCGGTGACGTTCATTGTGTTGCTGCAAAAGTGTTGCTGCAAAAAGAAAGGCGGGAGGGATTGAACCCGCCCGCCTTGTGATGCCAGAAATGCCGAAGTTGCGTTCAGTCAGGCGTGCGCGTTTACATGTTCAGCGCGCGCTTGTCCACGGCGAGCGCCGCTTCACGCATGACTTCCGACAGCGACGGGTGCGGATGGCAAATGCGGCCGATGTCTTCCGATGCCGCCTTGAACTCCATCGCCACCACGGCTTCTGCGATCAGATCCGATGCGTTCGCCGAGATGATGTGCACGCCGAGCAGTTCGTCGGTCTTTGCGTCGGCGATCATCTTGACGAAGCCATCCGCCTTGTTGATGCCGAGCGCGCGGCCGTTCGCCATGAACGGGAACTGGCCGGTCTTGATCTCGCGGCCTTCCGCCTTCAGTTGCTGCTCGGTCTTGCCGACCCACGCGATTTCCGGCTCGGTGTAGATCACCCACGGGATGCAGTTGTAGTCGATATGCGGCTTCTGACCGTCGATGATCTCGGCCACCAGCACGCCTTCGTCCTCAGCCTTGTGCGCGAGCATCGGGCCACGCACCACGTCGCCGATCGCGTACACGTTCGGCACGGCCGTCGCGCAATGATCGTCCACGTCGATAAAGCCGCGCTCGTTCGCCTTCAGACCGATTGCTTCGAGACCGAGGTTGTCCGTATTCGGCACGCGGCCGATCGACACGATCAGGCGGTCCGCTTCGAGCTTCTGCGCGTTGCCGTCCTTGTCCGTGTAGTTGATCGTGACGCTGTTCTCAGTGGTCGTGACTTCGCCGACCTTCACGCCGACGTGAATGTCGAGGCCCTGCTTCTTGAACTGCTTGGCCGCTTCTTTCGCCAAAGCCTGGTCAGCCGCGCCGAGGAATTCCGGCAGCGCTTCGAGCACGGTCACTTCCGCGCCCAGACGACGCCACACCGAGCCGAGTTCCAGGCCGATCACGCCTGCGCCGATCACGGCGAGCTTCTTCGGAGCCGAGTCGAAAGCGAGCGCGCCTTCGTTGTCGGCGACGATCTTGTTGTCGACCGGAATGTTCGGCAGATGGCGCGCCTTCGAACCCGTCGCGATGATCACGTTCTTCGCCGTGACCACTTCGGCTTCGCCTTCGCCGCTCACTTCGATCTGCACGCCGGCGTCCGTCCTGCCGGTGAACTTGCCGTGGCCCTTGAGCCACGTGATCTTGTTCTTGCGGAACAGGAATTCGATGCCCTTCGTCATCTTGTCGACGATGCCGTCTTTGCGGGCCATCATCTTCGAGATGTCGACCTTCACGTTTTCCACGGAAATGCCGTGGTCCGCGAGGTGATGCGATGCGTTTTCAAATTCTTCCGACGACGCGAGCAGCGCCTTCGACGGAATGCAGCCCACGTTCAGGCAGGTGCCGCCGAGCTTCAGCGCGCCGGCCGGGTTCTTCCATTTTTCGATACATGCGACAGTCTTGCCGAGCTGCGCTGCGCGGATCGCGGCGATATAACCGCCAGGGCCGGCGCCGATCACGACGACGTCAAATTCTTTGGACATGACAATCCTTTTGATGACGGAACGGCGCGGCCACGCTTATTGGCCAAGCTTATTGGCCACACTTGGTGGCGCGGCTCGTTCCAGTACTGCGGAATGCGAAAGACGTATTGCTCATCTGGAGCCGGCTTGCGTGTTTTACAAGCCGGCTCCGGTCGGACCGTTGTTTACAGGTCGAGCAGCAGACGCGCCGGATCTTCGAGCGCGTCCTTCATGGCAACCAGCGACAGCACCGCTTCGCGGCCGTCGATGATCCGGTGGTCGTACGACAGCGCCAGATAGTTCATCGGGCGGATCACGATCTGGCCGTTCTCGACCACGGCGCGTTCCTTCGTGGCGTGCACGCCGAGAATCGCGGACTGCGGCGGGTTGATGATCGGCGTCGACAGCATCGAGCCGAACACGCCGCCGTTCGAGATGGAGAACGTACCGCCCGTCATTTCGTCGATGGACAGCTTGCCGTCTTTCGCCTTCTGACCGAACTCGGCGATCTTCTTCTCGATGTCGGCGAGGCTCAGCTGATCTGCATTGCGCAGGATCGGCACCACCAGACCGCGCGGCGAACCGACAGCGATACCGATGTCGAAGTAGCCGTGATAGACGATGTCGTTACCGTCGATGGACGCGTTCACCAGCGGGAACTTCTTCAGCGCGTGAACAGCCGCCTTCACGAAGAACGACATGAAGCCGAGCTTCACGCCATGTTCCTTCTCGAACTTGTCCTTGTACTTGTTGCGCAGATCCATCACCGGCGCCATGTTCACTTCGTTGAACGTGGTCAGGATCGCGTTGGTTTGCTGCGACTCGAGCAGACGCTCGGCGATACGCGCGCGCAGACGCGACATCGGCACGCGTTGTTCCGGGCGGTCCTTCAGCCATTGATCAGCCGATGCCGGCGCCTTCACGTCCGGCAGCGACGGCTTGGCGGCCTTCGGTGCGGCAGCCGGTGCCGGTGCAGCGGCCTTGGCGGCGGGTGCGCCTGCCGTCAGCACGTCGCCCTTGGTGATGCGGCCGTCGCGGCCCGTGCCGGCGACGTCGCCCGAAGACAGGCCCTTCTCCGCCATCAGCTTGCCGGCAGCCGGCGAAGCAGCGGTGTTCGCACCCGTTGCGGATGCGGCTTGCGCGGCCGGTGCGGCAGCAGGAGCCGGAGCCGGCGATGCTTCGGGAGCCGGCTTCACTTCGGCTTCGACGGCAGCGGCGCCAGCCTTGCCTTCGGTGTCGATCTTGGCGATGACCTGATCGGCCGTGACGGTGTCGCCGTCGTTCGCGATGACTTGCGCGAGCACGCCGGCCGAGGGTGCCGGCACTTCGAGCACGACCTTGTCGGTCTCGATTTCGATGAGAATTTCGTCTTGCGCCACAGCCTCGCCGGGCTTCTTCTTCCACTGCAGCATGGTGGCTTCCGAGACCGACTCGGACAGCTGGGGAACCTTGACTTCAACAATAGCCATTATGAATATCCTGAATACGTATCGGGTGACGGCGCGGTGAACGACGACCGCCTGCGAACCCTGCGTGCCGCGCTTCAACCTTGATGGGTTGCAGAACGCGGCACGGGAAAGCGCGCTGCGCTTTCCCGGTTCGTCTGTTCTCTTTATTTAGCGATCGACGCGCTCTTGAGGCGGCCGAAAGCGCCTTCGACCAGCGCCTTCTGCTGCTCGTAGTGCTTCGCGTAGTAGCCCACTGCCGGCGAAGCCGAAGCCGGACGGCCGCTGTATGCCAGCTTCTGTCCTTCCTTCATGCCTTCCTTCAGGTGATGCTCGATGTAGAACCACGGGCCCTGATTCTGCGGCTCGTCCTGGACCCACACCACTTCCGTCGCGTTGTCGTACTTCTTCATTTCCGTTTCGAACTGCTTGTGCGCGAACGGATAGAGCTGTTCGATACGGATGATCGCGACGTCGTTTGCCTTCGCTTCGCGGCGATGCGCGACGAGGTCGTAGTACACGCGGCCCGAGCACGCCAGCACGCGCTTGACCTTCTTCGCGTCGATGGTGTCGTCCACTTCGCCGATAACCGGCTGGAACGAACCCTTCGCGAGTTCCGACAGGTCCGACACCGCTTCCTTGTGACGCAGCAGCGATTTCGGCGTGGCGACGATCAGCGGCTTGCGGAACAGGCGGATCATCTGACGGCGCAGCAGGTGGAAAATCTGCGCCGGCGTGGTCGGCTGAACGACCTGCATGTTGTGGTCTGCGCACAGTTGCAGGAAACGCTCGATACGCGCCGACGAGTGCTCCGGACCCTGGCCTTCGTAGCCGTGCGGCAGCAGCATGGTGAGACCCGACACGCGGCCCCACTTCACTTCGCCCGACGAGATGAACTGGTCGATCACGACTTGCGCGCCGTTCACGAAGTCGCCGAACTGCGCTTCCCACGCGACGAACGTGTTCGGTTCAGCGGTCGAGTAACCGTATTCGAAGCCGAGCACCGCTTCTTCCGACAGCACCGAGTCGATCACCGTGAACTTCGCCTGACCTTCGGCGATGTTCTGCAGCGGCACGTACGTGCCGTCGTTCCAGCGCTCGCGGTTCTGGTCGTGCAGCACCGCGTGACGGTGCGTGAACGTGCCGCGGCCCGAATCCTGACCCGTCAGACGCACGGCATAACCCGATGCGACCAGCGACGCGAACGCGAGATGCTCGCCCATGCCCCAGTCGAGCTTCGCTTCGCCACGGCCCATCGCGCGACGGTCGTTGATGACGCGCTCGACCAGCGGGTGAACCTTGAAGTTTTCCGGAATCGTGGTGATGCGCTCGGCGAGGCGCTTCAGTTCCGCGAGCGGGACTGCCGTGTCGGCTGCGTCGGTCCACTTGCGGTTCAGGAACGGCACCCAGTCGACCGCGTACTTGCTCTTGTAGTTCGAGAGCACCGGATCGACCGTGTGATGGCCTTCGTCCATCGCCTTGCGGTACGCCTTGACGAATTCCTCGCCTTCTTCTGCCGTGATCACGCCTTGCTGCACCAGCTTTTCCGCGTACAGCGCGCGGGTGCCCGGATGCTTGGCGATGGTCTTGTACATCAGCGGCTGCGTGACAGCCGGCGTGTCCTGCTCGTTGTGACCCAGCTTGCGGAAACACACGATGTCGACCACGACATCCTTGTGGAACTGCATGCGGAAGTCGATAGCCAGTTGCGTGGCCAGAACGACCGCTTCCGGATCGTCGCCGTTCACGTGCAGCACCGGCGCCTCGATCATCTTGACGACGTCCGAGCAGTACAACGTGGAGCGCGAATCGCGCGGGTCCGACGTCGTGAAACCGATCTGGTTGTTGATGACGATGTGCAGCGTGCCGTGCGTGCCGTAACCGCGCGTTTGCGCGAGGTTCAGCGTTTCCATCACGACGCCCTGGCCGGCAAAAGCCGCGTCGCCGTGGATCTGCACCGGCAGCACTTGCAGGCCGCTGTCGTCGCCGCGACGGTCCATACGCGCCTTCGCCGAACCTTCGACCACCGGGTTGACGATTTCGAGGTGCGACGGGTTGAACGCGAGCGACAGGTGAACCGGGCCGCCTTCGGTCGAGACGTCCGACGAGAAACCCTTGTGGTACTTGACGTCGCCGGCCGGCAGGTCGTCGACGTGCTTGCCTTCGAATTCGGCGAACAGGTCAGCCGGCATCTTGCCGAGCGTATTGACCAGCACGTTCAGACGGCCACGGTGAGCCATGCCGATGACGATTTCCTGCACGCCGCGAGCACCGCCGTGACGCACGACTTCGTCCATCGACGCGATGAAGCTCTCGCCGCCTTCCAGCGAAAAGCGCTTCTGGCCGACGTATTTGGTGTGCAGGAAGCGCTCGAGGCCTTCAGCGGCCGTCAGGCGATTCAGGATGTGCTTCTTCTTCTCGTTCGAGAAGTTCGGCGTGGAGCGGATCGACTCCAGCTTTTCCTTCCACCAGCGCTTCTGTTCCGGATCGCTGATGTACATGTACTCGGCGCCGATCGTGCCGCAATACGTGTCGCGCAGTGCCTTGACGATCTCACGCAGCGACGCGCGCTCGAATCCGAAATACAGATTCGTGGCGCTGAACTCCTGGTCCATGTCGGCTTCGGTGAAGTCGTAGAACGCGGGTTCGAGTTCGGGGATTGCGGGACGTTCGCGGCGCTTCAGGGGATCGAGATTGGCCCATTGCGAGCCGAGGAAGCGATATGCGCCGATGAGGGACTGCACATAGACTTGCTTTCGCGCGGTAGCGAGGTCTTCGCCGCCGGGTGCGGTGCGCGGGATGAAGGCATTGGCCTTGGCCCGTTGCGCAAACGATTCGACGATCGGGCCGTGGGCCACGTCGTTGGCATTGCTGCCGTCCGATGCAGGAACATTCTGCAACGCGTCGAAATAGCTGCGCCAGTTCTCGGGCACTGACGCCGGATTGTCGAGATATGCTTCGTACATTTCTTCTACGTACGGAGCATTGCCGCCGAACAGATAAGAGTTCGACTGGAATTGCTTCATCATTTTTACGCTCACCTTTCTTCGAGTTTCTCGAGAAATAGCGGGTTACAGAACCTTCCGCGACACGGCCTGACCGTTTAGCGGATTGCGCGAATCAAGTCTTGCTTGGAAGGACCTAAAACTTGCACCCGGGGAGCATATCACAGAACCGATAGTCCAGATAGCAGACGGATTGCCGCCCGGGCCCGCAACGACGGGCCTTCGCGGCGATTTTCGCGGCACGCAACAGTCTTCTGCGATTAACGGAGACAAACGCGCATAAACGAAGTGCGAACCGGCGGTAAGTGCTGATAACGCTATCGGCGCGGCAAAAACAAAAAGCCACCCGAAGAAGGCTTCGGGTGGCTTTTGAACAGCAGCCAGAGCGAAGGCGCCGTAACCGGCGCGCGCTGCTCTTAGTCCACAGCGCCCTTACGGCTTGCGCTGCGGCGCTCGTGTTCCTTCAGGTAGCGCTTGCGCAGACGGATGGATTGCGGCGTGACCTCGACCAGTTCGTCGTCGTCGATAAACTCGACTGCGTATTCCAGCGACATCTGAATCGGCGGCACGAGGCGCACGGCTTCGTCCGTACCCGACGAACGCACGTTGGTGAGCTGCTTGCCCTTGATCGGGTTCACGACCAGGTCGTTGTCACGGCTATGAATGCCGATGATCATGCCTTCATACAGCGGCTCGCCCGGCGACACGAACATACGGCCGCGGTCCTGCAGCTTCCACAGCGCGTAAGCGACTGCGGCACCGTCGTCCTGCGAAATCAGCACGCCGTTGCGGCGCTCGCCGACCGCGCCTTCCTTGACCGGCTGATACGAGTCGAACGTGTGGCTCATCAGGCCCGTACCACGCGTGAGCGTCAGGAATTCCGACTGGAAGCCGATCAGGCCACGCGCCGAAATACGATACTCGAGACGCGTGCGGCCACGGCCGTCCGACGCCATGTCGAGCATTTCGCCCTTGCGGCGGCCCAACTCTTCCATCACGCCGCCCTGGTGCGCGTCTTCCATGTCGACGGTCAGGTTTTCGTACGGCTCGTGCTTCACGCCGTCGATTTCCTGCATCACCACGCGCGGACGCGACACGGCCAGCTCATAGCCTTCGCGACGCATGTTTTCCACGAGAATGGTCAGGTGCAGCTCGCCGCGGCCCGCCACTTCGAACGTGGTTTCGTCGCCGGTTTCTTTCACGCGCAGCGCGACGTTGTGGTTCAGTTCCTTCATCAGGCGGTCGCGAATCTGACGGCTCGTGACGAACTTTCCTTCACGGCCAGCCAGCGGCGACGAATTGACGAGGAAGTTCATGGTCAGCGTCGGTTCGTCGACGGTGATCATGGGCAGCGCTTCCGGCTGTTCCGGCGAGCAGATGGTCACGCCGATGCCGATTTCCTCGATACCGTTGATCAGCACGATGTCGCCCGCTTCCGCCGACTCGACCTGCACGCGCTCGAGACCCTTGAACGACAGCACCTGGTTGATCTTGCGGTTCAGAATCGCGCCGTCCGGACCCGAACGCACGGCGACGGCCATGCCCGGCTTGATGCGGCCACGCGTGATGCGGCCCACGCCGATACGGCCGACGTACGACGAGTAGTCGAGCGACGTGATCTGCAATTGCAGCGGGCCTTCCGGGTCGGCTGCGCGCACCGGCACGTGCTTGAGCACGGCTTCGAACAGCGGGCGCATGTCGCCTTCGCGCACGTCCGGCGTGAGGCCGGCATAGCCGTTCAGGCCCGACGCGTAGACGATCGGGAAATCGAGCTGCTCGTCGGTCGCGCCGAGCTTGTCGAACAGGTCGAACGTCTGGTTGATCACCCAGTCGATACGTGCGCCCGGACGGTCAACCTTGTTGATCACGACGATCGGCTTCAGGCCGAGCGCCAGCGCCTTCTTGGTCACGAAGCGCGTTTGCGGCATCGGGCCTTCGACGGCGTCGACGAGCAGCAGCACGGAGTCGACCATCGACAGCACGCGCTCCACTTCACCGCCGAAGTCGGCGTGTCCCGGCGTGTCGACGATGTTGATGTGCGTGCCTTCGTATTCGACGGCGCAGTTCTTGGAAAGAATCGTGATGCCACGTTCTTTTTCGATGTCGTTCGAGTCCATCACACGCTCGGCAACCTGCTGGTTGTCGCGGAACGTGGCGGTCTGACGGAGGAGCTGGTCGACGAGCGTGGTCTTGCCGTGGTCGACGTGGGCAATGATGGCGATGTTGCGTAGGGCGCGGGTCATAGGAACCTGGAGACAGTTGAGTGCGCCGCTTGCTCATGCCGCTTACCCCTGCCGCTTACCCTTCTATCAGAGCAATACGAGGACAAAATTACGACAAGCCCAAAGCGCACTTTTGGGAACCCAACATTATAGCACGCGATAGTGACGCTTTCTGGTATTCCCCGATAGCGGACGCCGCGGCGTGCCATTTGCAGCCCGCAACACTGACAGACCACCTCATTTGCGCCTACGCAAAAACGCGCCGATTCCTTCTTGAGTGCGGAAAATTCCTTGCCTAAGCTGTAATAACCCTTGCCGCGTCAATCATCCGGCTCCTATAATCGTGCATAGTCAACCATTGCATTCGCACGAGAATCATGACGGAGCCGTCCTCAACACCCGCGCCGGAGATCAGCGAGTATCAGCTTGGCGAAAGCGTCGGCTACCTGCTCGCGCGAGTGAAGTCGACCATGTCGAACATGGTCACCCAGCGCAGCATGGCCGAACTGGGCATCACTAGCCAGCAGGGCAGCATCCTGTTCATGGTGGCGAGCGGCAAATGCGTGCTGGCGGCCGAACTGGCCCGCGAATACGGCATCGACGCAAGCGCCGTCACGCGGCTGATCGACCGGCTGGAAAAGCGCGGCCTGCTGACGCGGGTGCGCAGCAGCGAAGACCGGCGCGCCGTGCGGCTCGCGCTGACGCCCGAAGGCCACGCAATCGCCGCGAAGATGCCGAAGATTTTCACCAGCGTGCTGGATAGTCTGCTCTCCGGTTTCACCCCGGAAGAAGTGGGCTTCTTAAAGAGCATGCTGCGGCGAGCCCTGATCAATTCCGGCGAATGCACGGCATTTGCTCGCGATGCGGCAAGCAGCTCCGGCAACAAGACTTAAAAATTACTTGCAGCGTCCATCATTACATTCCACTCAAAGAGTCGAGCGATGAAATCCCTTTCCCTGTCCGCGCCCGCGTTTCCGCGCCGGGCCGCTGTCGCCGCCGCGGTGGCAGCGCTCGCCCTCGCGGGGTGCGCGAACTACTTCGGTGTCAAAAGCGACAAGCAGATCTCGTCGCCGGAGCAGTACGAGTCCACGCAGAGTCTGACGGGCCAGGGCGGCCAGTGGCCGTCGCTCGAGTGGGCGAACCAGTTTGGCGATCCCCAGTTGCCGAAGCTGATTGACGAAGCGCTGGAAGGCAATCCGTCGATCGCGCAGGCGCAGGCGCGTCTCGCGAAGGCGTCGTCGTATATCGAAAGTTCGCGCTCGGCGCTCTATCCGAAGGTCAACGGCAGCTATTCGTGGACGCGCGAACTCTTCTCCGGCAACGCGCTCTACCCGCCTCCGTACGGCGGCACCTGGTATAGCGAAAACAACGTGCTGGCGAGCGCCTCGTGGGATCTCGACCTGTGGGGCAAGAACCGTCAGCGGCTCGGCCAGGCGGTGTCGCAGGAAAAGGCGGCTCAGGCGGACATGCAGCAGGCGCGCGTGACGCTCGCGGCCTCCGTGGCGAGCACCTATAACCAGCTTGCGCAGCTCTACGCGTTGCGCGACATCGCCGCGCGCGAGATCGAGAATCGCCAGGAAATCGGCCGGATCACGAACGGCCGCGTCGCCGCGGGCCTCGACACGAACGTCGAACGCCAGACCGCGACCGGCAATATCGCGACGAGCCAGTCGAACCTGACCGACCTCGACGGCCAGATCACCGTGGTGCGCTATCAGTTGGGCGCGCTGCTCGGCAAGGGGCCCGACCGCGGCCTGCAGATCGCCCAACCGGTGCTCGGCGCCGGCAATGCGGTCACCCTGCCCGACAATCTGCCGGCCGACCTGGTCGCGCGCCGCGCGGACATCGTCGCCGCACGCTGGCAGGTCGAGGCGGCGATGCACGACGTGAAGGAAGCGAAGGCCGAGTTTTTCCCCGATGTGAATCTCGCCGCCGCTTTCGGCTTCGACGCGTTCGGCTGGGGCCGCTTCCTGAAGGCCGGCAGCCGGCAGATACAGTTCGGCCCGGCGGTTCACCTGCCGATCTTCGACGCCGGCGCGCTGCGCTCGCAATTGAAGGGCCGTTACGCCGACTTTGACCTGGACGTCGCGAATTACAACCAGACGCTGATCAATGCTTTGTCGGATGTGGCCACGCAAGTCTCGTCGATCCGCTCGATCGACCAGCAATCGGGCGACGCACAGCGCGCGCTCGACGCATCCACGAAGGCGTATCAGCTCGCCGTGATCCGCTACAAGGCCGGGTTGTCGCCGCAATTGCAGGTGCTGACCGCGGACCAGAACCGCCTCGCCGCCGAACAGACCGTGACCACGTTGAAGATGCGCCGCCGCGATCTGCAGATCGGTCTCGTCAAGGCGCTCGGCGGCGGTTTCGACGCGACGCAAACCGGGCTCGTGGTGCCTGGCGACGGACCCCAGCAAGCAGCCGCGCCGGCCGCCGCGACAGGCGCCAGCGGCACCGCGGCCACCGCCACGACCACGGCTGCGGCAGCGAAGTAACAGCGCGGACCGCAACGGATCGACAGCAACAGACCACACACGAACATCCGAATAAACGACGACGTTAGAGAGAACCCGGAGCACATCAATGAGCACCCCCCAGCAGCCCGCGGCTAACAACCAGCCGGCACAGCCGAACAAGCCGGCGCAATCCGCGAACAACGGCAAACGCAAGCGCATGATGACGCTGCTCGTCATCGTGATCCTGATCGCCGCCATCGCCTACGGCCTGTACTACTTCCTCGTGGCGCGCTTTCACGAAGACACCGACGACGCCTACGTGAACGGCAACGTCGTGCAGATCACGCCGCAGGTCACCGGCACGGTCGTCGCGGTCAACGCCGACGACACCCAGACGGTCAAGGCCGGCGACCCGCTCGTCGTGCTCGATCCGGCCGACGCCCGCGTCGCGCTCGAACAGGCCGAAGCGAATCTCGCGCAGACGGTGCGCCAGGTGCGCGGCCTCTTCGCCGACGACAACCAGTACCAGGCTCAGGTCGCCCAGCGCCAGTCCGATCTGTCGCGTGCTCAGGACGACCTGAAGCGCCGCATGACCGTCGCGCAAACCGGCGCGGTGTCGCAGGAAGAAATTTCCCACGCACGCGACGCCGTGAAGAGCGCCCAGGCCGCCGTCGAGGCCGCCCAGCAACAACTCGCGTCGAACCGCGCGCTGACCGCCAATACGACGATCGCGAATCACCCGAACGTGCAGGCTTCTGCCGCGAAGGTCCGCGACGCGTATCTGAACAATGCGCGCAACACGCTGCCGGCACCGGTCACCGGCTATGTCGCGAAACGCTCGGTGCAGGTCGGACAGCGCGTCTCGCCGGGCACGCCGCTCATGGCGATCGTGCCGCTCGGCGCCGTCTGGGTCGACGCCAACTTCAAGGAAGTGCAGCTCAAGCACATGCGCATCGGCCAGCCGGTCGAACTGACCGCCGACGTGTACGGTTCGTCGGTCGTCTATCACGGCAAGGTGGTCGGCTTCTCGGCGGGCACGGGTTCGGCGTTTTCGCTGCTGCCCGCGCAGAACGCGACGGGCAACTGGATCAAGGTGGTGCAGCGCCTGCCGGTGCGTATCGCGCTCGATCCGCAGGAGCTTGAAAAGCATCCGCTGCGTATTGGCCTGTCGATGCAAGCCGACGTCAGCATCAAGGACGAGAACGGCGGCCAGCTCGGCAACGCGCAGAACACCGTCTATCAGACGAACGTGTTCGCGAAATACGGCGACGAAGCCGACGCCGAAATCGCCCGCATCATCGCGGAAAATGCAGGTCCGAACGCTGGCGCGCAGAAAGCCGTGCAGTCGGGAACCGGCAAGCCCGCGGCTGCGGCCGCAAAACTGATGTAAGCCGCGCGGCGACTCCTACAAGGCTTTTTGAATGGCTCAGGCTCAGGCGCAAGCCCCTCATCCGCCGCTCGAGGGGGCGCAACTGGTGATCGGCACCATCGCGGTGTCGCTCGCCGTTTTCATGAACGTGCTCGATACGTCGATCGCGAACGTCTCCATCCCGTCCATTTCCGGCGACCTCGGCGTGTCGGCCGATCAGGGCACGTGGGTGATCACGTCGTTCGCGGTCGCCAACGCGATCTCCGTGCCGCTGACCGGCTGGCTCACCGACCGCATCGGCCAGGTGCGGCTTTTCATGGCGTCGATCGTGCTGTTCGTGATCTCGTCATGGATGTGCGGCCTCGCGCCGACGCTGCCCTTCCTGCTCGCCTCGCGCGTGCTGCAAGGCGCGGTGGCCGGCCCGATGATTCCGCTGTCGCAAACGCTGCTGCTCGCGAGCTATCCGCGCGCGAAGGCGCCGATGGCGCTGTCGATGTGGGCAATGACCACGTTGATCGCGCCGGTCGCCGGCCCGATTCTCGGCGGCTGGATCTCGGACAACATTTCGTGGCCGTGGATTTTCTACGTCAACATTCCCGTCGGCGCCGTCGCCGCGGCCGCGACGTGGATGATCTTCCGCAACCGCGATTCCGTCGTGAAAAAGGCGCCGATCGACGGTGTCGGTCTCGGCCTGCTGATCTTGTGGGTCGGCTCGTTGCAGGTCATGCTCGACAAGGGCAAGGACCTCGACTGGTTTTCGTCGACCACCATCGTCGTGCTGGCGCTCGTCGCCGTGATCGCGCTCGCGTTTTTTATCGTGTGGGAATTGACGGCCGAGCATCCGGTGGTCGACCTCTCGCTCTTTAGCAAGCGCAATTTCACGGGCGGCACGGTCGCGCTGTCGATCGGCTACGGCCTTTACTTCGGCAATCTCGTGCTGCTGCCGCTGTGGCTGCAAACCGACATCGGCTACACGGCGACCGACGCCGGTCTCGTGATGGCGCCCGTCGGACTGTTTGCCGTGCTGCTGTCGCCGATCACGGGCAAGGTCTTGCCACGCACCGATCCGCGCTATATCGCGACGTTGTCGTTCCTCGTGTTCGCGCTGTGTTTCTGGATGCGCTCGCGCTACACGACCGGCGTCGATACGTACTCGCTCTTGCTGCCCACGCTGATTCAGGGCATCGGCATGGCCGGGTTCTTCATTCCGCTCGTGTCGATCACGCTGTCGGGCTTGCCGGGCAACCGGATTCCGGCGGCCTCGGGCTTGTCCAACTTCGTGCGGATCATGTGCGGCGGCATCGGCACGTCGATCTTTCAGACGGCGTGGGACCATCGCTCGATCATGCATCATGCGCAGTTGACCGAGCGCGCCAACGCCTACAACCCGGTCTTCGATCAGTCGATCCGGCAAATGGGCGCGGCCGGTTTCAGTCAACCGCAAGCGTATGGGCTCTTCAATTCGATGGCGACGCAACAGGCCGCGCAATTGGGCGTGAACGACCTGTTCTTCGTTTCGGCCGGCATCTTCGTCGCGCTGATTGCGCTGATCTGGATCACGAAGCCGGAAAGAGCCGGTGGCGATGCGGGCGCGGCTGCTGCGGCGGCGCATTGAGACGAGCAGACCAGACTCACAACCTGCTGCACCGGGCTGGCGCCACAGACGGATCAGGGCATGACGGGGGGATGGAAGGTCAGCGTCCCCGCAAGAATCCACAGCATGAAGATCACGAGCGGAAGATGCACGATGAACTGGGTAAACGTGAAGCCCACCACGTCGCGAGCCCGCAATCCCAGCACGCCTAGCAACGGCAGCATCCAGAAAGGGTTGATCAAATTCGGCAACGCCTCCGCCGCGTTGTAGACGGTTACCGCCCAGCCCAGATGAACCTGCAGTTCCCTGGCTGCCGCGATCACGTACGGTGCCTCAATGATCCATTTCCCGCCACCCGACGGCACGAAGAATCCAAGGACGGCAGAGTAGATGCCCATCAGCGCCGGAAACGACGCATGCGACGACACGGCAACGAAGAAATGCGAAAGATGATCGGCCAACGGTAGTCCCGACGGCGCGGAGGCTTTTGTCAGCATGTACGCAATGCCTCCGTAGAGAGGAAACTGGATCAACACGCCAGCCACGGACGGCACCGATTTCGCCACGGCGTTCAGGAAGCGGCGGGGGCGCCAGTTCAACAGCATCCCGGCCAACAGGAACACGAAGTTGTAGGTATTGAGATTCGAGATCGCCAGCACCGGATTTTTCGCGGTGAATTCGTGCCATGCCCAAACAGAGCCGAGTGCGACGATCAGGATTGTGATCAACGGGCTGTACTCGAGCCAGTCGCCGGGGCGTGAAGGCGCTGCTACTTCGAGTTCCGCCTCGTTCAGCGAGATGCCCAGATGCTGCGCAGTTTTGGCGCGTTCGGTGCCCGGCGCAGAGAGATACGCGATCAAAAGCGATACGACGGTCAGAGCGGCGACTATCAGCAACGACTGGGGAAGAAAAATCGTTTCGGAGAACGGAATGACACCGGTGATCGCCAGCAGCGCTTTCGGCAAACTGTCCGGATTCGCCTGCAATTGCGATGCCGACGAACTCAATCCCAGCGCCCAGGTCGCGCCCATGCCGAGATAGGCGGCGGCACCCGCCGCTCGATAGTCCATACGGAGCCCGGTGCGACGAGCGAGCGCACGAACCAGCAGGCCACTGAAGATCAGGCTGATCGCCCAGTTGAAAAGCGACGCCGAAATGCTGACCGGCGCGACGAATGCCACCGCAGACTTGCCGTTCGACGGCAAGCGGGCAAGCCATGCGATCAATTTGGCGGCAGGCGGAGATACCGCGACCACGTAGCCTGAAATGGCCACGATCGCCATCTGCATCGTAAAGGGAATCAGGCTCCAGAATCCGTCTCCGAAGGCAATGCCCACACGTTGTGCAGGCGCGCCCGTCGCCAGCGCGCCGACCGCGACGACGACAACCGCGATCGCCGCGAATATGTATGCGTCGGGAAACCACTTTTCCGACCAACGGGTCACTGCTGCGGCCATACGCTCGAGTCCGACTGCATCGTCGGCTGTCGAGGCTGCCAGGTCTTGCTGACGGTTCAATTCCTTCATCATGGTCTCCGACGCTTCGAGTGATTAAACATGCTGTTCATAAACCTGCACTGCCGCAGCCAGGTCTTCGAGTGCGGTCCCCACCGCTTTGAATACCGTGCGCTCGCTGCCGTCGAATCGCCCACCGACGTCGCCCCGGCACAGCGCGGCGAGCGTACCGTTCAGGTCCGCCGGCGAAATCACGTTGCGCGACAACGGCCCAATCAGGTCCCCGGACTTCTGCGGTGCCTCGTCCGTATCGACAAACACGCGTGCGTGGCGGAAACAATCGTCGTCAGCCTCGCGCATCTGCGGCGTGAAGCTTCCGATAAGATCGAGATGCGTTCCCGCTTTCAACCACGAGCCGCGTACGATCGACTCGGTGGCGAGCGTCGCGCAGCTCACGACATCCGCGCGCGCCACGCTGTCCGGCAGACTGGAGACAACGGCCGCATTGAAACCTTCGCCTCGCAGTTGCTGCACGAGTCGCGCGGCCGATTCCGGATAGATGTCCCAGACCTCGACATGCGTGATTGGCAGCTGGCTTCGATACGCTGACGGCACCAGGCTTGCCACGCGTCCGGCGCCCAACAGCACCATGTGCGAGGAGTCGTCGCGCGCCAGAAAGGTTGCAGCGAGTGCCGACGCGGCGGCGGTCCGGCGTGAGGTGATTTCATTGCCGTCCATCTGCGCGAGTGGCTCACCCGTGCTGGCGTCGTACAGCACGTAAGTCGAGTGCAAGCCGGGCATTCCGCGGCCCTGGTTACCGGGGAAAATGTTCACGGTCTTGATGCCGAGATATCGGTCCGCCTCCCACGCCGGCATGATCAATACGGTGCCGCTATTGCCGTCGCCGCTATTGATCGTGTGCGAGTGCCGGAGTGGAACCTCACACCCCTTGACGAACGCCTTCTTCAGCGACGGAATCAGCGTGGCGAAGTCCAGCGCTTCGCGTGTCGCTGGCGTGTCGAAAAATTTCATGCTCGATTGGGCTCCTCGTGGGTCATTCACGCTTCAATGGAAATATCAGTGGCCGGGATCGCCTGGCAGGCGAGGCACATATCGGCTTCATCCGGCCCATGCCCCGTCATATGCGACACCTTGCCCGCCAGGACCTTGACGGCACAGCTCTCGCATTGCCCGACCCGGCAGCCGCTCGGCATGCTGATGCCGAGGCTCTCGCCGAAGCTGAGCAGGCTTCCCCGTTCGGGTGCCCATTCAGCACTGATCTGCGACCGCCGGAATTCGACGGCGAAGCGCTGTGATGGATCGAGGGCCGGCTTTGACGGAGACCGAAAGGCCTCGCTGAAGATATCGAACGGCGGTACGCCGCGCTCGACGAGGCCTGCCGTGATGGCGTTCATCATCGGCTCCGGGCCGCATAAATAGAATCGCGCGCGGTGCTGTATCAATGCGTCGTCCACGACCTCCGCAGTGAGGTAGCCCTGCATCTCGAAGTCGCGTCCGAGTACTTCGTCGCGCGGCTGGTTATAGCAATTCACGACCTTGAGCGTTGGCAACGCACGCTGCAATTGCGCAATTCGTTTCCGGAACGCATGAGTCGAGCTATTGAGATTCGCGTAAAACAGCTGCGATTCAGGCGCTTGTGTGCCCAGTTCCCCGATCGTTTCCAGCCACGAAATGAAGGGCGTTATTCCAATCCCACCCGCGAATATGACGACCGGTCGCTTCGAAGCCGGCGGTACGACGAAGGTGCCGCTGGGGGCTTGAAGCAAGACCCTGTGTCCAACTGCCAACTCGCGATGAATATGCGAGGACATGACGCCCTCGAACTGCTCACCATCGGCACTTCGGCCTCGCTGATGGCGCACGGAGATCGAGTATGTCCGCCGATCGCTTTCAATCGCATGGCCAGTGAGCGAATAGGCACGCGTCGTTCCTCCTTCGCACAGCTCCGGAATATGGATCGTCACATGCTGTCCGGGCAGATAGTCGGGGAGCGGTCCACCGTCGGCTGCGCTGAACGTAACCGTGCGAACGCCTTCGGCTTCTCCATGTACGGCCGACACGACAAAGTCCCGGAATCCTTGCCATGCCCGTCGCGCGGGATCGACCGACGCGTCGAGCGTGACGTCGCATGGCACGGCACGAAGCGGCGACGAACCGCTCAGCGGATCGACGATGGCGCCGGACACGATGCTGTTGTAGTTACTGTTTGCGCTTCCCAGTGCCGCCGACGATTCCATGCCGATTTCGTCGCACGCCTGCCACCAGCCATACTCCGCGACTACGACATCCGGCGCGAGTTCGGGGACAACTCGCGCACGAAATCGCGCGGTGCCGTTGGTACTGGCGACGCGTATCCAGTCGCCGTCGACAATGCCCTTCACGGCCGCCAGATCGGCGCTCAGTTCCGCAACGGGATAAGGGGCACGGCGACGAAGGCTTGGCAGGCTACGATGCTGGCTGTGGCAGTAGTAGCCGTTCTTGAAGGAAGTGAGCGTATAGGGAAAGCGTCGACGCTCAGCTGCGCGTGCTACTTCTCCGCGGCTCGGCGGTACATAGTGAGGTACGGCCGGATAACCGTACCGATGCAGCTTCTCCGAATAGAACTCGACGCATCGCGTTTCGGTCGCAAAGCCTCGCGGGCCATTCGGCGTGGCGCAAGCGTATTGCTTTTCCTGCTGCTCGAGCGGCCGGTAAATGCCCTCGGGATGCGAACGCAGCGTCGCGACGTCGAGACCCAATGGTTCGAGAACATGGTTCCATCCTTTTTCGACGTCGCCACCGAAGAATTGATCCCCCATCCCGAGCCTGACCGCCAGATCCAGCACGATGTTGTAGTCTGCCCGGCTCTCCCCGCGGGGCGTCACCATCCGCTGCCGCAACTGGACCAATTCGACGGCCCGCTCATTGATCTCGAAGCCGAGACGCAGTCCTTCCCGTTCCCAGGGCGTATTGACCGGAAGGAGGATATCCGCATAGCGGGCGGATGGCGTTTCGAACAGGTCGCAATGGACATGAAAATCGAGTGCGCACAGCGCGTCCCGCGCCAATGCGCTGTCGGCTTGCGACATCACCATGTTGGTGCCGAACGCGACAAGCGCGCGCACCCGATAAGGCCTGGACTCGAGAATCGCACGATAAACATCGCGCGCGGTCACCCATCCCTGGGACGGCGGACCGAGCGGTCGCTCGTCAAGTCCGAGCGCCTTTGTTCGCTGCTGAGGACTCAGCATGGCGTAGTTACTGAGGGGATTTGCTGGCTGCTTCAGCAACTCGCGGTTTGAACCCTGCGTATCGAATGCACCTGTCAGTGCATACAGCGTAGCGATCGCCCGCTCCGTTTGCGTCGCGTTCGTATGTTGTCCCACGCCAGACCACGCATGATAGGCAATGCGCTGGCGTGGGCTGAGCATCGCCGCCACGATTTCGATCGCCGAGGCGTCGACACCGGTGATTCTGCTCACGTGTTCGGGCGTGTAATCAGACAGCGCACCGCGGTACAACTCGAAAGCGGGCGTACACGTGACTTCTATCACCCGGCCCGTCAGGTCGAATACGCGAATCTGATACGAGCCTGAAATCGAAAGATCGGACGGCGACGTGCGCGCCTCTTCTCCGACGAGTTCGAGTCGATTGAGCGCGCCATTCCAGACCGCATATCGATTGTTCGACGACTCCGGATCGATGTCGCGCTCACGCAGAAAATATCCGCTATCACGACGAACCAGGAACGCGCCATTCGTCCATTCGCGGACAAATGTATCGTCGATATTTCCCGTCGCGATCATTTGCCGGGCAATTCCCATAGCAAGCGCGCCGTCCGTGCCTGGCTGCACGCGCAGCCATACATCCGCATCGCGCGCAAGCGCCGTGGGTCTTGGGTCCACGACAATCAGCTTTGCACCGTTGCGCCGACCCGCTGCGATACTGTCCGCCTGGGCCAGCCACGTGTTGGCTGGATTCGTACCCCAAAGCACGATGACGTCGGAATTCCGGTAATCGGCCGTTGGCATGCCGCAGCCGAACGTAAACACGTGCGCGAAATCCTTGTGCCAGTTGCAGATCTCGGTCGCGTAGCAAATATTCGGACTCCCGAAAGACCACACGAATCGCTCCACCCAGTCGATGCTGTCGCTCATCGGCGTACCGCTCGGGGTGGTGACGCCGAACACCACCGATTCAGCGCCGTTTTCCCGCTTGACGTGCGCGAGCGTGGTCGCGATCTCGTCAAGCGCCTCGTCCCAGCTGATCCGTTTCCAGCGCGGATCGGCCGCCCCTTTTGGGGCAGTGCGGCGCATGGGATACAACACCCGGTCGGGGCTGTGTACGAGTTCCGGCGCGGCCTTGCCTTTCATGCACATCGCGTTGCCGGTCGGGTGCGTGTTGTCGGGACGAACCTTCAGCAACACGTCGCCGCGGACCGTATTGATCGTGCCGCATCTTGACCGGCATAACGTGCAGTACCCCTTCTTCTCCTGCGTCTCCATCATCGTTCCACTGTTTCCTTTCATGACGGGATGCTATGCAGCCGAAATTGCCCTGCCTAATTCATATTTCTTGCCTCGCGATATATAATTTTTCAATACCTCAGTTCGGTCGTCGGTTTGCGCCGTCGGTTTGCACGGCGCCAAAACCTAGCGGAGTACGTCAACGTGGCCACACACATTACGCTTCGCCAGATCGAATACTTCATCTCGGTGGCTGATACCGGGCAGATCTCCAGATCTGCCAATCTCTGCGCCGTTTCGCAGTCGTCGATGACGATCGCGCTGAAGAATCTCGAAGACACCGTGGGGGTGCCGCTGCTGCAGCGCCACGCAAGGGGCGTCCGCCTGACCCGAGCAGGCGAGCGATTTCTTCGGCATGTGCAGAACGCGAATGTGTCCGTCGGGCGCGCCGTGGTCGCGGCCCAGGAGGAACCTGAACAGATTTCGGGGCACGTTCGGGTGGGCGTCACGGAAACCGTCTCGGCTTACCTGATGCCGTCAATGCTTGCTACCGTCTCGCAGCGCTTCGAGCACCTGACTGTCGAGGTCATCGAAGACGCGCGCGAGGATATCGAGCAACGTCTCGTCGACAATCAGCTTGATATCGGTCTGATGCTTGTGTCCAATACGGCCAACGTGGACGAGCTGAAATACGAAACGATTCTGCGCTCCATGCGCCGGCTTTGGACCCATCCGGATCACCCGTTGCAAGATGCACAACAGGTCACGCTGCAGGACATTGCGCAGGAGGACTACCTTTTACTCGACATGGACGAGCATGTCCGAACTGTTCGCAAGTATTGGGGAAAATATGGCCTCGCACCGCACGTGCGTATCCAGAGCAAGTCGATAGAAGCCGTGCGAAGCATGGTCGCACTCGGGTTGGGCGTCACGATTCTTTCGGACCTCGTCTATCGTCCGTGGTCGCTCGAAGGGAGCCGGATTATGAGGCGTGACCTGAGCATTCCGATCCCGACCATGGACGTCGGCGCCGTCTGGCACCGAAAGAGCATCCTGCCGACGCCCGCGAAAGTGCTGCTAGATCTCTTCCGGTCCTGGAAGAAGACAATCCAATAGTTGATCGTTCCTGACGGACATAGCGGACGTTCGGTATGCGAGCGACCGGGAATTGATGCGAAGCCGACACACGAACGTCACACCTACGAGCCAGGTGAAGGCGAACGGCAGATTCTTGGGCCGACAGGCAAAAGGCGCTACTTGCCGAGCCGGCAAAACTAAACGCTTTCGCCAGAACGTCAATATCAGGCATCCTGCCCCGCAGCCCTGACATATCTCCCCGGCGTCTCGCCAAAAGCCTTGCGGAACATCGCGATGAAACTGCTTGGGCTGGCATAGCCCAAGACGTCTGCGACCGCCGAGACGCACTCGCCCTACGCGAGCAGATACACGGCACGCAGCAGCAACGCCTGCTGTCGCCACTCGGCCAACGATATGCCGAGCGATACGGAAAACAGGCGCCGAGCGGTTCTAGCCGACAGGCCGGCCATTGACGACAGTGCTTCCAGAGAGTGTTCCCGGCTCAAATCCTTCAGCACGATGCTGACCATCTTCAGCAGGCGCTTGTCGTCCGGTATGGGAAGGTGCAGTGGTTCATGCTCTGCCGCGCGCATTTCGTCTATCAGCACTGAGACGACCCGCGCCTCTTCAGGCGTCCGCTCGACGGGATGGTTCCACGGTGCGACGCGCTGTATCAGCGCTCCGAGCAAAGGTCCGACCGCCAGGACCTGCGGTAGCAGTCTTCCTGCTGGGACGACATGGCCCGCGAAGTCGGGACTGACGCTCGTAGGCGATGCCGCCCACGTAATGCCGCCAATGGGCGCAGGCGTCAATCTGGCCATGCTTGACGCTGCCGAACTCGCTGAAGCAATCGTCGCGGCGGCAAACTGGCGAGACGCGGTTTGCGCACAGGAGCAAGTCGTGCTTGATCGGGCGGCGCCTATCGTTGAAGAATGTTTGCGCGGTTTCCGCGAATGGTTTCACGCGTAGTGGCGCTCACACGCACTGCTTTCCGGGAGCACAAGCGGCATCAGGCGGCAGAGTTCGTGCGCACCGGGCACGCTCCTTCCCAGAGCAGGCTCCTCGAGACGGCTCCCCCCCGAATGTCTATCAGATCGAGAGGAATGGCGCGCGCTGGCGCTGGGTCCATCCAAGCCTCGCCTCTGCGAGACTCAATGACATACCGAGAGTCAGTTCCTCGGCATCACGCGTTCCGCAGGCAGGGAGCCGCGGATCGTAGCGACCTATGACCAACGTCTAGCGACGCCCATTCAGGCGATAGTCGAACGGGAAACTAACTACCTCAGACGACGTAACGGCCACATACCGGCCACGTTAGTCGGTCACTTTGGTCGGCCACCTTGTAGATGCTGCCAGTCGGCTTGAGCGCCCGCAAGCCGAGGTCCGTAAGCATAGGGGAAATCCAGGCGCTTATGGACCTCTGCAGACCACTGCAGAGGATCCTGATTTATTCCCACTCGATCGTCAACCTAATGGCCGGCCCCTTGTGGGGACGGGATTCCCACCGGCTCTGCTGACGTCGATACCGTCAGCAATACCGGAAATTGTGCCCGGCAGTTGACGGTTGTGGTCGGAACGCACCGGAGGATCAACGCCCGCTTTGTTTGAAAATCGCGCACACTCACCGTCTCTTCACGATTTGTAGGCGCGATACCGTCGCTGATACCGTCAGCCTCTTTCGAACGCGCTCCTCGATACCATCACACTACAGCAGACGAGGGGATGAGTCAGGAAAGATGGCTGGACAGACAACCGTCGCATACGCCACGCAAGCGAAGCGTGCAGACCCGGGTCGGGAAGCCGGGCTGTACGCATCAGGGATGAACCCAAAGGGCCGCGACTGGGCAGGAGGCGCAGGATGCAGCCCACAAGCGCGACGGCGGTACGCCGGGACGCACGAATTCAGAATTTTCGGGAAAGACGACGTCCGACGTATAGTGACCGTTGTCGGCTCGCTGTCGGGTTACTGTCGTGTTGCCCTTTTCTCTCGCTGCTCATACTCGCCACATCAACCAACCGATGGAGGCACGCATGAACACTACCGAACAGTCCCAGCACGCCCGCCTGTTGACTCCCAACGAACTGGCGCTCCTGATCAAGGTATTTCGGGAGATGCGTCAGTGGTCACAAGAGCAATTGGCCGCCATCTCAGGGCTCAATGTCCGCACGGTCCAGCGAGCCGACAAGGTGAGCCCGCCAATCTCGATACGCGCCGTGCGCTCGCCCGTGCCTTTGAATTTGAGGACATCGACGCCCTGAGTAAACCGTTCACGATTCCGACGGAAGATGAGCTCAAGGCAGCAAGGAAAAGTTCGATCGAGAGAACGTCACACTGACGGCGACCCCACTGACCACAGGAAAACAACTGGCCAAACTCGCCGAGTCCTGCACGATGGATTTGTCCGAGCCAGCTTTCGCTGCTGACACGCGAAGCGGATGAAGCGTTCGCAACGCTCGTCGATTATTTTCGTGACTATCGGGATTGTGCCGATGCCTACATGGAAATGCAGAAGTTCGAGGTGTACGACGAGATGCAATCCGGTATCGAGACGCCGCGAGCGCTCGGTGTCTCGTTGGGCTACTTAACCGCACATCCCAAACCACGCCACCGGAAGGAGCCGACATCCGGTTGCAACCATTCAGACTGCGAATACCGATTGAAGCGACGCGCGGAGGCGCCCTGCTCAGACTCACGGGCCAGAACGCACGAACTGCGGCGTCGAACGAAACAAACTCACAGTGCCGCTCTCACGAGCTTAACTGCAGCAAACACCGGCGCAGACCGGCGATGCAAGCAGACTTTCTTTGGACTGCCGGATGAATTGCCGCAAAGAATCGCAGCGGCGGAGCGTCAATCCCCTGTGGCATCGCTTGCGTTGCGGTCCGACAGTTCGCGACAATCGGAACGTAGCGTTCCCTCCTCCGGACCGACCTTCTATTCATTCGAACGACGTGTGGCGCCGCCGTGTGCTACGACGCGCGCAGCATGACGCGCGTCTGCATCCGAAAGCTCAATTGGCCGAAGTCGGAGCGAGGATCTCGTTTCAGGCGCGTTCCCAGATGCCAGCTTGACACAGTAATGAAACCATCAAGATATGAAGAGTTATCTTGATGGCGTGGGGAGAAGGACCTGCGGCGCTAATTCAATGGCCGTCAACCAATATCGGGCTGACGAATGGCTGCTGAGGGAAAGCATCACGGGCTCTTGTCGACCCGCAGCAGCCACTCAGGCTTCGCGACGCAGACGGCGGCTATGATGCTCAAATCGGACGTCGATGAACAGGCCGTGCTTCCGACTCAATTGGAAGTTGACTCGACGCGTCGGGTACCGGTTCTTTAACATGTCCGACCGCCGTATCGGCAATTTGTCGTCCTGCTGCAGCGCTGACATTTAGCAGACGGTTTGCAACCGGTCGGCACAACACCTCAGAACCTCGTCCGGTGGCGCTTTCCACCAGACATCTTTGGAGAAAATCTCCACTTCCGTCATGCCAACGTACCCGGCGCTTTCGACCAGGCTCCGCGTCTCTTTCAGATCGATCACGCCGTCACCCATCATTCCTCGATCAAGAAGCATGTCCGTGGTCGGCGTCAGCCAGTCGGACACGTGATATGCGGCAATGCGTGCCTCGCTCCCTGCCGCAGAAACTGACTCTACGAGTTGCGGGTCCCACCAGCAGTGGTAGACGTCGACCGCAATGCCAAGCGCCTCATTTTTCGGGTCGAGTTGCCGGCACAGGTCCAGCGCCTGTCCAATCGTGTTGATCACCGAACGCTTTGCTGCATACATCGGATGAAGAGGTTCGACCGCGAGTCGTACGCCGACCTTCTTCGCTTCGATCATCAAAGCGGCGATTCCATCAGAGACCATTTCACGGGCGGCCGACAGGTCGCGACTGCCCGCCGGTAGTCCTCCGACGACCATGACGAAGCATTCGGCCCCCAGTTCGGCCGCGTCATTGATCGCGCGAATGTTTGATTCGATGTTCGCTGCCCGTTCTTCTGCTGTCGGCGCGGGGAAATAAGTCGAGCGGCAATAACCCGTTACGTTGAGTTCAAGCGCGCGGATCTGTCGGGCGATCTGCGATACATCTGCAGCCTCCACCTCATGTCGCCAAGGGGCGATGCCACCAAAACCCGCTCTTGCAATGCGATCGACGGTGAAGTTCAACGGCTCCCGATGCCCCAGCGTTGCGGTGTTGATCGCGCAACGGTGCAGCTTTCCCTGCAAAGTATCCATTTTCTTTCTCGACCAGTTAGCCCGATCCCGCAAACCTGAATCGTGCGCGCTCGTTAAGCAGCGCAGCCGAGCGTCGCCATCAGCCCTTGCATCCGGGAAACGGCGAGGCCAGGGTCGCGCAGCAGTTCGGCCTGATCGGCCAGACGGAATACCTCTGCCAGGTAGACAGGAGGCCTCGTGCCGTGATGTCCGCCCAACATGAAGAAGTGAGGCTGGAATCCGTTCAGATAGGCGAGAAGAACGACTCCAGTCTTGTAGTACTGCGTAGGGGCGCGGAAGATGTGTCGCGACAACGGCACCGTCGGCGCGAGCAGTTGTTCGTAGCGCGACATGTCGCCTGCGGCCAGCGCGCCCAGTGCCTGCGACGCGGCGGGCGCGATAGCGTCGAAAATGCCGAGCAGCGCATGCGAGTAGCCGACGTCGTCGCCGGCGATGAGCCTGGGATAGTTGAAGTCGTCGCCGGTGTACATCTTCACGGATGCAGGCAGGCGACGACGCAATTCGATCTCCTTCGTGTCGTCCAGCAGTGAAATCTTGATGCCGTCCACCTTCGCTTCGTTTGCAGCAATGACTTCGAGACATACCTTTGCCGCGTTTTCGAAGTCGGCGTGCCCCCAGTAGCCGGCCAGTTCCGGATCGAACGCTTCGCCGAGCCAGTGAAGAATGACCGGTTTGTCGCAAGCCGACAGCACTTCCCGATACACATGGACGTAGTCGCTCGCGTCTTTGGCTACCCGCGCGAGCGCGCGGCTCGCCATCAGAATGATCTGCCCGCCAGCACGCTGAACGCTTTCGATCTGCGTCAGATAGGCTTTGATCACCTCGTCGCACGAACGCACGTCATTAACGGGCAAATGATCCGTTCCGCAACCGGATGCGATCAGCGCTCCTGGGATGTCGCGCGTTTCGTTCAGGGTACGAACGATCAGTTCTTTCGCCGACTCCCAGGACAGTCCCATGCCTCGTTGTGCGGTGTCCATTGCCTCTGCGATACCCAGACCCTGCTCAAGAAGGTAACGGCGATATTCGATGGTCCGCTCCCAGTCGATCGCGCAAGGCCGGCCGAGTTCGCCGCTACGCACAGGATCGGCCACGACGTGCGCCGCCGAGTATGCAATGCGGTTGAACTGAGCAGCCGGCTTGACGACTTGCAGCGGCGTGCCGGTCAGACGGTAGTCGACCAGCGTGCCGTCCAGCGTGGGAAGTTTGATTTGCATGACTTGACTCTCGAACTCAGTATTTAGAAACAAGGAGACCGCCGTCGACGCGGATTGCCTGGCCCACGCTGAACGGCAGACCGCCCGTTGCGAGCGTGCGTACCGCGACGGCGACCTCTTTCGCCGTACCCCACCGCTTGATGGCAGTCAGCCCGTTTTCCATGAGCGCGTCGTAGCGCGCTTTGGACGGCGCGGTCATTTCCGTTTCGATCAAGCCCGGCTGTACCTCGAACACGCCGATATCAAGCTCAGCCAGTCTCAGGGAGAACAACGTGGTCGCCATCGAAAGGCCCGCCTTCGACACGCAGTACTCGCCGCGTTGGGGCGAGGCTGCGACTGCGTTCGAGGAGGTAATCGTGATGATCGAGCGATTGACGGTGCCCCGAGGCGCTTTCGCGGCGCGGCGGCCGAACGCCTGCATCAGAAAGAAGGTGCCGCGGGTGTTGACGGTGAGGCAGCGGTCGTAGCTCTCGGGCGTTACATCGAGCAGATCTCCGCGCGACATGACTGAGACGCCCGCGTTATTGACCAGGCATGTGACGCTGCCCAACGAGTCCTCGACGGCCTGAAGCAGCGCGTCATGTTGCGCGATGTCCGCGAGGTTCGATGTAAGCGCCACGCATTCGACGCCTGTGCGCTGGATATCGGAGCGAGCGGCTTCGAGTTCCTCCGACGGCTCGACGTCGGTGATCGCGATGTTGAACCCGGCCTCTGCTAACTCGAGCGCAATGGCTCGACCGATTCCGCGACGGGCACCCGTGACGAGCGCGACCTGGCGTTGCTCCATGACTGTCTCCTGCCTGGCATTTCGTGACTGTCGTCCTGTCGATCCGTCGCCGATTGCGCGAAAAGTTTAAGTAACGATCCAGTTCGTTATTTAATACCCGAGACGAAGCAAAGTCAAAAAAGGGTTTTCCCTTAGCGAAGCGGAAAACCCTGCGAGATTGGGATTTTGGGGAAAGCGAAGGAAGGCGATGTCGCCGCGGTTAGCGCGGCCGCAGGAGGCTAAACACCGTGTCGATATTGAATTCAAGGCGTTTTTGAAGCGCCTCTTTAGAAACGAAATCGAAGCCAAAGATAACTTCGCCGGTGAACCGGTTCGTCAGGTAGTAGTACCCGATCGCGGCCAGGGTCAGGTGTAGCTGGCTCGCGTCGACGCCTGGCCGGAAGTCGCCGGACGCCACGCCCCGATCCAGGATCTGTTGGAGCATGTCGATAAAGCCCCGGTGCAGCTCGCTGAATCTCCTCGATTTCTTCACGTGCCGCGCCCGATGGAGGTTCTCGCTGTTGACCAGCGACATGAACTCCGGATGTTTCAGGTAGTACTCCCACGTGAAGGTCATCAGGGTGCGGATGGCCTCGGCGGGCGGGAGATGGTCAAGTGCAAGCTTCCTTTCCTCGGTCCGGATGTCGGTCCACATTTCTTCAAGAACGGTCTGGAATAGCTCCTCCTTCCCCTTGAAATATTCGTAGATCATCCGCTTGTTCACGCCCGCCTTCTCGGCGATCGACTCGATGCGAGCGCCGCCCAGGCCGACCTTTGCGAACTCAGCTTTCGCTGCAGCAATAATCTTTGCCTGCGTCTGGATCGGGTCACGCGTGCGCTTCGCGCGCTGCGGCAGCTTTGCGGCTACGGGCGCTTCGCTGCGTCCCTCGACTGTCGTCGTTGGCATCTTGCCTCTTCAAACTCAAAAATTAAACGGTAGCTGCAAACCGCCTGCGATGACATTGGCGATTCCCCGATCGCAACTCATCCAGGGGCTTAGTGTCCGCTATCGTAAACCCGATTATCGCTTTGCGGGCCTTGAAGGCCTCGAATGCCTGTGACATGATCCACTCCAAGTAACGAACCGGTTCGGTTTTATATGAACTCACCGAACCGGGTGCCAAGGATAAGGAGGCGATGTGAACAAGTGGATGAGCGCGGAAGCTGTGGCCGCTTCGATACCCGATGGGGCAACGATCGCGATTACGGGCTCGGGCGGCGGGCTGCTTGAACCCGACGCGATACTCGCGGCGCTCGAAGCGCGATTCCTTCGGACGGGCCACCCCGGCAATCTCACGGTCGTTCACGCATTGGGTGTGGGCGACGGCCAAGGCAGCGGCCTAGGGCGATTCGCGCACGTAGGCATGGTCAAGCGCGTTGTCGGTGGTCACTGGGTATGGTCGTCCGCCATGCAGGCACTGGCGGAGTCGGGTGAGATCGAGGGATACAGTTTCCCTGGCGGCGTGATCGCCACTCTTTTCCGCGAAATCGGGGCGGGCCGGCCCGGCGTTATCACCCGCGTGGGACTCAGGACGTTTGTCGATCCCCGACTCGGCGGCGGTAAGCTCAATGCGAACACCACTGAAGACCTCGTTGAACTGATCGAGATCGGCGGCGACGAGTACCTGCGCTTCAAGCCCATCAAGATCGACTTTGCCATCGTCATGGCGTCGTCCGCCGACGATCGCGGAAATCTCTCCACGCGCCGTGAACCCGCGGACCTCGACATTTACGCCGTCGCGCTGGCCGCGCACAACAGCGGCGGCAAGGTCATCGCGCAGGTGAAAGGCAAGTCCGACAGTCACGTACCCGCGCGCCTTGTGAGGGTGCCGGGTGTCATGGTCGATATCACCGTTGAAACGCCGGCCCAGCGACAGTGCGCAATTAGCGACTACGACGCCACGCTCAGCGGTGAATCGCTCGGCGTGACACCCGACGCAGAAATGCCCGACGGCATGCGGCTGATCGTAGCCGAGCGTGCGGCGCAGGAACTCGGCACGAATCAGTCAGCGAATTTCGGATTCGGCTTCCCCGGGGCGATCCCCGCAGTACTCGCGGCACAAGGGCGCGGCTCCGACTACTGGGGCTCGGTGGAACAGGGCATTCACAGGGGCACCATGCTCGATGGCGCGATGTTCGGCACCGCGCGCAATGCAGACGCCATCGTGCCAAGCGTTGATCAGTTCGACTTCTACAGCGGCGGCGGTATCGATATCACGTTCCTCGGTATGGGCGAGTTCGATGAGCAGGGAAACGTGAACGTTTCGAAACTGGGAAACACCGTGGTTGGCCCTGGCGGGTTCATGGACATCGCGCAGGGCGCCAAGAAAATTGTTTTCTGCGGCGCGTTCGAAGCAAAGGGCCTGCGCGTTGAAAGAAAGAGCGACGACTCGCTTGAGATCGTATCGCCGGGGTCGGTTCCAAAGGCGGTCAAGACGGTTCGCCACGTAACGTTCAGCGGCCTTCAGGCCCGTCTCGACGGCAAAGAGGTTTTCTACGTCACTGAACGGGCAGTGTTCAAGCTCGATCCGCTTGGTGTTCGCCTGATCGAGTTAGCCAAAGGCATCGATCTGCACAAGGACGTGCTGGCACGGATGGAGTTTGCCCCGTTGGTCGATGAGCATCTTTTTGACGCTGCGATCGCTCACTGAGCTTCGAACGACACACGCCCCTACCCGAATCCAGAGGTATTTCTCATGCAGCAAGTTTCCGACGTCATCTTCACCATCGAAGGCGCTGTTGCGACGATTACGCTCAATCGAACGGCCCGGCACAACGCGCTGACGACCGGCATGCTGGACGACATCGAGCGTTGCGTCACGATCGTCGAACGCAATGACGAAGTGCGCGCGCTGAAGTTCACTTCGAACAGTCAACGATTCTTCTGCAGCGGCGCCGACATCGACGAATGGGGCGACATCGACCCGCAAACGATGGGCACGCGATTCATTCGGAATGGGAACCGCGTCTTTCGCAGGATCGCCGAGCTCGATAAGCCTACGATAGCTGTGCTTGCCGGTAGCGCACTGGGCGGCGGACTCGAACTCGCATTGGCCTGCGACTTCCGCTATGCGAGCGTTGACGCGCGAATCGGGTTTCCGGAAGCGGCGGTCGGTGCGATTCCTGGCTGGATGGGCTGCGCCCGCCTCTCCGAGCTTGTCGGCGCCACGCGTACCCGTGAACTGATTTTGCTGGGCGAGCCCGTCGGGGCAGCTACAGCAGCGCAATGGGGCATCGTCAACGAAGCGCTTGCCGCCGATGAACTCGCCGCACGCGTGGACGCCATTTGCACGACGCTTCAAAAGCGCTCGAAGACGTCCCTGTCCGTTGGCAAAAGACTCATACGGATGATGGAGACCGGGCAACGCGAATACGCGCACGAACTTGCAGCGTCAGTCTGCAAGGCGTCATCAGACGCTGCGGAAGGTGTGGCTGCATTCCGTGAGAAGCGCCATGCAAACTTTAGCTGATCCCGCTTCGTCCAGCCGTGCCTTCTCGCCCGGCTGGATCGATGGCGACACCAGAATCGTGGCGATTGTCGCCGACCCGATCTCACAGGTGAAGTCGCCTCAGTTCTTCAATTCCTTTTTCGCGCGGCAAGGCATCCATGCAGTGCTGGTGCCAGCGCACGTCACGCCTGAGCGATTGCATCAGGCAGTTTCCGGCCTGGCGGCTTTGCAGAACCTCGCGGGCGTGGTTATTACCGTGCCTCACAAGGTCGCCGCCTATGCCTTGGCTGACGTGCAACCGACAGAACGTGCTGCGGCAATTGGCGCTGTGAACTGTCTCCGAAAACGGGAAGAAGGCGGTTGGCTCGGCGACAACTTCGACGGAGAAGGCTTTGTCATTGGCCTTGAACAGCAAGGTGTGTCTGTATCGGGTCGGCAGGTCCTTCTCGTCGGCGCGGCTGGCGGAGCGGGCCGCGCGCTCGCGAATGCACTATGCACCGCACAGGTTGCCGCGTTGAGGCTAGCCGATATTCGTGAGAAAGCCGCCGAGGCACTGGCCGTCGAGCTTCGGAGCCGGTATGGGCTAGTGCACATCGAAATCGCAGAAGCCACCGGCAATCGCGCAGACGACCTGGTCGTCAATGCATCGCCGGCCGGCATGAGTCCATCGGATTCGATACCGATCGACATATCGCATATCAACAGGAGTGCCGTCGTAGCAGACCTGATCATGAAGCCGGAGCAAACGCCTCTTCTGCAGAAGGCTTCTGCGATGGGTTTAAGGACACATGCCGGGCGGCACCTTCTTCTCAGTTCCGTTGAACAGATAGCGAAGTTTTTGGGTGTAGTGAGTTGAGGCCAACTGCTGCCGGCACAGGACGTTAGAGAACCGGCACATCGGCTCGATGATGCGCAATCAGGCGCGTTCGCAAAGGAGACAGGAGTAAACCATGGAACATTCGAAATACCGTTGGCGCATCTGCGCTCTGCTATTTTTCGCAACGACGATTAACTACCTCGACCGCCAGGTTCTCGGGCTGTTGAAGCCCGCGCTTGCCGTGCAGTTCAACTGGACCGAAACACAATACAGTTACATCGTCGTTGTGTTCACAGCCTGCTACGCAATCGGGATGCTGCTCTCCGGCAAACTCGTCGACAAGGTCGGTGTGAAGATCGGCTACGGCCTATGTGTCCTGCTGTGGAGCATCGCAGCTTGCGGGCATGCACTCGTGCGCAGCACGTTAGGCTTTGGTGTGATGCGCGCACTGCTTGGCATTTCCGAATCTGGAAGCTTCCCGTGTGCCGTCAAAAGCGTCTCCGAATGGTTCCCCCGCAAGGAGCAGGCGCTGGCCGTCGGTATTCTGACATCGGGAACAAGCATTGGCGCCGTTGCAGCGCCCGCGGTCGTCCCCTGGCTCGCCGCGACCTATGGCTGGGAGGCCGCTTTCTTCGTCACGGGCCTGACTGGCTTCGTTTGGCTCGGCTTCTGGTACGTCATGTATCAGGCCCCTCTGAAGCACAGGAAGGTCACGAAGGCGGAGCTGGAATACATCAGCGAGGACGCCGCTTCGGTGTCCACTGCTGAACCTGCGAAAGTACGCTGGGTGTCGCTGCTGAAGCTCCGTGCGACGTGGACCTTTTTCGCTGGCAAGCTGCTCACTGATCCGATCTGGTGGTTCATGCTGTTCTGGTTGCCGTCGTACTTTAATGCGCGCTTCCACCTTGACCTGAAGAATCTCGGCCTTCCACTGGTCATCGTCTATATCGCAACGTCGATCGGCAGCATTGGTGGCGGCTGGGTATCGTCGTCGCTCATCCGACGCGGCTGGCCGGTCACGAAAGCACGGCAGACCACCATGCTTGTACTCGCGTTCCTCGTCACGCCGATTGCGTTGTCTCCTTGGATCAACGACATGTGGGCGATGGTTGCACTCCTGAGCCTCGCTGCAGCGGCGCACCAGGGATGGTCGGCCAACCTGTTCACGACGGCCTCCGACATGTTTCCCAAAGCGGCGGTCGGTTCGGTTGTGGGTATTGGTGGATTGGCGGGCGCGCTTGGCGCAACGCTCTTTCCGCTGCTAGTGGGTGTTGTGCTCGATCACTTCAAGGCGCTTGGACACATCAACGCGGGCTACAACATCCTCTTCGTGATCTGTGGCTCGGCTTATCTGGTCGCGTGGGTTGTCATGCGGGTTATCCGTTCGTCGAACCAGACGGTCGATATCGCGCAACTGTCGCCGAAAGCAAGCACGTAGCAGAACAAGCGAGTTGCGCCCTCCAAGAGATCGAACGACGCCCGGTCCTGACGAGAATGGAGGCCGGCTTCCCCCAGTGGGATGGTTATGTATGGGTGCAGCTTCGGTTGAGTTCGGACATTACCGCTGGGCGATAAGCGGTGGTCAATTGCACGCGCGTTTCCCATTCTGGCTGTGAAGTGTTGCGCGGCTTTCGTTAATGCGCGGGTCGCTGATGGAAATTGTGTTTGGAGTTCTCCGTATGTGAGATTCGACGAGTCACGAGTAGGCACCCGGCCGTCGTCGACGGTTGTGAGTAGACCACTCGCTATCAAAACGATGAGACGAGAGCAGGAACGACGTCAAAAAGTCGCCGACGAGCCGTAAGTCAGCCGCGCCAAAAGATGGGCGCCTGTGGCTCCTGCGGGACGAGCTTCGTGACGTCGCGGCTGACGAACTGAACGCCCACATCGGCTCCGGCTTCAATTTCCTTGACCGGAGCATTGCCGCCTTCCGCTGCCACCGCGTCAAAGCCTGTCGCGCGCATGGGGAATGACCTTGGTTGCTTGATTTTTTCTTCTTCCCAAAGTCGGTTTGGAGTCGGCTAGGACCGAAGCTTTTTCAACGTCAACGGGGACATACCATAGACTTTCCTGAATGCGCGGCTGAAGTGTGAAAGATCAGAAAAGCCAAATCGAAGCGCTGCCTCCGTTACGTTGCGCGCGTGTCCTTCTTTCAGGGCACAGTAACTCGCTTCTAGCCGCCGCCTCCATAACCAGCTCATCGGCGTACTGCCCTGCTGCGCAAAAGCCCTTGTCAGCGTCCGGCTCGATACGCTTTGCGCGGCGGCAAGTTGCTCGACATCGAGCGACGCCACGTCGAGATGACGGTCAATGTACGCCTTCGTCCTTTCCACCAGCGCCTCGTGCGCCGAGACGTGCGCCGGCCGGCCAGCCTGAATCTCCAGCGTCGCGGCGAGCATATCGACGATAGCGCTCCCCACCAGCGACCCGCTACTGCCCTGATTGCCCGACAGGTCGCGCGCGGCGGATTCGCGAATCATCTGCGCGAGCAGATGGCCAACCGGCATGTCAGCGCCGATGCACGTCGCCGTCAGTGTATCGGCAAGAGGGAAGCGGAAATCGAGCACCTTGCGCGGCACCTCGACGATGCAAATCGTGCCCGCCGCGAGTTCGAATTCGAACGGTCGTGCCGCGTCGTACAACACCATGTCGCCTTCGCGTTGGACAACCGTGCGTCCGCTTTGCGCAAGTCGCCCTTCGCCCTTCATCATCAGACCAACCCAGAAGCTGTCGTTGGGTCCCGTCCGGATATGGGCACCGTCACGTTGCCAGCGATGCTGCGGCGCAATCAATTCGCTGATGATCAGTGTGCCCAGCGTGCGCACGCGAAGGCTACCGTCGAACTGATTACCGCTCAGCGGCACGCTCGCGGCGGGAATGCAGTGCCGGCACACGACCTCTTGCCAGTATGCGAACCGTTGAGACGGCTCTATGGACGCGGTCGAATACGTTGATTCCATGGCGTGAGCTTCCAGGAGAATCGTTTCAATCTATTGGCAAAGAAATCTTCTGGCAACCAGAATTTCCACTGCACGGCGCCATTGTTCGCCCGACGCCGACGCCTCTGGCGGCCGTGAGCCAAGGTGGCGGCCTATCCAGTCAAAGCAGTGTATTGCCGTTGAGCTACCATCACACACCTCTGTGGCTTGCGCTGCGGCGGCGCGAATCCGCTCAATCAGCGACAACGGGGCATCGTTCATCTCGACCCTTGAAAAACTACCGGCGTCGCAACAGGACTTCTCTCGATGCACCGTTCAACAGACTTCTCGCCGGCTACCGAAACGACGCTCGAATCGGTGCCCGGACTATCCGTCAGCACGCATACCCTCGCGACTTCGCATGTGACGTCATGGCGCAGCCATTCCAATGCGACAGTTGTCGTACTATGCCTAAGGGGTCGATTGCGAATCGACATCGACAGGCCGATGTTCGCGGCGGATCTCGCCCCCGGCGAGATGTACACGTTTCCGCCCAATCTCACTTATCGTCTCGGCGCAATGTCGGTCGATGCGGCGTTTCTCGTGGTCCGCTCCGGCGTGCCCTGGGACTTGCAGGAAGGCAGCGTCGCGCACGTCGATCGGGAGCCCTTTCTGCGCGACGCCCCCGCGATCGCGCCCGTCGCTTTCGACGATACGGTGGATGCGAACTTCGGTGCTTATACCGCCGGCTACACGCGCGTCGATGTGCTCGCCCGCACCGACCGACTGCGCTGCCTGATTCTGGGTCTCGGCGAAAAGCGCTGCGTGCCGTGGCATAGCCACAGCGAAATCGACGACACTTTTTTCTGCATCGAGGGACCGATGCGCGTCGAAACGCGCGATCCCGACGCGACGTATGTGCTGATGCCCGGCGACACATGCAGGGCAATCGCCGGGCAGCCGCATTTCGTATCGGGCACCTACGGCAACCCGTGTCTTTTCCTGGTTGTGCAGGGCACCGGTCAATACAATTACGTGCCGTTTGAAACCGCCCAGTTGGGACAGCCGGTTCAATAGAGCGCCGCTTCACAAGGCAAGCGGCGTCGCGCCACATGCGTCGGGGCGGTTTTACGCAGCGCGACTTTCGATCAACTCGGGCGCGCGCCGATGAAATGCAGTCGCCTGCTGGAACGCATGTCCGACACGGAACAGCGTCGCCTCGTCAAAGGGGCGGCCAATGATCTGCATCCCGACCGGCAGGCCTTCATCGTCAAAACCACATGGCACGTTCAGCGCGGGCAGCCCTGTCAGGCTCGCGATGCCGGTGAATTGCATGATCGCCGAGAGCATATCTTCCTCCACGCCATCTTCGATCACGACGCGGGTTTCGCCGACGCGGGTGGCCGTGAAGGGCAAGGTCGGACAGATAAACACGTCGACCTTGTGAAAGGCTTCGATAAACGCGGCCCGCAGCACCGCGCGATAGCGCTGTGCCTGAATGTAATGGGTCGCGAGCAGCAGTTCACCGACCTCGAGCAGCGTACGCACGTCGTCTCCATAATCCTGCGGCCGCTCGCGCAGATGCCGCTGATGCCAGGCACTCGGCTCCGCCGCTTCGATAGTCAATTGGGCGGAAATATTGTCTTCGATTCCGTCGATCGGCACGTCCACGACGGCCGCACCCAGTTCGCGCAAGGTATCGAGCGCCTGCTGCACAGCACCGTGAACAGCGGGTTGCAGGTGATGAAAAAAGTAGCTGGGGATCACACCGATGCGCAAGTGCCGGATGCCGTCTGCGAGCGTTTGCAGATAATCGCCACAAGGCTGCGCCGCGCTGCCGGCGTCGGCACGATCGAATCCGGCAATCACGCCGAACAGGGTCGCGCAATCTTCCACGGTACGCGTCATCGGGCCAGCGGTGTCCATGCTCCACGCGAGCGGCACAATGCCGCGATTGCTCACGCGTCCATAGGTTGGTCGTATGCCGACCGTACCGTTGACCGCCGACGGCAACCGGATCGATCCGCCAGTGTCGGTGCCAATCGCGCCGAAGCAGAAACGTGCGGCCACCGCGACCGCCGAACCGCCGCTCGAACCCGCCGGAAAGCGACTCGTGTCCCATGGATTTCGCACGAAACCATAGTGCGGATTGGCCGAGGTCCCGCCCCATGCAAATTCGTGCATGTTGGTTTTGCCAATCAGGATCGCGCCGGCCTGGCGCAACTTCGTGACGATGGCCGCATCCTCAGCGGGATGCCAGTCCGCGAGCACGCGGCTGCCTGCCGTGGTACGGGTATGCGCCACGGCGATGTTGTCCTTCAGCGCGACCGGAATCCCGTGCAGAGGGCCGAGATCGTGCCCCGCGTCGAGCAACGCACCGGACGCGGCTCCCACCTTGAGCGCCTGTTGTTCGAACACGGTAATGAACGACTTCAACAGCGGGTCGTGCGCGGCGATGCGCTCGAGCGACGCTTCCACTAGCTGCGAAGGCGTGACGTCGCGGCGACGCAATGCCTGCGCCGCCTCCGTGAACGTCCAGTCGAGAAAATCATGCTTCACGGCGTGTCTCCTTCCAATCCGGCGCCGTGCGAGAACACAGTAACGGGTAGCACGTTGTCGAAGCGCGCCTCGCTCATACGCTGTGCGAGCCGCAGCGCGTCCGCGCGCCAGGCGCTGAGCACGCTCTCGACCTGCGCCACACGCTCAGGGGGAAGCGGTAGCCCCGCCGCTTTCGCGAGGTCGGATACGCATTCGCTCGGACTGTCTTCAAGACTCATGGTTGCCTTCCGTTGACTGGAAGATTCCATGCTAGCGACGCATCGCCATCGCGCTTGACCCGGGCCGCCTATGTACCTGGCTGCCCGAGCCAGACGCCGCCTGATATTCGGGTGCGTCGTGCAGCGCACACGCGGGCCAGCGCATCCAACAGCTCGTGGCCGAGGCGGACCATGACGCTGGCGCTGCAAGCCAAGCGTCATCTATTTGTGCTTCTTACGATGCGCTCCTGCCAGTCCGACTGACGTGGTCGAACGCACCATCCATGTCCGCCAGCGCCCGATCACTTACAGGGAGTCACAATGCATTCGCAAGTCGAAAGTCCGCCAGTATCCATCGACGATCGCGCGTCGTCACACGCCGCCGGGCGCCCGCTGGGCGCACGCGATTACCGCACGCTGGCGCTCGCCGCGCTGGGCGGCACGCTGGAGTTCTACGACTTCGTGATCTTCGTGTTTTTCACCTCGGTCATTGGCAGTCTGTTTTTTCCGCCGGGCATTCCCGACTGGCTGCGGCAGTTTCAGACGTTCGGCATCTTCGCGGTCGGCTATTTCGTGCGACCGGTCGGCGGTATCGTCATGGCGCATTTCGGCGATCTGCTCGGGCGCAAAAAGATGTTCACCCTGAGCGTGCTGCTGATGTCGCTACCCACGTTGCTGATCGGCGTGCTGCCCACGTTCGCGCAGATTGGCTTCGCGGCGCCGCTGCTTCTGCTGCTGATGCGCGTCCTGCAAGGCGCGGCAGTCGGCGGTGAAGTGCCCGGCGCGTGGGTGTTCGTCTCCGAACACGTGCCCCGCCGTCACGTGGGACTCGCGTGCGGCACGCTGACGGGCGGCCTCACCGCGGGCATTCTGCTTGGCTCGCTGGTTGCGACTGCGACCAACGCCGCGTTCGATCGCACAGACATTCTGGCGTTCGCGTGGCGATTGCCGTTCATTGCGGGTGGCATATTTGGAATCGTGGCGATGTTCCTGCGGCGCTGGCTCGAAGAAACTCCGGTATTTCGCGAGTTGCAGGCACGCAAGGCGGTCGCCGCCAGCATGCCGCTCAGGACGGTGATGCGTTCGCACCTGCGTGGCGTGGCACTGTCGATGACGCTGACATGGACGCTGTCCGCGGTGATCATCGTGATCGTTCTAATGATGCCGGCGCTGATGCAAAAGAACTTCCACCTGCCCCCCGCTGACACGCTCGCCGGCAGCAGCGTCGCCACCATCGCGCTGACGATCGGCTGCGTCGTTGCAGGCTTGCTGTCCGACCGCATCGGACCCCGCCTCGTGCTGGCGCTCGGCTCTGCGCTACTGGCCGTCTGCTTCACCTGGTTCTACGGCCGCCTGCACGTCGGCGCGCCGTTGCAGGCGTGGCTCGGCCCCTATACGGTGACCGGCTTCGCGGTCGGCATGATCGGTGCGATTCCGCTGATGATGGCCCGCGCGTTTCCCGCCGCGATCCGTTTCACCGGCATCTCGTTCTCGTACAACATTGCCTATGCGATCTTTGGCGGCCTCACGCCGATTCTGATTTCGCTCGCGAGTGTGGCTACCGTGATGGCGCCCGTCATCTACGTCGTCGCGCTGTGCATCGTCGCGATCGTCGCGGCGGTTTGCCAGCGCGGGGCCACGCATCGGGACCGGTAGCTTTCAGGTGAGCAGGCGGCTTTTTCCGAACGCCCGCACCCGCGAAAACGGGCGTCGGCCGTTACCGTTCGCCGGTCTCTTAGCCGGCGTGCGCGCCCGCCGCGATGCGATGCGCGCCGGGAAGTTCGGCCCACGCGTGCGGCCCTTGCAGAATTTCATCTGGTGTCAGCAGGCAATCGTCGAGCGCCGCTTCGAGCTGAACGGGGTCGACATGCTGGCCGATGAAGACGATCTCCTGCCGGCAATCGCCCACCGTGTCGTCCCATCTCGACAGAATCGTGTCGCGCCGGTACGCATCGCGCGGCCACTCGGCACGCGGGATGAAGTTCCACCAGCGGCCCGTGAATGCCCAGTTGAAGGCGCCGCCGGTTTGCACGAGCATGCCGATCTCCTCGAACTGGCTTGCGATCCACATATAGCCTTTGCAACGGAGCAGCGTGCCGTTTCGCCACGGCCTCTCGAGCAAATCGGCGAGCCGGCCCGGGTGGAACGGCGCGCGGCTGCGATAGACGCTCGAACGCACGCCGTAGGTATCGGAGTCGGATATCGCGTTGCTATCGTCGAGCTTTTGCGCCCAGCCGGGCGACCTGGCGAGCGCAGCGAGATCGAACTTGCCGGTGTTGATGATGTTGGCGAGAGCAACGACGCCGTGCTCCATCGTTACCACCTCCGCGCGCGGATTGAGTTGTTGCAGCAGCGCGCGCAGTCGTCCGAGTTGCGCGGGCGTGGCGAGATCAGCCTTGCTGATCACGAGCACGTCGGCAAATTCGATTTGCTCGACAAGCAGACTCGCGAGACTGCGGCTGCCGTCATTCTCTTCCGTCGCCGCGCGCTCTACCCGCTGCTGCGACGCGAATAACGACGCGAAGTTCGCGCCATCCACGACCGTGACCATCGTGTCGAGCCGCGCCTCTTCGGACAAGCTGAAGCCTTTGTCGTTAAGAAATGCAAACGTCTCGGCCACCGGCAACGGCTCGGATATCCCGGTCGACTCGATCAGCAGATAGTCGAAGCGGCGTTGCCGCGCCAGTTCGCTGACCGTTTGCAGAAGATCGGCGCGCAACGTGCAGCAGATGCAGCCGTTGCTCATCTCGATCAGTTCTTCGTTCGCGCGATTCAACGTGACGCCGCGTTGAGCCGCGTCGCCATCGAGATTGATCTCGCTCATATCGTTGACGATGACTGCCACGCGCAGCCCCTCGCGATTGCGCAACACGTAATTGAGCAACGTCGTTTTGCCCGCGCCTAGAAATCCCGACAGCACGGTCACCGGCAGTCGTCCGGAAATTTCCATGGTTCCTGTCTCCACAAACGTCAGAAGGCCCGCAAGCGGACCGTCTGACTGACTGGCGCGCCACGCGTTCTACACGTGTGCGTTTTCCCGCTGTGCGAGACCGGCGGCGTCTTTCCGGGCCGCTGGCAGCTCCACCTTGTCGAGATAGCCTTCGAACAGATCGACGACGACGAAGCCATCGTCCGCGGCTTCGCCCCATAGCTCGCGGGCGTTGAATCTCACGTGGTAGGTCGGCTCATGCAACGCTTCCTTGCCATGGCCGATCGAATCTGGAAACGGCCATTTTTCTTTCGTGCGATGCAGAACCACGCCGTGCCGGCCGCGCACATAACCGGGCATGCGGATATGGCCCGGGACGAATTCGTCGCGAACCCGCACGGTATCGCCAACTTCGAACGGCTGGCGGCCCGCACGTGTCTGCCGTCCTTGAGAAAAGTACGGCCGTGCCAGTTCGAAACGCGTGCCGAGCATTTCGTCGAGTTCCTTCTGCGTGATGACGCCGTACTCGACCAGCAGCGTCGCGGTGCCGATCACGATTCGATCGTAGTACGGCGAGCCGAAATAATGACGCGCGTTCATCCGCTCGATCGCGTGACGCAGTTCGTCGACACTGAAAACCTTCATCCCGTCGGCCGCGAGAAAAAGCAGGCTATAGGCGAGATGTTCCCAATCTTCGTGAAACACCGGTTTGTAGCTCAGGCTGTTATTCGTATGCGCAACGCGGCCGAAGCCCTGCATGCCGCCAAGATCATGAATGCCGTCCATATCCGACTCCTCGGTCTGCAAAAGTAAGGGTTAGGCGCGCGGCGCGACCGGACGAGCGACGCCGATCAGCACGTCTTTCGTGACCAGCCCGGCCAGTTCCTCTTCGCTCATGTGCCCGGTTCCTTCAGGCCGCACCGGCAGCACCAGATAGCGCGTCTCGGCGGTGGTGTCCCATACCTGAACGATCACGTCGTCCGGCAAATCCTCGCCGAGCTCGCGCAGAACCGTACGCCCTTCGCGCACCAGACGCGCGCGATATTCGAAGCTCTTGTACCACTCGGGCGGCAAGCCAAGCACCGGCCAGTTGGTGCACGAACACAGGCTGCACACGATGAGTTCTGCAGTGTCGGCGTGTTTTCCAGCGCGACGATGTATTCGCCCTGCGGCCCGGTATAGCCGAATTGCGCGCACGCAGCGGTGCCGTCTTCAAGTAGCAGCTTTCGATACGCGGGGTCAACCCATGCCCGTGCCACCACTCGCGCGCCGTTGGACGGATCCCAGTCGTGTTCCATCAGCTTCGTAAAGCTTTCGATGTAACCGTCAGGGATCAATTTTTTGTCGAGCAGTACTTTGTGCAGCGCACGGGCCCGCTCATCCGGCGTCGCCTGCTGGTTCGACGTGTGTTGATTCATCGCTCACTCCTGAAGGCCGTCGCCAAGTGAAGGCCGTATTCGTGGGAAAGCTCGTGGCGAACCCGAGCCATTCGTTTGCGTCCGAATCTAGAATCTATCCGAACTAGAAAACGTCGACTTGCCTGATTGCGTCACCTTGCTTGAACCCGCTCGCCACAAGCGACGCTTGCATGTGGCAGCCAATATCACGACGCCGCGGCGGGCTGACAAATCCGGGAAAACCCGACGCCATGCGCGACAGGCTGCTCGCCCGGCTGGCACGGATAGCCAGGAGGAACGGCTCGCACGGTCAAGCGACAGCGTCGAATGTCGATACCATGTGCGTCTCCTTCCTGGTGCGACTCGCCATGCTGCCAGCCGACTGCCATTCGTACGACGACGCCAAGCAGAGCTTCAACTGGCGCATTCCCGCGTGCTACAACATCGCCCGCGATGTGTGCGACAAGTGGGCCGATGGATCGAATCGTCTCGCGCTGGTCGTGGAGAATGCGGACCGCACTCAAACACGTTTTACGTTCGACGATCTGAAGCGCCTCTCCATCCGATTCGGCAATGCGCTGCAGGCACAAGGCGTGCAGCGCGGCGACCGGGTTGCCATCTTCGTGCGTCAGTCGGTCGAGGCGGCGATCGCGCATCTGGCGGCTTACCGGATAGGTTGCATTGCGGTGCCGCTGTTCGCGCTGTTCGGCACCGAGGCGCTCGGATACCGTCTCGCCAATTCGGGCGCGTCCGCAATCGTCGTCGATCAGCAAGGCGCCGCGAAGCTTGCCGGTATTCGCGACGGCTTGCCGGCGCTGCGGCTCGTGTTTTCCATCGACGGCGCGAACCCCACGTTCTGGACGGCCATCGACAACGCGTCGGACGCGGAGCCGCAGATCACTACTTCTGCGGACGATCCCGCCATCATCATTTATACGTCCGGCACCACCGGCAAACCGAAGGGCGCGTTGCACGCACACCGCGTACTGCTGGGACATTTGCCGGGTGTCGAGATGTCCCAGCAATGCTTTCCGCAGTCCGCAACGCTGATGTGGACACCAGCGGACTGGGCATGGATCGGCGGGCTGTTCGACGTATTGCTGCCCGCCTGGCACCACGGGGTGCCCGTGCTCGCCTGTCGCTTCGACAAATTCGACGGTGATGCCGCCTTCGACCTGCTCGAGCGTCATCGGGTCAGCCACACGTTTTTGCCTCCGACAGCCATCAAGATGATGCGCGGCGCGGTCTCCCACCGGCCACGCCAGCTGACGCTGCAATCGGTGGCGAGCGGCGGCGAGCCACTTGGCAAGGAATTGCTCGCGTGGGGTCGCGCGACCCTCGGCGTCACGATCAATGAGTTTTACGGACAAACGGAATGCAACATGGTGCTGTCCTCGTGCGCGCGATGGTTCGAGCCGTGCGCTGGCGCCATCGGTCAAGCAGTGCCCGGCCACGACGTCGCGGTGATCGGCGAACAAGGTCAGCGGCTGCCGCGCGGCGAAAGCGGCTCGATTGCCATAGCCGGACCGGACCCGGTCATGTTCCTCGGCTACTGGCCGGACGACGAGAGCACCAGACTAAAATTCCGCAATGGCTTTCTCGTGACCGGCGATCTCGGGTGGCAGGACGAGGCGGGATTTTTTCATTTCGTCGGCCGCGATGACGACGTCATTACCAGCGGGGGTTACCGCATCGGTCCGGGCTCGATCGAAGATACGCTGCTAAATCATCCTGCTGTGCGATACGTCGCCGTGGTTGGCGCGCCGGACCCGCAACGCACTGAAATTGTGTGTGCGTTTATCGTGCTAAAACCACCATATCGGGGCGACGATGCACTGATGGCCGAATTGCAGAGACACGTGAGGACGAAGCTCGCCGGGCACGAGTATCCGCGCAAAGTTTATTTCGTGGACGAACTTCCCATGACCTCCACTGGAAAGGTCGTCCGCAAAGCGCTCCGCGAGAAACTGAACAGAGAGCCAGGAAGCTGCTGATCGGAGCACCTGGTGGCGCGTAGAGCCCCTCAAGCGTTCGAATTCGGCGTCCCGACTCCGTCCTCGTCGGTACTACTAGCTCATCAAGCGAATCGCAGTTGACACCGGCACTTGCGCAATCAACAGTTACTCTGCGTACCACCTGTCGAATACCGTGAGGCTCGCCAACGCTTCAAACGTATGACGCACTGGAACGGAGCGCTGACACGCATGCCTTTGTCAATTGCAGCAGGAAAGTGAATGGCGGCGCTGCAGACGCTGACGGCTGCATACAGCTCCAACGTCTACTGGCGATCCAAGGTCAGCATGATCTGCAGTCGGCTGAGTTTTGGCAACGTCACAGGGGAGCGCTCCAGATTGATGGAGCGATGACTGTGAAAAAAAAGTGAAAAACATATATTCCAGTTTTCCAATTGCGGGCGGCTCATCGGTCGAGCCGATCCGATAAGGCTCGACCTGTCGACATTTATCGCTCGCATAATCTTGAGTGGTATTAGCGACGGGCATGGGCGAATCTGTCTGAAGGCAAAATATCGCGCCTCGAATTCCAACGACAGCAATGGTGGTGTTGCATCCGCAGCGAAGGGCGCAAGGAACTTCAGGGGTGTACTTTTGCCGAAATGATTTTTTGCAAGAAGACAGTACATCTCTAAACAACCCATATAAGACGCGGAAGGTCCTTTGTGCTCTGCTAGCTGGCCACAATCGTGGCGGGTACGTTGCTACGAATCGACTGTGCGGTTTCACATAGCGCACGATATGTAGCATGGGTTATCCGCCCCGTAGTGTCATCGCGAGCCATCGCTTAAACTCATGAATCGTGCAACAAGCGCCACTTGAAACGGTTCGTCGCGCAAGCAGCAAACCGGGCAGCGGGCCCTTGAGCTTGGGGTTAAGCACATGCGCTTGCTGGAAGGCGATGGCCAACTGATCAAGGTCCTCGACACCAACGAAGTGCTGCGACTCGAACCGTCTCTCTCGGAAGCGAAGGGAAAGATAACAGGGGCAATCTATTGCCCGACAGACGAGACCGGCGACCCCGGAAAATTCACCAACAGCCTCGCCGAAAAGGTGATCGCACGTGGTGGCGAGATCATGACTTCCACGACGGTTTTGGCCATCGATCAGGATGGTCACCGGTATGCCGTTCTTTTTACAGTGGCAGGTTCAGTTTGCGTCCAGGGAATTCAACCGGCTTCAAGTTTGCGCATTTCCGAGCCAACCCCATTTGGCCATTTCTTCCGCAATGTATTCGGAAAACTCATCCGGCGTGCTTGCTACCACTTCTATCCCGTTCATCGCCAGCGCTGCTTTGATTTTCGGAGCATTCAGAGCTTTGACGATCGCACGGTTGAGGGTCATGACAACGGGCATCGGTGTATTGCGCGGCGCCACTAGTCCCAGCCAGTTATCGAGTGCATAAGCTTTGTTGGTGGCCTCAGCCACGGTCGGCACCTCAGGCAACGCGGCGCATCGTTGAGACGTGGTCACAGCCAGAGCCCGCAACTTCCCGGCGCGCACCAGAGGCAGCATGGAAGCCGCATTATTGAAACTGAGATCGAGAGCACCGCTTTCCAGGTCCTCGTAGAGCTTCCTGGTGTCGGCGTAAGGACGATGAACCATCTTGACGCCCGTGGTCTTCTGAAACAGCAGCGCCGCGAGGTAAGGCGCACTGCCGACGCCTGAACTACCGTAGCTCAGTTCTCGTTGCGAAGCCAGGTGGATCAACTCTTTGACGTCCGTTGCCCCGAGTGACAAACGTGTTCCCAGAACCAGCGGCGATCGGGTTGCGAGGCAGATAGGCGAGAAATCCCGAACCGGGTCATAACCGAGATCTGGCCGGATGTTCGGATTGATTGCATGCGTGCCGAACGTCGCCACCAAAATCGTATCTCCGTCTGGTCGACTTGAAATTGTCTCCTTCACAGCCTTTATGCCAAGATCGCCCGGCTTTAGTTCGATTGCGACTGGCCTCCCAAGCGCCGCAGCGAGCTCTGGCTCGATCGCGCGCAGCAGATCGTCCGAGGCGCTATGACGAGAAAATCCGATTAGCACCCGCAAAGGCGCCGCGGTCGTATTGCCTGATTCCGTGGTTGTCGCGTCGGGCATTGAAGGCGTAGAAGATCGGGAAATACTGGGCCAGAACCCGGACATTATCATCGCCGGAAGCATTTTCGTGACGATGTGACGACGAGTGTGTCTGCTCACGGAATTCTCTTCAAGAAGCCAAAAAAACAGCGCAGTTACGCTTAAACAACCCATCCGGCCCGGGTTGCTTCATTCCAGCAGCGGAGTCGCCCGGCTATCGCTCGTCTTTGATAAAAAAACGGAGCGACGCGGTCAGCAGTGTGGACACGAGCAACATGGCTGCCATCCCGAGCATGCCCATTGCGAAAGAGCCAGTGATGTCCTTGAGCCAGCCCACCAGGAACGGACCTGCGAAGCCACCAAAGGTGCCGACGGAGTTGATGAACGCAAAGCCGCCAGCCGCCGCCGCGCCCGAGAGGAACCGCGTCGGGATACTCCAGAACACGGCGCGCGCTGTCGTCACGCCTATGACGGCGAGCGTGATGCCGATCATCGCGGGCCAGAAACCGCTGAACACCGCGGCGACGATCATGCCTCCCGCGCCGAAAAGACAGGTCAGCAGCAGGTTCAGAATCTTTTTGCCACTTCTGTCGACCGCCCTCGCCCACGTCAGCATGGCAACTGTCGCGAAGATGTACGGAACCGTTGAAACCAGGCTGATGGCCGAGATGCTCAGGCCGTGCGCCTTGAGAATCGTCGGCAACCAGATGCCGATGCCATAGGAACCAAGGACGAAGCCAAACTGTATGCCCGTCAAAATCAGCACACGCTTGTCTTTGAGCGCACCCCGAAGGTCCTTCTTCTCTTTCTCGCGATGCTCCGACGCAAGCGCCCTGATCAGCGCCTGACGTTCCGCATCCGAGAGCCAGCTTGCTTGCGACGGGGTATCGCGCAGCATCACGAGAACGATGATCCCGATGATCGACGCGGGCAGGCCTTGCAAAATAAACATCCACTTCCAGCCCGCGAGGCCGAGCAACCCGTGCATGCTGAGCAGAAGGCCAGAGAGCGGACCGCTGAGAATGGACGACACCGGCACACCCACCATAAACCACGCAAGCATGCGGGTGCGGTATCTGGCCGGAAACCAGCTCGCGAGATAAAACGTCACGCCGGGAAAAAAACCCGCCTCAGCAACGCCGAGCACGAAACGCGCGAAGTAGAAGCTCTTTGGTCCGATCGCGAGAGACGTCGCAGCCGCCGCTATGCCCCACGTGATCATGATTCGTGCAAGCCAGCGGCGCGCCCCATAGCGATACAGCATCAAGTTGCTCGGCACTTCGAGCAGGCAATAGCCCGCGAAGAGAATGCCCGCCCCCCAGCCGAATTGCGTCGCGCTCAGGCCGAGGTCCGCATTCATGCTGAGGGCCGCGAAGCCAACACTCGTGCGATCGATGTAATTGAAGATGAACGCGAGCGTCAGAAGCGGAAGCAACCGCCACGCGGTCTTTGATACGGCTTGACGCTCCAGTTCTTCGTCGGAAGTCGACGCGAACGGAACGGCTTGTGCATGCGATGCGGATGTCATGGCTTGTCTCCCGCCAGATTCAATATCAGTCTGTGCGATTGCAGTTCAGAACTTGTGGCGAATGCCGACGCGAACGGCGACCTGATTGTTTGTCGACGATGGTGTCATGCCGGTGATGGTCGCGACTGCAGGCTGGTTGAGCGAGTCGGTGCCGCTCGCGTGCTCATAGACGGCCACGGTGTAGACATCCGTGCGCTTCGACAGAACGTAGTCGGCACCGAGGCTCGACAACTCGTACTTCGCGCCGTTGCGTCCGGCGGCTCCGCTGCCCTTCGTATAGTCGAACGCGGCCCCAAGCACGAAAGCGGGCGTCACCTGCCACTTCGCACTTGCTTCGATGTTATGGAAATAGGCGGTGCCGGTATATCCGAGGGGATTGGGACCCGACGACGACCCCAGATCCTGGAAGCGCGTATTCGAATACGCAACGCCCAGCGTTGCGGGCCCGATTGCGTAGGCCGCCGACATCGCCGCAATCTGCAGGTTCTTCGCCGAGGCGTAGCCGGCATAGATTGGATTGCTCTGGGGCGAGGTCGCCGAGCCAGCGCCGCTAAGATTGTTGGCAGTCGCCGGTCCGGCATTCGGATTCGTGCCATAGAACGACGTGTTCGGGTTGTGAGCATTCAGGTAGCCCACGCCGACGGAAAGTGGTCCATTCGCGTACCCGGCGCCGACCGACCACACGCGATTCGTGCCGAAGGACCCGGCCACGCCACCGAGGCTGTAGAGGCCCGCGACGGTCAAGCCGGCTATCGTCGGCGACGTGTACTTGATGGAATTATTGACGCGGCGGGTGTTCGAAGCGTTGTCCAGGTCGCTCGGATGCTCCACCATATAGCCGCCCCATTGCGGCGCGGCGAGCAGCGGCGCATAAAAGTCGACGACCTCATCATACTGGCGGCCCAATGTAACTTTGCCGTATCGCGTGGTGGAAACGCCGACCCAAGCTTGACGTCCGAACTCGGCCCCGCCTTGGCCGAGCGTGCCGTTGTTTGCGCTAAAACCGCTTTCGAGCAGGAAGATCGCCTTCATTCCGCCGCCGAGATCTTCGGCGCCTTTCAGGCCCCAGCGGCTTCCCTGAAGCCCGCCAGTGCCGCCGTCCATCACCGACCATTGCTTGCCACCGCGAAGGCCGGTTGCAGTCCGGGCGGATTGCGCGTTATTCAGATAATTGACGCCGATATCGATGATGCCGTACAGCGTAACGTTGCTTTGTGCCTGCGCGGTCAGGCACGGGATCAGCAAGGCTGCCGGCATGATTTTCCTGAACATCGTTTGTCTCCTCTTCCTGTTGTAGATTCGTTTTGCTGAACATCAATAGCGCCAGGTCGCCGACATCTGCCGCGTCGCGGACTTTTCGAGCAGGCTGTCTAGCACGTAAGGCAGAATGCCTCCGTTGCTGAAATAGGTCGCTTCTATCTGCGTGTCGATGCGCGCGAGCAGCTTCACTTCACGCTTGCTTCCGTCGGCACGCGTGACAACGAGCGTCGCTTCCTGAAGGGGCTTTACGCCTTCGTCGAGCCCTTTGATGTCGAAGGTTTCGGTGCCGTCGAGTCCGAGTGTCTGAGCACTGTCATCGCCAATGAATTGCAACGGCAGCACGCCAAGTCCCGCGAGATTGCTGCGATGAATGCGCTCGAAGCTTCGCGCGACGACGGCCTTTACACCAAGCAGGCGCGTGCCCTTCGCAGCCCAGTCGCGGCTTGATCCGGTGCCGTACTCCTCGCCGGCAAAAATGATCGAAGGCGTGCCCGCTGTGATGTAACGGCGCGATGCATCGAATATCGTGGTGCGCTCGCCGCTTGGACGATGCACCGTGTACGGGCCTTCGTCAGCGGAGCCGTCGGCTTTTGCGGACAGCATGAGATTCTTCAGGCGAACGTTGGCAAAAGTGCCGCGCACCATCACTTCGAAATGGCCGCGTCGGGCGCCATAAGTGTTGAAGTCTTTTTGAGGAACGCCGCGCTCCGTGAGCCATTCACCAGCGGGCGAATTTTTCGCGATCGAGCCGGCGGGACTGATGTGATCGGTCGTGATGGAGTTTCCGAGGATCGCAAGCGCCCGTGCGCCCACAATACCGTCGCCGCCTGACTGGGGCGCGCCAAAGAAATCGGGTTCAGCCGCATACGTCGATTCGGGCCAGTCGTAGACAGCGCCTTCGCTGGTTTTTATGGCGTTCCAAAGATCGTGACCGGCGGTGAAGTCCGAATAGAGCTGCGTATAGTGCGCGGAGTTCGCGGCGTAGACGCTGAGCTCCTTGATCTCGTCGTTCGTCGGCCAGATATCAGCGAGCATCACCGGACGACCATTGCGGTCCAGGCCGAGCGGTTCGGTCGTTACATCGACACGGATTGAGCCCACGATTGCGAGCGCCACCACGAGCGGCGGGCTCGCGAGAAAGTTGGCCCGCAGATTGCCGTGAATCCGTGCTTCGAAGTTGCGGTTACCCGAGAGGACCGCGCTGCAAACCAGATCCCGGGACACGACAGTTTCCTCGAGCGCGGGATCCAGCGGCCCGATGTTTCCAACGCACGCACCGCACCCATAGGCAGCGATGCCGAATCCAAGCGCCTCGAGGGGTTCCGTGAGGCCCGCCTCCTTGAGATAAGCGGTCACGACGCGCGAGCCGGGCGTGAACAGTGTCTTGACCCACGGCTTGGCTTTGAGGCCACGGGCGAGTGCCTTCTTCGCAACGAGACCGGCGGCGACCAGTAATTCCGGATTCGACGTGTTCGTGCACGACGTAATGGCGGCGACCAGCACGTCGCCGTGACCGATTTCATACTGCTCCTGCGGACCGGGTGCGCCCGCCGGTTTCGAGGTGACCGTGTAGCGTTCGTCTAGCTGGGCGACACTCTTGCCATAGCCGCCGCTCTTGACGTCCTGAACCATGACTTCGTCGAAACGGCGGCCCAGCGCCGAAAGATCGACGCGATCCTGGGGGCGCTTCGGTCCTGACACGCTCGGCCTGATTGCCCGCAAGTCAATCCTGATGATGCTCGAATAGTCGATATCGCCCGTCCTCGGCGCACCGAACAAGCCTTGTATGGTGAAGTAATCGCGGATGAGCGCGACTTGCTCGTCGCTTCGGCCCGTGTTCCGGTAGTAGGCAAGCGTGTTGTCGTCAACCGGGAAAAAACCGCTCGTGGCCCCGTACTCGGGAGCCATGTTGGCAATCGTCGCGCGGTCGGTGGCGCTGAGCGACGCCGCGCCCTCGCCGAAGAACTCGACGAGCTTGCCGACAACTTTCGCCGCGCGCAGCGTCTCGGTGACCTGAAGCACCGCGTCCGTCGCGCTCACGCCCGCTGCGAGTGAACCGGTCAGCTCGACACCGACCACATCGGGCATCAGCATGTAGACGGGCTGGCCGAGCATGCCCGCCTCCGCCTCGATGCCGCCGACACCCCAGCCCAGTACACCAATGCCGTTGATCATGGTCGTATGCGAGTCGGTGCCGACCAGAGTGTCCGGAAACACGAGGCCATCTTTCGCAATGACCCCCTGTGCGAGATATTCGAGATTGATCTGATGGCAGATGCCGATGCCCGGCGGCACGACTTTGAACGTCTCGAAGGCCTGCATGCCCCACTTCATCAGTTCGTAGCGTTCGCGGTTGCGACCGAACTCAACTTCCATATTCCGGCGCAGCGCGTTTGGCACATTCGAAAACTCGGTCTGCACGGAATGGTCGACGACCATATGCACGGGCACGAGCGGCTCGACCGCCTTCGGATCGGCATTGCGCTTTAGCGCCTGGCTTCGCATCGCGGCAAGGTCGGTGAGGAGCGGTATGCCAGTGAAGTCCTGGAGCAGGACGCGGCCGACCACGAATGGAATCTCCTTCTCACGCGGCGCGTTCGGCGACCACGACGCAAGATCGCGAACGTGCGATTCCAGCACCTTCGCGCCGTCGCAATTGCGCAGCACGGATTCGAGCAGAATCCGAATCACCACGGGCAAGCGTCCCAGATTCGGGAACCCCGATGCAGCCAGCGCTTCGAGGGAAAAATAGCTGGGCGACGAAGCGTCCGCAGTGTTTAGGTGACGAATGCAATCGGAGAAGCGGGAAGTGTTTTCTGCCGTCATGGTGTTCTCTTGCGGTATGTGGAGCAGTCGTGTGCGGGAAATGCTTGCGACTCAGAACCTGAAGAGCTCGCGAGGCGTTTCGCCAAGCACGGTTGCGCGCTCTGCTACATCGGGAATCCAGTCAGCGATGGCGCCGACTTGCGCGCGGTAACTCTGGGAGGCTTCGTGTTGCGTGAAGGGCCAGTCGCTCGCCCACATGAGCCGCCCGGCGCCGAACGCCTGGCAGAGTCGGGGTGCGGCTGCGCGCGCAATCTCGGGACTGGTCCGGTAGGCGCCGGACAGCTTCACCCAAACTTGCCGGCTCGGCGCAAAACCCAGCAGCCGCTCGAAGCCTTCGTCCTCCATGCCGGGTTGACGCTCGGGCATGCCGAAGTGATCGACGACTACCTTTGCTCCCGCCTCAACCAGCGGAGCGAGAGACTCGTGCAGGCGAGCGCAACGGTCGTTGATTTCAATGTGCCAATTGCGACGGACGCACTCGGCAACGGCTTCCGCCCACGCGCCGGACGCGAACGAAGGGACTGGCAGGTTGCCCGTCAGGTTCACGCGCACCCCGACGACACCCGCGGCCTCGAACTCGTCGAACAGGCGCAGGTCGGACGCGGGATCGATCGCGACAACGCCGCGCAGACGTTCCGGATGAGCACGCAAGCCCTCCAGAAGATAGGCGTTGTCGTTCCCGAGAATGCTGACGGCGACGAGAACGCCCTTTGCAATTCGGTTGGCATCCAGTTCCGCGATGTAGGCATCAATTGAGGCGTCGTAGTCCGGCGTAAAACGTCGCGACGGCACAAAGGGCAGACCGCGGTGAAACACATGCGCGTGGGTATCGACAATGAAAACGCTAGTCGCTGACATCGGGTTGTCCCTGTTACCTGCTTGATTATTTGCTGCCGAAAACGCAATTAGATTACGTTTCGCTGCATGTCTTTGTCAAACCAAAAACGCAATACTTTTTTCGAGGACGAAAAAAAAGCCGCCCGAAGGCGGCTGGGTACGGTTGGACGCCGAAACTATCGTTTACCCGCTACTCCCGGCTGGCGCAACGCCGGGCAGTGTCGGGCCGGTTGGCGCGGAATCGCTGGGATCGCTGCGGGCGAACACTTCCAGCACGGCCTTTTTGGTGCGCGCCGCTTCAATATGCCGCCGCATCAAGCTCGCCGCCTCGAGAAAATCACCGCGCTCGATAGCGTCCAGGATGTCGATATGCTCCTTCGCGAGCGCGCGCCGGGGCAACTGCTGGCGGGCCTGCCGGTATTCGGCGAGACGCCGCATCTGGTCGAGCCGGCGCAGTGTCTGCAGCGCAAAGCGGTTGCCCGACCACGCCGCGATCGTTTCGTGAAGGCGCGCGTTGGATTCGTACCGCTCGATGGGCGTCATTGCTTCGTGGCCGCCATCAAGAATCGCTTGCTGCTCCCGGCGCAATTCGCGCAGTTCCTCCAGAACGGGCCGAAATTTTGGACTGAGGATGCCGGCGGGCTCAATCGCGGCCCGAAGCGAATACATGTCGTCGTAGGCGTCAAGTGAATCGATCATCGGCAGGAAACGCCAGCCGTAACCCGCCTCCTTCTCAACCCAGCCCTCGCTGTGGGCGCGAACCAGTACCTTGCGCACGTCGCTTCGAGACGCCTCAAGCAGCCGCGTCAGGTCCGCTTCCGTCACCGACTCAGGCACCGCCCCGCGAAACCGCGCGTCGGCCAGTCGCAAATAAAGCGGGTCATCGGTGGAATTCAATTGCTCCAGCAGGTCCGCCGGCAGATTGTCGAATGGGGCCTCGACCGAGTAACCGCGATTCTTGTCGTAGCGCATTACACCGGCCTGGACCAGGCGGTCGAGCGCGACCCGGACCGGAGATCGGGATGTGCCGATCAGCCTGGCCAGCGTCCATTCCGGCAAGTGCGTTCCAGTTGCAAGCCGCTCGCGACGGACGTAACCGACAATTTCGCGAAGGGCTTTCTGTTGGCTGTGAGTCAGGTCTGAAGTCATGTTGAGTAAGCAGAACAAGCTCGCCGAATATACCTCTACGGAGTTCGACCGAGTAGCTTTTTAAGCTTGCACGACAACACACTTGCACTTACTATGCTTTTGTTGTTAAACAAACGCAATAAATTGAGCTGCCGCCCTAACTGCATTTAGGAGATATCACCGTGAGTCAATCGAAGGTTCGGGCCGTCTACATGCGAGGAGGCACCAGCAAGGGCGTGTTTTTCAGGGAAGACTGGCTGCCGGCGGACAAAGCGCTCCGGGACCGGCTTCTTTTACGCGTGATCGGCAGTCCCGACCCGTACGGTCAGCAGATCGACGGCATGGGCGGCGCCACTTCCAGCACCAGCAAGGTCGTTATCGTGGGACCGTCGTCGCAAAGCGACTGCGATGTCGATTATCGTTTTGGACAGGTCGCGATCGACCGGCCGGTGGTGGACTGGTCCGGCAACTGCGGGAACCTCACGTCCGCGGTGGGCCCGTTTGCCATTGCGCAGGGCCTCGTCGATGCGCCTCGTGACGGCATTGCGACGGTGCGAATCTGGCAAGCCAATATCAATGCCAGGATTGTGGCGCACGTGCCCATGCGCGATGGAGCGGTCGTGGAAGAAGGCGACTTCGAACTGGACGGTGTGACGTTTCCGGCCGCTGAAGTCAAGATCGAATTTCTCGACCCGAGCGGCGAAGGCGACGACGACGGCGGCATGTTCCCTACCGGCAACGCCTCGGACCTGCTCGACGTTCCCGGCGTCGGTCCGGTCGAACTGACGATGATAAACGCGGGTAATCCGGCAATCTTCGTCGATGCCGCGACCCTCGGGCTCAACGGCAACGAGCTCCAGGCGGACGTGAACGGCAACGCCGAACTGCTGAAAAAAGCCGAGGCCATCCGCTCGAGCGCTGCTGTTCGCATGGGACTTGCGCGCTCGGCGGAGGAAGCCACCACATTGCGTCCTCACACGCCCAAGCTCGCGTTCGTTGCAAAGCCGCTCGGTTATGTATCTTCGAGCGGCAAGGCGATCGATACCTCATCGATCGACATCAATGCGCGGATTTTCTCGATGGGCAAGCTGCACCACGCCATGACCGGTACGGGCGCCGTTGCGATCGCGGTAGCCGCGGCTATCCCGGGGACGCTGGTGAACCGTCTTGTATCGACTGCCGCCGGTTCAGTGCGTTTCGGACATCCTTCGGGCAGCCTGCAGGTCGGTGCCGAGGCGCAGCAAACAGATGGCGTCTGGACTGTCACAAAAGCCGTGATGAGCCGCAGCGCCCGACGACTGATGGAAGGCAGCGTGCTCGTTCCGTCCTCGGTGTTCAAGCAATGAGTTCTGCGCAAACCGTATTGCGCGGCGCCTTCGCCGACGGGTGTGCTGCGGGCCGCGATCAACTTTGGAAATCCTGTTCTTGTACCCGGGCATCGAACGGCGAACCGCAAGGCATTTCCGTGGGCCTTGCCACCGAACTCGCCCGGCAACTGTCACTTCCTCTCTAATGCGTCAAATATGACGCTGCTGAAAAAGCGGTGACGGGCGTCGCGACCGGAGAGGCCGACGTCGGTTTTTTCGCCATCGACCCTGTGCGAGGGAAAAACATCGTCGGCCTCGCCGCGATTGCTGTGCTGAGGTTCCATTGGCCCGCTGGTGGGCGCAAGTTCATAACCGCGCGGATGACCGCGGCAAGGCCTGCAATATCTACGTCCACGATTCCAGGTAAGCCTTCTCACAAGCGGCGGCACCAATCACCAATCAGGACGATATGGCGTCGACGCTTACGGGTAACCCGCGAGGTCTTTCAGATGTTTTCTTTGGACTGCAAGCAAACGCAAGAGAGCTCGCCCCACATACCAATGTCGCCGTAACTCCGGCTCTATGTCCGTCATCCGGCGAACACTCGGGATCCCAACGGCCGCAAGTTGCCGCGTGAACGAAACTAAAGTAATGACCTGCATTGCGTAACGTCAAACTATCCCGCGAGCTTCCCGCCATCGATAGACAGCGAGTGGCCGGTAAGAAACGCGCAGCCGGGTGATGCCAGGAAGACGATCGCGGCTGCAACCTCTTCGGGCCTGCCGAGGCGGCGTGCCGGGACATAGGCCTTCATGTAGTCCATGCGGTCTTTGGACCCGTTAGTCACGCGGTCGAGAAACTCCGTAGCGACGGGGCCTGGCGCTACCGCGTTGACCCGTACGCCAGTAGAGGCGACTTCGAGCGCCGCTGATTTAGTGAGCCCCTCTACCGCGTGCTTGCTCGCCGCGTAGATCGCGCCATTGGCCGTGCCGACTTTCCCGAGCACCGAAGATACGTTCACGATACTGCCGGCGCCCTGAGCCAGCATAACGCGCAACTCATGCTTCATGCTCAGCAGCGTGCCGAGCACGTTGGTCTCGAAGGTCGCCGCATAGGTTTCCGCGGTTTGCGATGTGAGCGGGCCGAAGGTGCCCTCCGTGCCGGCGTTGTTGACGGCAACGTCAAGGCGGCCAAAGCGTGCCACGGCCTGGTCGACCAGCAGCTTTACTTCATCGTCGTGGCGTACATCGGCGCGAACGTACTCGACCTCGGCGCCGAGGGCCCGGAGCTCGTGAACCAGATTGCGGCCAAGTTCGTCACGTCGGCCAGAGACGACAAGGCGAGCGCCCTTTTCGGCAAACGCGAAGGCGGTGGCGCGGCCGATACCGGTCAAAGCGCCGGTGATCAAAACTACGGGAGCAGACATGGAGGCCTTCTTCAGTTGAAACATAGAGCTGACACCCGCGATCCGAAACGCCGGCACCAGTGTGAGTTAAGCGACTCACCATACCATATCGCCAGCTCAGTCATGTGTCAAGTTGAGTGACTTACTATGTCGTTGGGCTTACAATTGTGCTTCTGCAAAAACGAGCATCCGAGAGCACATGAGGGATTGCAGTTATCACGAGAGGATCAAAGAGGAAAAACGCACGGCCGTTATCCACGCGGCGATGGAATTGTTCCTGGCGCAGGGATATGAGCGCACGTCGTTGCAGCAAATCGGGAAACGTGCGGATGTATCTACCGCCACGCTCTTCAAGCGATTTTCGACCAAGGCTGCTCTGTTTGAAGCCATGGTCGAGGAGTTCTGGGCCGTTCCGCCGCCGTGCCCAGATAACGCCCTGAGTGAAAATCCCGCCGTAGGCCTGCGAAAAATGGGCGTGAGCTACGCGCTCCTGATGCGCGGAGCAAACATGCAGGCAATTTATCGCCTGATTATCTCCGAGGCCATGCGATTTCCTTTTCTCGGCCAAACAGTCTATGACCGGGTCAAAGGCCCCTTTTTGAAACGCCTTGAAGACTATTTGCAGACGCAAGTCGCAGCTGGCCGGATGGCCATCGACAATATAGAAACAGCGTCTAATCAATTTCTCGCGGTTATCACCGGCCAGTCGTTCTGGCCCGAGCTAATTGGACCTGGCTGCGGTGGCACAAAAAAAGACGTTGAGCACGTTGTCGAGGAAGCGGTGAAACTCATGCTCGCTCGATACGCTGCGTGAAGCGATTCCCGGTACGCGCGCCTGACTGATAAGTTTTGCGCTTTCTCGCGAGTTACTAGCCGACAAATCCCTTCTGTGCATCTATGGAAAAAGCTATCGAGCGGCCACGAAAAATAATCCGCTTTTTAGCGTTTCTTTAAGAATGCGGCATATGTGCGTCTAGCCGACATTCGTTCTGCATGGAGGGCCTGTGCTACCACTATGTTTCATTCTCACGTCAGCCAGCTTGTGTGACGGTAGTTAAATCAATATTTGTTGTCGTTTATAGACCGCAAAGTCGTGTGCTTATTCTGTCCGCGAGTTGATCTGTGATCCGAATGCGAAAATTCATGTACGAATGGTTCCGGACGCTTTCTCAACAGTCGAAACACCGGCTGTCCCGGCCGCTATCCCCGGATTAAATGCGCGCTGATTTCGTCGCGCTTAATGCAGTCACTCGTCTCAATGACCCGTTTCCGTCTTTGTCTCTAGGTATATTCGATCTTTTGCTCGGTATCGTCCCATTTTGTCGACGATGAAGGCTTCGACCTCTTGCAAAGAAGCGATCTTCTCCCGGATGACAACAAGCCTTGCGTCGAGGAACTCGATCGTTTGCTCCACGCTTGGAGGAGCATCCAGATAAGCCTTCAGAAGAGGCGCAATCTCTTTTAATGAAAAGCCCAGGCGTTGTGCGTCACGGATGTGCTCGATCGTGACAAGTATCGATGGGTCGTAGTCGCGATAGACGCGGCTCCCTGCGCTGCGTGCGGTCGAACGGAAGAGGCCCATCTTCTCGTAGTGGCGAATGCCATCCTTGGACAAGCCAGCAATTTTCGAAATCTCGCTTATGAGCATAACAATGGACTTGACTGTGGGGTTACTCGACACTTTATCCTAACCAGCGAAATTTTCATTCACACATTGGAGTGAACAGAGTGGGCCTTATCCAAAAACCCGTCGCTCTCGTTACCGGGGCCTCTTCCGGTATGGGGAACGACTTTGCACTGCGCCTGCTCGATGAAGGATATGTCGTATACGGCGCGGCGCGGCGTCTCGTGCGCATGGGCAACATCGAGGCCGCTGGAGGTATAGCGGTCTTGATGGACATTACCAATGATTCTGACCTGGTGGCATGCGTTGATCGAATCATTCGCGATCATGGCCGAATTGATGTACTCGTTAACAACGCCGGGTTTGGTGAGTACGGTGCGCTCGAAGACGTGCCGTTAGAAGTTGCACGCCGACAACTGGAAGTAAATTTGTTCGGTCCGGCACGGCTTACACAACTGTGCTTGCCATACATGCGGGAACGCCGCGCCGGCCGCATCATCAACGTTTCATCGATCGGTGGAAAGCTGGCGCTTCCTCTAGGTGGCTGGTATCACGCTTCGAAATTTGCCCTTGAAGGCTACTCAGACGCGTTGCGCAATGAGGTTCGCCCGTTTGGCATCGATGTCATTGTGATCGAACCGGGGGGTATAAAATCGGAATGGAGCACTATTGCCCTGGAATCAGCAAAGCGGCATTCGTCGGGAAATGCCTATTCCTCGCTTTCGAAAAAACTGTCGAACGCTCTGGCGAATCCAACTGGTCAACCTGGACCCGAAGTCATCACCGATCTTGTAGTTGCTGCGCTGAAGGCAAAGCGTCCAAAGGTACGCTATTCCGGTGGTCATATGGCAAAGTCGTTGTTGTTCTTGAAGTGGTGCCTTCCTGATCGTCTCTTTGATTGGCTGATCATGTCCGCGCTTAAATAAAGACCTGGGAAATTTTACTGGCAGAACGAAGCTTGCGCGTCAAACTACGGCGGTCAAGGCCATGGTTTGCGGTCGCGATTAATTTTTAGAGCCGCAGATTACCCAGACACTGTCTGGAAAATCTCCGCCTCCGGCCGCAATATCCCTGCTTTCAGACGCCTCGACAATACTCAAAGTGCCCTGGCTGCGGCATGTGCATGGCCGACGCCACGAAACCTGGGCATTTGCTCAACGATGGCAGGCGCGTCTCCGACAACAACCGAGTCGAATCGGTGCCCGCCCTCCATGTTCAACGAGAGAGACCAATCTCCCTCATGGACGGACAGGTTAGCTGTCGGATGCCGGAATTAAAGTACACGTATCATGCGGCAGCGAAGACGGACATCGTTCTCCTTGAGGTGCCACCATGCTGAGATCATTCGACCAGATTTGTCAGCCCGCCGACAAACGTGTGCTCGTCGCTGCTGACGACGGGCACGCGGCGCTAACCGGCGGTGGCACGTATGCGATGCCATGGCACTGGCACGATTGCCTCATGTTCATCCTGCCCAGCCACGGCGCAGTCGAACTTTGCCACGAGGACCAGCGCGCGGGTACGTGGCTGTCGGAGGATCGTTTCGCCGTGGTTCCGTCTGGGCGTGCTCATCAAACGCGCGCGGGATGCGCTACCCATACGCATCTTGCGGTCTACGTGACGGGAGACGCGCTGCGCAAGCTTGATACCAAAGTCGGCTCGCTCGGGCTAATTCCGCCGGCGCATGCGCACACCCATCCTCGCGCGTCAAACCTCAGCCATTCGCGCCTTACAGGACCTCTCGCTGCGCAACGATCTGAGCGACTATGGCAACGCAGCCGTTCGCCAGGCTCTGTCATCGGCCTTGCTGATGCAGTGCATCGGCGAGATCGTCACCGGCAAGACGATGTCGGGCACCTCGCCGCGTGAACATGGCATGGCGCTGGTCGCCGATCTCGAGGCGTTTGTCACTCGCCATGCCGATCAGGCCATCCCGCTCGATACGCTGGAAGGACGCTTCGGCATTTCACGCCGCCACATCACGCGCTTGTTCCGTGAAGGCACCGGCATGTCGATCGGCGAGTTCCAGCAACGCACGCGCTACGAGAATGCCTGCCGGCTGCTCGCCGAAACGGATCTGCCCATAGGCGAAGTTGCGTTTCGCGTTGGGTCCGAAAGCGGCGCGGCGCTCGCGCGTGCGGTGCGACGCATTGGTGGCCATTCACCTTCGGCTCTGCGCACTACCATGGCCCGTTCGGTCAAGAAGTAAGGCCCATAGGGCCGCGCGCCACCGCGCCGATCTCCGTAATCTGACCGGATGGAAACAGATTCCCGGTCAGACGGGTTTGAACGGTCATGCAAGAACGTCACATCGTCGAACTCGTAAGCGTGTTCGCCGCCGGTCCCGGCGGCGGCAACCCGGCGCCCATCGTGGCCGACGCCGCCGGCATGTCCGACACGCAAATGCAGGCAGTGGCCCGGCGCTACGGTCATGAAAGCGGCTTCGTATTGCCGGCGCCCGCCGGTTCCGGCTGCGACTACGAGTTTCGCTTCCGGGTCCCCAACCACGAAATGTCGATGTGTGGCCACGCCACCATCGGCGCAGCGTGGCTGCTCCACCCGACCGGCCGCTTGCAGCGCAACCGGCTCGTCGTCCTGACGCGCAGCGGTCGCGTGTCGATCCGTATCACGGGGCGGGCGGGCGACGGCACCGTGGTCGAGATATCCCAGCCCGCTGGCCGTATCGAACCCTTGCCGGACACGCCAACCCTGCGCGACGACATCCTCGACGTGTTGGGCATCGACGCCGCGCAGCTTGCGCCGCTGCCAATCCAAAACGCCAGCACGAGCCGGGTCAAGACCCTGATTCCGCTTGCCAGTCCCGCGCATGTCGACGCCCTTCGGCCGCGCTTCGAGAGAATCGAGGCGCTGTGCGAGCAGCTCGGCTCGACCGGGCTCTATACGTACGCCACGTTCGACGCAGACCGTCAGATCTTCGACGCCCGGCAATTCCCGCGTGCCTCGGGTTATCCGGAAGATCCGGCCACCGGAATCACGGCCTCCGCGCTGTCGTTCGGCCTCCTCGCCAATGGCATGGTCGAACCGTCCGCGCGCCTCATTACGATTCGCCAGGGACGCGCAATGCAGCGTCCGTCGCAGATATCCGTGCGCTTCAATCACGAGACAGGTTCCACACGCGAGCGTCTGGACGGCTGCTGGCTCGCCGGCACAGTCCGGTTCGAAACACACCTTGGCGCGGCGTCATGACGACCCGGTTGCTGGCGCGGATTGCGCAACTTGGCCTGACTTTGCCACCCGTGCCATCAGCACGAGGTGCATACGTGGGCGCGGTCGTCCACGACGATGTTGTGTACGTCAGCGGCCAGGTCAGCCGTGTCGGCGACGCGATCATCGCCGGTCCGGTCAGTGCCGACACGCGGCCCGATGTCTTGCGGCACGCAGCGCGCACCTGCGTGTTGCGTGCGCTGAGCGCGCTCGTCGCGACGCTGCCGCATGCGACGGCGATCGACCGCATTCTTTTTTTGCGCGGCTTCGTCAATGCCGTACCCGACTTCGCGAATCACAGTCAGATCCTGGACCATGCCTCAGCCCTTCTCCACGACATCTTCGATGAAAGCGGCCGGCATGCGCGCTCGGCACTCGGCGTCGCCAGTTTGCCGGGGAACGGCCTGCTCGAAATCGAACTGGTGGTCGCGCTCGCGCCAGGGTTTCGCATGGGCCGGCCAAAACGCGCTGGCCCCCGTCACGAGAACGGACGCTGACGCTGCACCCGTTCACCAAGGCACCGGACCGGCCTCGACGCGCTGGCCCGGCACGATCACCCAGCGTATAGGAAGCACCATGAACCGCCGTCAACTGTTGCAACTCGGCGTCGCAGTCGGGCCCGCCATGCTGCTGTCCCGTTCCGTGCAGGCAGCCGACGCCGAACTGGTCGTCGGCTCCAACGTTGGCGCTCCGCCATTCGCATTCAAGCAGGGCGACACCTATTCCGGCTTCGACGTGGAAGTGTGGGATGAAGTCGCGAAAGGCCTGAACCGCACGTGGCGCCTGCAGCCCATGGAGTTCGGCGCGCTGATCCCCGCACTCCAGACACATAACATCGACGTGATCGTGTCGCAGCTTTTCATCAAGCCGGAGCGCCGGCAGGTCATCGATTTCTCCGATCCGTACTACAAGAGCGGACTGATCGCGCTCACGCGTATCGACAATACGACGATCTACTCGGCGGGCGACCTCGCCAGCAAACATCTCGGCACCGAAACTGGTACGGTCGCCGTGGGCTACATCAAGGAGCACATCAAGGACGCCACACTGGAACAACTGCCGAGCATCAACAACGCACTTCTCGCGCTGGAAGGTAACACCAGACGGAACCATCAGCCGCGCGAACCGCGCGAAGACGAACTAGCCGCGAGCTCGCACAAACTCTTTTCCTCACCGACCGACCATCGAATTTTTTGATTTGAAAGGCAGATTGATATGAGCACGACGACTGAAAATCTTGCATCTATGGACGGCAAGTTTTGTCTTTCCCGAGCAGATGAACCGTTCGAAGCAGACCCGTTCCGCGACTGGCTGATCGCGCGACTTTGGTCTGGTCGAAGCGACCAACGGCGCCTACGGCGGTCAGATCACCCGCGCGAAAGAGCTCGGTCGTACCACCGGCCCGCACTGGCACCCGATGACGTTCCAGATGATTTACGTGCTGAAGGGCTGGGTCAAGTTCTGGTACGAACGTGAAGGCGAATTAATGCTCAAGGCCGGCGACTTCGTGTATCACCCGCCGCGTGCGGCGCACGACCTCCTGGAATACAGAACGGACTGCGCGCAGATGGCCCCCCCTTGATACCGACATACGCCGCTTTTTCACAGCCTCCGGGCTTCGTCCACTGCGCCAACGAGTTTTCGAAACCGGTAGGCGCAGGCATCGTACTTTTCCTTCATGGCTAACTACGCGGGTCTGATACGCCGAAAGCCGGTGCACGCGCTGAAAAACGAAGAGTGCAATGCCTGGACGCTAAAGACCTGTCGTCCATAGCCGATATTCAGTCACCGCGCGACCGTAGAACGTGGGTAAGTCCGGGCAAGTATGCCGACCCTACCGCAAGCCTTTGACCCGGACTTTCCGCCAGCCTCGCTTCCCCAAACTGGAAACTATCAATGCGTCTCGTCCCGATTTCAGCCATCTGCGTCGTCCTTCTTTCAGCGTGTGCGGGGGCTCCGACCACGAATCCACTACCTGCCGACCGCGGACACGAAGTGGGCACGGTGCTCACTGCCGGTGTAAGCGATCTGCAGATCGATGCAGGATCGTTCGACATTTCTGCCGAAGCGAAGCAGGAAGTCGTCGGGGCTTTCCGTGCCGAGTTGACGAAGATCGGCGTGCCCGTCGCTGCGTCCGGTGCGCCGGTCGTTCTTCACGTCACGGAATTCAAGACGCGGCCCGCCGCGGCACGAATCATGTTTGGTGCACTGTCCGGCAGCGACCACATCAAGGGAACGGTGACGGTCGCTGGAGCCACGTTTGAGGTGGCCGACACAGGCGTCACCATGATGGGCGGCCTGGGTGTCGTCGCGAGAAACGTAGGCAAGCAAACGGCAGATGGCGTAGGACAACTCGCCGGTGTGGCCACCCGATAGCAGGCGGAACATTCGCGCGCGGTCAGCGCATCCGCAGACCGCGTATAACCGTTGAAGACACGATGAGAAGGAAGCCGTCACCGGACATAAGGCATGCGCAAACCGAATCGTCGGTCGACGCGGCGATGCTTCGACGGGCGCTCGCTCTGGGGAACGTCCCGGCAGTCCTCATGAGGCCGCAGTCGCCCCCTTCCGGTCGGCCAGCCGCGGACTTCGAGCGGCGGCTATTCGAGGATGAACTGCCGCACACGGCCACAGGCACTCCCCATTCAACCGCCTCGCGCAGGCAAGATTCCGGACGCCCCGCCGCTCATCCGCAGATGCGGTCCCGGTCATGCAAGCGTTGCATCCAGTAGGGAAAGGGAACCGACGGCTCAGATACTTTGTCGAGCCGCGCACACTGTTCGGCGGTTAATGCGAGATTCTGTGCGTCGAGGTTGGCTGCGAGTTGCTCGCACGTGCGGGCTCCGACGATGACAGAAGTGATCTGCTCGCGCGCTAGCAACCAGCCCAATGAGACTTGAGCCGGCGTGGCCGCCAGTTCGTCGGCGACTTCACGCAATACTGCGAGGATCGGCTCCGCCCTGACTAGATCGACCGGCGGAAAGTCGAGTTTCGCACGCCGCCCGGCAGCTTCGCCATTCTGCGAGTACTTGCCGCTCAGGTAGCCACCTGCGAGCGGACTCCAGACCAGAAGCCCGATTTTGTTTGACGCGGCAACCGGCATGATTTCGTGTTCGATATCGCGGCTCGTCAGCGAATAGTGCACCTGATTGCTCACGACATGAGCCCGATCGGTACGGGACGTTATGCCGACGGCTCGCTCGAGATCGGCTGCACTGAAATTGCACACGCCAATGTGACGGACCTTGCCTTGGGTGACGAGATCGTCCAGCACACGAAGCGTCTCGTCGAGCGGAACGAGCGCGTCACGGTCATGCAACTGGAACAGGTCGATGTGATCGCGACCGAGTCTCTTCAGGCTTGTCTCGACCGAGCGCATGATGTGCGAGCGGCCCAATCCCACTTCGTTGTGGCCCGTGCCGGTGCGTAACCGAACCTTGGTCGCGACGAGCATTCGATCTTCGTCCAGCCCCAGCGCTTTCAGCACATGACCCACGACCTCCTCTGAGCGACCCTGCGAGTAGGCGTCCGCCGTGTCGATCAGATTGACGCCGCGCTCCACGGCCATCGCGACGAGCCGGGCGGCCTGATCGCTGTTCAAGCCGGCAATATTGCCCCAGATGCCCGAGCCGGCACCGAAAGTCATTGCGCCCAGGCTCAGCCGTGAAACGCGTAGACCAGTTCTGCCAAGCGTGCTGTATTCCATCGTGTATTCCTTGTTTGAACGAAAAGCTGATGCATCGGTAGAGCAAGGCCCTGAGTCCACGCGCCGCGCTATCGGCTCTGGTCAGGTTCGACGCGACACAAGCTCGCCCAGAACGGTCTCCAGTTCGACGTGGCCGCGCAAGATTCCATCGGAACTGTTTTCGAAATCGATCCAGCCTTCGTTGAAGCCGTCCAGCATGCGCATGCGCGGTAGAGGATGCTTCATGCCCTGCGTGCGGAACAGCGCTTCCCACGTCTGCCTTTCGACGACTTCCGCACGTACCTGACGACGCAACACGCCGGCGAAAGCCGCTGCGAGATCGTTAGGACTCACCCGGCGTGGACCTTCAAGCTCGACGACGCGCACCCCGCGCCACGTCTGCTGCAGCAGTTCGGCAGCAACGCGGCCCACGTCCGCGGTGGCGACCATCGGCACCGGCTTGTCGAGCGGCTGCAGGTAACTGGCGATGACGCCATCGTCGCTTGCAGACGCAACATCCCATGCGGCGTTCTCCATGAACCAGCCAGGCCGAAGGAAGGTCACGGGCATCGGCATCTCGCGCAGCGCCTGTTCCATCAGCGTGCGTTGAGTGAGCAGGTTGACTTCGTCGGCCTGTGCGCCGATCGTCGAGAGGCAAACGACCTTGTCGGGCCGTGCCTTCAGTAGTGCTGCGGACACAGCGTCAATCACTGTGCGCGCTTCCGGAAACCCGGGCTCCGGATCGAACTCCGAAGGCGGCAGGATGAAAACGCCCGTCGCGCCTTCGAACGCGGCGGCGAGCGACGAAGCGTCTTCCATGAAAGCCGTCGCGATCTCGCAACCTCGCTCTGCCCACGCCTGTGCCCGCGTCGCATCGCGCACGACTGCGCGCACCGGCTGACCAGCAGCCAGAAGTTCGCGGGCCAGTGCGCCGCCCACCTTGCCGGTGATTCCTGTGATTGCATACATTGCTCGTTCTCCTGTGTGGATATATCGGGTGACGCAGCGTCGACGTGCCGACGGCCAATCGCTCACGCGCGACGCAAACCGTCGTAAAACGCCTGCTCGAACTGTCCGTAGAGGTTCACTACGCGCGCATCGTAGAAGGGCAGCATCTGCGTAAAGAGTGATCCGGCGACACGCTTGACCGGATCCACCCAGAAGTAGGTGTTCAACAATCCGGCCCAACTCACGCTGCCTGCGCTTCGTCCGTGGGGTCCTTGCTCTGTATTGATGTCGAACGACAGCCCCCACTTGTGCGCGGCGCCCGGAAACTGATCGAAGCTGTTCGACCACGACGGCTGCGCCGTCCTCATTTCCGTGACCTGCAGATCGCCAATGTGATTGCGGAACATCGTCGCGACGGTGTCGCCGCGTAGCACGCGTTCGCCGCGATATGTGCCGCCGTTCAACAGCATCTGCAGGAACGCCATGTAGTCGCGCGGCGTGCTGAAGAGCCCGCCTCCGCCCATGAAAAATTCGGGGCGCTGATTGATCTCGAACGGCTCGGGCGCGAGTGAGCCGTCCGCCTGACGCCTGTGCATGGTGGCGACGCGCTGCTTCTGCTTGCTGCCGATGAGAAAGCCCGTGTTGCGCATGCCCAGCGGATCGAAGATGTGCTCGCGGAAGTAGACTTCCAGCGACTGATCGGTCACGGCCTCGACCAGTTTGCCGACCCAGTCCATGCTGATGCCGTACTCCCAGCGCTCGCCCGGCTCGAACTCCAGCGGCGCCGCGAATGCACCGTTCATCGAATAGCCGATGTCCGGCATGCCCGTTACCTTCTCGTACCGGCTAAGCTCGTCGCTCCAGATGCTGTACGTGAAGCCGGAGGTATGCGTGAGGAGATGGCGCACCGTGATCGCCTTGCGCGCAGGACGCAGCCTGGGCTGCCCGGAGACGTCGAATCCATCGAGGATTTGAGGCGACTTCAACTGCGGCAGGATGTCGCCCGCGGGTTGATCCAGCCGCAGTCGGCCCTGTTCGATGAGCTGCATGCACGCGGTTGCGGTAATCGCCTTTGTCATCGACAGGAGCCAGAAGACTGTGTCAGGACTAATGGCCTCGCCAGTGCGGGCGTTCGCCCGGCCACACGCTCCCTCGTAAACCAGTCCGCGGTCGGTTGCGCCCATGGCGACAACAGCGGCAACCGTGCCGTCGTCCACCGCCCGTTGCAGGCATTGATCGATCGAACTGTAGGCCGGGTGATGCGCCAGCGCGGCGTCGCCACTCGCGCGCTGCGATACTGCCCGCGCGTCGCGGCTCGCGACGCCACCAAGTGTCGCGAGAGCCAGCAGGCTCGACGCTCCCTTCAGAAGACGGCGACGATCTGTTTGAACTGCCATTTTTCGTTTCTTCCCGAATGAGTGAATGAAGCGCGGCATCGCAGTGCATCAGTGATTGGCGAAAAACGCGCGCTGTGAGCGGTTCCCGTTGAGGCGTCCAGCGGATGTCTCGGTGAGACGTATTCTGGACAAGCACCAAACAAAACAAAATGACATGGATGTCATCAGATAAGTGACAATGAGTCACCTATTTGGCATGATCAACGGAGACTCCGAACTGCTGCGCGGCGCAGCGTTCGCTTTCACCTGGTCGATCGCGCTGCGCCACGCGCATTAACTCGAGTAACCATGAGATCCAGTAGCGAGAAGCTTTCCGGCAGCATTAGCGTGTTCGCCGCCGTAGTGGATGCGGGAACGTTTGTGGCCGCTTCGGAGGTGATAGGAATGACGCCGCCGGGCGTCAGCCGGGCGATTGCGCGGCTGGAAAAAAGGTTGAACATCCGGCTCTTCAGCCGGACAACGCGCTCCGTCTCCCTGACTGAAGAGGGCCGCCGCTTTTACGAGCAGGTCATGCCCCATCTCGCCGGATTGGAAGAAGCAGCGGCCGCTGCGGCAGGTGGCGCGTCCGCTGTGCGTGGAAAGCTGAGAATCAATCTGGATCCTGTCGTCTACCGGACCATTCTCGGGCAACAACTCGATGCGTTCATGGACGCACACCCCGAACTCGAAATCGAGTTCATCGCGCGAGACAGTCTTGGCGACCTCGTCATGGACGGCTTCGACCTCGCCGTGCGATTCGGCGAACCCAAAGCGTCTACCCTGATCGCGAGAAAGCTGCTCGACACCCGCATCGTGACGGTCGCGGCGCCCTCGTACATTGCTCGCTGGGGACGGCCGTCAAGACCCGAGGACCTCAAAGGCCGAAGCCACCGATGCCTTGAATTTCGCAACCCGGAGACAGGCAAGCCGTTCCAGTGGGAATTTCATCGCAAGCGAAAACGCATTGTGGTCGACACTCAGGGACGACTCACGGTCAACGACCCGGGCGCTTTGCTCAACGCATGTCTCGCCGGTTCCGGAATTGCGCAGATGTTGCTGCTCGGCGCCGAGCCCCTGATTGCCGACGGCCGGTTAATCAATCTCTTTCCCGAATGGGTAGACGAACGGTATCCGTTATACGTCTACTACGCATCCCGGCACCACGTGCCGGCAAAGACCCGCGCTTTTCTTGACTTCGTGATCGAGCTGACGCGCAATCACGCGCGCCTCGGCACGCGCTAGCGCCGTTGCGGGGTACATCGGCACGAATGTCTATAGCCGGACCTCGTCAAAACCTGGCAGCGCCCCGTCCGTTGAGCAGGTCATGCGGGAGTTCGGCAGTCTCTATGACGCGTATGACGCAGTCGGGCACGTGCCGAAGCTCGCCCCGAGCGCTCTGCAAACAGGCATGCAGAAAGGAAGTCTGGTCCTGGGGCATTCACCGTTGTCTGTCGCCACGGACAGACGTTCCACCGCGCGGCGTCCGGCACGTGGATTGCTGCATACGTAATAAGAATGCGGCCGACGGCTGCATCCCTATTCTCTCTGACTAAGGAGGCAGAAATCATGAGCAAGGCAACGAGCGCGTTACTCGCGGCTGTCGCCGCACTCACGCTGTCCGGCGGCGCCTACGCCCAGGCCGCCGGTGGCTCCAGCGGTAACGGTTCGACAGGCAGCACGGCTAGCCCCGCAAACCAGGTGAATAGTGCAACGGGCGGCTACGGCACACCGGGCACCACCAATTCGGACAGCGGCATGTCGGGGCATCCCAATTCGGGGCTGCCGAGCAGCGTCAATAGCGATTCGACTTCCGGCGCTACCGCACCCGTGGGTGGCAACAACACCTTGGCGACGCCGAGTGTGAAGTCGCCGACATCGGGTAAGTAGAAGCAATTTAGTTGACTATCGGTGGCGATGAAGCCACCGTCGGGACCCGCTGTCGCGGTCTGGCACGAAATGAGACTGTTGCCCGCGCGACAGCGGGCAGCACCGTGCCTCCCGGCGCGCATGGCGGCAATATCGATAACTGGCGCATCGGCGCTGGATCCACCATGTATTACTGCACCTTCGGGGCCGTGATCGACACCAAAATTCCGACTCGTTCCACGATATGCTGTGAGCGACCGCCTGGCGCCGATCGTGGGCGCCGTCCTGCAGGCGGCGTAAAGCAATTGCGCGTCAGGAGCTAGCGCACTGGAAGCTCGCGGCCACATTGATATCTCCGCCAATGTACTTTGGCCATAGCGGATAACGGCAAAGCGGCCTCGTTCTACCGAGCGTTGCGGCGTTCAGATCGCTCATCGAGAGGGTTTCGGGCGCCTTGCCGGTCTCTACCCATTGATCGAGTGCGGAAAGGGAATCGACGGCCGGATGAAACGGTCCCGTGCCGTGGCCTACGCCCGGCATCAGGTAGAAGCGTACCAACCCATCCACCGTGCTCTGTCCGAAGCGCTGCACAAGTCCATTGTAGTAATCCGTGCTCGAGTCAGTGCTGACAATCTCGTCTGCAAGACCGTGCGTCATGATCAGCTTGCCGCCTTTCGCGACATAGGCGCTCAAGTCGGTGCTGGTCGCGTCCGTGAGCGCCGACACGGTTTGCACTCGCGACTGGTACGTACCGGGATTCAGCGGGTCGAATGTCAATGAATCGAAAGTCGGCACGCGCGTGACGAAGTACTTGACCCACTGGTCGCCCGTTACCCATTGGTTAGCGTCCTTCTTCCCCGCTGGGTTTGCAGGGACTCTGGACTCGCCGAGATCGCGTGTGGTATTTGGCCCGGCGAAGACTGAACCGGCGAGAATGTTGTAGCCGGCATAACGCGTCACGCCGTTCGCAAGCGGATAAGGCAATTGCAGCGGCGCTGCAATGGTCTGCACGGTCGCGATCTGCGCGTCAGACAGACAGGTATCGCCCGAGTCCGCGCCGCTCGGGCAGCGCAGCGATGCCAGCACCGTGGCCGACTGTGCCTTGCACGCCGCCACGTTCGCGATGACGCCGTCGGCAACGCCGTCGAGCGCATCGCATGCGGTCATGACTGCGTTCTGCAGCAACACCGTTTTCGCCACGTCGAGCCAACCCGCACCGCCATTCAGATAAAGCGCCCGGCCGAGCACGACATTGCTCAGGCGAAGCCCCGTATAGTTGAGCGCGGGACGGTTCACCACAATGCCGTCGTAGTCCTGCGGCCAGCGCTGCGCTTCGCTCAGACCATCGCGTCCACCCGTCGAACTGCCGAAGAAATAGACCTTGCCGGGCGCGCTCGCATAGCGCTTCCTGATCAGCACCATGGCGACGTCGTGTGTCTTCTTGAGGCTCAAGCCGCCGTAGTTCGCAAGCGACTCGTCGTTGGCGGCAAACTTGCCGTCCGTAATGCTCGAGCTCTGATGCCCCGAGTCGTCGCCGAAGGTCACATAGCCGTTTGCGAGCGGCGTGGATGTGCCGGTCGGGGCCATGTCGAGCGGATCGACACCGGTGATCAGCGTGCCGTCGAAACCGCCGCCGCCATAATGCAGCGCCTTGTGATTCCACCTGGTCGGGAGGTTGACCTGGAATTTGATGGAAGGCGCAGTCGGGTCGACCGGGGCGATTGCACCGTTCACCTGGCAGTATTCGCCGCTCGTTTCGACTAGCGTCGCGCTGGTAATCGTCGCGCCGCTGGTCGGTTCAGCAATCGAGGACGCAGGAATCGACAGCCCGCTCAACGCGCTGCATTGCGTGGCCGCGGTGGGCGCAGGCGTGGAACCGCCTGGATTCTCGCTGGTCGGTCCATTGCCGCCGCATCCGCTGATGCAAAAGGTGAAGGCGAGCGCCCACGCGAGCGATCTTCTGATCATCTTCGTCTCCTGAAACGATTGGCTGGTTATGTTGTTGCTATGCGTCCGCGCCGCTATCGCTATTCGAGCGCGCGGCCCTCATGCACGACGCCGGTGTCGATAAGCCGTGCGGTCGTGCCGAAGAGCGCCTGCACACCCGCCTGCGACACGAACATCGCGTCACCGCTGTGCGCCGCGCCCGCCACCTCGACCAGTTGATGACGCAGTTGCGGATGCCGTCTGCACAGATACGCGAAATAGGCGCGGCCCCTTGCGAGTCGATGCGGGCCCTGCATCATGGCCTCGCATGAGCGGTCGAGAGCCTGATGAGCCGGATCGTTGTCGTGCGTGCCAAGCAGGTAAGTTACGTCGCGATCGACATAACGGTATTCGAGCTGTTGTACATCCAGTCCCTTTGCATAGCGCGGCAACCCTTCCGTGCCGTACTTCCATGCGTTGAACCCGGTGCAGGCCGCGCGCGCGTCCGCGTTCGATCCGTCTGTACAGTGCGGACGCCAAGCGTCGAAGTACACATACGACGACGGATTCGCAATGACATAACGCACGTTCACTCCCGCCGCCCTGCATCGCGCGGCGGCGTCGCTGAGTATCGCGTGACGATGCGCGACCTGTGCCCCGCCGGAATGCCCGGCAATGACGATCTCGCGCACCTTCGGGTAAGTGCCGTCACGCACGTAGTGTTCGATCAGCGCGTCGAGTACATCGAAAGAGCTCAGCGGCGCTGGCCCGATTGCATCGAGACCGCCCATCCACGAGGTCCATTCCCAGTGCAGACAGTTGGCCGGCAACGAATGATGCTGGACATCGGCCGTCGCCAGAAACTGGGGTACGGCGAGGATCACGCTGTCGGGCTCGACACTCGACGACGCCAGCGCGCACTGCGTGGATTGCAGATATGCGTCCGCATCGCGAAGTCTTCCGTGCAGCATTACGACCACTCGAGTCACCTCGGTGGGGCGCGCACTGCCGCCCTTGAAAAGCGGCACGGCCGCCTCACCGCGCGCGTTCGACACGATCAACCGTTCGCTGGCCACCACCTGCACGGGCACTTCGTTGCGTGACCGTGCATCGCTGTCCATTACAAGATTCATCGCGCCGCTCATTGACCGTCGGCCAGCCAGAGATCAGGCTTGCGAACGAGGCGCCGCCCCGAGGCCGTCAGTCCAACGAGCAGCAGCGAAATGACGCCTGCGCAGATCAGATACCATGCCGGGACCAACCGCGAGCCAGTAACGTCGATCAACGTCGAAACCGTGAGGGGCGCAAGACCGCCGAACAGCGTGACTGCCACGTTGTAAGAGAGCGCAACGCCTGTCGAGCGCGTCGAGGTCGGAAAGAGTTGCGTGAGCATGCCGGGGTGCGCACCTGACATGAGGCTCAGCACGACAGTCGCAATCATTTGCGCGGTGAACACACGTTCAGCGGACGGCGCGGCGAGTACCCATGCAAAGAGCGGATAGGCAACGCACACCCACGCTATCGTGACCGGGAAAAACAGACGATATGCGCCGAAACGGTCGGCAAGACGCCCCGCCAGCGGATAGCCGACAATCCCGATCAGGCCGGACATGGCCGTGCCGAACAACGCATTTTTCAGCGGCAAATGCAGCTGGTGCTCGACATACAGCGGCATGTACGAATGCCACAGGTAGTTCGTTGCGGCTCCAACGATGATGACACCCATCGCGCACAGCGCCGCATCGCCGCGCTCACGAATGAACGTGCGAAGCGACTGACGCGGTGCGTGTCCGAGCCGCTCGCGCAGCTGAAGAAATTCCGGCGACTCACCTACTTTGTGCCGGATATAGAAGCCCACCGGACCGACGAGCGCGCCGAGCAGGAACGGCACGCGCCAGCCCCACGACACCAGCGATTCGTGCGAGAGCCGCGTGGTGAAGAGCAGCGAGCAGAGCGATGAGAGCAGGAGCGCGACGGCCTGCGATGTCATTTGAAAACTGCCGAAGAACATCTTGCGCCGAGGCGGCGCATATTCCGTGAGCATTGCGGCTGCGGTTGCGAACTCTCCACCCACCGACAACCCCTGCAGAATGCGCGCGACAATCACAATGAGCGGCGCAGCAATCCCGATAGTCGCGTAGCTGGGTGTGAGGCCCATCATCAGCGTACTCAGCGCCATTAGAAGAATCAGCAGCGACAGGGTCTTGCGGCGCCCGTAACGATCGGCGCACGCGCCGATAACAATGCCGCCGAGCGGCCGCACCAGGAAGCCGATTGCAAACGTGGCGAGCGTCAATGTGATCGACACAAAGCTGTTATTCGCAGGAAAGAACACCTCTGCAATGACCTTGGCGAAATACCCATAGATGAGAAAGTCGAGCCACTCAAGGCCATTGCCGATGACTGAAGCAAGCACCGCACGGCGCATCTGTGAACGGCTCAGCGGCGGCGCGGCCGCAGCGGGCGTGACCGCTTGCATAACGGTTTGCATGTGTCTCCTTTTGTTTTCGGCTGCCTGCGAATAAAGAGTACGTGCGTAAGTCACCAATGTAAAATACATATGAGACGCGGTTGCCATATCCAGAACATATAGCAGGCTAGCCATGGAACTGAGACATTTGCGCTACTTCCTCGCGGTCGCCGAAGAAGGCCAGTTCACGCGCGCCGCCGCCCGGCTGCACATTCAGCAACCTCCGCTGTCGCAGCAGATCCAGGAACTCGAACAGGAACTCGGCTTCGCGCTTTTCGTGCGGCAGCCGCGCGGCGTCGCGCTGACGGCGGCAGGTGAAACGTTCGCAGCACGCGCCCGTTCCGTGCTGCTCGAACTGGACAATGCGGTCATTCAGGCGCGCCGCGTTGCGCAAGGGCACATAGGCACCGTGCGCGTCGCGCTCACGAGTTCGGCCGCGTTCCACCCTCTGACGCCCACCGCCATACGTAATTTCCGTGAGCTGTACCCTGAGGTCGCAATCGACATGACGGAGGTCAACGCGGCGGACATCATTGAAATGATGGTAGACGACCGCGCGGATGCTGCGATTCTGCGCAAACCGGTTCACACGCCCGCAGGTCTTCGGTTCGAACTGCTGGCTGAAGAACGGATGTTGCTGGTGCTGCCCGTAGGACATCGGCTCATAAGCAGCCGCGCAATAGCGCTTCAGAAGCTTGCCAACGAGTCATTCATTTTCGTGCGTCGGCCTGGCGCCCCCGGCATGTACGCGGATTTTATTAGCGCCTGTCAGTCAAAGGGTTTCGAGCCGCACGTGGTCGAGGAAGTGCCGCGCATGGTAACGGCCATCAACCTCGTCGCGGCGGGCGGCGGTATCTCGCTCGTTCCCGCGTCGATGCATCGCTACCATCAGGAAAGCGTGCGCTACTGTCGCGTGGCGGGCGATCGTGCTTTTCGCGCACCACTGCATCTCGTTACGCGTGATGACTCGCAAAGCGCGGTGGCTTCCCACTTTCGCAAGACGCTGCTCGCTTTTGTGCATCGGCATCCGAGCCGCGAGTGAGTGTTGGGCTGGCGAGGTTTGATGGGAGGGGCGACCAGTGCTGCTGTTTCATGCGGCGTGTCCTGTCCTGTATAACAACGTACGCATGTCACTACGGGGCGTGGACTGTTTCGGGAACGTGTTGCCATCAGGTCCAAGTCCGTTGTCGCGGGCCACACGCGAATACACACCAAGCGCCGGTTATCGCATCGGTCCGGGACCGATCGAGGACTGCCTGCTCCGCCATCCGGCGGTGCGGGCCGCCGCCGTGGTCGGCGCGCGCGACGCCGGGCGTACGGAAATCGTTTGCGCCTTCGTGGTGCTCAAGGACGGCTTCGCGCCTGGCGATACGTTCGTGCGTGAGCTGCAGGCGCATGTCAGAACGGCGCTCGCGCACACGAATATCCGCGCAAAGTACTCTTTGTCGCCGCGCTGCCGCTGACGGCAACCGGCAAGGTCGTCCGCCGCGCGCTGCGCGATTCGCTCGCCGGCTGACGAGCGCGCGATACCGCCAGCGTCCCTTTTCCGGCTAATACTGTGCGATCGCCTGGGCCGCGCACGCCTGGCCGGAATGCATCGGCCGAGAGATCAGAAGAGCTCGTGATGCGCGATCAACTCACGAATCAGATCGACCAGCCTTTTGATTCCCGGCCCAAACTCACTCGCCTGGTAGCAGATCGAGACGCTATGCGCCGGGACCTCCGGCGCAACCACAAGCTGCCGCACCCGATGCGCGTCGACTTCCGACTGGATGATGCGCACCGGCACCAAGGCCACGCCCAGTCCTTTGACAACCGCCTGAACCGTCACCGGCAGGCTATTGCAAGTGCTCACTCGCTCCGGCGTCACGCGCGCATCGGCGAACCATTTGAGAACCGTCTCATGCAGCCTTGCCGTCGGCGGGCTGATGAGCAGATGCAGGGAAGCGAGGTCCGATGGCGACAGCACCTCGCGCGTGACTGGGAAACCTGCATGCGCAAACCACCCGAAACGGTTCTTGCCGATCACCTCCTGTTTCACATGTCCGGGCACATGTGCCTCCGACACGATCGCCACGTCCAACTGCTCTGCCGCAAGCATCTGGCTAACCGCGCCGGTATCGCCGACGAAGATGGACGTCCGCACCGCAGGATAATGACGCTCGATGCGCTCGATCAGATCGGTCGCCGACACCAGCGCGAAGCTTTCATTCATTCCGAGCCGCAGCAAGCCTCGCAGCGGATCGCGCGTGCGAAAGCGCTCGACGAGTTCACTCGCGCTGCCCAGCGTTCTATCGGCCAATTCGATCAGCGCGTGCCCCTCGGCGGTCAGCCGGATCCTCGGTCCCTGTCGCACGAACAACTGCACGTTTAGCGCCGATTCGAGTTCCTTCACGCGCGCTGAAATGCTGGGCTGCGCAAGGTGCAGGTCCTCCGCAGCCGCATTAAAACTGCCGAGACGCACCACCCGCTCAAACGCGCGCAATTGATCCAGCGTTACGTTCATTCCAGTACCCCGCGCTCGGCGTCGATAGAAAATTTGGATCGCTAGACCGCAAAACAATCAGTTTTTCCTTGCGAAGGATAGCGCTTAACATCGCCTTCACGAAACTGGGAAAACCCGGCACCGCAGCTCACCGAGGCCAAACGTCTCACGTGCGCCGCGCAGACTGAGTAAAAAAATACGGAGACGACGCATGGACATCATCAACGCATCGGACCCTGCGTGCGCGGTCCGCAATCTTGCGCTGCGAGGCGGCGCCCGCCGCGCGATGTGGTGCGGAGGTGCACGATGCAGCCGGTGAACTCGACCGCGCACGGCCCACTTTCGGGCCCCACCCGTGCTGATCTGCCTGCGTGGATCCGCTCCACGGATCGCATCGTCATCACAGTGCTGAATCTGATGCTGATAGCGCAGGTGTTTCTGATCTTCGTCGCGACGCTCTCGCGCTCGGTGTTTCATTCGTCGGCGCTCATGGGCGTCGACGAGCTATCACCGCTCTTTCTCGTGACCGCCGCGTTTCTCGGCGGCGCTGTTGCCTACAGCCGCGGCCAGTTCCTGTCGATCCGCCTTTTCGTGGACCGTCTGCCGAGGCGCTGGCAGGACATTTGCGATGGCGCATCGGAATGGATCGTGATCATCGTCTCTCTGCTGATCGGCGGCTTCTCGATTCCCCTCCTGATCTCGAACGCGGACGAATCGACCGTGCTGCTCGGAATTCCCTACGCGTGGAGCACTCTGCCGATCACCTTCGGATCGGCACTCTTCGTGATCCATGCGGCGCTTGCGAATTTGAAGCGGCCGACCTTCGCAAAGCTAGCCTCGTTCGCACTGGTGTGGCTGCCGGTGCTCCTTTTCATGTTGTGCAAGACGTGGCTCGGTCTTCATGCGCCCGTGCTGTACTTGCTGCTGACCGCGCTCTTTCTCGGCTTGATCGTGATCGGGGTGCCGGTGGGATTCGTGCTCGCGGTGATCGGCGTCGTCTGCGTGCAGGCAATTGGCTCGGCCGATATGATGTCCGCCGTCGCCAACGCTCAGCGCGGCTCGGGCGGCTTCATCTATCTCGCGCTGCCGTTCTTCATCCTGGCGGGATTCATCATGGACCGCGCGGATGTGGGACTGCGCATCGTCGATTTCGTCGGCAGCCTGATCGGACACAAGAAGGGCGGCCTCTTCCAGGTGATGATCATCGGCGTGTACATCTCGTCGTGCATATCGGGCTCGAAAGCCGCCGACATGGCAATGGTCGGCCTGCCGATGAACCGCAAGCTGCAACACCACGGCTACGCCGCCGAAGAACGCGCGGCGCTGCTTGCCTCGTCGGCAGCGATGTCGGAGTCTGTGCCGCCTTCTATTGCGTTGATTCTGATGGGCTCGGCCACGTCGATCTCGACCGGCGCGCTGTTCGTCGCCGGTCTGATACCAGCCGCGACGCTCGCGATCTGCCTGATGATTCTGGTGCGCGTGCGTGCGACGTTCGCCGGCTGGATGCCGACCCCGCGCGCGAGCCGCGCCGAAGTGCGCGCCTCGGCGAGGCGCGCCGCGCTGCCGCTGCTGATGCCCGTGATCCTGATCGGCGGCATCGCGGGCGGGCTCGGCACGCCGACCGAAGTGTCGACTTTCGCGGTGCTGTACGCGCTCGCGCTCGGCCTTCTGAACCGCAAGATCGGCGCGCGCAGCTTCTGGCAAACACTGACACAGGCGACGCTGCTCAACGGCATGATCTTTTTCACCGTGAGCGCGGCCACCATTTTCTCGTGGGCGCTCACCCTCGAAGGCGTGACTACCGCGATTGCCAATATGGTCGCGAGCTTCGGCGCGGCGACCTTTCTGCCCGCCGTGGTGGTCATCACGGTATTGCTCGGCTCGCTGCTCGAAAGCTTCGTGACCATCATCATCATCGCGCCGCTGTTGCTGCCGGTGGCTATCCAGTTGGGCATCAATCCACTGCATTACGGCATCGTGATGGCGGAGGCGTTCGGCATCGGCGTGATCCTGCCGCCAATCGGCATCGCGCTATATGTCGCGTGCGCGATTTGCGGTGCACAGGTGGAACGCGCAATCCGGCCGATGCTCTGGTATCTGCTGGTGCTCTTCGCCGGCCTCGTGATCGTTGTGTATGTGCCGGGACTCACCGAATTTCTGCCGCATGCGCTGGGCTTCAAGACGTAAACCTTCATAAACCTGACACTCAATCCCACGAAAACCGGATATGGGTCACTCGCATAACAGCGCGCCGCCAAACGGAGCGGCCCCACCAGCCTGGAGGAGACACAACAGATGAAACCGATCAACATCGTCACACATGGGGCAGCGGATAGTTCGGAGCCGGCTGGCGCCGCGCTGGACGAACATGGCCGCGCCCGCCGCGCGGTGATGCATGCGGCGGCCGGCACGGCGCTCGGCGCCGCCTTCGGGCCGCTCGCGAGTTTGCATGCGCACGCGCAGGGCGCGCCGAAGCGTCTGCGCGTTGCGCATACGGCACCGACCGAGCACGGTTGGCACGTATGGTCCGTCGCGTTCAAGGAGTCGCTTGAAAAGCGCAGCAAGGGTGCCATGCTCGTGCAGATCTATCCGAATGCGCAGATGGGCACGGAGCGCGACATTGGCCAGGCGGTGCGTAATGGCGCGCTGGAAGTCGGCGTGATCGGCGTGGGGCTCACGAACTGGGTGCCGGAAGTGTCGATCACCGATGCGCCCTATCTGTGGAAAAGCCGCGACCAGGCGTACCGCGCGTTCGCCGGCGCATTCGGCGACGATCTGCGAGCCAGGTGCCGCGAAAAGGGCTTCGGGCTTATCGGCTGGACGGATCTGGGTTTTCGCTGCATCACTAACAGCAAGCGGCAGATCCAGTCGGTAAACGACATGCAGGGGTTGAAGATGCGCGTGCCGATCTCCAAGGCCTACATCGCGATGGTGCAGGCGATGGGCGCAACCACTGCGGCAGTCGATCTGAGCGAACTGTACCTCGCGTTGCGCCAAGGCGTTGCCGACGGCCAGGAGACGCCGCCCACAGTGGTCAAGTCGAACAAGTACTACGAAGTACAGAAGTACGTCGCGAAAAGCGATCACGTGCTAACCACCGGCTATTCAGTGACCAGCACGAAGTATTTCGATGGGCTTACCGCCACCGAAAAGCAGACTTTCATGGCCGCCGCGAACGATGCCGACAACGTGCTGCGCACCCACACGCAGAAGGAAGAGGTCGACGCATACCAGTTCCTCGGCAAGCATGGCATGCAGGTGAACCTCAGCGTGGACGTCGAATCGTTTCGCAAGGTCTGCCTGCCGCTCGTCGACAAGATGCCCGACCAGTTTCCACCACACCTTGTAAAAATCGCGCGCGCGACGCCTGTCTGAGTGCTCATTTCCTAACAACGGATTCCTGAAAAATGAACCATGTAAAGCACGCGGCGGCAACCGGACAGCCAATTCGAGGCATCCATCTGACCTTTGCTGCGCCCGCCGTCATCGAAGTCGCGAGCGCGGCCGACCTGCAGTTCATCTACATCGATGGCGAGCACGGCGCGTTTGACTGGCGCGATGTCGAGGCAGCCTGCATTGCCGCCGAACGTCACGGTATGACGCCGATCGCGCGGGTACCCGACATTTCCGTCGCGACCATCACGCGATTTCTCGATCGCGGCGTGCGCGGCATCGTTGCACCGCACATCGAGACGGTCGAGCAAGCGCAGCGCGTGATCAGCGCAACCTATTTCGCGCCGCTGGGCGCGCGTTCTTTTGGCGCGGGGCGGCCCGAATACGGCCAGCGAATCGCGAATCGCACCGCGTATATGCAGCAGTGCAACGAAAGCGCATCGGTGTGTCTGATGATCGAAAGTGCGCAGGGCATCGAGATTGCGGGCGAGCTCGCGGCGCTCGAGGGCGTCGACTATTTGAGCTTCGGGCTGCTCGATCTCGCGCAGGATCTCGGCTATCCAGGGCAGTCGGATCACGCCCAGGTAAAGGCGGCCGTCGCCGACGCGGACCGGCGCATCGCGGCGGTCGGCAAGCGCACGCGAGAGAGCTTCATGAAATATGCATGGATCAACGAGGTGCTGATGGCCGGTATGCACCAGTTGCTCGGCCAGAAAGCGCCGGCGCGATAGCCAGGGAGTGGAGATGATCGAGAAAGAAGTCGCAATTCCGACGAAGTACGGGACGCAGCCTGCGTTCGCCGTCTGTCCGTCCGAGCCGGGCATGTATGCACCGGTGATCCTGTTCATGGATGCGCCGGGCATTCGCGAGGAGCTGCGCAACATGGCGCGGCGCATTGCGCGTGCTGGCTATTACTGTCTGCTGCCGGATCTGTACTACCGGCTCGGCACGCTGCGCTTCGACGTACCGCGCCGCAACGAGGCGATGTCGGTACTGATACGCGGCGCGATGGCAAGCCTGTCGAACGCTGATGTGCTCGACGACACGTACGGCATGGTCGGCTTTCTGGATGCGCAGGAGCAGGCGGCGCCCGGCCCTGTCGGCGCAATCGGCCATTGCATGAGCGGGCCGTTCGTCGTCAATGCCGCCGCGCGTCTGCCCCGCATGGCGGCGGTCGCGGCGCTTTATGGGGTGAACATGGTGACCGACAAACCCGATTCGCCGCATCTTCTCGCGGACAACATTCAGGGCGAGGTTTACGCCGCGTTCGCCGAGATCGATCCGGCCGTACCCGCTAATGTCGTGCCCACGTTTCGCGATGCAATGGAAAAAGCCAATGTCGCGGCGCGCGTCGACGTGGTGCCGGGCACGCATCACGGCTTCTGCTTTGCCGCGCGCAACGACTACCACCCGCACGCCGCCGAAGCCGTCTGGGAGGACATCATGGCGATGTTCATGCGCCGGCTTCATGGCCAATGAGTGCATCGCTCTGTCAGGAATCATCCAATGAACGCCGTAGATACCGATAACACCCGCTGCCGCGTCGCGATTCTCGACGACTGGCAGGATGCCGCGCGTAGCTGCGCGGACTGGACCCGACTCGAAGCGCGCGCGTCGCTGGCATTTTTTGGCGAACCCTTCGCAAGCGAAGATGAAGCGGCCGACCGGCTCGCGCCGTTCGACGTGATTCTCGCGATGCGCGAGCGCACCGCATTTCCTGCCTCGCTGATCGAACGGCTGCCGAAGCTGCGCATGTTCAACCTGTCCGGCATGCGCGCGGCGCTCGTCGACATGGCGTTCATGCAATCGCGCGCCATCACCGTGTGCCTGACCGAAGGCGGCCCAGGCGTCGAATCGACCGCCGACCTCACGCTCGCGCTGATGCTGTCGGCTGTGCGGGATTTGCAGGCGGCTTCCGGTGCGGTGCGCGAGGGCAGATTTCAGCGCGGCACGCGGCCCGGCGTCGCGCTCGCGGGCAAGACACTCGGACTCGTCGGCTTGGGAAAGATCGGCGCGCGCGTGGCGGGCTACGGCCGGGCGCTTGGCATGCGTGTCATTGCGTGGAGCCCGAACCTGACGGCCGCGCGCGCTGCCGATGCGGGCGTCGAATACGCCGCCAAGGAGACACTCTTCTCTACCGCCGATGTCGTCAGCGTTCACCTCGTGCTCTCAGCGCGTACCGCCGGCGTGGTCGGCCGCAATGATATTGCGCGGATGAAGGACGGCGCGACGCTCGTCAATACGTCACGCGCGCGGCTCGTAGACGAAGCAGCACTGATCGATGCGGTGCGCGAGGGCCACATTGTCGCCGCGCTCGACGTATTCGATCAGGAACCGCTGCCGCGCACGCACGCGCTCGTCGCCGCGCGTCACGCGGTGCTCACGCCGCATCTAGGGTACAGCACGCGCGACGTGTACGAAGTGTTCTATCGGCAGCAAGTGGAAAACACGCTCGCCTTTCTCGACGGCAAGCCGATCCGCACACTCGCGTAACGCATGGAGCCTGGACGATGAAACCCGAAACCATCGCGCATGCGGCGCGGCAGCTCGCCGAGGCGCGCGTCACTCGCTTGCCGCTTGCGGAACTCGATGCGCATGCGGCGCCGCAAAGCGCCGCTGACGTCCACGCGATTCAGGACGCGACCGTCTCGCTGCTCGGCGAACAGGTTGCCGGCTGGAAGGTGACGACTTCGCCTGCGGGCGAATTCGTGCGCGGCGCGATTCTGGGTTCGCGCGTGTTCGCGAGCCCTGCGTCGATCGACGGCGCGCTCGTGCCAATGCGCGCGGTGGAACTGGAGATCGCGTTCCGCTTCGAGCGCGCGTTGCCGCCGCGCGCGCTCGACTACACCTACGACGAGGTCGCCGATGCGGTGAACGCGTTCGTCGCGTTCGAGATCGTCGATTCGCGCTTCACTAGTTATGCGGACGCCCCGTGGCTGCATCGCGCGGCCGACTGCGTGTCGAACGGCGCGTTCGTCGCCGGGGATGCGCGCGCGGACTGGCGCACATTCGATCTGGCGACGCTCGAAGCGCGCTTATCCGTCGGCGATGCCGTGAGGGTTGAGTGCACCGGCGGCCATGCGAGCGGCGACCCGCTCCTGCCGGCCATCGCGCTCGTCAATGCCTTCCGTCGCGATGCGGGTGTGCCGGTCGGGCGGTTCGTAACGACCGGCACGTACACCGGTCTTCAGCGCATTGACAGCGGCGCGCGCGTCACCGGATCGTTCACAGGTTTTGGAACGGTGTCTTTAACGTTCCTCTGAGCGCGCGCAAGTGCGCGGCCAGCGCTGCGCCTATGCGCCGTTCTTTCTCCTTGCGCGCGCTCGTCTGCTGGCGGCGCGTGTACCGCTGTTCTCTTATTCAATGCGGGGACTCAAATGAACGCTGCAAGCTCTTTTCCGCTGCTACCCGAAGTTGCCGAATTTCTCTCGGGCGCGCCGATTGCCTCTGTCATCGGCGGGCGCGATGCGCTCGCACGCGACGGCACCAGTTTCGATACGTTCGATCCAGGCAGTGCGCGCCACCTCGCACAGGTCAGCGCGCTCGGCGGCGCGGATATCGACGACGCGGTGAGCGCCGCCGCGGCCGCGTTTCCCACGTGGTCCGCGCTCGCTGCGAGCGAGCGCGCTGTTCATCTGCATCGGCTCGCGGATGCGCTGGAAGCGCGCAAGCCAATCCTCGCGCAGATAGAGGCGCTCGACGCCGGCAAACTGGTGCGGGCCGCCGAGCAGGACGTGCAGGTGTGCATCGACACACTGCGCTATTTCACGGACATGGCACTGCACGCCACGCGCCGTACGACGCTAGCAGTCTCCGGGTACGACGCATGGACCACGCGCGAGCCGTGGGGCCCGTGCGGCTTCATCTTCCCGTGGAACTTCCCGATCCTGCTGATCGGCTGGGGCGTGCCGCCCGCGCTAGCGGCGGGCAATACCGTCGTCATCAAGCCCGCCGAGGACACGCCCCTGTCGGCGATTTACCTCGCCCGACTCGCACGCGAAATCGGCTTCCCTGACGGCGTCATCAACGTGGTCACCGGACACGGCCAGACGGCAGGCGCCGCGCTCGCCGCACATCCGCGCCTGAAGCGCTTTTCGTTCACTGGGTCGCCGGAGGTCGGACGGCTCGTCGGCGCCGCATGCGGCGCAAACCTCACCCCGTGCAAGCTCGAGCTCGGCGGCAAAGGCGCGGCCGTGGTGTTCGACGACGTCGACATCGACGCAACTGCTGAGAGGCTCGCTATCGCGATTACCACTCACGCGGGCCAGGTGTGTTGTGATGCGACGCGCTGGCTCGTGCACGAACGCATCCATGACCGCTTCGCCGACGCTTGTGCGAAGCGCCTCGCCAAAGTGCGCGTCGGATATCAGATGGATGAAGCGTCGCAGATGGGACCCGTCGTCAATGCGCGGCAGCGCGCCCGGGTGCTCGGTTATCTCGCGCGCGGTCAGGCAGAGGGCGCGCGGGCGCTGCTCGCAGGCGGACCGGCTGACGTGCCGGGTTTCGACGGTTTCTATGTGAAGCCGGCGCTGCTCGCGGGCGACCCCGCGAACGTCGCATCCCGGGAGGAAATCTTCGGACCGGTGGCGTTTCTCACAACGTTTCGCGATGAGGCGCATGCGGTCGAACTCGCTAACGCCACGGACTACGGCCTTGCCAACAGTGTATGGAGCGCAGACCTGCAACGCGCGACGCGGGTTGCGGAAGCGATGGTGGCCGGCAATAGCTGGATTAACGCGCACAACGTGTTTCCGCACGGGGTGCCCTACGGCGGAATCAATAGTAGCGGCATGGGCGGCGGCGTGAACAGTCCGGAAACGCTGTTCGACTACTGGCGCAGCCAGTCGATGGTGCGACCGCGCGCGATCTGAAATCGCAGCGCCAAGCGGCGGCTTGCGATACGGGGTGAGCCCGTTGAGCGCGCCGCGTGCAATTGCACCTTCGGGTGGGGGGATGTGGACCGGCAGCATGAAAACCAGGACGCGCCATCGCGGCCGGTTTGCCGCCTGTCTGCAGCCCGTTTGCAGCCCGTTTGCAGCGGATCGCCTCGCCGGCCGGACAGCGTGCCCGCTTTCCCGTCTACCGATCTGGCGCGGCGGGCGCGTGCACCGGTACACGTAGGTGCTTACGTCGCGCTTGCCGCTTCGGATCCTGCGCCATGCCGAGGCATGGTCGCCGCATCCAGACTCAGCACTGACTGGGCGATCGCCTCGGTCGTCGCGAGCGTGTTAATGGCGCCGGTGCGCAGTGCGCCAAGCACCGCAGTAGTCTCGGTATCTCGCTGGCAACAGCAATAACATTGGGAATGCGCACGAGATCTTCGAACGAGAGCCCGATCACACGGTGCGCAAACGGAGTGCGCGCGGGTGTCCGGCGAGATCGATGAAGTCGTAGCCCATCATGTCGCCCACTGCGCCGAGCTGACGCACAGCAACGATTCCTGCGCTTTGTCCGAACCATCATCGAGAAGCCCATTCGGGTGCGCAAGCTCAGGATAGTAGAGTCGCGTTGCTTGCATGTTGAAAGACATAGTCCCAGCTGATTATCCAGCGAGCGAATCCTCAAACATGAAATTGCGAGCTCACTGACGGAGCTCTTGGAGCACCCTTTTCGTGCCGGTCTCACCGGTTACGGTCTGTAGCCAATGTCTGAACGTTCGAGAGACGCCGAATAGAAACCGCGGCTCATCGCCGTCTGCCGGCCGACGCGGTTGGCGGCATTCGGACCCACCTGCAGCCGTTCAGCTTCGAGCAGTTTCGATGGCCGCTTCCAGGTACGGCGGCGGCTACTGGTATTGCGCTCTCGGCGCACAGACGTCAAGTTTCAGCGATCACAATCTTGTTGCTTTTGGGCAACCGTGCGGGACCGTCTAGAGAAAGCGCTTCGTTACGCCGACAATAACGAAGCACCGAGATCAGACGCTTCTTTTCAATAATATCGAAGGACCAGTGAAAAATAGCAATCGTCGCGTTGGCGCTGTGGCCGGTCGTTAACCGGAAACGGTTTGGCAACACATAAACGCTGACGGTCCCCAGAAGTTGCTGACACAACCAAAAGAAGGATCAAAGAGTGAAGTGGATCATTGTTGGAGGCTTGTGCTTACTGATTTGCGGATGCCAAGGCATCTCGACAGGGGCGATTCGAGAACGATCGGCACTTGTCGATGCGTCAACATCCCGAACGCTCACTGAAGTTGCAACCTGCCTCACCAGCGCATCCAACCTGGAAGAGCTTCGTGGGGGTGGAAGTATGAAGATACTGTCATTCCCCGATTCAAAGGTCATGGAATTTGCCATCGGTGCCATCCAGATGGGAACCTTCAAAAGCTTCTATCTTGTCACGCTGCGCGACATAGGCAAAGGGCGCATAAACCTGTAATGGCTGATGGAAACGCGCCTCGTACTTCCGCGCAAACGCCGCACCGCCAGGCATCTTTTCCAGAGCCATGCCGGCTTCCGGGCAAACGAGGTTATCAGCTGCGGCGCCCGCCAGCCTGGGGAGGAACGAGCCGGCTGCTCACTAACGGCATCGGAGCGCTCGTCCGTCGCATGCGAACGCGTGCGACGGGCAGCATGACGAACATCCACGTCAATGAATCTTTGTCGCAAAGGCAACGGCAGCAATTGGCGGCGCAGGTCCGGCTCACTCACGCGACCTTGAAATCTTCGCGAGTGACTGCTGTTTCCGGATGATATTGATCAAGCTAAGCAACGCCGGGTGGTTGTATCGACGACCACTGTAGTACATATGGAGTGGATCCTCTGCGCACGCATGGTCTTCGAGAACAACTCTCAGGGTACGCCGCGCCAGCTCATCGGCGATTCGAGCCTCGAGTAGATACGCTATACCCATTCCTGCCTTGCACGCGCTAATCGTGGTCGCGGTATCGTTGATCGTGATCGACCCCGGCACTCGGATCGGGGTTGTTTTACCTGCAACGCTGACTTCCCAACGGTAGCTCGAATTGTCACCGAGCAAAAGCTGAAGGCAGTTGTGATCGGCCAGTTCGCTGACGTGACGAGGAGCGCCGTGTTTCTTCAGGTATGCGGGCGACGCGGCCATCACCCATCGCTGCGGGCCGGTAAGCGGCACTGCAATCATGTCTTCGGGAACATGATGACCGTAGCGAATCCCGGCGTCGTATCCTTCTGCAACGATGTCGATCGGCCGGTTGTCGACCACGACCGTAAGCTGCACATCGGGGCACAGGCGTGCGAATTCCGGCAATGCCGGTGCGACCAGCAAGTGGGCGGCATCCGCGAAAACATTCAGGCGTAAAGAGCCGAGTCGCGCGGTACCCGGCGCTTCAAAACTCTCGAGAGCGGAGCCGATCTGATTGAAGCCGTCTTCCAGCCGGGAAGCGAGATCGAGCCCCGCCTCCGTGGGCGAAACCGCCCTGCTCGTCCGGTTAAGCAGCTTCGCGCCCAGGCGGTCTTCCAGCCTCCGCATCGCGTGACTGACTGCTGACGGCGTCTGCCCGAGTTCGATTGCAGTCAGCCGGAAACTCCGGCACCTGACTATCGCAAGAAACAGCCTTAAGTCCGCAAAATCGATCCGGTCGTTCTTTGCCATGATGAATGCAGTTCATCGTTCCAGTGAATCCGTTTCATTCTACGGTATGTAATCATTTTCTTCGTCGAGGACTTTGGGCGCTGCGGCGTATGCCCCGCTCGTGTATATCCATTCGGAGGAATTCCATGCATGGACTTGAGCAACTACAGATCGGCGATCTGAAAGATACGAGAATTTTCGTCACGGGCGGGTCGACTGGAATAGGAGCGGCTGTTGTTCGCGCATTCGCCGCACAGGGCGCGCACGTGGTCGCGCATTTCAACGAGAGCGAAGCGGCTGCGCAAGCGCTGCGTGCGGAATCGCCGGAGCGCATTCATCTTGTCCACGGTGACGTCAGCGAGCCGGGCGAAGCATCACGGGTCGTGAAGGAAGCGGCGCAACTGCTAGGCGGACTCGATGGGCTCATCAATAACGCCGGCGCCATGTTGGGACGGTTGACATCTATAAGCGCCTCCGCCAGCCACTTTGAACGCGTCGTCAATCTGAACGCAAGATCGGTTTGGGAAGCGACCTCGGCCGCCCATCCGTTTCTCAAGGAATCACGTGGTTACGTGATCAATACGTCGTCCGTTGCAGCGCGTACGGGCGGCGGCGCAGGAGCGGTGCTTTACGCGGCTTCAAAAAGCTTTGTCAGCAGTTTGACCCGTGGCCACGCAAAGGAATTTGTACGCGACGGAATCCGGGTCAACGCAGTAGCACCCGGACTTATACAGACGCCGTTCCACGACAAATACACGCCGCCGGAAATCTGGGCGTCGCAGACTGCCACGGTGCCGATGGGCAGAGAAGGCCTACCGGAGGAGTGCGTCGGCGCGTTCCTGTTCCTCGCGTCTCCCGCCATGTCGGGATACATCACGGGGCAGATTATCGAGGTCAACGGCGGACAACTCATGCCATGAACGGAGAATCAAGATGAAACAACGGAAATTCGGACACGCAGAAAAGAGCGTCTCTGAAATCGGGTTTGGAGCGTGGGCCATTGGAGGTTCATGGGGCGACGTCGCCGAGAGTGATGCAAAGGCGGCTCTGCATGCAGCGCTCGATAACGGTACAACCTTCATTGACACCGCCGACGTTTATGGCGACGGCCGCTCGGAGCGGATCATCGCGGACGTGCTCAAGGAACGCTCGGGGCCGCGACCCTTCGTGGCGACCAAGGCCGGGCGGAGACTCGACCCTCACGTCGCACAAGGCTACACCGCAGCGAATCTGAATGCTTTTGTCGACCGGTCCTTGAAGAACCTGGAGATGGAGCGGCTCGATCTCGTACAGCTTCATTGTCCACCGACCGAGGTCTATTACCGGCCGGAGGTTTTCGATGCGATGGACCGCATGATCGCAGCGGGAAAGATCAGCAGCTACGGTGTGTCGGTCGAGAAAGTCGAAGAAGGTCTGAAAGCGATCGAATATCCGGGCGTGAAGTCGGTACAGATCATCTACAACATTTTCAGGCAAAGGCCTGCCCGCTTCATTCAGGAAGCTCGCGACCGAGGAATCGCCGTCATTATCCGGGTACCTCTTGCGTCGGGCCTGCTCACCGGAAAAATGACGCGCGAGACGACGTTTGCGGCCAATGACCATCGCCTTTTCAATCGTAACGGCGAGGCCTTCGACAAGGGCGAGACCTTTGCCGGCGTTCCTTATGACGTCGCGCTGGACGCCGTCGAGGAAATCCGCTCACTCGTACCGCAAAATGCCACGATGGCGCAGTTCGCGCTTCGCTGGATCCTCATGAACGATGGGGTGACGACTGTCATCCCAGGAGCGAAGAACGCGGCGCAAGCCAAAGCAAACTCTGAGGCGAGCGAACTGCCGCCCCTCACAGATTCGGCCATGGAGGTCCTTCGCGCGCTATATCTGAAAAAGATCGCACCGTTTGTCCATCATCAGTGGTAAAGCCTCGCTAACAACTGTTGGACATTGCTTTCCGGTTACCGACCGGAAGCACCGGCAACCAGCCTGGATTCTTGTGCCAGTGGCTTTGACGCTTCAATCAGCTTGGCCCGATCAAGCCAGTCATCAGATGATCGGTCTGTGACCACTATCCGGAGCGCGCACATGCGAGCAACCCGGGGACAAACCTTTCGTTGACGTCGGCCAAGAAGTCAAAACTGGTCAGGCGCTTGACGTCATCGAGGCGATGAAGATGCTTGGAGAGTTGGAATGCGATGTTGAGGGAAGCCGGATATAAGACCGCAGCCGATACCTCGTTACCGCATCACATCAAGATCGACTTGGCAAACCGGGCGGTGTCCATATAAGGCTGTGTGGACCGTTAAGGCGGCTAACGCTCGGCGTTCGACTCAAGCCGCGCACAGGCAAAATGGCAAGCGCCACTATGAACCTTGAGCCCAGGATGTGCTGGCGCATCACCCGACTGACGGTCGCTCGAACGACGGTTCCTGTGGCGTCCATTGGCCTCCCGGGCGCCGGGTCGCTTTCAGCGATACTCATGCGCCGACCGAATATTGCTAGAGCCGATTGAGTGGTCGCTCTAGGTAGTTTACTGGCGCTCGATGTACCGTTTTCAGCCGCCTCGGGAAAAACTCAGCCTCAAACGAAAAAAGCTATATGGACATGCGTCCATAAGGCCCTGATTGCCTTGGTGGGAGAAAGAGAATCTTAACCTCCTACCAGCTGCAGCTCGTGCAAGGTACAGATCGCCGCAACCATACGAGCCTGACCGGCGGCTTCGCGGCACAGGAACAATTTCAACAAACGAACAGCATCCTCTGAAATCCAGTCGTTTTGCGTATACACGTACGTATAACAGACGAGACACTACTGAATTTTCTGTTTGAAAACAGTTGTTTCCACACTACACTCGAGTCCTCTCCTGGCACCAAGCAATGTTTGGAAGGATAAATAGGAGTCCGACTCATCAAGAAAAATTTTTCGACGTACTACCAAATTCTGTTTCTTGCCGTCCAGCGTCAAACATGGCGATTCAAGTGCAAACGGGTACATTCTTGAGCACACAGAAGTTCGAGCTCAAGCGATGTACTCACGAGTCTTGGCTGGCTGCGCCAGCGCTAGGACGCTCGCCTTTGGATTCGTAGCAATCCAGCCGTCGAGCATATCTGCCCACGCCTGGAGCATCGCCCACCTCTGCTCTGCATACTCTGCCTTGTTGTAGACCGCGCGCACGCCACGCTGTTCATGAGCGAGGCATTTCTCGATCCAGTCGGTGTTGAACTCTGCTTCGTGCAAGAGCGTGCTGGCCGTCCGACGCAGATCATGTACCGTGAAAGGATCGGAATCTGTCCCGTCGTCGCGTATCAGCTTGACGGTGCTGTCAATGACGCGGTTCAGAGTCGCCATACTTATTGGGGAGGCCGTCTCATAGCGGCCGGGATGCACGTATGAACTCGCTCCGAAGCACGTCTTGAATGCGACCAGAATGTCCAGAGCCTATTGGCTCAGATAGACAATGTGGGGGCGACCGGCCTTCATCCGTTCCTTCGGAATTGTCCAGACTGCGGCGTCGAAATCTATCTCACCCCACATCGCCAGAATGAACTCGGACTTGCGCACCAGCGTGAGCAGCATGAACCTGATAGCAAGGCGCAGCGTAGGCATCGTCGGCGTCTGTCCAATGCACTGAAAAACACATGGATTTCAGCAGGCGACAGCGTCCGATCGCGCGGCTTGAAGCTGGCGATCGCAGACGGGCGGATGGCCTCCGCAGGATTGTCCACCTTTAGTCCCCGTGCCTGCACGAAACGGTAAACCTGCAGAACGATGTCACGCGCCTGCGCGGCAGGGGCAGCAGCGCCCCTCTCCTTGATCTTCGCGCAGCGCGCCATCAGTCGTGCGGGCGTGATCTCTTCCAACTTCAGCCGGCCAAATTCCGAAGCGAGATTCCGCTCGTATACCGATTTGCGCATCGCCCGTGTGGAGTCGGCAAGAGCAGTCTCCACAAAGTATTTCTCCGCCCACTTACCAAACGTCAGCGCCTCGATAGCCATTCCGAATCCGAGTTCGTCTGGCCTGCGTGGCCTCCGTGCGGAAAGTGATGGATCGTAGCGGCCTATAACCAGGGTTTCCCGGCGACCGTTCACCCGGTAGTCGTACCGGAAGCTCACCGTGCCTGAAGGCGTCACTGCCGCATATAGCCAGCGCTGATCGGCAATCTTAAAGATCTTCTGAGCCGGCTTCAGCGCTCGTAACTGCATGTCTGTGAGCATAGGGACTCCTCGAACGTATACCGTCAACCAATACCGTCAGGCTGATTCGACGGTATCGGACAAGGCCGTCCGAGGAAGAAATGTCGGTACCGTCACCTATACCGACATTTCTATCTGGCATTGCCCGGATCACAGTAGACCACACCGGACAATAACCCCATGTTTTAAGGAAAAACATGGAAAATCGGACCTCTCCGAACGACTTGGGAGCAGTCTAAATCACTCCCACTCAATCGTCGCCGGCGGCTTCCCCGAAATGTCGTACACCACCCGGTTAATCCCGCGCACTTCATTAATAATGCGGTTCGACACATGCCCCAGCAACTCGTGCGGCAGATGCGCCCAATGCGCGGTCATGAAGTCGAGCGTCTGCACCGCGCGCAGCGCGACCACATACTCGTAAGTCCGGCCGTCGCCCATCACGCCGACGCTCTTCACCGGCAGAAACACCGCGAACGCCTGGCTCGTCAAATCGTACCAGGACTTGCCGGTTTCCTTGTCGATGAACGTGCGCAGCGTCTCGATGAAAATCGCGTCCGCGCGACGCAGCAGGTCCGCAAACTCGCGCTTCACTTCGCCGAGAATCCGCACGCCCAGGCCGGGACCGGGGAACGGATGGCGATACACCATGGCCGGCGGCAGACCGAGCTTCACGCCCAGTTCGCGCACTTCGTCCTTGAACAGTTCGCGCAGCGGCTCGAGCAGCTTCAGGTTCAGCGTCTCCGGCAGGCCGCCCACGTTGTGGTGGCTCTTGATGGTCTGCGTCGCCTTCTTGCCCTTGCCCGCCGATTCGATCACGTCCGGATAGATCGTGCCTTGCGCGAGCCACTTTGCGTCGGTCAGCTTGCCGGCTTCCGTCTGGAACACTTCGACGAATTCCGCGCCGATGATCTTGCGCTTCGCTTCCGGATCGGTCACGCCTTCGAGCTTGCGCAGGAACACATCGCTCGCGTCGACGTGAATCACCTTCACGCCCAGGTGATCCGCGAACGTGGCCATGACCTGTTCGGCTTCGTTCAGGCGCAACAGGCCATGATCGACGAACACGCACGTCAGTTGATCGCCGATCGCGCGATGCAACAGCGCCGCCGCGACCGACGAATCCACGCCGCCCGACAGACCCAGAATCACATGCTCGTTACCGACCTGCTCGCGAATCTTCGCGACCGCCTCGTCGATGTAATGCCCCATTTCCCAATCGGGACGCGCGCCGCAAATCTGCAGCACGAAGCGCTCGAGCATCGCGCGGCCTTGCACGGTGTGCGTGACTTCCGGGTGCCATTGCAGACCGTAGAAATGGCGCTGCTCATCGGCCATCGCGGCGATCGGGCACGATTCCGTCGATGCCATCAGCGCGAACCCCGGCGGCATCTCCAGCACCTTGTCGCCGTGGCTCATCCACACCTTCAGCATGCCGTGGCCTTCGGGCGTCGTGAAGTCGCTGATGCCTTCGAGCAGGCTCGTGTGATTGCGCGCGCGCACTTCGGCATAACCGAACTCACGCAGATGGCCGATGTCGACCCGGCCGCCGAGTTGCTCGGCCATGGCCTGCATGCCGTAGCAGATGCCGAGCACGGGCACGCCGAGTTCGAACACCACTTGCGGCACGCGCGGCGTGTCGGTTTCAGTGACCGAGCTCGGTCCGCCCGACAGGATCACGCCCTTCGGCGCAAAGTCGCGGATGAACGAAGCATCGACGTCATACGGATGGATTTCCGAATACACGTTGGCTTCGCGAACGCGACGTGCAATCAGTTGGGTGACTTGCGAACCGAAGTCGAGGATCAGGATCTTGTCATGCATGGCAGCGGACGATGTCAAAAGTGAGCGGATACGGAATGCCGCGCGTACGGCGCGGCGTTGAATTCAAAGCGGTCCACGAGGGAACAAACGGCCGGGGCTTGCGACGGTGAAGCGCAGCGGCGAGAAAGCGGAACGCGATGCTGATGCCCGCGTGACGTTCGCTCGTTGCACCCGAAGCCACAACATGGGTCACCAGGCTGCGGTGCGGCGCGCGTGCGGATTCCGGTTGCTTCGGCAAACGAGTCGCGCGCGGCCCGTCAACCATGGAACGGAGGCCGTGGCGCATTCGCGGCGTCGTCGGCGGCATTGCGGGCATCGTCGCGTGCGGCAGCAGCTTCAGCGCGTGCCGCTCGCTCCGATGGGCTCAGCACTTCGCCCGTCGTGGCATGCAAATGGGCGGAGGTCGTCGGGTTGACCGACGGTGCTTCGGACGCCGCGGGCACCACAGGCACCACAGGCGCCACGCCAGGCCTTGCAACCGGATCAACGCCACGACCGATAACAGGCTCAACCACCGGCTCCGCGTGATACACCGGAAACCCCGCCGTAGCCGGCACAACCGGTTCACGGCGATTCGCCTCGAGGTTCGCGGCGTTTTTGGCGGCGTCTTTTGCGGCCTGCTTTTCGGCGCGCTCAGCAGCAACAGCCTCAGCGACGCGCAACTTCTCGCGCCGCCGCACCGCGCCCGACAAACGCACGCCGCCAAGACCGAGCACCAGCAGCACGACACCGGTCAGCACCGCGACGATCTGCCCAAACGCGCTCAGCGACGGCGTATGCAGCCCGAGCAGCCACACCAGCATGAGCACGCCGGTCAGCCAGTTCACATGGCCGACCACACGTGCCACCGACGAAGTCAGCGCCCCGTCGATCGACGCATGCAACGCAAGCCAGGCGAGCCCGATGAGCGCCAGGCCAAACGCCTGGCCGACAAGAGCCGGCTGCGTCTGCACCAACAGCAGCGCGTTGTACAACGACGTCCAGGGCGTCAGCAGGAACAGCAAGCCGAACGCGAGCAGCAACAGCGCATCGACAATCAGTACAGCGCGCAGCAATGGCTTCATTGGCGTTTAGTCCACGTGGTAGTTGGGCGCTTCCTTGGTGATCTGAACATCGTGCACGTGCGACTCGCGCAAACCCGCGCCCGTGATCTGCACGAACTCGGCCTTCTCGTTCATCTCGGCAATCGTGCGGCAGCCGCAGTAGCCCATGCTCGCGCGCACGCCGCCGATCAACTGGAACAGGATCGCGTTCACGGAACCCTTATAAGCGACGCGGCCTTCGATGCCTTCCGGCACCAGCTTGTCGATATTCGCCGAGTTGTCCTGGAAGTAGCGGTCCGCCGCGCCGTCCTTCATTGCGCCGACCGAGCCCATGCCGCGGTACGACTTGTACTGGCGGCCTTGATAGAGGAACACGTCGCCCGGCGCTTCTTCCGTGCCGGCGAACATGCTGCCCATCATGACGGCGTTCGCGCCCGCTGCCAGCGCCTTGCTGACGTCGCCCGAGAAACGCACGCCGCCGTCTGCGATGACCGGCACGCCCGTGCCCTTCAGCGCTTCCGACACGTTCGCGATTGCCGTGACCTGCGGCACGCCGACACCGGCGACGATTCGCGTCGTGCAGATCGAGCCCGGGCCGATGCCGACCTTCACGCCGTCCGCGCCGTATTCGACGAGCGCCTTGGCCGCCGCTGCGGTGGCGATGTTGCCGCCGATCACTTCGACGTGCGGGAAGTTCTGCTTGACCCAGCGCACGCGCTCCAGCACGCCCTTGCTGTGGCCATGCGCGGTGTCGACGACGATCACGTCCACGCCCGCCTGGACCAGCAGTTCGACGCGCTCTTCGTTGTCCGCGCCGACGCCGACGGCCGCGCCCGCGCGCAGCTTGCCGTGCTCGTCCTTACAGGCGTCCGGGTGTTCGGTCTGCTTGGTGATGTCTTTCACCGTCATCAGGCCGCGCAGCTCGAATGCGTCGTTGATGACCAGCACGCGCTCGAGGCGGTGGCTGTGCATCAGCGCCTTGGCCTCGGCGAGCGACGTGCCTTCCTTGACGGTCACGAGGCGCTCGCGCGGCGTCATGATGCTGCGCACCGGCTCGTCCAGACGCTCCTCGAAACGCAGGTCGCGGTTGGTCACGATACCGATCAGCTGCGAGCCTTCCACCACCGGAAAGCCGGAAATGCCATGCTGCTGCGACAGCGCGATGACGTCGCGCACCTTCATTTGCGGCGGCACCGTGATCGGATCGCGCACCACGCCTGACTCGAACCGCTTGACCTTGGCCACTTCACGCGCCTGCTCGGCAGCCGTGAGGTTCTTGTGGATGATGCCGACGCCGCCCATTTGCGCCATCGCAATGGCGAGACGGGCTTCGGTGACGGTGTCCATGGCGGCGGACACGAGCGGCATATTCAGGGAGATGTTGCGGGTCAGCCGGGTCTTGAGGCTGGTGTCGCGCGGCAGAACATCGGAGAAGGCCGGGACGAGGAGCACGTCATCGAACGTGAGTGCTGTTTGGATCAGACGCATGGCAAATCCTATAGGCGCAAAAGCGAATTATACGCGATACCTCCCCGCTTTTCACTGCGCGAACAGCAGCTTAGCGAATTTCGGGCGCATTTTTTCGTGGCTTTTACACCCTTGATTTCGCTTCGCCGTTCGCCTCGGGTTCGATCGCGTTTCGTTTGCTCGGGCCCGAATGCAGAATCAAACAAGACGCCTCTCGCGCCGGCCGGCTACGCTTGCGACCATTCCAGTTTTCTCGCAGGAGCAGTCGATGCAGCGCGGTGTCGCCTATGGAGTCATGGCCGGAGCCCTATGGGGCATGGTGTTTCTGGTCCCGCGCGTGCTGCCGGATTTTTCGCCGCTGTTGCTGTCGGCCGGCCGCTACACGATGTACGGCGTGGTCGCGCTCGCAGCGGCGTTGCCCACGGCGCGTTCGCTGCTGAAGCGCCTGACTCGCGAGGACCTCGTCGCGCTCGTCAAGCTCGCGCTGGGCGGCAATCTCCTGTACTACCTGCTGCTGACGGCGGCGGTGCACCTCGTCGGCATCGCGCCGGCGTCGCTGATCGTCGGCGTATTGCCGGTGACGGTCACGCTGATGGGCCGAGGCGACCGCGGCGCGGTGCCGCTCGCGCGCCTCGCGTGGCCGCTTGCGGTCGTGATGGCGGGCATCGTCTGCATCAATATCGACGTCTTCACGGCCGCCGACGGCACGCCCGCCGGCGTCCTGACGAAGCTGCTCGGCCTTGCCTGCGCGGTCGGCGCGCTCGGCTGCTGGACGTGGTTCGCGGTCGAGAACACCCGCTACCTGCAACGGCACACGCATTTCAGCGGCAACGAGTGGTCCGTGCTGTGGGGCGTCGTGACGGGCGCGCTCGGCGCCGCGCTGTGGCTCGCGATCGCCGCGCTGCCGCCGGGCGGCCCGCAGGGCGAACTCGCGCAAAGCCGCTGGCACAGCTTCTGGGCGCTCAATCTGGTTCTCGCGATCGGCGCGTCATGGCTTGGCAACGGCCTGTGGAATGCGGCGTCGAAGCGGCTGCCGTTGACGCTTTCCGGTCAGATGATCGTGTTTGAAACGCTGTTCGCGCTGCTCTACGCGTTCATTTACGACGAGCGCCTGCCGCGGCCGCTCGAACTCGCCGCGATTCTGTTGCTGGTGGCGGGCGTGTGCTGGTCGGTGCGTCAGCATGCGGACGACGATTCCGGCGGCACTGCGCCGGTCGAAGAAAAGGCTCAGGGTTCGGCGCCCTAGCACGCACGGTCCACGGGCCGCCCCGCATTGCAGCCCGCACCGAGCAACCTACCCGCCTAACGCGAATCCTTGTTCTGCCAGCGACGTCCTTCGATCGAGCCCGCCTTGCGGGTCTTCTCGACGCGACGCTGGCGTGACACCTTCGGGTCCACGAGCAGCGGCCGGTAGATCTCGACGCGGTCGTGATCGGCGAGCACCGTGTCGAGCGGCTTGAGCTTGCCGAATACGCCGAACTTTTGCGTCCCGAGATCGATCTGAGGAAAACGCTGAAGAATGCCGCTTGCCTCGATAGCCTGTGCGAGCGTGGCGCCCGCCGGCAATTGCACGTCGACGAGCGCCTGTTCGTTCGCGAGCGCATAACAGACCTGGACGGACAGACGCTCGCTCATGCCTTGCCGTAGCGCTGGTCCGCGCGCTTCACGAAAGATTCGACGAATGTATTGGCGATGTGATTGAACACCGGCCCGATGATCTTTTCGAGGATGATGTTGGTGAACTCGTAGTGCAGCGCGAACTCGATCTTGCAGGCGTCCGCGCGCAGCGGCGTGAAGCGCCAGAAGCCGGTGAACTTGCGAAACGGCCCGTCGGCGAATTCCATGTCGATGCGGGTGGGCCGCTCCATGCTGTTGCGCGTCGCAAAGTGCTGCTTGATGCCCTTGAAATTGATGTCGATCTTCGCCTCCATGCTGGTATCGTCCCGATGACGGACCTCGACGCCTCCGCACCAGGGCAGGAAGTTCGGGTAATCGGCGACGTCGGTGACGAGGTCGAACATCTGTTCCGCCGAATGGCGGATCAACACGGTTTTCTGGACATCTGCCATAAATTGAACAGCACGTGGCAAGGGTGGACGGGCGCGGCGGGCTTTCCTTGCCCCGCTTTGCTAAAATCGTGATTTTAAACGAGTTGGGCACTTTCCATTCATGAGCATTATCGACAACAGAAAAGCGTTCTACGACTACTCGGTCGAAGAACGTTACGAAGCAGGGCTCGTGCTCGAAGGATGGGAGGTCAAGGCGCTGCGCGCCGGGCGCGGCCAGATCAAGGAAGGTTACGTCGTGATCAAGAACGGCGAGCTGTTCCTGATCGGCACGCACATCAGCCCGCTGCCCGAAGCCTCGACCCACATCAACCCCGACCCTGTGCGCACGCGCAAGCTCCTTTTGCACAGCGAAGAAATCAGCAAGCTGATCGGCAAGGTGGAACAGCGCGGCTACACGCTCGTGCCGCTGAATTTTCACTACAAGGGCGGCCGCGTCAAATGCGAGATCGGCCTCGCCAAGGGCAAGAAGATGCACGACAAGCGCGAAACCGAGAAAAAGCGCGACTGGGAGCGCGAAAAGGCGCGTTTGATGCGCTCGCCGACCTGAGTTTTGCGCGGGCGTTTGCCGCGACGCTGCCAGAGCAGTGTTTGCCGAGCACGATGAAAATGGCCCGCTTGCTGCGGGCCATTTTTTTACCAGCGATGGCGCAACGGCGCCCAACGCAAAAACCAACGCGCGCTCAGCGCGCCTCCGCCACCCCGCTCTTGCCCTTGTTCACGATGGCCAGCGCCGAAGCGATCATCGAACTCATATCCGCGAGATTGCCTGGCACGATCAGCGTGGTGCCCTGCTTCGCCAGATTGCCGAACGCGTTCACGTATTGCTCGGCGACCTTCAGGTTTACCGCCTCCATGCCGCCATGCGACTGAATCGCAGCAGCAATCTTCTGGATGGCTTGCGAATTGGCCTCGGCAACCGCAAGAATCGCCGCGGCCTGCCCTTGCGCCTGGTTGATCGCCGCCTGCCGCTCGCCTTCCGATTTCTGGATTGCCGCCTCGCGCCCGCCGGACGCGATGTTGATCTGCTCCTGCTTGCGCCCTTCCGAAGCTGCAATCAACGCGCGCTTTTCGCGCTCGGCGGTAATTTGCGCCTGCATCGCGTGAAGGATTTCCTTCGGCGGTGTCAGATCCTTGATCTCATAGCGTAGGACTTTGACGCCCCAGTTCGCCGCTGCTTCATCGAGTGACGAGACGATGCTGTGATTGATGAAGTCGCGCTCCTCGAAAGTCTTGTCGAGTTCGAGCTTGCCGATCACCGAGCGCAGCGTGGTCTGCGACAACTGCGTGATCGCGAACACAAAGTTGCTCGATCCATACGACGCCTTCATCGGATCGGTCACCTGGAAATACAGCACGCCGTCCACCTGCAACTGCGTGTTGTCGCGCGTGATGCAGACCTGGCTCGGCACTTCGAGCGGAATTTCCTTGAGAATGTGCTTGTACGCGATCCGGTCGACGAAAGGAAACGCGAAGCTCAGGCCCGGCGTGAGCGTGCGGTGATAGCGGCCGAGCCGCTCCAGCACCCACGCATGCTGCTGCGGCACGATCTTGATGGTCTGCGCCGCCAGCACGATCACAATGACGAGCAGCACCGCCCCGATAATGGTCGAATCCATTTACGCCCTCCAATCTTTAGTTGGTTTGATTAGTTAGTTTGGTTAACTAGTTCGGTTGACTGGTTTGGATTAAGCAAGTCAGCGCATTTCCGACGCTTACCGCGTATTGACATGATGCGTCGCGGGCCGCTTCGCCGCGACCACAAGACAACTGCCGTGCAGTTCGATGATTTCGTAGGTTTGGGCGTCTTCGGGCTCGCCGGGCGCGAGCTCCGCGTCCCATTGCGCGCCGCGATAGCTGACCCGCGCGCGACGCTCGTGCCACGCGGGCACGCTGAGCGTCTGCCCGATGTCGAGATTGACGTCCGGATTCGCGGACGCTTCCTTGCGCGTCCTGCGGCCAAAGCGCGAACGCTTGAGCACAAACACGGCCGCCAGCGCGACGACCGCGGCAACGGCGAACTGCACGTCGGCGGCGGCGCCCGCAATATGCGCGATAGCCGCCGCGACGCAACCGAGCGCGATCATCAGCAGATAGAACGTGCCGCTGAGCAATTCCAGCACGACCAGCACGCCCGCCCCGACCCACCAGAACAATCCCCCTGGCGCCACGTCGACCTCCACAAAGCAAAACACCCCGGATCTACCGGGGTGTTTATAGCACGAAGCGCGGACAAATTACCGGCATTCAGGACGCGCTTCACTGCGCCGCTGACGCGCGTTTGACGCGCCGTTGATATGCCGCACTCTTCGTTATGCGTGCCGCTTAGGACGCGGCACGCCGCACGCTTACTTCGTCGACGATTTCGCCAACTGCTGCCACGTCTCGATGATCGTGTCAGGGTTCAGCGAGATCGACTTGATGCCTTCATCCGTCAGCCATTGCGCGAAGTCCGGATGATCCGACGGACCCTGACCGCAGATGCCGACGTACTTGTCCAGACGCAGGCACGTTTCAATTGCGCGCTTCAACATGAACTTGACCGCCGGATCGCGTTCGTCGAAATCGACCGCCAGCAGTTCCATGCCGGAGTCGCGGTCGAGGCCGAGCGTGAGCTGCGTCAGGTCGTTCGAACCGATCGAGAAGCCGTCGAAATATTGCAGGAACTCTTCGGCGAGAATCGCATTCGACGGCACTTCGCACATCATGATGAGACGCAGCCCTTTCTCGCCGCGCTTCAGGCCGAACTTCTCCAGCAAGCCGACCACGCGCTCCGCCTGCTTCAGCGTACGCACGAACGGCACCATGATCTCGACGTTGTCGAGGCCCATCTCTTCGCGCACCTTCTTCAGCGCGACGCATTCCATCTGGAACGCTTCGGCGAAGTCTTCGGCGATGTAGCGCGACGCGCCGCGGAAGCCCAGCATCGGATTCTCTTCGTCCGGCTCGTAGCGCGAACCGCCGATCAGCTTCTTGTACTCGTTCGACTTGAAGTCCGACAGACGCACGATCACAGGCTTCGGATAAAAGGCCGCGGCGATCGTCGCGATACCTTCGGTCAGCTTGTCGACGTAGAACGCGCGCGGCGACGCGTGACCGCGAGCGACGCTTTCCACGGCCTTCTTCAGGTCCTGGTCGATGTTCGGGTACTCGAGAATCGCCTTCGGATGAACCCCGATGTTGTTGTTGATGATGAACTCGAGACGCGCGAGACCGACGCCCGCGTTCGGCAGTTGCGAGAAGTCGAAAGCCAGTTGCGGGTTGCCGACGTTCATCATGATCTTCACCGGAATGGGCGGCAGTTCGCCGCGCTGCACTTCGGTAATTTCCGTTTCGAGCAGGCCGTCGTAGATCTTGCCTTCGTCGCCTTCCGCGCACGAAACCGTGACGAGCGCGCCATCCTTCAGCACGTCGGTCGCGTCGCCGCAGCCGACCACGGCCGGCACGCCCAGCTCACGCGCGATGATTGCCGCGTGGCACGTGCGGCCGCCACGATTCGTGACGATTGCGGACGCGCGCTTCATGACCGGCTCCCAGTTCGGGTCGGTCATGTCGGCGACCAGCACGTCGCCCGGCTGCACACGGTCCATTTCCGACGGATCGTGAATCACGCGCACCGGACCCGCGCCGATCTTCTGGCCGATCGCGCGGCCGGTAGCCAGAACGTTCGATTGACCTTTCAGCTTGAAGCGCTGCTCGGCCTTGCCCGTCGCCTGGCTCTTCACCGTTTCGGGACGCGCCTGCAAGATAAAGATCTTGCCGTCGCGGCCGTCCTTGCCCCACTCGATGTCCATCGGACGCTGGTAGTGCTTTTCGATGATGACCGCGTATTTCGCGAGTTCGATCACGTCTTCGTCGGTGATCGAGAAGCGGTTGCGCTGCTCGTGCGTCACGTCGACGGTCTTCACGCGGCCTTCTTCACCGGCCTTCGTGAACTCCATCTTGATGAGCTTCGAGCCGATCGAGCGGCGGATGATCGGATACTTGCCTTGCGCGAGCGTGGTCTTGTAGACGTAGAACTCGTCCGGATTCACCGCGCCTTGCACGACCGTTTCGCCGAGACCGTAGCTCGACGTGATGAACACCGCGTCCTTGAAGCCCGATTCCGTGTCGAGCGTGAACATCACGCCGGCCGCGCCGACGTCCGAGCGCACCATGCGCTGCACGCCGGCCGACAACGCGACTTCAGCATGCGTGAAGCCCTTGTGGACGCGATAGGAAATAGCGCGGTCGTTGTAGAGCGACGCGAACACGTGCTTCATGCGATCGAGCACGTCTTCGATACCGACCACGTTGAGGTAGCTTTCCTGCTGACCCGCGAACGATGCGTCCGGCAAGTCTTCCGCCGTTGCCGACGAACGCACGGCAAACGACAGCTCTTCAGGCGAGCTGTTTTGAAGCGTGTCGAAGCCCGCGCGAATGTCGGCTTCGAGTTGCGGCTGCATGGGAGCGTCGACGATCCATTGACGGATCTCCTTGCCCGCTTCGGCAAGCGCCTTCACGTCGTCGACGTCGAGCGTCTCGAGACGTTGGGCGATGCGTTCCGTCAGGTTGTTGTGATGCAGGAAGTCACGGAAAGCCAGTGCCGTCGTGGCGAAACCGGTCGGCACGCGCACGCCGGCTTCGGCGAGCTGACTGATCATCTCGCCTAGCGACGCGTTCTTGCCGCCGACAATCTCCACATCGGTCATCCGCAACTGCTCGAACGGAACTACATACGCCTTATCCTTTGCGACGGTAACTGCGTTAGTCATACAAGCCCCTAAGTGTGAAAGAAATTCACGGCTGTGCAAGTGGGCTCGAACGCGAGACGCTCATTGGAAGCGTGAGCTCGCGTCTTGCACAACCTGTTGGAGAAGCAATCGCTTGTGGCGCCGCGCGGGTTCGGGCTTGCGCTCCCGTTCCACACGAAGAAGGCGAATCGACGCATTTAGCGCCCGATCAATCGCGATCCGCCCGCTTTAGCACCAGATAACATCGCGTTGAACGACCGTTCGCAGCGAGTTAGACGCCAATCGCCTGCAATTGCTTATCCAACAGGTTGCCGCTATTCTACCGTGCCGACTCTCGAAATGTGACTGTCGGACGAGAATTGCGCCTCGAATCGCGCCAGGCTGCCCGCAGGGCTCTTTCGATGCATGAAGAGAGCCTCCGGCCAGTCCTGGCGTAGTAGCGGTGCCCACGGCGCGCTGTTTCGACGCCGCTGCATGAGCGGTCAGCCACCGCGCAGCGAAGTCGCTCCAGCAATGTTCCATTCGAGCGCTTTTTGCCGCTCACGTTCCCTGCCCCACTGATGCCGCCCACCGTATTCATCGTCTCCGACGGTACAGGGATCACTGCCGAAACCTTCGCGCATTCGATCCTCTCCCAGTTCGACCAGAAATTTCGCCTGGTCCGCGTGCCTTTTGTCGACTCGACAGAAAAGGCGTACGCCACGCTCGAAAAAATCAATGAAGCGGTCCAGCAGGACGGTCGCCGTCCGATCGTCTTCACCACGCTCGTGGACAGCGCATCGAATCAGATCGTCAAAGGCTCGAACGCGCTCGTGCTCGACATGTTCCAGACCTTCGTCGAGCCGCTCGAACAGGAACTGGAGCTGAAGTCGAGCCACGCGATGGGGCGCGGACACCAGAACGCGGACACCGAGGAGTACAAGAACCGCATCGAGGCGATCAACTTCTCGCTCGCGCACGACGACGGCCAGTCGAACCGCAATCTCGCCGACGCAGACGTGATCCTCGTCGGCGTATCGCGCAGCGGCAAGACGCCGACGAGCCTCTACCTCGCGATGCAGTACGGCGTGAAGGCGGCGAACTATCCGCTGATTCCGGAAGATTTCGAGCGCGGCAAGCTGCCTACGCCGCTATTGGCGCATCGGCAGAAGATGTTTGGCTTGTCGATCGATCCGCAACGGCTTTCGGAGATTCGCAACGAGCGCCGGCCTGGCAGCAAATACGCTGCGCCGGAAAATTGCCGTTACGAGATCAACGAAGCCGAGGCGATGATGCGTCGCGAAGGGATCAAGTGGCTGTCGTCGACGCACAAGTCGATCGAGGAAATCGCGACCACGATCCTGCAGGAAATCAAGCTGGATCGGCCGTCGTATTGAGCGAGCCTTCGCTCGTTTATGCGCGGCTCGCGCGCTGCTGCCTGCATTGCTCGAACACGCAGACAGCCGCGGCCGCCGCGACGTTCAGCGATTCCATGCCGCCCGGCTGCGGAATCGTCACGCGCAACGTGACCGCGTCGCGCCATGCTTGCGACACGCCGGCGCCTTCATTGCCGAATACCCACGCCAGTTCCGCGCTCAAATCGCAATCGTAGATCGCTTCGGCGCCGTGCGAATCCGTGATGACGACCGCCACCGCGAGGCGCTCGATCAACGTCTGCGCTTCGACGTCTTCGTGAATCTGCAGCAGGAAGTGCGCGCCCATGCCCGAGCGCAATACTTTCGACGACCAAGCGTATGCCGTGCCCGGCGCGCAGAACACCTGCTGAATGCCGGCCGCGGCCGCACTGCGCAAGATCGAGCCGACGTTGCCCGCGTCCTGCACGCCGTCGAGCACGATGCACGTTTGCGCGACCGTGTCGGGCACCGGCGTATCGAGCTTTTCCACGAGCAGCAGCATGCCGACGCCGTGCACGACATTCGACAGTTGTCCGAACAGCGCATCCGGCAGCGTGACGATGCGTTGCTCGTCGATACGCGAAACGATCGCCTGAGCTTCGTCATGACGAAGCGCGCCCTCGGTGACGATGCACATTTCCGGCTGCCCCGCGACGTCGAGATACGCGCTCGCGAGATGAAAACCTTCCAGCAGCGCATGACCGCTGCGACGCTGTTGATGCGTCGATCCGGCAAGCGCCTTCAGGCGTTTATAGAGCGGATTGTCCCGCGAGGTGATGGCTTTCACAGGCAGCGAAGACGGTGAGAAATGAGGAAAAGGATGAGCGCGTGGCTGATCGCAGGCGGTGCGGCTGGCGGCTCGTTACGGCGACGGCAGCATTGACGGGCGATTGTGCCACGTTAGCTGCGGCGCCTTCTGCTCACGCGCCGCTGCGTTCGCCGAACGCGTCGCTGTCGAGCAGCGCATCGTCCAGCACGCCGTCCGCGAGTATTTCCGACACGGCGATAATCTCGCCCGCCGGCAGCGGCACGCCGGTGCCGAATCGCAGATGCGCTTCGCGCACGGGTGCGAACGAGCGCCGGTGATGCTCGCATGGCCCATGTTCGCGCAAGGCCGCCAGATGCTGCGGCGTGCCGTAGCCGGCATGCGCGTTAAAGCCGTACACGGGATAAGTCTGGTGCAATTCGAGCAGCATCCGGTCGCGCGTCACCTTCGCAAGAATCGACGCCGCCGAAATGCTTTTGACCAGTGCGTCGCCGCCGATCACCGCTTCGCTGCGAACGCTCAGCGTGGGGCAGCGGTTGCCGTCCACCTTCACGAGCGTCGGCGTGACGGACAGCCCTTCTACCGCGCGCTTCATGGCCAGCATGGTGGCGTGCAGAATGTTCAGCGTATCGATTTCCTCGACCGTTGCCGAGGCGATGCAGTAAGCGAGCGCACGGTCGACGATCTTCTCGTACAGTTCGTCGCGCTTTTTCGCGGTAAGCACTTTCGAATCGTCGAGGCCGCGAATCATCGGCTTCGACGGATCGAAAATCACAGCAGCAGCGACGACCGGCCCGGCCAGCGGCCCGCGCCCGGCTTCGTCGACGCCGCAGACGATGTCCTCCGCCGTCTCGAAGTTCAGGCCGACCTGCCGAGTCGCCGCGCTGGCGACGGCCGCGGTCTTGCGGCGTGGCGAGCGGGCAGCGGCGTGCGCAGCGGCGTGCTCGTTAGTGCGCTTGGTGCGTTCGTCGCTCACGGCCGCGCCCTGCGCTTCTCAACGACACTCGCGACCACTTCCGCCGCACGCTGCGCGGTGTTCTGCTTCAGCACGTGATGCATCTCCGTGAAGATTTCCGTCAGCGTGCGCCGGTTGGCTTCATCGCGCAACTGTTTCAGCGTGGCTTCGGCGAGCGCCTGCGGCGTCGCGAAGTGCTGGAGGATTTCGGGCACCACGAAGCGGCCCGCCAGAATGTTCGGCAAGCCGACGTACGGCAGATAACCCTGCCGGCGCATGATCTGACCCGTCAGCCAAGGCACCTTGTACGAGATGACCATTGGCTTTTTCAGGAGCGCGGCCTCGAGCGTGACCGTGCCGCTTTTAACGAGGATCGCGTCGGCAGCGGTCATGGCGAGCTGCGACTGGCCGTCCGTAATGGTCAGCGCGAGACCGGGGTGCGAATCGACCAGCGGGCGCAGCATCTCACGCAATGCCGGCGTGGCCGCGGGCATCACGAAGCGCAGACCGGGCTCCTGGTGCTGCATCATTTCCATCGCGGCGAAAAACGTCGGCCCGATCAGATCGATCTCCGAGCGGCGGCTGCCCGGCAGCACCGCGATGACCGGACCGCTTTCCGCCAGACCGAGCGTGCGGCGCGCGCCGAGCGTGTCCGGCTCAAGCGGAATTTCGTCGGCGAGAGGATGACCCACGTACGATGCCGCGACGCCCGCCTTTTCGAGCAGCGCCGTTTCGAACGGGAACACGCACAGCATATGGTCGACCGCCTTGGCGATCTTCTTGATGCGCCCGCCGCGCCACGCCCAGATGGACGGGCACACGAAGTGAACGGTCGGGATGCCGGCCTCGCGCAGCGGATGCTCGAGCCCGAAGTTGAAATCGGGCGCATCGACGCCGACGAACACCGCGGGCGGCTCGGCCAGCAGTTGGCGCTTCAGGTCGGTGCGGATGCGCAGAATCTCGGGGATATGCCGCAACGCTTCGACATAGCCGCGCACGGACAGCTTTTCCATCGGCCAATGGGCGTCGAAACCGGTGGCGACCATGCGCGGACCGCCGATCCCGTAATAATGCGTGGCGGCAGGCAGGCGGCTCGCAAGGCCGTCCAGCAGCGACGACGCCAGCAGGTCGCCGGACGGCTCGCCGGCCACCATCGCGATGCGCAGCGGACTGGGTTGCAATGCCATCGCTTAGCGGATGATGCCGCGCTGCGACGCTTCGACGAATGCGAGCAGCGTCCCAACCGGGCCGTCGCCGTCGCCGCCGGCGGATGCGAGCTCACGCAGTTGCGCCTTGGCTTCCTCGAGCGACAGGCTGTTCTTGTACAACAGACGGTACGCCGAGCGCAGCGCCGAAATGGCGTCCGGCGAGAACCCGCGGCGGCGCAGACCTTCGACGTTGATGCCGTGCGGCTCCGCCTTGTTGCCGGCCGCGATCACGAACGGCGGAATGTCCTGCACGAGCGCCGATGCGCCGCCCAGCATGGAATGCGCGCCGATGCGCACGAACTGATGCACGCCCGACATGCCGCCGACGATCGCGTGGTCGCCGATCGTCACATGGCCCGCCATCTGTGCGTTGCTCGACAGAATGACGTTGTTGCCGACATGGCAGTCATGGCCGATGTGCACGTACGCCATGATCCAGTTGTCGTCGCCGAGCGTGGTCACGCCCGCGTCCTGCACCGTGCCGGTGTGGATCGTGGTGAACTCGCGGATCGTGTTGCGGTTGCCGATCTCGAGCCGCGTCGGCTCGTCTTTGTACTTCATGTCCTGCGGACGGCCGCCGACCGATGCGTAGTGGCCGATGCGGTTGTCTTCGCCGATCGTGGTGTGACCTTCGATCACACTGTGCGAGCCGACCGTGGTCCGCGCGCCGATCGTGACATGCGCGCCGATCACGGCATACGGTCCGACTTCAACGGATTCGTCGAGTTGTGCGCCCGGTTCGACGATCGCAGTGGGATGAATCCTGCTCATGCGTCCTCGCTTCTGATTCTGTTGCGTTGTCTGGATGGGCTGCGGCGAGCCGGCTGCGCTGCATGAGGCGCCGGCTGGCCGAAGCTCGAGTCAGGTGCCCTTGATTCAGGCGTCCTTGTCCGTGTGACGCACCGCGCACATCAGGTCGGCTTCAGCCGCCACCACGCCGTCCACCTCGGCCCGCGCCTTGAACTTCCAGATGCCGCGCATATGCCGTTCGAACGTGCAGTTCAGGATGAGCTGATCGCCCGGCTCGACGACACGCTTGAAGCGCGCGTTGTCGATACCGACAAACAGATACAGCGTGTTCGACGGATCGCTCGGCTCTTCCGAGAACGTCAGCAGCGCCGCCGTTTGCGCAAGCGCTTCGAGGATCAGTACGCCAGGCATGACCGGACGCGTCGGGAAATGCCCCTGGAAATACGGCTCGTTGATCGACACGTTCTTCAACGCTTTGATGCTCTTGTGCGGCTCGAGTTCGAGCACCCGGTCGACCAGCAGGATCGGGTAACGATGGGGCAGCAGCGTGAGAATCTTATGGATGTCGAGATTGATTTTTTCGGTGCTCATGGTGTTTCTGCTCACGCATTGACTGCGCGATGATGACTGCGGATGCTGGTGCAGGTGGGTTGTCAACGCGTTGTTAGCGCGTGATGAGCGCATGCTGCCGGCGCTCGCCGTGAACCGGTTGCCGTGCCACCGCGGGTCACGGCAACCCTCTTCGCTTCCTGATATTCGCCCGCCATTTTACGCGGAGTCGGCGGGCCGTCCGGAAAACTAGCTTTTCTCGCTCCGTGCATGACCTGCCGCGCCGGATGCCGCGCTCGCCGGCTTGCTGTCCTGCTGATCCGCGGCGGCGTTTTCCAGTGCCTTGATGCGGTCGCGAAGCTTGTCGATATTGCGCAGCAAGGCCGCGCTCTTGTTCCAGTCGGCGTGATTCACGGCCGGGAACGCGCTGGTGTACATGCCGGGCTTGAGCAGCGACTTGGACACGCCGGACTTCGCAGTCACGATCACATGATCTGCCAGCGTCACATGCCCGGCAATGCCGACCGCGCCGCCGATCATGCAGTGACGGCCGATGGTCGTGCTGCCCGCAATGCCTGCGCAACCGGCAATGACCGTGTACGCGCCGACTTTGCAGTTGTGCCCGATCTGCACGAGGTTGTCGATTTTCACGCATTCCTCGATGATCGTATCGGCCATCGCGCCGCGGTCGATCGTGGTGTTCGCACCGATTTCGACGTCCGCCGCAATCGACACGCCGCCCACTTGCGGAATCTTCACCCAGCTACCGGTGCGCGCGTCGCCTTCGCCGACGAAATCCGGCGCGAAGCCGAAGCCGTCCGAACCGATGACCGCGCCCGCGTGCACGATCACGCGCTCGGCGAGCTTGCAGCCGTGATACACGGTGACATTCGGATAGAGATGCGAGCCCGCGCCGATGCGCGTGCCGCGGCCGATGGCCACGTTCGCGTCGAGCCGCACATTTTCGCCGATGACCGCGCCCGCTTCCACCGTGACATGCGGCCCGATCACCGCGCTTGCGGCGATCTGCGCGGACGGATCGATCGTCGCGCTCGGATGAATGCCGGGCGCGACCTTCGGCGTGGCGAGGTCGATGAAGGTTTGCGCGACGCGCGCGAAGTAAGCGTACGGGTTCGGTGTGACGATGAAATTACGCCCGCTGCCCGATGCGAGCTTCGCGAGGTCGTCCGCATTGATCAGCACCGCGCCCGCGCGGGTTGTTTCGACTTGCGACAGGTACTTCGGGTTGGCGAGGAACGCCAGCTGGTCCGGGCCTGCCTGGTCGAGCGGCGCCAGACTGCCGACGCGCTGCGAACCGTCTCCCACTACTTCACCGCCGAACCGCTGGACGATGTCCTCGAGCGTAAAAGCCATGCCTATCGTGTCTCCTGCTGATCAGTACAACTTGTCGGTGCGCGCTGTCGGCGCTCTACTACCGCCTTCAGTTGCCCGAAGCCGCGAGAGCCTTGAGCACCTGATCCGTAATATCGATGCGCGGGCTCACATACACCGCTTCCTGCACGATCAGGTCATAGTGCTGCGCCTCGGCGATCTGCTTGATCACCTTGTTCGCGCGATCCAGCACCGCCGCCAGTTCTTCATTGCGGCGCTGATTCAGGTCTTCGCGGAACTCGCGTTGCTTGCGCTGGAAGTCGGTGTCGAGTTGCGACAGATCGCGCTGCTTTTGCGCACGGTCCGTGGACGACATCGACGCGCCGTTCTTGTCGAGCGAATCGGACATCGACTTGAGCTTCTGCGCCATGTCCGCGAGGTCCTTGTCGCGCTTGGCGAACTCGGCCTCGAGCTTGACCTGGGCCGCCTTCGCCGCCGCCGATTCCCGCAGAATCCGGTCCGAATTCACCGCGGCGATCCTGGCTTCCTGAGCGTGCGCCACTCCGACGCCCAGCGTCATTGCCAGCGCCAGCGCGCAAGCCACACGTTTCGAAAACATACCGGTTAGCAAAGTGATCCTCTCGATACTGTTGTTTGGCGAGCCGTCCGCAACGCGGATCAGAACGCCGTCCCGATCTGGAACTGGAACTTCTGATACTGGTCGCCCGTGTGCTTCGTGAGCGGGAAGCCCAGGCTCAGCTTGAGCGGCCCGATCGGCGAAATCCATGCGAGACCGACACCGTAGCCGTAACGCAGACCGTTCGCGCCGTTCGAATTGGCCGCAGCGCTCGCGTCCGCCCAGACGTTACCGGCGTCGAGGAACGTGAACACGCGCAAGGTGCGATCATAGCCGGTGCCCGGCAGCGGGAATGTCAATTCGATGTTGCCGACGAGCAGCTTCGAGCCGCCGATCGGATCGCCCGTCGTCTTGTCGCGCGGACCGAGCGAGCTCGGCTCGTAGCCACGGACCGAACCGATACCGCCCGCGTAGTAGTTCTTGAAAATCGGGTATGGCTTGCCGCCCGTGCCCTTGCCGTAGCCGCCCTGGAAGTTGAAGCCCAGCACGAAGCCGCGCGCAAACGAGTAATAGTACTGTGCGTTGATGTCGGCCTTGTAATACTGCGTGCTGCCGATCGGCGTGCCGTATTCGGCGTTCGCCTGCGCGAAGTAGCCGCGGCTCGGCACGAGCGCGCTATCGCGCGCGTCGCGCGACCAGCCCACCGTGACGGGGACGTTGTTCGACACGCGGCCGAAGTCGTCGACGTATTGCTTGTACGACGCCGGCGTGTTCGCGTCGACGTCGAGCTTGTTCTGCTCCAGACCCGCGCCGAAGTACACCGTATCGACTTCCGAGAACGGAATGCCGAACTTCAGGTCGCCGCCCATCGTGACGATCTTGAAGCTCGAATCGGTCGAGTAATACAGCGGCTGATACGTGCGGTAATAGACGTCGGTAATACGCTTGATGCCGTCCACCGTGAAGTACGGGTCGACCTGCGTGACCGTCAACGTGCGATACGTCTTCGCGGTGTTGACGTTCACCGCGAGGCTCGTGCCCGAACCGAACACGTTGTCTTGCGAGACGCCTGCGGACAGCACCACCTTGTCCGTCGACGAGAAGCCCGCGCCCAGCGTAATGGCGCCGGTCGGTTTTTCGGCGACCTTCACGTCCACGTCCACCTGGTCGGGCGTGCCTTCCACGGGGATCGTGGTCACGTCGACGTCGGTAAAGTAGCCAAGACGGTTGATACGGTCTTTCGACAACGCGAGGCGGTTCGAGTCGAACCACGAGCTTTCGAGCTGGCGCATTTCGCGGCGCACCACTTCGTCGCGCGTACGGGTGTTGCCCACCACGTTGATGCGGCGCACGTACACGCGGCGGCTCGGGTCCACTTGCAGCGTCAGGTCCACCTTGTGATTGGACTGGTCGATCTGCGGCTGCGCGTTGACGGTCGCGAACGCGTAACCGTATTCGCCCAGCTTGTCGACGATTGCCTTGGTCGTGGATTGCAGCTTTTCGGCCGAGAAGCGGTCGCCCGGTTTGATCTTGATGAGCTTGGCAAGCTCCGGCTCGCGGTCGAGCAGATTGCCGGCCAGCTTGATGCTCGAGATCGTGTACGGCTCGCCTTCATGCAGCGTGACCGTCAGATACATGTCCTTCTTGTCCGGCGTGATCGACACCTGGGTCGACTCGATGTTGAACTCGAGATAGCCGCGGTTCAGGTAGTACGAGCGGATATTTTCGAGGTCGCCGGTGAGCTTGTCTTTCGCGTACAGGTCATTCTTCGTGTACCACGAGAACCAGTTCGGCGTGGACAACTGCATTTCGTCGCGCAGCGTGCCGGTGCTGAACGCCTTGTTGCCGATAAAGTTAATCTGGCGAATCTTGGCGCTCGGCCCTTCGGCCACCGAGAACAGCACCGAGACGCGATTGCGGTCGATCGGCGTGATGGTGGTCGTGACTTCGGCTGCATAGTAGCCGCGCGTCAGATACTGGCGCTTCAGTTCCTGTTCCGCCTTATCGACGAGCGCCTTGTCGTAGTAACGGCCTTGCGACAAACCGACCGCGCGCAGCGCCTTGGTCAGGTTTTCCTTGTCGAATTCGTGAATGCCCGCGAAGTCGATCGTGCCGATGGCCGGACGCTCCAGCACCTGCACGATCACTACATTGCCTTCGGTCGCGATCTTGACGTCGTTGAAGAAACCCGTTGCGTACAGCGCGCGAATCGCTTCGGATGCCTTGTCGTCGTTGAACGTGTCGCCCTGCTTGATGGGCAGGTAGGCGAACACCGTACCGGGTTCGACGCGTTGCAATCCCTCGATCCGGATGTCTTGCACCACGAAGGGCGTGGTTGCGTGAGCAACCAGCCCATGCGCGGCGAATGCCGCGGTTATAACCGTCTTCGGAACAAAGCGATGAGGTTTAAACAACGTGCTTCCCCAGTGTGTATAGCTGCATCAGGTCGGACGGTCGCTATTGTGAGCGCCGCCGGACACTTTAAAAGTGGATTAAACGAGCGAGATCGTTGAACAGTGCAATCGCCGACAAAGCGACGATGCAGGCGAGACCCGCCCTCTGAAAAACGAGTTGCCAGCGATCGGAGACAACTTTACCGGTCACAGCTTCAACCAAATAATATAACAGATGACCCCCGTCCAATACCGGAATTGGTAGCAGGTTCAGTACACCGAGGCTAATACTGACGAGGGCGAGGAACGACAGGAATGCAGAAGGACCCAGACGTGCGCTCTTTCCTGCGTAATCGGCGATGGTCACCGGACCGGACAGATTCTTCAGCGATGCATCGCCGACGATCATGCGGCCGAACATCCGCACCGAGTAAACCGCGAGATCCCACGTGCGGCGCGCGCCGAGCTGAAGACTTTCGACCGGTCCATAACGCACGTTGATGGACGGCACCTGGGTCGCCAGTTCGGCGCCGATGCGACCGACCTGCTGCCCCGTTGCCGCGTCGCGCTGCGCTTGCGGAACGATCCTGATGTCTTCGAGCTTGCCCGCGCCCTGTGCTTCCGTTTGACCCGCGGCTGCGCGCTCTACTTGCAGCGTCAGCGGTTGGCCGGCGTGCGATTTTACATACGCGATGAAGGCTGTGGCGTTATCAGTCGCGACTCCGTTGATCGCGCGCAAGCGATCGCCCGGAAGAAGGCCCGCCTTTTGCGCGGCACTGCCCGGCTGCACGCCGGCAACCGTCAGCTTGCCCCCGCCGGGTTCGAAGCCGAGCCGCGACATGAAGTCGTCGTCGACGTCCTTTTCGGTGACACCGCGCAGATCGAGCTGGAAGTCGGACGGGCCGTTCGCGCCTTTCGCGATCAGCACGACGCGCTTGTGATCGAACGCCGCGCCGAGCAGCTTCCAGCGCAAGTCCGACCACGAGCGCACCGGCTCGGAGTCGGCCGCGTTCTCCGCGCGCACCGCCACCACTGTTTCGCCGCCTTCGAAACCGGCGGCCGCAGCGGTCGTGTTGGGCGCGGGCGTGGCAAGGATCGCCGCCGGTTCGGTGACGCCGGTCGCGAACACGAGGCCGAACAGGACGATGGCAAGCAGGAAATTCGCGACCGGCCCGGCCGCGACGATTGCGATGCGGCGCCACACCGACTGCCGGTTGAACGCATGCGGCAACGCTTCGGCGGGAATCGGCGCGCCGCCCGTCTCGCGCTCGTCGAGCATCTTCACGTAGCCGCCGAGCGGCAGCGCGGCGACCGTCCATTCGGTGCCGCTCTTGGGACTAACCCATTGGAACAGCGGCTTGCCGAAGCCAATCGAAAAGCGCAGCACCTTGACGCCGCACAGCCGCGCCACGCTGTAATGCCCATATTCGTGGACGACCACCAGCACGCCAATCGCGACCGCGAAGGCGAGCACTTCGATCAGCAGATTCATAGGCGCCTCACTGGACGGCGCGTTCCGTGCGGCGGGCGGCGTCGGGCAGACGCGCGATGAATTCGGCTGCGGCGCGACGCGCGGCGGCGTCCGCTTCGATCACGTCTTCGAGCGCATGCGCGCTGCGATTGGGCAACGCGTTGAGCACCGAGTCGACCACCTGCGCGATCGCCATGAAGCCGATCTGGCGCGACAGGAACGCTTCAACAGCAATTTCGTTAGCGGCATTGAGCGCCGCGCTGGCGACGCCGCCTTCGGCGAGCGCCTTCATGGCCAATGCCAGGCAAGGGAAACGCGTGTAGTCCGGCTTTTCAAACGACAGCGACGCTATTTCCACCAGATCCAGTTGCGCGACGCCCGAATCCACGCGATCCGGGAACGCGAGCGCGTGCGCGATCGGCGTGCGCATATCGGGATTGCCGAGTTGCGCGAGCACCGAACCGTCGGCGTACGACACCAGCGAATGAATCACGCTTTGCGGATGAATCAGCACGTCGATGCGCTCGCCCGGCAAGCCGAACAGCCAATGCGCCTCGATGACCTCGAGGCCCTTGTTCATCATGGTCGCGGAGTCGACGGAGATCTTGCGGCCCATCACCCAGTTCGGATGCTTGCAGGCTTCATCGGGCGTGACGTCGGCGAGCGTGGCCGGTTCGCGCGTGCGGAACGGGCCGCCCGACGCGGTCAGGATGATCTTGGAGACGCCGCCATGCAGCGCGGCTTCGCGCGGCAGGCACTGGAAAATGGCGTTGTGTTCGCTGTCGACCGGCAAGAGCACGGCGCCGTTGTCATGCACGGCATCCATGAAGATAGCGCCCGACATGACGAGCGCTTCCTTGTTCGCGAGCAGGATGCGCTTGCCGGCGCGCGCGGCCGCGAGGCTCGGCGCGAGGCCGGCCGCACCGACGATGGCCGCGACCACGGTGTCGCAGCCGTCGCTCTTCGACACCTCGACGAGCGCCTCGGCACCGTGCGTCACCTCGGTCTTGCAGCCCGCGTCGCGCAGCTTGGCCGCGACGCGCGCCGCCGTGTCGGCGTCGCCGACTACCGCCACTTCCGGCCGGAAGCGCAGGCATTGCTCGACGAGCTTGTCGCCGTTGCGGTGCGCGGTGAGCGCATAAACCGAAAAGCGCTCCGGATGACGCGCGACGACGTCGAGCGTACTGTCTCCAATCGAGCCCGTGGAACCGAGCAATGTCAGACGTTTTTGCATATCTCTTTCTCTAGCCGAGCAGCAGCATGGCAAGCGGCAGCACCGGCAACAATGCGTCGATGCGGTCGAGCACGCCTCCGTGCCCCGGCAACAGGCCGCTCGAATCTTTCACGCCGGCCTGGCGTTTCATCATGGATTCAAAAAGGTCGCCCACCACGCTGAACGCCACCAGCAGCGTCAGGGCAAGCAGCGCGCGCGGGGCGCCCCAATGCGCCCACAGCTCAGAATACAGGGTCGGCTCGAACGCATGCGAAAGGACCGCCGCCACCGCGACGATCATCACCGCGAGCCAGCCGCCGATCGCGCCCTCCCACGTCTTGCCGGGACTGATGGCGGGCGCGAGCTTGTGCTTGCCGAACGCCTTACCCGAGAAGTATGCGCCGATATCCGCGAGCCATACCAATAGCAGCAGCGACAGCACGAACGGCACGCCTTGCATGCGCGCGGCGACGAGAGCATGCCAGCAGGCGACGAATATCACAATCCCGGCAAGCAGCAGAAAGCTGCGCCAGGCGCCTTGCGCGAGCGTCGGCTTGCGCAGCAGCACGAACGGGCCGGCGATCACCCAGAAAATGGCGGCCGCCTTGTAAAACGGCTGCGCACTGTCCACGCCGATGCCAAGACGCGTGCTGGCCACGAGCGCGACCGCCGCGACGAGCGCGTAGATGACCGGGCCGGCGCCGCCCAGCTTCAGCAGGCGGGCCCATTCCCATGCGGCGAACACGACGACGAAGGCGATCAGCGCGCCGAACGCGCCGACCGGCGCGAACAACGTGACGGGCAGGAACACCGCCAGAAGCACAATCGCCGTGATGACACGGGTTTTTAGCATGGAAGCGAATCGACGTTTTGCGATTGCGGCTCGAGCTGAGCGCTGGTGCGGCCGAAACGGCGCTCACGCTCGCCGTATGAGGCAATCGCGCGGCCGAGCGCGTCGGCGTCGAAATCCGGCCAGAAGGTGTCGGTGAAATAGAACTCGGTGTAGGCGAGTTGCCACAGCAGGAAATTGCTGACGCGCCGCTCGCCGCCCGTGCGGATGAAGAGGTCGGGCTCGGGCGCATAGGCCATGGACAGATGCTCGGCGAACGAATCCTCGTTCACCTCGACCGGCTTGCCGGCCAGCGCGGCCTGTTCCACGAGCTTGCGGGTCGCCTGCATGATGTCCCAGCGGCCGCCGTAATTGGCGGCGATGGTCAGCGTGAGGCGGGAATTGCGCGCGGTCTTGGTTTCCGCCCGTTTGATCAGGTCGCGGATGCGCGCATCGAAACGTTCGAGATCGCCGACCACGCGCAAACGGATGCCGTTTGCGTGCAGCTTGCCGATTTCGCGCTCCAGCGCCGTGACGAAAAGGCGCATCAGGAACGACACTTCGTCGTTCGGACGGCGCCAGTTTTCGGAGCTGAAAGCGAACAGCGTCAGATATTCGACGCCCTGGCGGGCGCACGCCTCGACGGCTGCGCGCACCGCGTCGACGCCGCGCGTATGACCGGCCACGCGCGGCAAGCGGCGCTGGGTGGCCCAACGGCCGTTGCCGTCCATGATGATCGCGATGTGTCGCGGCACCGCGGCGACATCAGGCACGCGCACGGTTGAACTGGTGTAGGTCATGGCCGTCGGGACAATAACTGCAAATGAAGAAGTAAAAATCCTGAAAGTGTGAGTGCTCCCAGACCTGGCGCTTCACGACTCGGACTTCGCGCGAGCTCCGCACAGACAGTAACGCCGAAGCGAGCCGGCGTTCTGTTCGGAGCCTCGCAGCCTCATACCGTCATGATCTCTGCTTCTTTGGTCACAACAAGCTTGTCGATTTCAGCAACGAATTTGTCCGTCAGCTTCTGAACGTCGTCACCGGCGCGGCGTTCGTCGTCTTCCGAAATTTCCTTGTCTTTAACGAGCTTCTTCAGTTGCTCGTTCGCGTCGCGGCGCAGATTGCGCACGGCGACCTTGGCCGTTTCGGCTTCGCTCTTGACGACTTTCGTCAGTTCGCGGCGGCGTTCTTCGGTCAGCGCGGGCATCGGCACGCGGATCACGTCGCCCTGGGTAGCCGGGTTCAGGCCGAGATCCGACTCGCGGATCGCCTTTTCGACGACCGGGACCATCTTCTTTTCCCACGGCTGCACGCCGATCGTGCGCGCGTCGATCAGCGTCAGGTTCGCGACCTGCGAGATAGGCACCGGCGAGCCGTAGTAATCGCACTGGATGTGATCGAGCAGGCCCGTGTGCGCACGGCCCGTACGGATTTTCGACAGATCGTTCTTGAACGCGTCGATGGAACGCTGCATCTTTTGTTCAGCGCCCTTCCTGATATCAGCCACAGACATTTTAAAACCTCCGAACCTTCAAAACGGTGCGAGCCGGCCAGCACGCGCGATATGCGGCGGCCCGGGCTCGCGTCAAAGCCCACGTTATGTGAACGAGAGTTTACACGTGGACGAGGGTGCCCTCGTCCTCGCCGAGCACGATGCGCTTCAATGCGCCCGGCTTGACGATCGAAAAAACGCGGATCGGCAGCTTCTGGTCGCGGCACAGCGCGAACGCCGTGGCGTCCATGACCTGCAGGTTGCGGCCGATTGCCTCGTCGAAGCTGATCGTGGTGTAGCGCGTCGCGCTCGGATCTTTCTTCGGGTCGGCTGAGTAGACGCCGTCCACCTTGGTGGCTTTCAACACGACTTCGGCGCCGATTTCCGAGCCGCGCAGCGCGGCGGCCGTGTCGGTCGTGAAGAACGGGTTGCCGGTGCCGGCCGCGAAAATCACGACTTTGCCTTCTTCGAGCTGGCGAATCGCGCGCGGACGGATGTACGGCTCGACGACCTGGTCCATGCGCAGCGCGGATTGCACACGCGCCTCGATGCCGGCGTGACGCATGGCGTCTTGCAGCGCCAGCGCGTTCATCATGGTGGCCAGCATGCCCATGTAGTCGGCCGTGGCGCGATCCATGCCGGCCGCGCCGCCCGCGACGCCACGGAAGATGTTGCCGCCGCCGATCACTACCGCCAACTGCGTTCCAAGACGGACCACTTCGGCCACGTCCGCCACCATTCGTTCGATGGTCGCGCGATTGATGCCGAAGGCATCGTCGCCCATCAGAGCTTCACCGGAGAGTTTGAGCAGGACGCGTTTGTAGGCAGTGGGCATAGGGGTATCCAGATCGCGCAGAACAGGGCAACAACAAGGGACTAATGTAGGGGTGAAACGCCGATTCGGGCAAGCGCCGCCAAATTGATGAGCCCGGAAGGTCCACCGGCGGCGGCCGCGCGGCGAGGATCAACCCGCGCGCAGCCTTGCGGCGCTGCCGACCGCGGCACAGTCTTGCTGCGCCGCGGGTACAACGGTACTAGCTAAGACTCGCGATGCTTATTGTTGCTTCGCAGCAGCCACTTGAGCGGCAACTTCAGCGGCGAAGTCGTCCTGCTTCTTCTCGATGCCTTCGCCGACCACGAAGAGCGCAAACTTCTGGACGCTCGCGTTGCCCGCCTTCAGCATCTGTTCGATCGTCTGCTTGTCGTTCTTAACGAACGTCTGGTTCAGCAGCGACACTTCCTTCAGGTACTTCTGCACGCTGCCTTCCACCATCTTCGCGACGATTTCAGCCGGCTTGCCCGATTCGGCGGCCTTCTGCTCGGCGATGCTGCGTTCCTTGGCGATCAGGTCCGCCGGCACGTCGTCCGACGACAGCGAGACCGGCTTCATCGCGGCGATGTGCATGGCCACGTCCTTGCCGACCTGCTCGTCGGCGCCGGTGTACTCGACCAGCACGCCGATGCGCGTGCCGTGCAGGTACGCTGCCAGCTTGTTCGACGTCTCGAAGCGCACGAAACGGCGGATCGACAGGTTTTCACCGATCTTGCCGACCAGCGCGAGGCGCACTGCGTCGACGGTCTGGCCGTCGAGCGGCAGAGCGGACAGCGCGGCGACGTCGGCCGGGTTTTGCGTGGCGACCAGTTCGGCGATCTTCTTCGAGAAAGCCAGGAAGTCGTCGTTCTTCGAAACGAAGTCGGTTTCGCAGTTCAGCTCGACCAGCGAACCTGCATTGCCGCCGATGAACGATGCGACCACGCCTTCAGCCGTGACGCGCGATGCCGCCTTGCTGGCCTTGTTGCCCAGCTTCACGCGCAGCAGCTCTTCGGCGCGCGCCATGTCGCCGTCGGCTTCCGTCAGCGCCTTCTTGCATTCCATCATCGGCGCGTCGGTCTTTGCGCGCAGTTCTGCAACCATGCTTGCGGTAATTGCCGCCATCATTTGCTCCTTGAGTTCCGTCTGTGTTCCGTGTCACACGCCGCCCGCACTTCGATACCGGCGGCAAGAATTCGTTTCAGCGTTATGCGAATTTTTTACGGATAACGCCTTGCTACAGCGTCGCGGCTTAAAAAAAGGGGGCCTGTAGAAAGCCCCCTTTTTTGCCGGACACGGGGCAGCTTTACGCTTCCGCGTTGACCTCGACGAACTCGTCGCCGTCGTCGCCGCGTGCAGCCTGCACCACTTCGTTGACCGCGTTGGCACGGCCTTCGAGGATCGCGTCAGCCACGCCGGCCGCGTACAGAGCGACGGCCTTGCTGGCGTCGTCGTTACCCGGGATCACGTAGTCGATGCCTTCCGGCGAGTGGTTCGTATCGACCACTGCGATGACCGGCACGCCGAGCTTGTTCGCTTCGGTGACGGCAATCTTGTGGTAGCCGACGTCGACCACGAAAATCGCGTCCGGAATGCCGCCCATGTCCTTCACGCCGCCGATCGACTTCTGCAGCTTGGCCATTTCGCGTTCGAACAGCAGAGCTTCCTTCTTGCTCATGCGTTCCGTTTCGCCTGCTTCCAGCGCCGCTTCCATGTCCTTCAGGCGCTTGATCGAAACCTTCAGCGTCTTGAAGTTGGTCAGCATGCCGCCGAGCCAGCGTGCGTTGACATAAGGCATGCCGGCGCGCTGCGCTTCCTGGGCGATCGTGTCACGCGACTGACGCTTCGTGCCGACGAACAGGATGGTGCCGCGATTGGCTGCCAGTTGACGCGCGTACTTCAGCGCGTCGTTGTACATCGGCAGCGTCTTTTCGAGGTTGATGATGTGAATCTTGTTGCGATGGCCGAAAATGAAGGGGGCCATCTTCGGGTTCCAGAAGCGCGTTTGGTGACCGAAGTGGACACCGGCTTCCAGCATTTGACGCATGGTAACTGCCATGAAAATCTCCGCGAGGGTTGGGTCTTAAGCCGGCTGCCGTATCCGCCGCGCCGCCATGTCTTGTCTGGCTGAGCGCCGCGAACACCCTGGGTGCGCCGGCTTGCGAGTCTGCCGCCTTGATACTGCTCTCACCCGTGGCTCGGGCGACAAGCGCCACGGGAAGCTTCACCTCTATCTGCCGTTGGTTGATTGGTTGCTGGCCCGCTGCCACCATAATCAGCCTAGAGTCGGTCTGAACGATGACAAGAAGCCACCAGGACAGGAAAAGGATCGACTTAGCCAAACATTATAGCATGCGACTATCGGCCGACTCAACCTGCCGGGTGGCTCCTTCGCGCGGGCTCCGGTTGCACCCGGCGCCTGGCTGGCCGCCTCGCGCGTCGTCTTCCAGCCGTGAACCGCAAAGCCCTCCGCTCTATCGTTACAGGCGCCGAAACCCCGCCAAAAGACTGCGGCACGGGGAATATGGTGCGATAATCCCGGAATAAATCGCATTTCAGGCCCGACTCATGGCTATCACGCTCAAAAACGAACACGACATCGCGCAAATGCGCGTCGCCTGCAAACTTGCGAGCGAAGTGCTCGACTACATCACGCCGTTCGTCACGGCCGGCGTCACGACCGGCGAACTCGACCGCCTGTGTCACGAATACATGCTGAAGGAACAGGGCACCGTGCCCGCGCCGCTGAATTATCAGCCGCCCGGCTATCCGCCCTACCCCAAGGCCACCTGCATCTCGGTGAACGACGTGATCTGCCACGGCATTCCCGGCGACAAGACGCTGAAGAACGGCGACGCGCTGAACATCGACATTACGGTGATCAAGGAAGGTTACTTCGGCGACACGAGCCGCATGTTCATCGTCGGCGAGGGCTCGATTCTCGCGAAGCGGCTGGTTCAGACCACCTTCGAGTGCATGTGGCTCGGCATTGACCAGGTCCGCCCCGGCGCGCATCTGGGCGACATCGGCTATGCGATCCAGAAGCACGCCGAGGCGCAAGGCTACAGCGTGGTGCGCGAATATTGCGGCCACGGCATCGGCACGGTGTTTCACGAAGACCCGCAGATTCTGCACTACGGCCGCCCCGGCACCGGGCTCGAACTGCAAGCCGGCATGATCTTCACGATCGAGCCGATGATCAACGCCGGCCGCCGCGACATCCGCACCATGCCGGACCAGTGGACCGTCAAGACGAAGGACCGCAGTCTGTCGGCGCAATGGGAACACACGGTGCTCGTGACGGAAACCGGCTACGACGTGCTGACCGTGTCCGCCGGCACGCCCGCGCGCCCGCCGGTGATCGCCGCCACGGCCTGATCGATCCCGCCTTTTCACCGCCAGCCGCCCATGAGTAGTGTTCCAGCCGTCGCCCGATCCCACGCCACGTCGCTCAAGGCGGACTACAAAGTGGCCAAAGCCCAGTTGCTGGAACGCTTCAGGACCGCCACCAACGTAGAAGGATTGATGGCGGCGCTCTCGCGCACCACCGACGACTCCCTGCGCGCCGCCTGGAACACCTGCGAACTGCCGGCCGAGCTGGCGCTCGTCGCCGTCGGCGGATTCGGTCGCGGCGAACTGGCTCCGCATTCCGACATCGACATTCTGGTGCTGCTGCCGGACGCGCCGCTCGAACATCTGGAAGCGCGCATCGAGCGCTTCATCAGCCTCGCGTGGGATCTGGGGCTCGAGCTGGGCAGCAGCGTACGCAGCGTCTCGCAGTGTCTGGAAGAAGCCGCTAACGACGTCACCGTGCGCACGTCGCTGCTCGAAGCGCGGCGCATTACCGGCAGCGCGGCCTTGTTCGACGACTTCGCGAAGCGCTATCGCGAGGCGCTCGATCCGAAAGCGTTTTTCCAGGCGAAAGTGCTGGAAATGCGCCAGCGTCACGCCAAGTTCCAGGACACGCCTTACGCGCTCGAGCCGAATATCAAGGAAAGCCCCGGCGGTCTGCGCGATCTTCAACTGATTCTGTGGGTGACCCAGGCGGCCGGCTTCGGCAGTAGCTGGCGCGAACTCGAGGCCCGCGGACTCATCACCGAGCGCGAAGCGCAGGAACTGCGGCGCAACGAGGGCTTCCTCAAGTCGCTGCGGGCGCGGGTCCACGTCACCGCGGGGCGTCGCCAGGACATTCTGGTGTTCGATCTGCAAACGCCGGTGGCCGAGAGTTTCGGCTACAAGCCGACCGCCACCAAGCGCGCGAGCGAACAGCTGATGCGCCGCTATTACTGGGCGGCGAAGGCGGTCACGCAACTCGCGACGATTCTGATCCAGAACATCGAGGCTCAGCTTTTTCCCAGCACGAGCGGCATTACGCGGGTGCTGTCCGATCGTTTCGTCGAAAAACAGGGCATGCTCGAAATCGCCAGCGACGACCTGTTCCAGCGCGAACCGAACGCCATTCTCGAAGCCTTCCTGCTGTACGAGCAGACGCCTGGCGTGAAAGGGCTTTCGGCGCGCACACTGCGCGCCATCTACAACGCGCGCGAAGTGATGGATCAGCATTGGCGCCGCGATCCGGAAAACCGGCGTCTTTTCATGGACATCCTGAAGCAGCCGGCCGGCATCACGCACGCGTTGCGCCTGATGAACCAGACCAGCGTGCTCGGGCGATATCTGCTGAATTTCCGGCGCATCGTCGGACAGATGCAGCACGACCTGTATCACGTCTACACGGTCGATCAGCACATTCTGATGGTGCTGCGCAATCTGCGGCGCTTCGCCGTGGCCGAACACGCGCATGAATATCCGTTCTGCAGCCAGTTGATCGTTAGCTTCGACCGGCCGTGGGTGCTGTACGTCGCGGCGCTGTTTCACGACATTGCGAAAGGCCGCGGCGGCGACCATTCCACGCTCGGCATGGCCGACGCGCGGCGCTTCTGCCGCAATCACGGCATCGAGGGCGACGACGGCGAACTCGTCGTCTGGCTCGTCCAGCAGCATCTGACCATGAGCCAGGTCGCGCAAAAGCAGGACACGAGCGACCCCGAGGTCATCAAGCGATTCGCGGAACTGGTCGGCACCGAGCGCCGCCTGACCGCGCTGTATTTGCTGACGGTGGCCGACATCCGCGGAACCAGCCCGAAGGTCTGGAATACGTGGAAGGGCAAGCTGCTCGAGGACCTGTATCGCGCGACGCTCGCCGTGCTTGGCGGCGCGCGGCCGGACGCGCATTCGGAACTGGAGTCGCGTCAGGAAGAGGCGCTTGCGCTCTTGCGTCTCGAAACGGTGCCCGAAGGCGCGCAGAAGGCGCTGTGGGACAAGCTCGACGTCGGCTATTTCCTGCGTCACGACGCGGCCGACATCGCTTGGCAAACGCGTGTGCTCTACCGTTACGTCGAGACGCCGACGCCGATCGTCCGGGCTCGCCCGTCGCCGATCGGCGAAGCGCTTCAGGTGCTCGTGTACGTGAAGGATCAGCCGGATCTGTTCGCCGGCATTTGCGCGTATTTCGACCGCAATGGCTTGTCGGTGCTGGATGCGCGCGTCAGCACGACGCGTCACGGCTACGCGCTCGATAATTTCCTCGTCGCGCATACCGAAGAAGACGTGCATTATCGCGACATTGCCAATCTCGTCGAACAGGAACTGACCGCGCGCCTCACCGGCGACGGCACCTGGCTTCCGGGCCCGTCGAAGGGCCGCTTGTCGCGGCTGTCGCGGACCTTCCCTGTTACGCCGCGCGTCGATCTTCGGGCCGACGATCGCGGCCAATACTACATCCTGTCCGTGTCGGCGAACGACCGGCCAGGCCTTCTTTATTCGATCGCGCGCGTGCTCGCCGAACATCGTGTCGGCGTCGCGTCGGCACGGATCAATACGCTCGGCGAACGCGTCGAGGACGTATTCCTGCTGGATGGGCACGGTCTGTCGGACAACCGCCTGCAAATTCAGGTCGAGACGGAACTGCTGCGCGCGATCGCAGTGTGAGATTTCATGCGAGTCAAATTAACAGCCAAGCACCCGCGGCCGGCTTCGTCCGAACGCGCCCCTGTCCGTAGCGGCAGCACGTCGGCGCGCAAGCCGACACGGCCGGCGGGACCCAAACCGTCGACGTCCGGCCCGGGCGAAGCGCGCAGGGAAGGCGCGGGCGCGTCGGCGGGCGGAAAACGTTCGGCTGGCGCTCGCGCGCCGCGTGCTCCTCGCGAGGAAGGTGGGTTCGCGCGTGAGCGTGGCGCTGGCGGCGCGCCTGGCGCGCGGCGGGGCGGGTCCGACCGGCCGCCGCGTCGTGAAGGTACGAGCGGTGCGCCTGCACGGCGTTTTGATGGAAGCAGTGAGCGCGGTGGCGAGCGAGCGCCGCGACGGTTTGAGGATCGGGCCGGTGGCGGCGAGCGCGCACCGCGTGCCCCAGCCGGCGACCGCGCTGAGCGTGGGCCGCGACGCTTTGAAGATCGCGCCGGTAGCAGCGAGCGCGCACCGCGACGCTTCGAGGATCGCGCAGGTGGTGGTGAGCGCGGGCCTCGTGCCCCGGCCGGCGAGCGCGCCGAACGCGCACCGCGACGTTTTGAAGACCGCACCGGTAGCAGCGACCGCCCACCGCGGCGCTTTGACGATCGCGCAGGCGGTGGCGACCGCGGGCCTCGTGCCCCGGCCGGCGACCGCGCCGAGCGTGGGCCGCGACGCTTTGAAGACCGCTCAGGTGGCGGCGAGCGAGCACCGCGACGGTTTGAAGACCGCGCCAGTGGCAGCGACCGCGGGCCTCGTGCCCCGGCCGGCGACCGCAGCGAGCGCGCACCGCGACGCTTCGAAGATCGTGCGGGTAGCAGTGACCGCCCACCGCGGCGCTTCGACGATCGCGCAGGCGGCGGCGAGCGCGGACCTCGCGCCCCGGCCGGCGAGCGCGCCGAACGCGCACCGCGACGTTTCGAAGACCGCGCCGGCAGCAGCGACCGCGCACCGCGACGCTTCGAAGACCGCACCGGCAGCAGCGACCGAGCGCCTCGCGGCGCAGGCGCGGAACGCGCCCCCCGTCGTTTCGGAGACAGCACCGAGCGCCCGCCCCGCCGCTTCGACGGCAACGCCGACGGCGGCGCCGCGCGCAAATTCGGTGGAGACCGTGCGCCGCGCGGCGACAGCGGCGAGCGCCGGCCATTTGCTGGACCACGCACCGGAGCAGGCCGTCCTGCGGAAGCCGGTGCGCGCGGCGAGCGCCCGACGGGCCGCGAGCGCGACGCATCCGATCGCCCGCGTTTCGGCAGCGAGCGCGGACCGCGTAGCGACAGCGCCCCGCGTCGCTTCGAAGGCGAGCGCGGAGAGCGTGGAGAACGAAGCTTTGCGAAGCCCGTGAAGAGCGGCTACGGCGACCGCCCGGACCGTGAAGCACGCGCGCCCCGTGACGAACGCGGCGAACGCACACCCGCCCGACGCGATTTCAGCAACGCCTCCGCCCCGCGCACAGAGCGCACGGACCGCGCCCCCCGCAGCTTCGATAAGCCATCCGCCACACGCCGCGGCCCCGACGACCGCCCCGCGCGCGCCGGCAAGCCGCGCGGCGCCGCATCGGCCGACCGTCACGCGCAAGCCGAGCAGGCCCCGCGCACACCGCGTCGCGACATCGAAGACGCGCCAGGCACGCTGCGTCTGTCCAAGCTCATGTCGGAGCTCGGCCTGTGTTCGCGCCGCGAGGCCGACGAATGGATCGAGAAAGGCTGGGTGCTCGTCGACGGCGAACGGATCGACACGCTGGGCACTAAAGTGCGTCCCGATCAGCGGATCGAGATCGACCCCGCCGCCGAAGCCGTGCAAGCGAGCCAGGTCACCGTGCTGATCCATAAGACAGTCGGCTACGTGTCGGGCCAGGCGGAAGACGGCTATCAGCCGGCCATCACGCTCGTGACGCCGGAAAACCGCTGGGAAGGCGACCATTCGGACATCCGTTTTTCCGTCGCGCATTTGCGTCAACTGGCGCCGGCCGGGCGTCTCGACATCGATTCAACGGGCTTGCTGGTGCTGACGCAGGACGGCCGCATCGCCAAGCAACTGATCGGCGGGCATTCGGAGATCGACAAGGAATATCTGGTGCGCGTCGCCTACGGCGAGCATACCGTCGACGTCGAAAGTCACTTCCCGGCGGAAAGCCTCGAATTGCTGCGCCACGGCCTCTCGCTCGACGACGTCCCGCTCAAGCCCGCGCAGGTCAGCTGGCAAAACGGCGAGCAGTTGCGCTTCGTGCTGCGCGAGGGCAAGAAGCGCCAGATTCGCCGGATGTGCGAACTGGTCGGCCTCGAAGTGATCGGCCTGAAGCGCGTGCGGATGGGTCGCGTGGTGCTCGGCGCGCTGCCGCCCGGACAGTGGCGCTACCTGGCCGCCGACGAGTCGTTCTGACAGACGTCCGAAAAAACAGCCCGATCAGCGTAAGCCGATCGGGCTGTCCCAGTCATCCAGCAATCTCATCGAACCCACGCATTTGCGTGGGTTTTTTCTTTCGCCTCGAACTTCCGCCTCAATCGTCGCTATTCGGGTCCAGGTCCGGAAACAGCACTTCCGTAAAGCCGAACTTCGCGAAATCGTTGATTCGCATCGGATACAGCTTGCCGATCAGGTGATCGCATTCGTGCTGCACGACGCGCGCATGGAACCCTTCGGCAACGCGGTCGATCGGTTTGCCGTACTGATCGAAGCCGTGATACTTGATCATCGAAAAACGGCTGACCGCGCCGCGCAAGCCCGGCACCGACAGGCAGCCCTCCCAGCCCTCTTCCATATCGAGCGAGACCGGCGTGATGGTCGGATTGATCAGCACGGTTTCCGGCACGGGCGGCGCGTCCGGATAACGCTCGTTACTGCCGAAACCGAAGATCACCACCTGCAGATTGACGCCGATTTGCGGCGCGGCAAGCCCTGCCCCGTTCGCGTCGTGCATGGTCTCGAACATGTCTTTAATGAGCTCATGCAATTCCGGCGTGTCGAAGTGATCGACCGGATCGGCAATACGCAACAGGCGCGGATCGCCCATCTTGAGAATTTCGCGGATCATGACTGCCCCTCCAGGAGCTTACGCATACCATCTTCGTCGAGTACGGGAATGCCGAGTTCCTCGGCCTTCACCAACTTGCTGCCAGCTTCGGCCCCTGCCACCACATAGTCTGTTTTCTTCGACACCGAGCCGGCCACTTTCGCGCCGGCCGCCTCCAGCATTTCCTTCGCTTCTTCGCGGGCAAGGCTCGGCAACGTGCCGGTCAGCACGACCGTCTTGCCGGCCAGCACGCCTTGCGGCGCCCTCGGCGCGGGCGGGCCCTCGGGCCACGTGACCTTGCCGTGCGCGCGCAGTTGCTCGATCACCGTGCGGTTGTGCTCTTCGGCGAAAAACTGGTGAATGGATTCGGCGACAACCGGCCCAACGTCGTTGACTTCGAGCAGCGACTCCACCGAAGCCTCCATGATCGGGTCCAGCGAGCCGAAGTGCTTCGCCAGATCCTTTGCCGTGGATTCGCCGACATGCCGAATCCCCAGTGCGTAGATGAAACGCGAGAGCGTGGTGTGCCTCGCCTTCTCGAGCGAGTCGAGCAGGTTCTGCGCGGACTTGTCGGCGAAACGGTCGAGTTGCGCGAGCGTCGAGAAGCCGAGGTTAAACAGATCGGCGGGCGTGCGCACCAGGTTCTGTTCGACGAGTTGATCGATAATTTTTTCGCCCAATCCGTCGATGTCCAGTGCGCGCCGCTGCGCGAAATGCCACAGCGCCTGCTTGCGCTGCGCCGGACAAAAAAGGCCGCCCGTGCAGCGCGCAATCGCCTCGTCCGGCAGCCGTTCGATGTTGGAGCCGCACACCGGGCAATGCGTCGGCATCACGAATTCGCGAGCGTCATCCGGACGACGGTCGATGAGCGCGCTCACCACTTCGGGAATCACGTCGCCGGCACGCCGCACGATCACCGTGTCGCCGATACGGATGTCCTTGCGGCGCACTTCGTCTTCGTTATGCAGTGTCGCATTGGTCACCGTGGCTCCGCCGACGAACACCGGCTCGAGCCGCGCAACGGGCGTGATTGCGCCGGTGCGCCCGACCTGCACGTCGATCGCGACGAGCTTCGTAAGGGCCTCTTGCGCCGGGAATTTATGCGCGAGCGCGAAACGCGGCGCGCGCGATACAAAGCCCAGCGCTTCCTGCTCGTCGCGCCGGTTGACCTTGTAGACCACGCCGTCGATGTCGTACGGCAGCTTGTCGCGCTTCCCGCCCACCGCGTGAAAAAACGCGAGCAAACCTTCGGCGCCCTTCACGACCGCGCGCTCCGAATTGACCGGCAGACCGAGCTCCTTGTACCAGTCGAGCAGTTCGCTGTGCGTGGCCGGCATCTCCATGCCGTCGAGCACGCCGATGCCATAGGCAAAGAACGACAGCGGCCGCTGCGCGGTGATCTTCGGATCGAGCTGACGCAAGCTGCCTGCGGCTGCATTGCGCGGATTGGCAAACTCCTTGTGTCCCGCCGCGCGCTGACGCTCGTTCAGACGCTCGAAGTCACGCTTGAACATCAGCACTTCGCCGCGCACGTCGAGTATGTGCGGCACGCGCTTGCCCTTGAGCCTGAGCGGAATCGAACGGACCGTGCGGATGTTTTCGGTGACGTTCTCGCCCGTCGCACCGTCGCCGCGAGTCGCGGCCTGCACGAACACGCCGTCGACGTAACGTAGCGAGATGGCCAGGCCGTCGAACTTGAGCTCCGTTGCGTAGTCGACGGGCACCGGCGGCTCTTTCGCATTGTTGCCGAGCGCGTCGCCGACGCGCTTGTCGAACGCGATGATGTCTTCGTCGGCGAAACCGTTGTTCAGCGACAGCATGGGCTGATCGTGGACGACCGGCTCGAAACCGCTCGCCGCTTCGCCGCCCACGCGCTGGGTGGGCGAATCCGGCACGATCAGATCCGGGTGCTCCGCCTCGATGCTTTCGAGCTCCTTGAACAGCTTGTCGTATTCGGCGTCGGGCAGATCAGGCTGGTCGAGCACGTAGTACGCGTAGTTGGCGCGTTCGAGTTCCGCGCGCAGCCACTCGGCGCGTGCAGCCGGATCGCGCTCGGCCGGAGCGCTCGTGGCTGAATGTGAGGCGGGAGTTCGAGCCATGCTGTGGGACGCTTCTTCAGTGAAATCGGACACTGGATTATCGCAGGAAAGCGTGCCCCTTTACATCGTCCGAATGGCCAGGTTTCGGGCCTCGTGCGATGGCGTTAAAGTGAGCGCAACCTCATTTGCAAACGACAACGGCCGCGCATCGCGCGGCCGTCGGCAACACTGGAAACCTTCGGTGAGTTACTGGCTGAAGAGGCGCCGCGTGGCCGGCGAGCCCGCCGGAATGCCGGCCTGCTCGAGCTTCGCGTAAAGCGTCATGAGCTGCTTTTCGATCGCGAGCAGCGCGGTCTCGGGCAACGGGCGGCGACCATCGTCGACCACTCGCCCGCCGATGCGCTCGGCCAGCGACTTCGCGTAGTCGCACATCAGCCGGAACGGCAGGATGTCTTCGTCGGCGACCGGCACGTCGAGCACCAGCGTGATCATCTGGCCGCCCTTGTACGTGAGGTCGTCGCGCAGGAAATTGGTGTCGCCGAACTGCAGCATGAACACCGGGCTCTGGCGCGCGTCGAGCTTCACGAAGCGCGTGCCGTCGCGCGACAGCAGCAAGCCGTCTTGCGAAGCGACCGCCTGCACATAGTTGGCCGACCACGGCGCGCCGTCCGACAGCACGTTGATCGACAACTGTGCGTCGCATTGTGCGGCGAAAGCGTCGAGCTCGCGCGCCATCGCCACGGTTTCGAGCATGTCGGGAAATTCCGGCGATGCGTCGAGCGCGTCGGCGAACTGCTGCACGCCCGTCACGAACTCGGAGAACTCGAGTTCGTTGAGTGCGCCGCTGCGGTTGGCCAACTGCGCGGCCGCGCGCAACTCTTCGTAACGCGCGCCGTTTTGCAGCAGTTCCCACGCGCCGCCTTCGAGCTTGCCTTCGATATGCACGGGCTTGCTGCCCGCGCGGCGCAAACGCTGCGCAAGCGGGATGACCTTGTCGCCCGCAACCGGTCCGTTCAGACGAATCGGCACAATGCAGTCGATGCGGCGATCGACGATAGCCGGCGGCGCCGACGAAATCGTAGTGGCCGCAGGCAGGATCGGTTCGATGTGCTCGTCGGGCTCGCGCGAAGCCTCGGCGGATTGTGCTGCCGCTGCGTCTTTGTCAGCACCGGCGCTCGCACGGCGTTCAGAATCGTCGTCATTGTCCGCTGGTGTAAAGCCGTTCGGCGTAGTCGTCTCAGCCTGAATATCGGCCGGCGTATCGAGCGGCGCAGCGCCCACCGGCGCGCCGAAAGTCGGCTCTACACGCGCCGACGCCGTATCGGCAGACGTATCCGCGCCGACCACCGGCTCGCGGCGCGTGGTCGGCCGGGCCGGTTCGATGAACGGGCTCTGCTCCTCGTGGTCGTCGCGCGCGAAACTCTCCGCGGCGTCCGCCGGCATCGGCCGCGGCATCTTGCGACGCACCTTGGCGCTCTGCCACGCGTTGTACACGACCACGCCCCCGACCACCACGGCGCCCGCGCCGATCAAACCGAGTGTCAACTCGTCCATGCATGCTCCATCAGCAATTCTTTATATGCGCGGCCCGATGCCCGCTCCACCTGTCGCGCAGCCGCGGCCGCAGCGCTGAACGCGGGCGGCCGCGCTTCCATGATTCAAACGAAATTCGAACCGAATTCGAACCTAAGCTCAAACGATATTCTGGGCGAAACCCGCAGCCGTTTCCATGTCGACGGCAACGATGCGCGACACGCCCTGTTCCTGCATCGTCACGCCGATCAGTTGCTGCGCCATTTCCATCGCGATCTTGTTGTGCGAGATGAAAAGGAACTGGGTCTTGTCGGACATCGCGCGCACGAGGTTCGCGAAACGTTCGGTGTTGGCGTCGTCGAGCGGCGCGTCCACTTCGTCCAGCAGACAGAACGGCGCGGGATTCAACTGGAACATCGCGAACACCAGCGCCGTCGCGGTCAGCGCTTTTTCGCCGCCGGACAGCAGGTGAATGGTCGAGTTCTTCTTGCCCGGCGGTTGCGCCATGACCTGCACGCCGGCGTCGAGAATTTCGTCGCCGGTCATGATCAGCTTCGCCTGGCCGCCGCCGAAAAGACGCGGGAACAGTTCGCCGAAATGACGGTTCACTTCGTCGAACGTGCCTTGCAGCAGCGTGCGCGTTTCCGCGTCGATCTTGCGGATCGCGTCTTCGAGCGTTTCGATCGCGCTCGTCAAATCGGCCGATTGCGCGTCGAGGAACGTCTTGCGCTCGGTCGCCGCCTTCAGTTCGTCGAGCGCGGCCATGTTGACCGGACCGAGCGCGGTGATCGCGTTGTTGATGCGCGTGACTTCGCCCTGCAGGTACGACGGCTTCATGTCCGGCGTGAGCTTGGCCTGCAGTTCCGCCTCGTCCACGCCGGCTGCCGCCAGTTGCTCGACGAACTGCTCGCCGTTCAGCCGCGCGGCCTGTTCCTTCAACTGCAATTCGTTGATGCGATCGCGCAGCGGTTGCAGCGCGCGCTCGGCGGTCAGACGCGTTTCGTCGGCGGCGCGCAGCTTGGCGGTCAGATCGTCCAGTTCGAGGCGAGCGGCGTGCAACGCCTCTTCCTTGACCGCGCGAATGTCGAGCGCGTCCTGCAAGCCGGTGTGCGCGGTCTGCTCGTTGATCGTTTCGAGCTCGGCGCGCGCGTCTTCCAGCGACGCCGCCACGCGCTCGCTTTGCTCATGCGCGACCTGAATGCTGCGCTTCAATTCGTCGATGCGAGCGGCCATGTTGCGCGCGGCGAAGCGCGCGTCGGTGGCGGCGCGGTCGAGATCGCGCGCCTGTCCGCGGGCCGTGGTCAGCTCTTCGTCGAGCGCCTCGAAAGCCAGTTGATGATCTTCGAAACGCGCCTGCAATTCTGCGAGTTCGCCGTCGTAACGCTCGAAGTTCGCTTCCGACTCGGCACGCAGCGCGCGCTGTTCGTCGATCTGCGCGTTGATCTCTTCGAGTTCCTCGCGAATCTGGGTGCTGCGCTGCGTGTAGCGCTCGTGCGCCTGCGTGAGCTTGAGCACGTCGAGCTGCAACGCATGCACACGCTGCGTGGCGCGCTCGGCTTGCTGGCGCACGTCGGTCAGCACCTGCGCGGCTTGCGTGTGCGCGGCTTCAGCGCGGATCGCGGCGGCCTTCGCTTCGTCGGCGAGCAAAGCCTGAGCGCGCACCTGGCGCGCGAGATTTTCGATTTCCTGCTGACGGGCCAGCATGCCGGCCTGCTCGGAATCGGCGGCATACAGCAGCACGCCGACTCGCGTCACCACGTGCCCCGCCTTCACGACGAACGCGCCGCCTTCGGGCAACTGCGCGCGCATGCTGAGCGCCTGCTGCAGATCGTCGGCGACGAAAGCGAGGCCGAGCCAGTCGTTGAGCACGGCGCGGATGCCGGCGTCGTCGATCCGCACCAGCGACAGCAACGGCCGCAGCCCAGCGGGCGCCGCAACCGGCTGCCCGGCGACGGGCGGTGCGTAGAACGCCAGCTTCGCGGGCGGCGCGTCGGTGGCGAACGCCTTGACCCAGTCGAGATTCGACACTTCGAGCGCGGCAAGCCGCTCGCGCAGCACCGATTCGAGCGCGGCTTCCCAGCCGGCTTCGACATGCAGCTTCTTCCACAGACGCGGCAACGCACCCAGTTCGTGCTTTTCGAGCCACGGCTGGATCTTGCCTTCGGTCTGCACGTTTTCCTGCAATTGCTTGAGCGCGGCGAGGCGCGCATCGAGCTGATGAATCTGCGCGCTTTCGGCCTGCACGCGCTCTTGCGCGGCGCGCCGTTCGGCGTCCAGACGCGGCAGCGTTTCCTGTGCATCCGCGAGACGCGCCTGCGCGTCGTGCAAAATTTCTTCGTGCTCGGCGAGCTGCATGCGCAGCTCTTCGAGTTGCGCTTCGTCGGGTGCATCGAGACCGCCGGCTTCCGCTTTCAGCCGCTCGTGACGCTGCTGCAACTGCTGCAATTGCTGGTCGGCGTTGCGCTGGTGCGCGGCTTCGAGCTTGAGCGCCTGTTCGGTCTGCGCGATGCCGCCGCGCTCCGCGTTCAGTTCCGCTTGCGCATCGCGCCAACGCGCTTCGAGCGCAGGCATCGCGTCGTGTTTCGCCGCGGCTTCTTCCTCGGCGACTACCGCTTTTTCTTCGGCGACGGCAAGCTGTTCCTCGGCGTCTTCCAGATCGCCTTGCGCCTTTTCGGCTTGCGCGAGCCATTGCTCGCGCTGCGCGGTGAGCGCGGCGATCTGCGCCTGCACGCGGTTGCGCGATTCGACGATGAACTTGATCTCGGCTTCGAGCTTGCTGACGTCGGCGTTCGCCTCGTAGAGCGCGCCTTGCGCGCCCTGCATCGCGTCGCTCGCCGAGTAGTGCGCGACGCGCAGCGTCTCGAGTTGCGCTTCGACTTCGCGCAGCTTGGCGGTTTGCGCTTCGAGATCGATCTGCGCCTGTTCGATGGCGCGCTGCTGACGTTCCTGCTCGCTGCCCGCCTCGTTCTTGCGCAACAGCCACAACAGACGCTGCTTTTCCTCGCCGTCGGTCTGCAGTTCCTTGTAGCGCGTGGCGACCACCGCCTGCGCTTCGAGCTTCTCCAGATTCGTGCTCAGTTCGCGGACGATGTCCTCGACCCGCGTCAGGTTTTCCCGCGTGTCATGCAGACGATTCTCGGTCTCGCGGCGGCGTTCCTTGTACTTGGAGACGCCCGCGGCTTCTTCGAGAAACACGCGCAATTCTTCGGGCTTCGCCTCGATCAGGCGCGCGATCATGCCCTGCCCGATGATCGCGTACGCACGCGGCCCGAGACCCGTGCCGAGGAAAATATCCTGGATGTCGCGGCGGCGCGCCGGCAGATTGTTGATGTAGTAGCTCGAGGTGCCGTCGCGCGTCAGCACGCGCTTGACGGCAATCTCCGCATATTGGCCCCACTGGCCGGCGGCGCGGCCGTCCGCGTTGTCGAACACGAGTTCGACGCTCGCGCGGCTGCCCGGCTTGCGCGCAGTCGAACCGTTGAAGATCACGTCCTGCATCGACTCGCCGCGCAGCTCGGAGGCGCGCGATTCGCCGAGCACCCAGCGCACGGCGTCGATGATGTTGGACTTGCCGCATCCATTCGGTCCGACCACGCCGACTAGCTGGCCCGGAACCTGGAAATGCGTGGGATCGACGAATGACTTGAATCCAGCGAGTTTGATCGAGGTCAGACGCACGGCGATTTCGCTGTTTGAGAAGGAAAAATAATAGGTGGCTCACGAAGACCGCACGAGCCGTTCGCGGCTGCGGCGAGACGGCCTACGGTCCTTGCCAGCCCTCGGGAATTGGGGCGCCGGTTGCACGCGGGTCGCGCATGCGCCGGCTAATGAGGGGCAATCATACCATCGCGCGTCGGCGGTTCTTGCGGTCGTTAGACTGTTCGCCCGCGCTGTCGTGCTTGTTGTCGTCCTTGTCGTCGCGGTCGTCCGCGGCGGCGTCGCCTGTGTCCTGATTGGCGGGATCGGGCGGCATGGCCTTCGGGCGATGCATCCAGCTCGACAGCGCCGACGCCAGCACGATGCACGCGCCGCCCGCCCATTCGCGCGGGCCGGGCGTTTCGCCGGCGAAGAGCCATGCGGAGAGCGCCGTCACCACGAGTTCGAACAGCATGATGATCGACGCCCGGTTGGCCGGCACGCGCGAGAGCCCGTACTGCACCAGCATGTTGTTCGACGCCAGCAGGAAACCGAGCCCCAGCACGAGCCACGCCGCGGTGCCGAGATGCGCGCCCGTCGGCGGCGAGGGCATCGCTTCGAACAGCGCCGCGCACGCGCCGAAAATCGCCGCGCCGCCGAAGATGGTCGCGGTGCGCATCTCCGGTTTCATCTGCGGCAACACGCGGCTTGTCTTGAGGATCAGCACGTTGCTCATCGCGAAGCCCATGCCGCCCGCGAGGCCCGCCCATTCGGCGAGGTTGCCCGGCAGCGGAATGCCGAGCTGCGGCGACCATAGCATCGTCATCGCGCCGACGAGCGACAGCGCGGCGAGACCCGCGCCCGGCCAGGTCAGGCGCTCATGCAGGATGAAATGCGCGAACAGCGCGGTCCACGCGGGCGTCAGATAGAAGAGCAGCAGCACGCGCATCACCTGGCCGTGGATCGAGCCCCACACGAAGCCGAGATTCGTGATGCCCGCGGCGAGCGCAAGCGCCGGCAGCAGCCAGTGCCAGCGCACGGTCCGGATGGCCCGATGACGCACGAGCAGCACGAACAGGCAACCCGCGCCGCTCGTCAGCGCGCTCGCCGCCGTGCCCGTAACGCCGAGCGACGCCAGCATCCGTAACGGATACCAGATCACGCCCCACACCGACGCGCCCAGCATGATCGCGAGCGTCGGCCAGCCTGTGCGCAGCCAGTTCGTCATGGCGACGGGCTCCGCGAGAGCGTGGCGGCGATTTGCCCCACGGCGTTGCTGGTGTTGCTCGCGTTACTGCTGTTGCTGGTGTGGTAAGCAGCGGTGTTTTCACGGCTGCATTGCCTGGATGTCTGCCCGGCTCCTGCGTACATTGCTGCTCCTGCGGTGTTGCTGTTCGTGTTGCTGCGTGTCTTGTTGCTTGCGTGTCTTGTTGCTTGTGTTGCTGCTTGTATTGCTGCTTGTATTGCTGCTTGTATTGCTGCTTGTATTGCTGCTCGTCGTTGTTTGCGTTGCTGCTCGCGTTACGGCCCGCGCCGTCCGCGCCGCGCCGGGCCCAAGCCCGCCCCACGCCACGCTATAATTCCCTGCTCGCCGCCGCCGTCCCGCCGCCACTTCGCGCGGCTCGACAGGACACCAGCGGAGGCGCATGCGCCGTCCCACCTCTTTCCGCGCTTTCTTCGATCAGGCCCGATCCGCCCAGTGAATCCGCTACTCGACTCCCTTCAGCCCTATCCGTTCGAAAAGCTGCGCGCGCTTTTCAAGGACGTCACGCCGGCCGCCAGCCTCGCGCATATCAGCTTCGGCATTGGCGAGCCCAAGCATCCGACGCCCGCGCTGATACGCGACGCGGTGATCGCCTCGCTCGGCGGCCTGTCCGCGTATCCGGCGACGCTCGGCTCGGCGCCGCTCCGCGAGTCGATCGCGACCTGGGTCACGCAGCGCTACAGCCTGCCGCCCGTCGATCCCGCGACTGAGGTGCTGCCGGTGTCGGGCTCGCGCGAGGCCCTGTTCGCGCTCGCGCAAACGGTCATCGACCCGAAGCGTAATGCAGAAGGCGAGCCTGCGATCGTACTCTGTCCGAACCCGTTCTACCAAATCTACGAAGGCGCCGCGATCCTCGCGGGCGCCGAGCCATACTTCGTGAATAGCGACCCGGCGCGCAACTTCGCGTGCGATTACTCGGCGGTGCCCGAAGCGATCTGGGCCCGCACGCAGCTGCTGTACGTGTGCTCGCCTGGCAATCCGACGGGCGCCGTGCTCACGCTCGAAGACTGGCGCGAACTCTTCGCGCTGTCGGACCGCCACGGCTTCGTGATCGCCTCCGACGAGTGCTACTCCGAAATCTACTTCGACGAAGCCAACCCACCGCTCGGCGGCCTCGAAGCCGCGCACAAACTGGGCCGCGGCTACGAGCGGCTCGTGATGCTGTCGAGCCTCTCGAAGCGCTCGAACGTGCCGGGCATGCGCTCGGGTTTCGTCGCGGGCGACGCCGCCATCCTCAAGGACTTCCTGCTGTACCGCACGTACCACGGCGCGGCGTTGTCGACCGTGTATCAGAGCGCGAGCATCGCGGCCTGGAACGACGAGGCGCATGTACGCGAGAACCGCGCGAAATACGTGCAGAAATTTTCGACGGTCACGCCGATGCTCGCCGAGGTGCTCGACGTGCGTCTGCCGGACGCCGCGTTCTATCTGTGGGCGGACGTCTCGCGCACGGGCCTCTCCGATACCGAGTTCGCCCAGCGTCTTTACGCCGACTATAATGTGACGGTTCTGCCGGGTTCGTTCCTCGCGCGCACCGCGCACGGCGTGAACCCAGGCCGCAGTTTCGTGCGCATGGCGCTCGTCGCCGACGTCGACGAATGCACGCAGGGCGCGCAACGAATCGTCGATTTTTGCCGCGGGCTCGCGGGCTGACTGTCGTGCTGCCGCGTTTGCGCTTGCCGGATTTGCGCTGCCGGCTTTGCGCGAACACTGCACACCGCCTCCCTTCTTCAGACTTCAACTCTTCATAAAGCACGCATATGTCGCAACAACTTCAGCAGATCATCGACACCGCCTGGGACAACCGCGCCGAGCTGTCGCCCAAGGCCGCTCCGGCCGACGTGCGCGAAGCCGTCGCCCACGCCATCGAGCAACTCGATAAGGGCGCGCTGCGCGTCGCCGAGAAGAAAGATGGCGACTGGGTCGTCAATCAATGGCTGAAGAAAGCCGTGCTGCTGTCGTTCCGCCTGGAAGACAATGCGCCGATGCCGGCCGGCGGCTACAGCCAGTTCTACGACAAGGTGCCGTCGAAGTTCGCGAACTACACCGCTGAAGACTTCGCGGCCGGCGGCTTTCGTGTCGTGCCGCCCGCCATCGCGCGCCGCGGCTCGTTCATCGCGAAAAACGTCGTGCTGATGCCGTCGTACACCAACATCGGCGCTTACGTCGACGAAGGCTCGATGGTCGATACGTGGGCCACCGTCGGTTCGTGCGCGCAGATCGGCAAGAACGTGCACCTGTCGGGCGGCGTGGGCATCGGCGGCGTGCTGGAGCCGCTGCAGGCGAACCCGGTCATCATCGAGGACAACTGCTTTATCGGCGCGCGCTCGGAAGTGGTGGAAGGCGTGATCGTCGAGGAAAACTCGGTCATTTCGATGGGCGTGTACCTCGGCCAGAGCACCAAGATTTACGACCGCGAAACCGGCGAAGTGTCGTATGGCCGCATTCCGGCGGGTTCGGTCGTGGTGGCGGGCAATCTGCCGTCGAAGGACGGTTCGCATAGCCTCTACTGCGCCGTGATCGTCAAGAAGGTCGACGCGAAGACACGCGCGAAGGTCGGCCTGAACGAGCTTCTGCGAGGCGACTGATGGCGCGCGGCACAAAAACTGTCGTCTACGGCATTCCGAATTGCGACACGGTGAAGAAAGCGCGCGTGTGGCTCGAGGAGCACGGCGTCGAGTTCGAGTTTCACGACTTCAAGAAGGCCGGCGTGACCGAGCCGCTCGTGCAGGACTGGCTGAAGGACGTGAAGCTCGACGCGCTGCTGAACCGTCGCGGCACCACATGGCGCGGCCTGTCCGACGACATGAAGGCCGCCGCGGACACGCAGCCGGGCGCGATCGCGTTGATGATCCACAAGCCGTCGGTGATCAAGCGGCCGGTGCTGGTGGTCAACGGCCGCGTCAAGTCACTCGGTTTTTCCGCCGACGAATACGCGGCGTTGTTTGCCTGAGCGCGGCGTTGTTTATCTAAAAACGCGGTCCGCCGCGTTGCGTCAAAGCTGTTGCCGGCTGCGGTGCTTCACCGCCAGCCGGCATTTTTTCATTTCCAAGTGGCTTGTACTGAATCCATGTCCGGCACCCTCGCCCTTACCGAACAACTGATCGCGCGCGCCTCCGTCACGCCCGACGACCAGCATTGCCAGCGCCTTCTGATCGAGCGCCTGTCCGCGCTCGGCTTCGAGCACGAAACCATCGAATCGAACGGCGTGACGAATCTGTGGGCCGTGAAACGCGGCGTCGACGGCCGGGCGGGCAAACTGCTCGCATTTGCCGGTCATACGGACGTGGTGCCCACCGGCCCGCTCGATCAATGGCAATCCGCGCCGTTCGAGCCGACGCATCGCGACGGCAAGCTGTACGGCCGGGGCGCAGCCGACATGAAAACGTCGATCGCCGGCTTCGTGGTGGCGAGCGAGGAATTCGTCGCGGCGCATCCTCAGCATCGCGGCTCGATCGCGTTCCTGATCACGAGCGACGAAGAAGGCCCCGCCACCGACGGCACGGTCAAGGTCGTCGAAGCGCTGCAGGCGCGCGGCGAACGCATGGACTACTGCATCGTCGGTGAACCGACTTCGAGCGCGCAGTTCGGCGACACGGTAAAGAACGGCCGGCGCGGCTCGATGTCGGGCAAACTCGTCGTCAAGGGCGTGCAAGGCCATATCGCGTATCCGCACCTGGCGAAAAACCCGGTGCATCTGCTCGCGCCCGCGCTGGCCGATCTCGTCGCCGAACGCTGGGATGACGGCAACCAGTACTTCCCGCCCACCACCTGGCAAGTGTCGAACATTCATAGCGGCACAGGCGCCACCAACGTGATTCCCGGCCACGCCGACATCATGTTCAACTTCCGCTTCTCGACGGCCAGCACGGTCGAAGGATTGCAGCAGCGCGTCCACGCGATCCTCGACCGGCACGGCCTCGAATACGATCTGCAATGGACGGTCAGCGGCCTGCCGTTTCTCACGCCGCACGGCGAACTGTCGAGCGCGCTGGCGAAAGCGATCAAGGACGAAACCGGCGTGAACACCGAACTATCGACCACGGGCGGCACGTCGGACGGCCGCTTCATCGCGCGCATCTGCCAACAGGTGGTCGAGTTCGGCCCGCTGAACGCCAGCATCCACAAGATCGACGAACATATCGAAGTTGCCCACATCGAGCCGCTCAAGAACGTGTACCGCCGCGTGCTCGAACAACTGATCGCTTAACCCTCGGCGCATACGAGGGACATTCAAGGACTATTGCGATGACGTTGCCCTTTTCCACCGTCCGCGACCTGCTGCGTTTCGCGGTGTCGCGCTTCAATCAGGCCGGGCTGTCGTTCGGCCACGGCTCGGCCAACGCCTACGACGAAGCCGCCTACCTGGTGCTGCACACGCTCCATCTGCCGCTCGACCTGCTCGAGCCGTTCATGGACGCGCGTCTCTCGGCGGCCGAAATCGACGCCGTGCTCAACGTGATCGAGCGCCGCGCCAGCGAGCGCGTGCCGGCCGCGTACATCACGCAGGAAGCGTGGATGCACGGCTTTCGCTTTTACGTCGACGAGCGCGTGATCGTGCCGCGTTCGTTTATCGGCGAGCTGCTGCAGGACGGCCTGCAACCGTATGTGGAAGATCCCGAGCAGGTGAGCGCCGTGCTCGAATTGTGTACGGGTTCCGGGTGTCTCGCGATTCTCGCGGCGCACGCGTTTCCGAATGCCGACATCGACGCGGTCGACCTGTCCGCGCCGGCCCTCGAAGTCGCCGCGCGCAACGTGGCCGACTACAAGCTCGACGACCGCATCGCGCTCTTCGAAGGCGATCTGTATGCGCCGCTCGCGCAGCGCCGCTACGACGTGATCATCAGCAATCCGCCGTATGTGAACGCGGCGTCGATGCAGGAGCTGCCCGCCGAGTACAAGCACGAGCCGGAAATGGCGCTTGCGGGCGGCGCGGACGGCATGGACATCGTGCGGCGAATCATTGCGGACGCACGCAACTGGCTGACCGAAGACGGCGTGCTCGTGATCGAGATCGGCAATGAGCGTCAGCATGTGGAAGCGGCGTTCGGCGGCCTGAACCTCGTCTGGCTGTCGACGAGCGCCGGCGACGACAACGTGTTCCTGATTCAGGCCGCGGATCTGCCCGTCTGATGTTGTGACGATGTTTTAGCGTCGAGCGGTGCGTGGGCGAGAGGCGCCTGCGCGCCGGTCGGCGTTGGCTTGCCGCTTTTGCTGGGCTGCGCGCCGAAGCCAGCCAGCACGCGCGCCGCCGCGCGCACGCGCACACGCAGTCCGCAGAAGCTCTAAGCCCGCCCCCGCCGTCGCCCCACGCAAACCCCGCCCTCACCCCAACCGCCTCGCGTTCGGTAAGATGAGCGCCGTTGCCCGCGTTCCTCCGACGCCCCGGCACGGCATTCCGCTCAACCCTTCGCTCGCCTATGCAATTCGACCTGCTTCACGTCGGCACGCTGGTGGCCCTCGCGCACATACTCGGCGCGGTCGCGGCGTGTCACGCGATTCTCAATACCCGCACGTCGCAAGGCGCGATCGCGTGGGCCGTGTCGCTGGTCGCGATGCCGTATCTGACGCTCGTCCCTTATCTGTTCCTCGGGCGCAGCAAGTTCGCCGGCTATGCCGACGCCCGCCGCGTCGAGAACGAACTGTTGCGCACGCACGCGCATCCTCCGCAGTGGGACAAGCTGGCTTCGTCGGTCGAACTGCCCGCGCATGCGCTGGGCGGCAGGCTCGTGCACTCGCTGACGCGCCTTGGCGGCATGCCGTTTCTGCCGGGCAATGCCGTGCGTACGCTGGTGAACGGCACGGCGACTTTCGAGGCCATTTTCGATGCCATCGAGCACGCGCGTCACTACATCATCGTGCAGTTCTTCATCGTCCGTGAAGACGCGCTCGGCGAGATGTTCAAGGAAGCGTTGATCGCGAAAGCGCGGCAAGGCGTGCGCGTCTATTTTCTGTACGACAGCATCGGCAGCTTCGATCTGCCTCATCGTTACGTCGCGTCGTTGCGCGCGGGCGGCGTGGACACGCATCCGTTCGCGACCAATCGCCTGTTCGTCAACCGGCTGCAACTGAACTTCCGCAATCACCGCAAAATCGTTTCCGTCGACGGCGAACGCGCGTTTGTCGGCGGACACAACGTCGGCGTCGAGTATCTGGGCGCGAAGCCGCCGCTTTCGCCGTGGCGCGACACGCATATCGAAGTGCGCGGGCCGGCGGTCGCGAGCATCCAGTTCGTGTTCACCGAGGACTGGTACTGGGCCACGCAGCAATTGCCGCAACTCGATGTGCCGCCGATGCCGGTGGACTCCACGAACGCGTCGCTCCCCGCAAGCTCAACGCCCGCTGCCAACCACGACATGCACTGCCTGGTTGTGCCGAGCGGCCCCGCCGACAAACAGGAAACCTGCTCGCTGTTTTTCGTCGAAGCGATCAACGCGGCGCGCGAGCGCATCTGGATCACGACGCCCTACCTCATTCCCGACGAAGCCGTGTTCTCCGCATTGCGGCTCGCCGCGCTGCGCGGCGTCGACGTGCGCATCATGATTCCGAGCCGGCGCGATCATGTCGTGGTGTTCGAAGCGTCGAAGCTGTACGCGTACGATTCGCTACGCGCGGGCATCCGCATCTTTCGTTATCAACCCGGCTTTCTGCACCAGAAGGTCGTGCTGATCGACACGGTGGCCGCCGCAGTGGGCAGCGCCAACCTCGACAACCGTTCGTTCCGGCTCAACTTCGAGATCATGGTCGTGACCGTCGATCAGTCATTTGCGAAAGAAGTCGAAGCCATGCTGCTCGACGACTTCGCGCAATCGCGTGAGATCGACCGCAACGAGTATCGCCAGGCGAGCGCGGTGCGGCGCGTACTCATGCACGTGGCCCGGCTGTTCTCGCCGATTCTCTAAAACCCCGCCACGTGCCGCCGGTTTCACAGCAGCTTTTCGATGTCCTCGGTAATCGTCTCCGGCTTGGTCAGCGGCGCATAGCGCTTGACCACGTTGCCGTCGCGGCCGATCAGAAATTTCGTGAAATTCCACTTGATGCCTTCGAGGCCGAGCAGCCCCGGCGCCTCGCCCGTCAGATAACGGAACAGCGGATGCGCATTCGCGCCGTTCACGTCGATCTTGTCGAACATCGGGAACGTCACGCCGTAGTTCTTCTCGCAAAAGCTACCGATCTGCGCGGCGTCGCCCGGTTCCTGCTTGCCGAACTGATTGCATGGAAAGCCCAGCACCGTGAGCCCGCGCGCCGCGTAGCCGTCATAGAGCTTCTGCAAGCCCGCGTATTGCGGCGTGAACCCGCATTCGCTCGCCGTATTGACGATCAGCAGCACCTTGCCTTCGTACTGCGCGAGGCTCACTTCCTCGCCGCCTAGCGTGCGGGCCGTAAAAGAATAAATCGATGTCATATGCTCTCCCCACGAAAGCCGTCAGTCTATGTCAAAAGCGCGGCCGATACAGTCGGCCGAATGGCCGATGCCGGCTAAGGTCCCGGTGTCATCCCCGGCAGTCTAAAATAGCGTTTTTCTTCAGCCGGCCTCTTCGTGATCCGCTTTAACCAGTTCAGCCTCGCGCGCGGCACCAAGCCGCTCTTCGACAACACCACGTTCACGCTCAATCCCGGCGAAAAGGCCGGCCTCGTGGGCGCAAACGGCGCGGGCAAGTCGACGCTGTTTGCCGTGCTGCTCGGCGAACTGCACGCGGACGGCGGCGATTTTTCGATCCCGCCCACGTGGCAGATCGCGCACGTCGCGCAGGAAACGCCCGCTGCCGACAAGACCGCACTCGCCTATACGCTCGACGGCGACGCCGCATTGCGCGCGATCGAAGCACGCATTGCCGCCGCCTCCGCCGCGCACGACGGCGCGGCCGAAGCCGAAGCCCACGCAGCCTTTGCGGACGCCGACGGCTACACGGCGCCCGCGCGCGCCGAAGCCTTGCTGCTCGGTCTCGGCTTCACGCTCGAGCAGACCCGCGAGCCGGTCAGCAGCTTCTCGGGTGGCTGGCGCATGCGCCTGAATCTCGCGCAGGCGCTGATGTGCCGGTCGGACTTGCTGCTGCTCGACGAACCGACCAACCACCTGGACCTCGACGCAATCGTCTGGCTCGAGGAGTGGCTGCATCGCTTTCCGGGCACGCTGATCGTGATCTCGCACGACCGCGAATTTCTCGACTCCGTCTGCAACGTCACGCTGCATCTCGAACAGCAGCAGATCAAACGTTACGGCGGCAACTACTCGCAATTCGAAGTGCTGCGCGCGCAGCAGATCGCGCTGCAACAGAATGCGTACGAGAAGCAGCAGCGCACGGTCGCGCATCTGCAGAGCTACATCAACCGTTTCAAGGCGCAGGCCACCAAGGCGCGTCAGGCGCAAAGCCGCGTGAAGGCGCTGGAAAAGATGGAACTGATCGCGCCGGCGCACGCCACGTCGCCGTTCACGTTCGAATTCCGCACGCCCGATTCCGCGCCGAATCCGATGATGGTGATGGAAGACGTGCGCTGCGGCTACCACAGCGAGGACGGCGCGGAGATTGCGATCGTCGAGCGTGTGATGCTGTCTATCCAGAACGGTCAGCGCATCGGCCTGCTCGGCGCGAACGGCCAGGGCAAGTCAACGCTGATCAAGACGCTGGCCGGCACGCTTGCGCCGCTCGGCGGGCATGTGCGCGAAGGCAAGGGTTTGCGCATCGGCTATTTCGCGCAGCATCAGTTGGAGACGCTGCGCGCGGACGACACGCCGTTGCAGCACCTCGCGCGTCTCGCGCCCGACACACGCGAACAGGAATTGCGCGACTTCCTCGGCAGCTTCAATTTTTCCGGCGAAATGGCGACGTCGAAGATCGCGCCCTTCTCCGGCGGCGAGAAGGCGCGGCTCGCGCTTGCGCTGATCATCTGGCAAAAGCCGAACCTGCTCCTGCTCGACGAGCCGACCAATCACCTGGATCTGGAGACGCGGCACGCTTTGACGATGGCGCTCGCGCAGTTCGAAGGCACGCTCATTCTCGTCTCGCACGACCGGCATTTGCTGCGCGCCACGACCGATCAGTTCATGCTGGTCGCGAAGCACCGTCTGCAGGAATTCGACGGCGATCTCGACGATTACCGCGACTGGCTGTTGCAGCACGCAGCGGAGCAGCGCGCTGCGTTGAAGGCGGGGAATGCGGCAAACGGCGCGGCGAATGGTGGCTCGAACGGCACCGACAACGGCGCGGACGGCGGCGTGAATCGCAAGGAGCAACGCAGGCTCGAAGCGGAAACGCGTCAGAAGCTCGCGCATCTGAAAAAGCCGCTGCAAAGCCGCATCACGAAGATCGAGAAGGAAATGGACGCGCTCAACGCGGAGAAGGCGACGCTCGACGCGTTCGTCGCCGATCCGGCCAGTTACGAGCCCGCTCAGAAGAGCAAGCTGACGGACGCGATCCGCCGTCAGGCAGATGTGAACGCACGCCTCGAGGCGCTCGAAGCCGAGTGGCTCGAGACACACGAGGAACTCGAACAAATCGGTTAGCGGGACGCTCGCTGCGATCCGCGCCGGCATCGACGAGAGGTTGGCTTTGTCATCTGCGACGTCTTCCGCTGCATCTGCTGCATCTGCTTCGTCTTTCGGCGAGTCCGCGCCGGCCGACGCCGCGCCACCGCCTCTAAAGGGCCTGCGCGTGCTCGACCTCACGCGCCTGCTCCCCGGCCCGGTTGCCGCTTTGCGGCTTGCGGAACTCGGCGCCGACGTGTTGAAGATCGAAGCGCCCGGCGCCGGCGACCCTACCCGCACGATGATGCAGTCGTCGAGCGACCGCGTAGCCGGGCGGCCCGGCGCGTTCTACCGGCTCGTCAATCGCGGCAAGCGCGAGACGCGTCTCGACCTCAAATCCGAAGCGGGACGCAATGTGCTGCGCGCGCTCGCGTCCGAGGCGGACGTGCTGATCGAAAGCTTCCGGCCGGGCGTGATGGACCGGCTCGGCGTCGGCTACGCGACCTTGCGCGCGGCCAATCCGCGGTTGGTGTACTGCGCGATTAGCGGCTACGGCGCGCGCGGACCATTCGCCGATCGCGCCGGGCACGACCTGAACTACATCGGCTACGCGGGTGTGCTGGATCAACTCCAGAGTCGCGACGGCACGCCTATCGTGCCCAACTTTCAGATCGCCGATCTGCTTGGCGGCGCGCTTAGCGCGGTCACGCAGATTCTCGCCGCGTTGTGGCAGGTGTCGCGCGGCGGCGAGGGCCGCTTTGTCGACGTTTCCATGACACACGCCACGCATGCGCATAACGTGGTCGCGCAAGTTGCGCTTGCCAATGAGAATGCCGCGGCAAACATAGCGGCAAGCGCAGCGGGAAACATGGCGGCAAGCGCAGCGCGACAGGCGCCGGAAGAAACACGCGCGGGTTCGGGTCTGCTGAACGGCGGCGTGCCCTGCTACAACCTCTACCGCACGCTGGACGGCCGCTGGCTCGCGGTCGGCGCGCTCGAACTGAAGTTCTGGGAGAGCTTGTGCATGGCGCTCGATCGCCCCGAGTGGGCCACGCGTCACTGGAGCCTGGGTCAGGCGATTGGCGGACCGGACGCCGCCGCGCTCACGCAGGAGCTTGCCGACGTGTTCGGCTCGCGCGCACTCGATGAATGGGTCGCGCTGCTCGAGCCGCTGGATTGCTGCGTCTCGCCTGTACTGACGGCGGCGGAAGCGGCGCGGCATGTGCTGTTTGATCCGCGGGCGTATGAAACGCAGGAAGCGGATCAAGCGCATGAGCCGAACCACGAGCTCGACGCGTTCGGTCAGCGCAACAAGGAAAGCGAAGGCTAAAGCGCCCTTCGCTCCTCATCCCAACCCGAGGACGCCGCCGACAACTACCGCCGCGCCACCGTCTGCCGCGGCAACGTCTGACGCGGCGTCTTTTCATCGTCGTAAAGCAGATGCTTGCGGCCTTCCACGTGGCGATTGATGGTGGCGCGCACGTCGGCGGCGGTGGCGTCGCCCGCTACCACGCGGCGTGAAATCTGTCCGGTCCGGTCGATCCACTCGACAATCCGGCAAGCGCCGCCCCACGGTTGCTGAATGGGCGCGGAGACCCGGCAACCGCGCACCTGTATCGGCCGCTCGGCTACGGTTTCATGTGACTGTTTCAAGGCGCGATCCTTTTTCCGGCATCGAAGGGATGCAATACCCTGGCAGCTTAAGGAAAAAGGAAGGGCTTGTTGGTTACAGCCAACCTGGAGATATTTACCGCGCATTACGGCAAGCGCCGCGCGCGCCCCGGTCGCGGCAGCGGCGAAAGGCCCGTCTACTCGAGCGTACGAACCCGGTCGATTGCCTGTTCGATACGCTCGACCGCAACGACCTGTAAGCCTTCTATCGGCTGCTTGGGCGCATTGGCCTTCGGAATCACGGCCACCGAAAAGCCGAGCTTGGCCGCTTCCTTCAGACGTTCCTGACCACGCGGCGACGGCCGGATTTCGCCGGCGAGGCCGACTTCGCCGAACACCACGAGGCCTTTGGGCAACGGCTTGTTACGCATCGACGAATGAATCGCGAGCAGCACCGCGAGGTCAGCGGCGGGCTCCGTGATCTTCACGCCGCCCACCGCGTTCAGGAACACGTCCTGATCGAAACAGGCAATGCCTGCATGCCGATGCAGCACCGCGAGCAGCATCGCGAGACGATTCTGTTCGAGGCCGACCGCAAGGCGCCGCGGATTCGGCGCATTGGCGGAATCGACCAGCGCCTGCACTTCCACCAGCAGCGGCCGCGTGCCTTCCTGCGTCACCAGCACGCACGAGCCCGGCACCGACTGTTCATGCTGCGACAGAAAAAGCGCCGACGGATTGGCGACGCCGCGCAAACCGCGCTCGGTCATCGCGAACACGCCAAGCTCGTTGACCGCGCCGAAGCGGTTCTTGATCGCGCGCACGAGGCGAAACGACGAATGCGTGTCGCCCTCGAAGTACAGCACCGTATCGACGATATGTTCCAGCACGCGCGGCCCCGCGAGCGCGCCCTCTTTCGTGACGTGGCCGACCATGATGATCGTGGTGCCCGACTGCTTCGCGATGCGCGTCAATTGCGCCGCGCACTCGCGCACCTGGGCGACGGAACCGGGCGCGGACGTGAGCGCGTCCGAGTACACGGTCTGGATCGAATCGATGACGGCGACATCGGGCCGCTGGTCGGCAATCGTCGCCTGAATTTTTTCCAGTTGGATTTCGGCGAGCAATTGCAGCTCGCTTGCCTTCGACCCCGGTTCGAGCAGCGACAATCGTTGCGCGCGCAACGCAATTTGCGCAGCCGATTCCTCGCCGCTGATGTAGAGCGCGCGCTTGTCGGCGGCAATTTCAGCGAGCGACTGCAGCAACAGCGTCGATTTGCCGATGCCCGGATCGCCGCCGATCAACACCACGCCGCCCGGCACCAGACCGCCGCCGAGCACGCGGTCGAATTCGCCGACGCCGGTGGTGAAACGCGGCACGTCGGACGCTTCGATGTCGGCCAGACGCCGCACCGGCGCGCTCTTCGCGAGCGACTGGAAACGATGTGTGGAAGGTGCTTCCGCAACCGATTCGACCAGTGTGTTCCAGGCCTGGCATGACGGGCATTGTCCTGCCCATTTCGGCGATTGACCGCCGCATTCACTGCATACGTACAACGTTTTTGCTTTTGCCACGCGTTCCTGCCCGAGTTGCGGTTGTTCTAATGTTGCTTGGTTGTTGTTTGCCGTTGCCTACGTCATTCCGCGCGCACCGGAACGCGTGGCGCGACCGCGCACATCAGCTCATAACCGATCGTGCCGCACGCGCGCGCCACATCGTCGATGGGCAACGACGCGCCCCACAATTCGACGCGCGAGCCGACGTTCGCCGTGGGAACCGGCGTGAGGTCGACGGTCAGCATGTCCATCGAAACGCGTCCGACGATCCGCGTGCGCACGCCGTCCACGATCACCGGCGTGCCTTCGGGCGCGACCCGCGGATAGCCGTCCGCATAGCCGCACGCGACCACGCCAATGCGCATTGGCCCGCGCGCCTTGAAGAGCGAGCCGTAGCCGACGGTCTGACCTTCCGCGATGTTTTGCACGGCGATCAGTTCCGACGCGAGCGTCATGGCCGGCTGCAAGCCCGTGCCCTGGATCGCCGCGGACACGCCCGAAGGCGACGCGCCGTACAGAATGATGCCCGGCCGCACCCAGTCGAAATGCGATTGCGGATGCCAGAGCGTCGCAGCGGAATTAGCGAGGCTGCGCGCGCCGGCGATGCCTTGCGCGCCGCGCTCGAACGCTTCCATCTGGTGAGCCACGCCGCGCTCGCTGTCGGCGTCGGAGAAATGGGTCATTAGCGTGATCTGGCCGACGCCCTGGCAGGCGCGCGCCCGCTCCCACGCCGCGCGGAATTTTTCCGGCGTGTAGCCGAGCCGGTTCATGCCGCTGTTCATCTTCAACTGGATGTTGACGGGCTTGGAGAGCCGCGCCATTTCCAGCATGCGCAACTGCTCGTCCGAATGCAGCGCCGTGGTGAGGCTATAGCGGTCGATGACGTCGATGTCCGTCGGACGAAAAAAGCCTTCGAGCAAAAGAATCGGGCCGGCCCAGCCCAATTCACGCAACTTCACGGCTTCTTCGAGGTCCAGCAACCCAAAGCCGTCGGTTGCCCGCAAACCTGGAAAAGCGCGCGCGAGGCCGTGCCCGTAGGCGTTGGCCTTGACGACCGCCCAGATCTTCGATTTAGGCGCATAGCGGCGCGCGACGGCAAGGTTATTGGCAAGGGCGGACGTGTGAATCGTGGCTGAGAGGGGGCGCGGCATGGAATATTTTCGTAAAGACGCTTGCGAATCAGCGGCTTACAGGGCGTTTTCAACGCGCGGCAGCCCGCTGGGCGGTGCGATCAAGGATTCTGCTAGTCTGAATGCAGCTATTTTCATGATATAAAGCCGTGCGCACAACCCATTTCGAACGGCATAAGCCCGGACGCATAACAAACGGCCGGGGCGGACAGACCGCAGCGAGGACAGCATCGCATCAGATGAAAAAAGGTTTTTACACCATCATGGCCGCGCAGTTTTTTTCGTCGCTGGCCGACAATGCGCTTCTGATCGCCGCTATCGCACTGCTGAAAGATCTTCACGCTCCGAACTGGATGACGCCGCTGCTCAAGCTGTTCTTTGTGCTGTCGTACGTCGTTCTTGCCGCCTTCGTGGGCGCCTTCGCCGATTCCCGTCCGAAAGGACGCGTGATGTTCATCACGAACACGATCAAGGTGCTCGGCTGCATCACGATGCTGGTCGGCGCGCATCCGCTTATTGCCTACGGTATTGTCGGTTTCGGCGCGGCGGCGTATTCGCCGGCCAAATACGGCATTCTCACGGAACTGCTGCCGCCTGACCGCCTTGTTGCCGCCAATGGCTGGATCGAAGGCACCACGGTCGGCTCGATCATTCTCGGCACCGTGCTCGGCGGCGCGCTGATCAGTCCGCATATCGCGGCGCCCATTCTGCGGCACCACATTCCCACAGTGAACACGCCCGCCGAAGCGGCGATGCTCGTGATCATGGTGATCTATGTGATCGCGGCGCTCTTCAATCTGCGCATTCCCGATACCGGCGCGCGCTATCCGAAGCAGCAGCACGGTCCGATCAAGCTCGTGACCGATTTCGCCGACTGCTTCGTCGTGCTGTGGCGCGACAAGCTCGGGCAGATTTCGCTGGCCGTCACCACGCTTTTCTGGGGCGCGGGCGCGACGCTGCAATTCATCGTGCTGAAGTGGGCGGAAGTGTCGCTCGGCATGTCGCTTTCCGAAGCCGCGATTCTGCAGGCGGTAGTGGCCGTCGGCGTCGCGGCCGGCGCGATCTTCGCGGCTTCGCGCGTGCCGCTCAAAAAGTCGCTGTCGGTGCTGCCGGTCGGCATCATGATGGGCATTGCCGTGATGCTGATGGCGTTCTACACGCGCCACCTGTTCCCCGCTCACTGGGGGCTGTACTTCGGCCGCATGCATGTGCCCGGCTATCTGATCTTCGCGTACATTTTCCTGATGATCGTGGGCGGCCTGTCGGGCTTCTTCGTGGTGCCGATGAATGCGCTGCTCCAGCATCGCGGCCACGTGCTGCTGTCGGCCGGTCATTCCATCGCCGTGCAGAACTTCAACGAAAATCTCTCCGTGCTTGTCATGCTGTGCCTGTACGCGGTGCTCGTCTGGCTCGACGTGCCGGTCGCGGCGGTGATCGTGCTGTTCGGCACCTTCGTCTGCGTGATGATGTGGCTCGTCATGCGACGTCACCAGGCGAATCAGCGCGCGTTCGATTCCGTCGCGCTGATCGGCGAAGTCAAGCACTGAACCACGCGCGCGGCCCGGTTGTCGGGCCGCCCACCGTCAACCGTCCTCGCGGCTTTACGCTGCTGTGCCAGTCCGCTTTGCCATGACCCAATCGATTCCCAATGTGCTGACGATCGCCGGTTCCGACTCGGGCGGCGGCGCCGGCATTCAGGCCGATCTGAAGGCCTTCTCCGCGCTCGGCGCTTACGGCGCGAGCGTGATCACCGCGCTGACCGCGCAGAACACGCGCGGCGTCACCGCGATTCACGCGCCGGACGCGGGCTTCGTCAGCGCGCAACTCGACGCGGTGTTCGACGACATCCGTATCGACGCGGTGAAGATCGGCATGCTGGCCAATGCGTCGATCGTGCGCGCCGTCGCCGACGCGTTGCGCCGGCACAAGCCCGCGCACATCGTGCTCGATACCGTGATGATCTCGAAGAGCAACCATGCGCTGCTGCTGCCCGACGCGGTCGCGGCCTTGCGCGACGAACTGCTGCCGCTTGCCGATCTGCTGACGCCCAATCTGCCCGAAGCGGCCGCGCTGCTCGGCGGCGCGCAAGCCGCTGCCGACGAAGCCGCGATGCTCGAACAAGGCGAAGCGCTGCGCGCGCTCGGCGCCCGCGCGGTGCTGATGAAGGGCGGCCATTTGAACGCCGCCGACAGTCCCGACTGGCTGGTGCAGGAGAGCGGCACGCTGCGGCTGGGCGGTCCGCGCGTGCCGGTGAAGAACACGCACGGCACGGGCTGCACGTTGTCGTCGGCGATTGCAGCGCTGATCCCGCAACGCGGCGATCTGGCGAGCGCGGTCGCGGATGCGAAGGAATATCTGACCGGCGCATTGCAGGCGAGCGATCGCCTCGACGTCGGCAGCGGCGTCGGCCCGGTGCATCATTTCTATCGATGGTGGTAACGCAGCGCGCGTACCGCTACTGCTGCCGTGCGTAGTCCCTTGCCCGCTGCGGCCAATCGTCGGGCACGATGAAACCGCGACTGCGTTCGAGCAGATCGCCGGTGGCGTCTTCGTCGAATGCGGCGACCATCGTCGGAACGTGTTGCTGCGAGGTTTGAGCCGCGAGCGTTTGTGCATCGACGAAGGGCGTGCCGGCCGTGTGTTGTTCGTCCACACGATAGCGGCGCGGCGCCAGCCATTCGAGACGCGGCAGCGTGCGCCAATGCCGGCCATGCGCCGACGCGAACCGCAGCCACTCGCCATGCGTCACCCACCAGCCGCGGCCATGCGCGGGATCGAGTTCGACGGGATCGGCCGGCGTCTCGCCGTGTCCGTGCCGATAGAACAGCCAGCCCTTGATGAACATTTGCGGCGTCCACAAGCCCGGATAACCGGCCGACGCAAAGTCTTCACGCGCGCTCAACAGCAATTGATGGCCGAGCAGATGGGCGAGCTTCAGATCGAAGCGGTCTTTCAGATTTGGGCCGACATAGTCCGATAGCTCTGACGCGTGGTGCGTGCCGGAATGGCCCGCATGCAGATAGCACTTCACCGCGAGTTCCCAGTGAAGCCGCGCGCCTTCTTGCGTTTCGAGCAGAAAATCGCATTCGCCAAGCGTGACGCCCGCGCGCCGCAACGGCACACCGGCCGCGACGAGCCGCGCCGCCGGTCCGTGCTGCAGAAACCAGCCCAGCAGACGTTCGGCGTAGCGGCCAAGCCGCGTGATGCGCGTCGCCGCGAGATCGCGATGCAAAGGTTCGGGCGCAGCGTCGAGCGAGCGCAGAAAGTCGAGCGTTTCGGCGAGTTCCTGCGGCGTATGAAAAAGCGTGGCCAACTCGCCTGCCGGCGGTTGCGGACGCAACAAATCGGCGCTCAGAAGCAGCCACGCGAGATCGCGCACCGCGGGGTCATGCAACGTGTCGAGCAAGGCGCGAAGCATCGCCGCGTCGGCGCGCGGCGCGTCAGGCCGGGCCGCGTCAGGTCGGGCCGCGTCAGGCCGGGGCGCCGACGGTGGGTCGACCGTCACTGGCTCGCCGCATTCGACGACTCGCCGCCCGCCTCGCGCCACGTATCGCGCGCGAGGCACAGATCGGCCCACGCCTTGGCTTTGTCGGGCAGGCTGCGCAGCAGATAGGCCGGGTGATACGTGACGATCACCGGCACGCCCTCGTATTCGTGGACGCGGCCGCGCAGCGACGAAATGCTCGCATCCGTCTTGAGCAGGCTTTGCGCGGCGAAGCGGCCGAGCGCGACGATCAGCTTCGGCTTGACGAGCGCGACCTGGCGTTGCAGATACGGCTCGCAGCGCGCGACTTCGTCGGGCTCGGGATTGCGGTTGCCAGGCGGGCGGCACTTGATGACGTTCGCGATATAGACGTTGCTGTCGCGCGCGAGCGTCAGCGAACGCAGCATGTTGTCGAGCAGCTTGCCGGCCTGGCCGACGAACGGTTCGCCCACGCGGTCCTCGTTTTCGCCTGGCGCTTCGCCGATCAGCATCCAGTCCGCGTTCCGGTCGCCGACGCCGAATACGGTCTTCGTGCGTTTCTCGCACAGCCGGCAGCGCTCGCAAGTCGAGACGCGCTCGCTCAGTGCGTCCCAGTCGAGCGTGTCGATTGCGGGCAGCGCCGGCATGGCGGCGTCGGCGTCGCCCTCGCCCGGCGGATGTAGCGGCAAATCGTCGAACCACGCGAAGCCGTCGTCGGGCGGGGCGTCGAAAGAAGACGGCTCCGATGTGCGCGGCGGCTGCGCCACGGCCGGCTCATCGCTTGCGGCGATGGAAGGCCGGCGCTCCGGCTCAGGCGTGCGCGACGGTTGCGCCGTTCGCGGATCGCTGCCGTCGGCTGCCGGTTGCACGCGCTGCTGCTGCCGCGCTTGCGACACGGGCGGCGCCCCAAGGCCGTCCTGCTGCGCGCCTTGCTGCGCGCTCCCGGCGAAGCGCGTGGACTCGGCGGCGCGCCCGGCCGGCTCCCCGCTCTGCGACCGCTCACGCGGCAGCGCTGCCGCTCGTGGCGTCTGAACGCCGTCAGCACGCGGTCCGGTTTCAACCGACGTTCGCGCGTGGACCGCATCGTCGGCCCGTGTGCCCTGCGGCTCGTCGCTCAGCCCGGCAGCCGCTTCCTGCACCGCGCCCATGCCGCGACGCACCCAGCGCGGCGCGAGTCCGAATTCTTCCAATACCGATTCATGCAGCGCCATCCGCGCCCTCCCTGACAAACGATAAACGCATCACGATGGCGTCCTCCCGGCTGCGATGCCGCGCCGGATAATAGTTTTTGCGCCGGCCAATCGACGTAAAGCCGAAGCGCTCATAAAGCCGGATCGCGCGATGGTTCGACGGCCGCACTTCGAGCAGCAGTCCGTCGAGCTTTTCGGCGCGCGTGATGCGCACCGCTTCGCGCAGCAGCGTGAGCCCGGCGCCCGCGCCTTGCGCGTCGGGCGCGACGCACAGATTGAGCAAATGCATTTCGTCGACGACGGGCATCAGCACGCAATAGCCAATCAACGTGCCGGTGACATGCCGCAGACAGATGCCGAAATAGCCGTTGCGCAGCGAGTCGCCGAAGTTACCGCGGCTCCACGGAAATTCATAGGCGAGCTTTTCGATGGCGGCCACTTCGTCCAGATCGCCTTCGGTCATCGGCGACATGTAGCGATCCGCCAGCAGCACGCCGCTCATGGCCGGCCCTCGCGCAACGGGGGGTCCTCCGCACCGTTCGGGCGCTCTGCGAGCGCCGCCGCCTGCTCCGCTTTCGCGGCTTTTTCGGCGATGCGCTCGGCCGTGGTCTGCGCGACCTTGTTGCGCACGTACTCGGGCGCGGCCTGGTCGGCGGGCACCGTGCGTCCCGCGTGGAACGCCCGCAGCGCGGCGTAGGCGAGCGGCAACGCATGCGGCAGCGCGTCGTGATCGACGGTTCGGGCGGCGGACGCGGCCGGCAGACGCGCGCCGAAAGCCGCGGCGGCGTTGCCCGCGAGCGTGAACGGCTCGGCCGGCACGACAAGCTGCTGAGGCGTGTCGAGCGACGCTTGCTGCAGCACGCGCCACTCGCCTTGCGCGTCGTCCCACGTGTAATCGGCCCAGTAAATTTCGTCCATGCGGGCGTCGAGCGCGGCCAGCACGCGCGTCGCGGCCGGATCGCGGCGCCGGGCGCTTTCCGCGCAAACGAGCAACGTGCTGATCGGCACGACCGGCAGATCGAGGCCGAACGCGAGTCCCTGTGCGACGCCCGTCGCGGTGCGAAGTCCGGTGAAAGAGCCGGGGCCGGAGCCGAATGCGATCGCGTTGCAATCGGCGAGCGCCAAGCCGGCTTCGTCGAAAAGTTCGCGGATCGCGGGCAGAAGCCGCGTGCTGGAGACGGCGCCGGTCTGCTCGTGGCGGACCCACGCGCGCGGCTCGGTTTGCACGTGGCCGGCGGCGTCGACGGCGGCGGACAACAGCGCGACCGAGCAGAATTCGGTGGAGGTATCGAGGGCAAGAAGCACGGTCTGAGTCATGGACGGTATTGTAATCGGCACGGCGCGCGCGGATGCGGTTTGGGCCCGCATCCGGGTGCCGGTTTGCCGATCAGCGATCACCGGCGTTTGGAATAAGCCCTCGGCCACGCCACGGCATGCAATTGTTATGATCGTCGGCCACCCGATCACCGCGCCGGAGCGCATCAAGATGACGAACCTCGACATGCAGTTCACCCAGGCCCAGGAAGACGTCAAGCAACTGCCCGAACGCCCGGGCAACCTCACGCTGCTGCGCCTCTATGCGCTCTTCAAGCAGGCGAGCGAAGGCGACGTGCAGGGCGACAAGCCGGGCTTTACCGACATCGTCGGCAAATACAAGTACGACGCGTGGGCCGCGCTCAAGGGCACCGCGCAGGACGCAGCCAAGCAGCAATACGTGGAACTCGTGGAATCGCTGAAGAGCGGCGCCTCGGCCTGACACGCGTGCGGGCGGGAATCCGGCTGGAAGTTCGGCCATAAGCGCAGCCATAAAGCGGCCGAAACACGCGCCCCAACGCGCCGCAGCGTCGGCCCGCGGCGCAAGTTTCGCGCTAGGAAATATCCTAACAGTGGCGCAGTGCAACAAATACCTATACAATGCTGCCTGCGCTTCACTGCTTTGCCCGGCTTTCTCAAGCGGCCTTTGCGGCGCAGCGCCTCGTAGCGTTTAGCTCCAATCCAGTTTAGAACCTGTCCCCTCCTGCCTAGCCCCCTACGGGCGATCATGTCCCAGGCTGGCGGCAAGCCAATGTTGGCGTGTCGCATCCGATACAGCTTCTAACGAAAAACTCGCCCTCCATTGGTGCGAGTTGCCCCCGTTTTTCGATTTGCTCGCTGCTTCTTTGCTCGCTGAATCCGACGACTTGGGTATGCCGATTGGCGCCGACGTTTTAATTCCCTGTGTTTTAAGGATTCTCATGACTTCGAGCAATACCCCCAGCAGCCCGTTGAACGCCATCGCCGACCAGGCCCTCGGTTTCGCCGACGCACCCGCGCAAGCCGCAGCACCCGCTGTTGCCGCTGCCGCGCCTGCCGTCGCCGCTGAAGCCGCCGCCCCCGCCGGCCCGTCGTTCGCGTCGCTCGGCCTGTCCGCGGATGTCGTCTCCGCGCTGACCGCCGCTGGCTATCAGAACCCGACGCCGGTTCAGCAACGCGCAGTGCCCGCCGCCATCGCCGGCCGCGACCTGATGGTCTCGAGCCCGACCGGTTCGGGCAAGACCGCCGCGTTCATGCTGCCCGCCATCGAACGTTTCTCGCAATTGCAAAAGGCGCAAGCCAGCCAGCCGCGCGAGCCGCGTCCGGCCGACGGCGCCCGCAACACGCGCCGTCCGCAACCGGTTGCACGTCCGACCATGCTGGTTCTGACGCCGACCCGCGAACTCGCGATGCAGGTCACCACCGCCGCCGCCACGTACGGCAAGCACCTCAAGCGCCTGCGCACCGTCAGCATTCTCGGCGGCGTCGCTTATGGTCAGCAATTGATGCTGCTGGCAAAGAACCCGGAAATCCTGGTTGCCACGCCGGGTCGTCTGATCGACCACCTGGAACGCGGCCGTATCGACCTGTCGCAACTGCAGATTCTCGTGCTCGACGAAGCTGACCGCATGCTTGACATGGGCTTCATCGAAGACATCGAAACGATCGTCGCCGCTACGCCGGCTACGCGTCAGACGATGCTGTTCTCGGCCACGCTCGACGGCAAGATCGGTTCGCTGACGGGCCGTCTGTTGAAAGATCCGGAGCGTATCGAGATCGTTCAGCGCCTGGAACAACGCACGAACATCGCGCAAACCGTCCATTACGTGGACGACCGCGATCACAAGGACCGTCTGCTCGACCATCTGCTGCGTGACGAAGGCCTCGATCAGGCCATCGTCTTCACGGCAACCAAGATGGACGCCGATCAACTGGCCGGACGTCTCGCCGACGCCGGTTTCGAATCGGCCGCACTGCACGGCGACCTGCCGCAAGGCGCGCGTAACCGCACGATCAAGGCATTGCGCGAGCGTCGCGTGCGCGTGCTGGTGGCAACGGACGTCGCCGCTCGCGGCATCGACATTCCGGGCATCACGCACGTGTTCAACTACGACTTGCCGAAGTTCGCCGAAGACTACGTGCATCGTATCGGCCGTACTGGCCGCGCCGGTCGCTCGGGCATCGCGGTGAGCCTCGTGCATCATGCCGAACAGGGCGCGCTCAAGCGCATCGAGCGCTTCGTGCGCACGCCGCTGCCGGTGAACGTTGTCGTAGGCTTCGAGCCGCGCAAGTCGGCTCCGTCGGGTAACGGCCGTCCTGGCTTTGGCGGCCGCGGCCGTCCGGGCGGCGGCAATAGCGGCGGCCGTCGCTTCGGCAGCGGCTCGGGCAAGCCGGCCGGCAGCGCAGGCAGCTCGCGCAGCGGCAGCGGCAATGGCAGCGGTTGGGCCGGCAAGCCGGCAGGCAGCGGTTCGCGCGAAGGCTACGGCGGCTCGCGTGACGGCGGCTACGGCGCACGCCGCAGCGACGGTCCGCGTACCGCGCGTCGCGGCAGCTAACGTACGCAGCGCTACGCTCTGCGTAGCAATGAGTTGAATGACCCCGACAGCGCTTCATCGTCGGCTGGTCGACAGAAAAACCGGTGCCCAGGCACCGGTTTTTTTTCGCCTGCGACGCATCGCCGCCTAAATTTCACAATGTGGAAAAATTTTTTGCGTCGTAAAAAATCGTGCTGCACAGCACAACGACGGGCATTGCAGCAGGGAAAATAACGTTTCTTAATGCGGAACGTCGAAGATAACCCACTGATTATCCGAACAAAGATTTATTGGAAAATCGCGCCCGCCCGGCTATTGCGCGTCTGTCGATTTGCCTAGACTCTTATATAAGACTTCACGAAACGAAACGCTTAGGCGCTGAGCGCCGGCCGGCCCGCTTCGACGAAGACAGAGTCCACCATCTGTTCATTAGGCAACCAAGGAGAAAATCATGACGACGCGCGAAGAACAAGCCCGCCAACTTCAACAGCAATGGGAAACCGATCCGCGCTGGAAAGGCGTGAAGCGCAGCTATACCGCCGAAGACGTGATCCGCCTGCGCGGCTCCGTGCAGGTCGAGCACACGCTCGCCAAGCGTGGCGCCGAAAAGCTCTGGCATAGCGTGAACACCGAGCCGTTCGTCAACTCGCTCGGCGCGCTGACCGGCAATCAGGCGATGCAGCAGGTCAAGGCAGGTCTGAAGGCGATCTATCTGTCGGGCTGGCAGGTCGCGGGCGACGCGAACGTGGCCGGCGAAATGTACCCGGACCAGTCGCTCTACCCGGCGAATTCGGTGCCGCTCGTCGTCAAGCGCATCAATAACACGCTGACGCGCGCCGACCAGATCCAGTGGTCGGAAGGCAAGAATCCGGGCGACGAAGGCTATATCGACTACTTCGCGCCGATCGTCGCGGACGCAGAGGCCGGTTTTGGCGGCGTGCTGAACGCGTTCGAACTGATGAAGGCGATGATCGAAGCCGGCGCCGCGGGCGTGCACTTCGAAGACCAGCTCGCTTCGGTGAAGAAATGCGGTCACATGGGCGGCAAGGTGCTCGTGCCGACGCGCGAAAACATCGCCAAGCTGACCGCCGCGCGTCTCGCCGCCGATGTCTCCGGCGTGCCGACCGTGCTGCTCGCCCGCACCGATGCGGAAGCCGCCGACCTGATCACGTCGGACGTCGACGAAAACGACAAGCCGTTCCTGACCGGGGAGCGCACCGTCGAAGGTTTCTATCGCACGAAGCCGGGTCTCGAACAGGCGATCTCGCGCGGCCTCGCCTACGCGCCCTACGCCGACATGATCTGGTGCGAAACGGGCAAGCCGGACCTCGAGTTCGCGAAGAAATTCGCCGACGCGATCCACAAGGAGTACCCGGATCAACTGCTGTCGTACAACTGCTCGCCGTCGTTCAACTGGAAGAAGAATCTGGACGACGCGACCATCGCCAAGTTCCAGCGCGAACTCGGCGCCATGGGCTACAAGTTCCAGTTCATCACGCTGGCCGGCTTCCACGCGCTGAACTACTCGATGTTCAACCTCGCGCACGGCTACGCGCGCAATCAGATGACGGCGTTCGTCGAGATGCAGCAGGCCGAATTTGCGGCAGCGGAAAAGGGCTTCACCGCCGTCAAGCATCAGCGCGAAGTGGGCACCGGCTATTTCGACGCGGTCACGCAGACGGTCGAGCGCGAAGCATCGACGACGGCGCTGCACGGCTCGACGGAAGACGAGCAGTTCTTCGACAAGAAAGTCGCGTAACGGTCTCGCGACCTGATCGCAAAGACGAAAGGCAGATAGACAGCGGACGGGCGGCGCAGCGGTTGCGCCGGCTGGCCGCCGTCGGCAGGGAGGAGCTTCGGAGGCGCATCGGCGGTTCTTGTGCGCAGCGCCGGAGGGAGTTGACGGTAAGGCGGGGGCTGCATAAAGCCAGCACAGCCAGGCATCACCGGATTGTGCGGCGAATGGACGACGCGCCGGCCCAGGCGCCGGCGCGTTCTCCACTATCAGCGATCACCACGGCGATAACGACGGCGATAGCGACGACGATAAGCGCCGGTATCCGCGATTTCAGCGATACACCAGCACGGGAATTTTCGTGTGCGTGAGCACGCGCTGCGTTTCGCTGCCGATCAGCAGGCTGCCGAGACCGCGCCGCCCGTGTGACGCCATGAAGATCACATCGCAGCCACCACGCTCCGCGGCTTCGATGATCCCGAGATACGGCGCGGGATGCACGCTGGTGCGTCGATCGACGACCACGCCGACGCGGCTCGCCGCAAACTCGACTTCGCGCAGATGCTCTTGCGCTTCGCGCTCGCTGCGGTTGAGAAACTCCGACGGCGGTTCGACCGCGATCTCGGAGAACGGCGCGTACGGATATTGCGGCAGGCACGCGTACGCGGTGATGCGCGCGCCGACCGCCTGTGCGAGATCGATGGCGCCGGCGATCGCTTTGCGCGAGAGGTCCGAACCGTCGGTCGGGACGAGAATGTGCCTGAACATGTGCCCTCCGTTTGCGTGCCCGCTTGGGTTGCTGCTGCGGTTGCGGGTCGGGTTTAAGCGCAATCCCCGCGGCGCTTTTCATCCACGCCTTAAAACCGATTGTAGGCCGCAGAAACCGGCGCCCAGGTCTTATTGCGGGTCTGTCCGAATATCGAAAACCCGTTGCGCGGCGTCATCCCCAGTAGTCTGGAAGGCCATACGTATGCTTGAGAAAATCCAGGAAGAGCCGCACGCGCAGCGGCAAATGGCGGCGCTGCGGAAACACCGCATGAATGCCGATGGGCGGCGCGGCGAACTCGTCGAGCACGCTGACGAGCCGGCCCGCCGCGATGTCCGCGCCGACTTCCCACCACGAGCGCCACGCGAGGCCGTGGCCTTCGAGGCACCACTCGTGCAGCACCGCGCCGTCCGAGCATTCCATCGTGCCCGATACCTTGATCGACACCACCTTGCCGTCGTGCTGGAACATCCAGCCGCGCTGCTGATTGGCGCTCGCGCCGAGCGCGAGACAGTTGTGCTGGGCGAGATCGGCGAGGCTGTGCGGCGCGCCGCGCCGGCTCAGATACGCGGGCGACGCCACGCACACGCGCCGGTTTTCGCCCAACTTGAGCGACACGAGCGAGGAATCAGGCAGTTCGCCGAGCCGCACCGCGCAATCGAAACCTTCGTTGACCAGATCGACGAGCCGGTCCGACAGATCGAGCGTGATCGACACATCGGGATGCGCGACGGTGAACGCCGGCACCAGCGGCGCGACGTGCCGGCGTCCGAAGCCGGCCGGCGCGGAAACGCGCAAATGCCCGCTCGCCTTCACGCCGCCCGCCGACACGCTCGCCTCGGCGTTCTGCATGTCGTGAATGATGCGCTGACAGTCCTCGAGAAACGCCGAGCCTTCGAAGGTCAGTGTGATCTTGCGGGTCGTGCGCACCAGCAGCTTGACGCCGAGGCGCTCTTCGAGCGCGTCGATACGGCGGCCGATGATCGCCGGCGCCACCCCTTCGGCAAGCGCCGCGGCGGACAGGCTGCCTTTGGCCGCGACGGTGACGAAAGTCTCGATCTGCTTGAAACGGTCCATGGAAGAAGCGACGCTCGCGCGGCAAGGTTGGCCGATGCGCGCCAGATTAGGCGGATGAAAGTAAAAGATCAAGTGATCTTTAGCCTCTTTTTTAGCGCGCAGTACCCCTAATACAATCGTCCCGACCTCTGACAGGAGCGCACGGCAATGTCGGCCACAACGACACTCTCCCCAAAAGCCATCATTTTCGACGCCTACGGCACGCTGTTCGACGTGCACTCGGTGGTCGCCGCGGCGGAGCAGATCTTCCCCGGGCGCGGCGACGCGCTCTCCCAGTTGTGGCGCCAGAAACAGATCGAATACACGCAGTTGCGCACGCTCGCCGATGCCGGCGAAGGCGCCGCGCACTATCGTCCGTTCTGGGACATTACACTCGACGCTCTGCGCTTTTCCGCGAAAAAACTCCAGCTCACGCTCGGCCGTACCGCGGAAAAACGTCTGATGGACGAATACGCGTGTCTGTCGGCGTTTCCCGATGCGGTGCCGGCGCTGCGGCTTTTGCGCGATGGGCTTTCGTCGTCAGCGGCGACTAGCGCGCGCCCCGGCCTGGCGATTCTCTCCAACGGCAATCCGCAAATGCTCGACGTCGCCGTGAAAAGCGCGGGCATGAGCGGCCTGTTCGACCACGTGCTTTCCGTCGACGCCGTGCGCGCCTACAAACCCGCGCCCGTCGCGTACGCGCTCGGCACCCAGGCTTTCGGCGCGGAGCCGCGCGAGATCGTCTTCGTTTCGTCGAATGGCTGGGACGTGGCGGGCGCGACGTGGTTCGGCTTCACGACGTTCTGGCTCAACCGCCAGAACGCGCCGCTCGAGGAACTGGGCGTGACGCCGCACGGCACGGGCGCGGGCATGAACGATCTGCTGGCTTTCGTGAAGACGCTCGCATCTGCCGGCGATGCGCCGCGCCCAAGCCGCGCCACCGCCGCGAGCCGCACGCGCCGTCCGCGCAGCAGCGGGGGCGCATAGCCGCGCCTCCCTTAGCCGACTCATCAAGCCCACTCAAACGATTACAACCGCACCTCAACTTTGCATCTTCGCAATCTGACCGACCAAGGAGAAAACATGGCGAATTCGCTGCCATCGCTGTCATCGTTAGACCTGCCGCAAGGCATGGAAATCACCGGCGAAATCAAGCCCGGCTATGAAGCGATTCTCACGCGCGAGGCGCTCGAGCTCGTCGCCGCGCTGCATCGCACGTTCGAGCCGCGCCGTCAGCAGTTGCTGCAGGCACGCGCCGAACGGACCAAGCGCCTCGACGCCGGCGAGCGCCCCGACTTCCTCGCCGAGACGAAGAGCGTGCGCGAAGGCGACTGGACCATCGCGCCGCTGCCGCGCGACCTGCAATGCCGCCGCGTGGAAATCACCGGGCCGGTCGAGCGCAAGATGATCATCAACGCGCTGAACTCGGGCGCGGATTCGTACATGACCGACTTCGAGGATTCGAACGCCCCGAGCTGGGATAACCAGATCACCGGCCATATCAACCTGAAGGACGCGGTGCGCCGCACGATTTCGCTTGAGCAGAACGGCAAGAGCTACAGGCTGAACGACAAGGTCGCCACGCTGATCGTGCGTCCGCGCGGCTGGCATCTCGACGAAAAGCACGTGAAGGTGGACGGCAAGCGCGTGTCCGGCGGCATCTTCGATTTCGCGCTCTTCATGGTGCACAACGCGAAGGAACTGGTCGCGCGCGGCTCGGGCCCCTACTTCTATCTGCCGAAGATGGAGAGCCATCTCGAAGCGCGTCTGTGGAACGACATCTTCGTCGCCGCGCAGGAAGCGGTCGGCGTGCCGCGCGGCACGATTCGCGCGACGGTGCTGATCGAAACCATTCTCGCCGCGTTCGAAATGGACGAGATCCTGTACGAGCTGCGCGAACATAGCTCGGGCCTGAACGCCGGCCGCTGGGACTACATCTTTTCCGCGATCAAGAAGTTCAAGTCCGACCGCGACTTCTGCCTCGCGGACCGCTCGCAGATCACGATGACGTCGCCCTTCATGCGCGCCTATGCGCTGTTGCTGCTGAAGACTTGCCATCGCCGCAATGCGCCGGCTATCGGCGGAATGAGCGCGCTGATTCCGATCAAGAACGATCCGGCCGCGAACGACAAGGCCATGGCCGGCGTGCGCTCGGACAAGGCGCGCGATGCCGGCGACGGCTACGACGGCGGCTGGGTCGCGCATCCTGGCCTCGTGCCGATCGCGATGGAAGAGTTCGTGAAGGTGCTCGGCGACAAGCCGAACCAGATCGGCAAGCAACGCGACGACGTGCTCGTGACCGCGACGGATCTCACGGACTTCCGTCCCGAAGCGCCGATCACCGAAGCGGGTCTGCGCAACAACATCAACGTCGGCATTCACTACCTGGGCTCATGGCTCGCGGGCAACGGCTGCGTGCCGATTCATAACCTGATGGAAGATGCCGCGACCGCCGAGATCTCGCGCTCGCAAGTGTGGCAGTGGATTCGCTCGCCGAAGGGCACGCTCGACGACGGCCGCAAGGTCACGGCGGAACTGGTGCGCGAACTCGCCGTGCAGGAACTCGACAAGGTGAAGCAGGCTGTCGGCGGCGATACGAAGCCGTACGAGCGCGCGGCGCAGATCTTCGAGCAGATGTCGACGTCGGAGCAGTTCACGGACTTCCTGACGCTGCCGCTCTACGAGGAAATCTGAGCAAGGGCGCCCGCGTCGCAATGCAGTGGCGAGCGGGCGCACGGCGGGCGCAAAGAATGACCGGCCTTACGGCCCGCGAGGCTTGCTGTCTCGCGGGCTGTTTTTTTTGCGGCGTGCCAACGCTTTTGCGGGCTATCTATCAGCGCGTCGCGCGATACTTGACCCAATCGCCGGATTTGATTTCCGGCAGTCCCTTCACCGTGTTCGGCGCGACCGGATAGAAGCGGCAGTTCACCACGTTGCCGTCCACTTTCACCATCACGTCGCGAGCCAGAAAACGATCTTCGACGCCGGGATACACGGCCTCGATTTCGTCGAGTACGGCGACGAGTTCATCGTCGATTTCGTACACATCGCCGATCACGTCCACACCCTGATCGTCGACCACCAGGCCCGGATACGAGCCGAAGTCGAACAGATGGCCGCGAACCGTGGCCGTGCCGAGCAGCGTCGGCTCGGCGATCTCGTTGCGCGCCGCAGCTTCGCGGATGTCGTTTACTTCGCCCGCTCGCAGCGTGCCGTAGACAAAGACGGTTTGCATCGTCGTTCGTGCTCCTCGAGTATGTGGTCGGTCAGACTGGCCATTATGCAACGTCGCAAAGCGCGCACGCTCTACAATAGGAAACCGCCCGCCCGCGATCGCGCTTCGTTCAGTGGCGTTTCGTTTTATGGATCGACCTTTGCCCATGACTCCGTACGCCGGCTCGGACCGCTCGAGCTTCGTCAGCCTGACCGACACGCCGCCAGAATTTCAGCCGAACGAAGCGCACCCGATTCGCGTGCGCTCGCGTCCCATGCCGATGGGTTCGCACTTCGCGCGTCACCAGCATGCGTGGGCGCAGGTCGCGTATGCGTCGCGCGGCGTGTTGCGCGTGGCCACGACCGGCACGACGTGGATGGTGCCGCCCTCGCGCGCCATCTGGGTGCCGCCGCATGTGACGCACGAAGTCGTGGCCGTCGAAGACGCGTTTCTGCGCACTTTGTACATCACCGAAAGCACGGTGCCCGCGGGGCTCGACGCGCCCCGTGTCGTCGAAGTGTCGAATCTGCTGCGCGAAGTCATTGCCGCGCTGGATACGCCCGGCCTCTCGCCCGCGCGCGAGCGCCTGCTTGGCGCACTCGCGCTCGACGAGCTGACGCGTTCCGAGCCGCTGCCCCTTTCGGTGCCGATGCCCAACGAAAAGCGCCTGCGCGCGCTCTGCGAAGCGGTGATCGCCGACCCGACGCCCGGTGAATCGCTCGAGCAATGGGCGGCGAGCGTGGGCGCGAGCACGCGCACCATCGCGCGGCTTTTTCGTCAGGAACTCGGCGTGAGCTTTTCGCAATGGCGCCAGCAGGCGATTCTGGCGCGCGCGATTCCGCTGCTGAGCCAGGGACGGCCGCTGTCGCACGTCGCACAAGAGTTGGGCTATCAAAGCCAGAGCGCTTTTTCCGCGATGTTTCGCCGTGCCTTTGGCGAAAGCCCGCGCGCGTTTATCGAACGCGGCTCGGAACATCGGCTGGAAAATGGCGAAAGCGCTGACGCCGCCGATCAAGACGAAATTTCTCTTGAACAGACTTTGCCGACGGGCGCCGACCCTATCGCGCCGGGCGCGGACCGCCGCTAAGCGCCGCTCGGCGAACTCAAACCCGCCGCGCCAGATGACGAATCGCGCCGAGTTGCGCGAGGCGCGGCCCCGCGAGCTTGTAGCCCTTGCGCTGATAGAGACGTGCGGCGGGATTGTCGACGAACACGCGCAGCTGCAGCTCGCGTAGTCCACGTTCGCGCGCCCATTGGTGCGACATGTCGAGCAGGTAGGTGCCGGCGCCGAGCCGCCGGTAGCCCTCGGCGATTTGCACGTCGCGAATATGCAGCGAATCGCCCTCCTGCGTGATGCGCAGCACGCCGATCGGCTTGCCGTCCATTTCGAGGATGAAGTTTTCGGACTCGCGCCAACTGCCGAGAAAAAGATCGCCGCGCCAGACGAGATGATGCCGCTGATAGTAGCCGCCCATGTTGCCGTGAGTCAGCGCCTCGGCGAACTCGAAGTCGTCCATGCTGGCTTTGCGCAGATGGAACGGTGACGGAGCTTCGGTTGGATCGAACATGGCGGCACGACGAAGAGAAGTCGGATAAACGGTAAAACAGGCCGCGCGCGCTGGCAATGGCTGTTTGTCCCGAGCATAGCCAGGCGGAAAGGCAGCGGAAATAAAAAAAGCCCACTTCTTTCGAAGTGGGCTTTTCAAAATCTGGCGGAGCGGACGGGACTCGAACCCGCGACCCCCGGCGTGACAGGCCGGTATTCTAACCAACTGAACTACCGCTCCAGATTTTTACAACTGACCGGCAAGTGAGAAGCAAGGCTTTGCTCGCTCGCCAACCGCACCGTTCAACTTCTTACCGAACGACGCCGATGTTCTGGCGTCCCCTAGGGGATTCGAACCCCTGTACTCACCGTGAAAGGGTGATGTCCTAGGCCTCTAGACGAAGGGGACAACGTACTGCTTACACCTTTAATGAAAAAGCCCGTTCAAGTTTGCATGAACGGGCTTTGTCTGGCGGAGTGGACGGGACTCGAACCCGCGACCCCCGGCGTGACAGGCCGGTATTCTAACCGACTGAACTACCACTCCAGTCTTTACACCCTGGCTTGCGAGCGTCGGTTATGTCTCTGCAAGCTGCGCCGCTTTACTGCTAAAGCGACGCTGATGTTTGGCGTCCCCTAGGGGATTCGAACCCCTGTACTCACCGTGAAAGGGTGATGTCCTAGGCCTCTAGACGAAGGGGACATGATCTTTTCAGACTCTGTCTTTAACTCGCTGCTGACTCGAATCAACTGAGATACTAACCGCACTTACTGGTCAGATATTCGTTTCGTCAACTGCGAAGACCGCTATTTTAACTACGATACAGCGGCTTGTGAAGTCTTTTTTGCTACAAGCTCCAGACTTCGGAACGACTTCACTCTGCTCTGATGGTGGAGGTAAGCGGGATCGAACCGCTGACCTCTTGCATGCCATGCAAGCGCTCTCCCAGCTGAGCTATACCCCCCTTGCAGAACAGAAACGAGATTCTAGAGGCCGTTTTGCGCTTTGTAAATACCCTTTGAGCAACTGCGTGCGACTTTTTTCCGAACTCGCACGCAAACCATCTCAATGCACGGACGAATGCGCTTGCGCCCTTCCGCGTCTTAAGCCAGCGCCTTCTCGATACGGCTCACGACAACCTCGCGGCCGAACAGCATCAGCACCGTATCGATCGACGGCGTATGCGTCGTGCCCGCCACCAGCAAACGAACCGGCATCGCCAGTTGCGGCATCTTCAGCTTGTGCGCGGAAAGCGTTGCCTTGAGCGCGGCGGCGATGGCTTCCTTGGTCCACTCGACCGTTTTCAGCGCGGCGGCCAGTTCGCCGAGCGCCGGGCGCACCGCATCGGTCACGTGCTGCGCGAGGGCTTCGGCATCCGGCGCCGGCGTGCGATAGAACATCGCCGCGTTCTCGGCGATCTCCTTGACCGTGGACGCGCGATCTTTCAGCAAGCCAACCACCGCGGTCAGATCGGCGCCTTGCGCGATCGTCGCTTCGTCGATACCCAGGTCGGCGAGGAATGGACGCGCGAGGCCGGCGAGGCGCGCGTTATCCGCTTCCTTGATGTAGTGCGCGTTGAGCCAGTTGAGTTTGTCGTGGTCGTACTGCGCCGGCGACTTGCCCAGATGCTCGAGATCGAACCATTCGACGAACTGCTCGCGCGAGAAAATCTCGGCGTCGCCATGCGACCAGCCAAGGCGCGCGAGATAGTTCACCACCGCTTCCGGCAGATAGCCGGCGTCGCGATAACCCATCACGCTCATTGCGCCGTGACGCTTGCTCATCTTTTCGCCCTGCTCGTTGAGCACGGTCGGCAGATGCGCGTAGACGGGCGGCTCGGCGCCGAGCGCACGCAGAATGTTGATCTGCCGCGGCGTGTTGTTCACGTGGTCGTCGCCGCGAATGACGTGCGTGATGCGCATGTCCAGGTCGTCCACCACCACGCAGAAGTTGTAGGTCGGCGTGCCGTCCGGCCGCGCGATCACGAGGTCGTCGAGTTCCTCGTTCGAAATCTCGATGCGCCCTTTCACCGCATCGTCCCAGGCGACCACGCCGGTCAGCGGATTGCGAAAGCGCAGCACGGGCTGCACGCCCGCCGGCGGCTCGGGCAGCACTTTGCCCGGCTCGGGACGCCATGTGCCGTCATAACGCGGCTTTTCGCCGGCTTCGCGTTGACGCTCGCGCAGCGCGTCGAGTTCTTCCGTCGACATGTAGCACGGGTACACGAGCCCGGCGCTCTGCATCTGCGCGAGCACTTCGCGATAACGGTCCATGCGCTGCATCTGGTAGAACGGGCCTTCGTCGAAATCGAGGCCGAGCCATTCCATGCCTTCCAGAATGGCGTCGACGGATTCAGTCGTGGACCGCTCGACGTCGGTGTCCTCGATCCGCAGCACGAAGGTCCCTTTCATCTTGCGCGCGAACGCCCACGGATAAAGCGCGGAGCGGATGTTGCCGAGGTGAATGAAGCCGGTGGGACTCGGTGCGAAGCGGGTGCGAACGGAGGTGGTCATTAGCGGTTACTCGAAGACGGGCGCCGGAGCCGGACAGACATCGCCCGTCAGGCGCGGCAGCGAAGCGCGCCCGGACGGCACAAAGGCTGCCGCGCGCGGACACGAAGGAATCAAAGCAAGAGCCGAATTATACCTTTCACGGACGGCCCGGCCGCCCTCGTCCGAATGGCCTGGCGAGGCGCCAGGGAAGCGTCCATGCAACGTTTCATTACGCGCCGCCGCGAGCGCGCCGCTTTGCTTTATGATGTGCGCGCGCTGGGGCGCGGACCCGTCAGCGCGCTGGAGGCGCTTTGTTTGCGGCCGCGTGGACTTTGTCCCTGGCGCTGTCTTCGGTGTTGTCCCCGGTTTGTCCCTGACCCTTGCCTGATCGCGGCAGTTGGCGGCGCCCATTTCGCCGCTTACGCCGTTGCTGGAGAACTCGTTGAAACCTTCGTCGCCTCGTTACGGCCGCCGCCATTTTTCGCTCGCGGCCGCCTCAGCGGTGCTCGCCGCCTGCACCACGGCCGGCAGCAAAATCGACGGCGTGTCGTCGAACGCCGCCACGCCCACCACGAACGCGCCGCCGCTCGACAAGCCGCAGCGGCCGCTGCGCGTCGCGCTCGCGCTGGGCGGCGGCGCGGCGCGCGGCTTCGCGCACATCGGCGTGATCAAGGCGCTCGAGGCGCGCAACATTCAGGTGGATCTGGTGGCCGGCACGAGCGCCGGGTCGGTGGTCGGCGCGCTCTACGCGTCGGGCATGAACGGCTTTGCGCTCAACAAGCTCGCGCTCACCATGGACGAAGCGTCGATCAGCGACTGGGCCATGCCGTTTCGCACGCGCGGCTTTCTGCAAGGCATCGCGCTGCAGAATTATCTGAACACCACGCTCAACAATCGGCCGATCGAGAAGATGGTCAAGCCGCTTGGTGTCGTCGCCACCGACCTGAAAACCGGCCAGCCGATTCTTTTTCAGCGCGGCAATACCGGCGTTGCGGTGCGCGCGTCGTGCAGCGTGCCGTCGATCTTCGAGCCGGTGAAAATCGGCGGACATGAATATGTGGACGGCGGCCTCGTGAGTCCGGTGCCGGCCTCGTTCGCGCGCAAGATGGGCGCGGACTTCGTGATCGCGGTCGACATCTCGCAGCGCCCGGAAAGCGGCCTCACGGCCAGTTCGTTCGACGTGCTGATGCAAACCTTCACGATCATGGGCCAGACGATCAAGGCGTACGAACTCGACAAATACGCCGACATCGTGATCCGGCCGAATCTGGCGGCCATGAGCGGCAGCGACTTCTCGCAACGCAACGCCGCGATTCTCGCCGGCGAGGAAGCCGTCGCGAAGATCATGCCGGAGTTGCAGCGCAAGCTGGCCGCGAGCCGGGTGGCGGCTTAAGGGCTTAAGGGCTTAGTGGCGAAGGACCTAAGGGCTTAGCGGCAACACGCAAAAAAGCCTGCTTCTTTACGAAGCAGGCTTTTTTCGCTGGATCAGCACAACAACCGCCGGCGAACCGGAATCAGTTATTTCCGCCGATCGTCGCATTCACGCGCTTGCGCAGATCTTCGCCTTCCTGATACGACGTCTCGATCCGGCGTGCGCCCGTGAAGCGCTTTTCCCAGTAGCCGCTATCCATGTCGTCGACGCGGATCGTGCTGCCCGTGGAAGGCGAATGCACGAACTTGTTGTCGCCGATGTAGATGCCGACGTGCGAGAACGTGCGGCGCATCGTGTTGAAGAACACCAGGTCGCCCGGCTTCAGATCGCTCACGCGAACCTTTTCGCCGACGCGGCTCATTTCCTCGGCGCGGCGCGGCAGCGCCATGCCCAGCGTGTCCTGGAACACGTAGCGGACGAACCCGCTGCAATCGAGCCCGGAGTCCGGCGTGTTGCCGCCCCAGCGGTAGCGTACGCCGATCATGTTCAGCGCGCCGACGACCACGTCGCCCGCCTTGCCGGCCATGCCGGAAAGAAACGATTTGGCGCCGCTGTCGGTGTTGCCGAGCGATTGCGAACTGGAGGAAGACGAGGAATTCGCCGGGTTAGTCGGCAAAAAGGTGGCATTCTGATTGAAACTGCTTACTTCGTCGGCGAAAGCGCCGGGAGCTGCTGCGATCAAGACGCCAATGAACATCCCGGCGACGGCGCGCGTGCAAGCCTGGGTCAGATTTCTGTGCTGCATTGGTCGGTATTTTTTGCTAAAGAATCAGGGGTCTACGGAAAAAAGTTTGGTCGATACTAGCCAGTAAGTATTCACGTGTCAAAACAAATAGAAAAATACAATCGAGACACGCACCCAATTGGTGAAAGGGTGAAAAATCAGCGGTCCAACGCGGCTTTCAGGAGTTTTCGAGTGTACGGGTGCGAAGGCGTCGCAAAGATCTTCTCAACGTCTCCACTTTCGACGATAGAACCGTTTTGCATGACCGCCACGCGGTGTGCCATCGCCCCGATCACGGCCAGGTCGTGGCTGATGAAAACGAAGCCGAGGTTGTACTTCTGCTGCAGTCCGGCGAGGAGTTTCAGCACTTGCTGCTGGATGGAAACGTCCAGTGCGCTGGTCGGTTCGTCGAGGATCAGAATGCGCGGCTCGACCACGAGCGCCCGCGCAATCGCGATGCGCTGACGCTGCCCGCCGGAAAACTCGTGCGGATACCGGAAAAGCGCGGTCCGGTCGATCCCGACCTCGCGCAGCACGGCAAGCACCTTATCGCGCCGCGCTTGCGGCGACATCTGCGGCCGGTGCAGCGCGAGCCCTTCGCCAACAATGCGTTCGATCGTCTGACGCGGCGAAAGCGAGCTGAACGGGTCCTGAAACACGACCTGCATGTTGGAGCGCAACGTCGTCTGCTCCGTGCCGCGGTAACTGCCGAGCGCCCTGCCCTGAAATTCGATGTCGCCATGCGCGGTGCGCTGCAGGCCGAGCAGCGCCATTGCCAGGGTCGACTTGCCCGAGCCCGATTCGCCGACAATGCCGAGCGTCTCGCCCTGCCGCACGGCAATCGTCGCGTCGGCGACCGCGCGAAACCGCCCCGAGCGGAACCAGCCGGCGAGTCCCGGCAGCTTCGTTTTGAAATCGACGGATACGCCGCGCGCTTCCAGCAGCACGGGCGAAATGGGCAGCACCGGCACGACCGTGCGCTGCGGCCGGCTCGCGAGTAGCCGCTGCGTGTACGGATGCTGCGGCGACTCGAACACCTGCTCCACCGATCCGCTTTCGACGAGCACGCCGTTTTCCATCACCGCGATGCGCTGGGCGAAGTGGCGCACGAGGTTCAGGTCGTGCGTGATCAGCAGCACGGCCATGCCGCGCTTTTCGGCCTCGTCGCGCTGCAGTTCGAGCAGCAAGTCGACGATTTGCGCGCGAATCGTCACGTCGAGCGCGGTGGTCGGTTCGTCTGCGAGCAACAGACGCGGACGGCACGCGAGCGCCATCGCGATCATCGCGCGTTGCCGTTGTCCGCCGGAAAGCTCGTGCGGGTAGCTGTTCACGCGCTTGCCCGGCTCGGGAATGCCCGTGCGTCCAAGCAGCGCGACCGCGCGCTTGCGCGCTTCGGCTGCCGGCACGCCGTCGTGCACGACGATCGTTTCCGCGATCTGCTCGCCGATCGTGTAGAGCGGGTTGAGCGCCGTCATCGGCTCCTGAAAGATCATCGCGATGTCCGAGCCGCGCAGGCCGCGCATCTCGCGCTCGCTTTTGGCAAGCAGATCCTCGCCGTCGAAACGGATCGCGCCGCTCACCTGCGCGTCGCTCAACAGACGCAGGATCGACAGCGCCGTCACGCTCTTGCCCGAACCCGATTCGCCGACCAGCGCGATGCGCTCACCGCGGCGAATGGTCAGCGTCACGTCGTCGACGGCGACCGTTTCGCCGAAGCTCACATGAAGGTGATCCAGTTCCAGTAGCGGCGCATGGCTCCCCGCTTCGCCGCCGTCGTGCTGCTGCCCGTTTGTTTGCCGTTGCATGCTCACTGGTTTCCTCCGGCGCGCATCGCATCGGAGATGCGGGTGTCGAGCGCGTTGCGCAGCGCGTCGCCCATGAAGGTCAGCAGCAACAGCATCGCGACCAGCACTCCGAAGGTCGACAACGAAATCCACCACGCGTCGAGATTCGCCTTGCCCTGCGCGAGCAGCTCGCCAAGGCTCGGCGTCGGCGAAGGCACGCCAAGGCCAAGAAAGTCGAGACTGGTCAGCGCGAGAATCGAACCGCTCATGCGAAACGGCAGGAACGTAATCACCGGCGTCAGACTGTTGGGCAGCACGTGACGCCACATGATCTGCCAGTTGGATAGCCCCATCGCTTTCGCCGCACGCACGTAGTCCTGCTGACGGTTGCGCAAAAACTCCGCGCGCACATAGTCGGACAGACCGATCCAGCCGAACAACGAAAGCAGCACGATCAGCAGAATGAATCCCGGCTCGAAGATCGACGAGAAAATGATCAGCAGATAAAGCTCCGGCATCGCGCTCCATATTTCGATCAGGCGCTGACCGACGATATCAGTACGTCCTCCGAAATAACCTTGCACGGCGCCCGCCGCGATGCCGAGTATCGTGCCGATGAAAGTCAGCACGAGGCCGAATTCCACCGAGACGCGAAAGCCGTACAGCAGACGGGCGAACAGATCGCGGCCGCGGTCGTCGGTACCGAGCCAGTTTTCACGCGAAGGCGGCGCCGGGTTGGGCGCTTTCGAAAAATAGTTCAGCGTGTCGTAGTAGTAATGGTTCGGCGGATACACGGCGAAATTACCCGGCGCGTCAAAACGCTGCTTGATATAAGGATCGAGATAATCCGCGGGCGCGGGGAAATCGCCGCCGAAGGTCGTTTCCGCGTAGGTGTTGAAAAGCGGGAAATACAGATGGCCGTCGTAGCGCACCACGAGCGGTTTGTCGTTCGACCAAAGCGGCCCCGCGAGACTCGCCGCGAAGGCCACAACGAACACGATCAGGCTCCAGTAACCAAGACGCTGTTGGCGAAAGCGCTGCCATATGCGGCGCGCGGGCGAAGGCGAGACGAACGCGCGCGCGGGTTCGACGCGCGCTGCTGCATCGGCTGAGAGGCGGGCTCGATTCATCAGCGTTCCAGTTGTTCGAATTGGATGCGGGGATCGACCCACACATAGCAAAGATCGGAAATGAGCTTCGTCGCGAGACCGATCAGCGTGAAGAGATAGAGCGTGCCGAGCACGACCGGATAGTCGCGCCGCACGACCGACTCGTACGACAGCAAGCCGAGACCATCGAGCGAAAAGAGCGTCTCGATCAGCAAACTGCCCGTGAAAAAGGCGCCGATAAACGCTGCGGGAAAACCGACGATCAGCGGCAGCATCGCGTTGCGAAACACGTGCTTCCACAGCACGCGTTTCTCCGAGAGACCTTTGGCGCGCGCGGTCAGCACGTATTGCTTGCGAATCTCGTCGAGAAAGGCATTCTTCGTGAGCATCGTGACGACCGCAAAACTGCCCACCACCGAAGCCGTGATCGGCAACGCGATATGCCACAGGTAATCGAGCACCTTGCCTACGACGCTCAATTGCGCCCAGTTATCCGACGTGAGATTGCGCAACGGGAAAAGCTGCAGGAACGTGCCGCCGCCGAACAGCACGAGCAGCAGCACGCCGAGCACGAAGCCCGGGATCGCATAACCGATCAGCACGACGAGACTCGTCGCGATGTCGAAGCGCGAGCCGTTGCGCACCGCTTTCGAAATGCCGAGCGGCACCGAAATCAGATACGTGAGAAAAAACGTCCATAAACCGATGCTGATCGACACCGGCAACTTGGACACGATCAGCGACCACACGCTCTGATGGCGGAAATAGCTCTGTCCGAGGTCGAACGTGGAGAAGCGCTTGAGCATCAGCACATAGCGCTCGAGCGGCGGTTTGTCGAAACCGTAGAGCGCCTTGAGTTGCGCGATCTGCTGCGCGTCCACGCCGCTGTGCGCGCGCAGGCCGAACGGCGCCGCGCCCTCGGCGCCCTTGCGCAGTTCATGCTGCATCTGTTCGACAGGACCGCCCGGCACGAACTGGATCACGACGAAGGTCAGCGTCAGCACGCCGAGCAAAGTCGGGATCATCAGCAGCAGGCGTTTGAGAATGTAGCTCCACATGGCGGGCGTTCCGTTGCGAGGGCGGTGTGTGAATGACGATAGCGTGCACGTTCAATGCGGTCGATTACTGCGGCTTCGCCTGACTCGCCGCTTGCGGCTCTGCGAACCACCACGTCGACGTGATCCAGCCTTCCGCGCCATAGTACAGGGGCAGCGTCGACGGCCAGGCCAGCCCGCGCTTGAACGCCACGCGATGCGTCGCGCTGTACCAGTGCGGCACCACATAATAGCCATGCATCAGCACGCGATCGAGCGCATGCGTCGCATCCAGCAGTTGCTCGCGCGTTTGCGCCTGCACGAGCGCGCGCAGGATTGCATCGACGGCCGGCGACTTCAAGCCGATTACGTTGTCCGAGCCGTGGGTATCCGCTGCCTTGCTGCCGAAGCGCTCGATCTGCTCGGAACCTGGCACCTGCACGTCGGGCATGCGAATCGTCGTGGTGTCGAAGTCGAACGCGTCGAGGCGCTTCTGATACACCGCAAAATCCGCCACGCGAAACGTTGCCGTAATGCCGAGCTTTTTCAGGTTCCGAATGAAGGTCGCGACGATCGGCTCCATTTGCCCAGCCGATCCGGAGTCGTCGAGTATCTCGAACTCGAACGGCTCGCCTTTCGCGTTGCGCAGCGCGCCGTCGCGATAGGTCCATCCGGCCTCTTGCAACAACGCGCGGGCTTGCAGCAGATTCGCGCGCAAAGAGCCCGGCGGATCGGTGTCGGGCTGCTTCGGCGGCGGCCCGAAAACCGCAGGGTCGAGCTTCGCGCGCCACGGCTCGAGCAGCGCCAGTTCACCGGGCGAAGGCAGTCCCTTTGCCTGCAGATCGGTGTTGGCGAAGAAACTGTCGATACGGCTGTACTGATTGAAGAACAACTGCCGGTTCAGCCACTGGAAATCGAGCGCGAGATCGAGTGCCTTGCGCACGCGCACGTCCTGGAACAACGGCCGTCGCGTGTTCAGCATGAAGCCCTGCATGCCGGTGCCGTTGTGCTGCGGGAACACCTTCTTGATCAGTTCGCCGCTATCGAACCGCTTCCCAACATCGCGCCGCACCCAGTTACGCGCGACATACTCGACGAGTGCATCGTATTCGCCCGCCTTGAAGGCTTCGAGCCGCGCGACGCTATCGGAATACAGCTTGTAGACGATGCGATCGAAGTTGTACATGCCCACGCGCACCGGCAGCGCCGCGCCCCAGTAATCGGGGTTGCGTCGATAGGCGATGGTGCGCCCGTTGTCGTAGCGTTCGATCAGATACGGACCACTGCCAATGGGTTTTTCGAACGCGAGCTGATCGAACGGAATATGGCTGCCGTCGGCTTTCATCCCCCACTTGCGCGAGAACACGGGCATGCCGCCCGCGAGCAGCGGCAACTCGCGATTGCGCTGGTGAAATTCGAAGCGCACCGTCTGCGGATCGACGACGACCGCGCGCACGATCTGACCGAAGATCGACATGAACTGCGGCGCGGCTTGCGGACTCTTGAGCGTGTCGAGCGAATACTTGACGTCGTCCGCGGTAACGGGATCGCCGTTCGAAAAGCGCGCGCGCGGGTTGATATGGAAGGTGGCCGACAGACCGTCCGGTGCAACCTTGATGTCGTCGGCGAGCAAGCCGTAGGCGGACGCCACTTCGTCGCTGCTACCGGTCGTCAGGCTTTCGAACAGCAGGTCGACGCCGGGCGCGGTATTGCCGCGCAGCGTGAACGGATTGAATTTATCGAAGCTGGTCAGGCGGCTCGGATTGGCCAGCACGAGCGTGCCGCCCTTCGGCGCATCCGGGTTGACGTAGCCAAAATGCTTGAAGCCGGCCGGATACTTGGGCTCGCCGTACTGCGCGATTGCATACACCGCGTGAGCCTGCGGCGCCGCGAAGAGACCTACCGCAGCGACCACGCCACACCCTATCGCGACGCAGGCTTTGCGCGATGACCGCGATGCAACGGTCGGACCGACACGCGAGCGCCTCGAAGTAACGCGTCGAATAACGTATTGGATAACACATTGAAGCGCACGAGGCGATGGAACCCGTCGCGAGCCAGTTGTCATAAGCGCCTTTGGTCAGTGGGCAATTGCGTGGTGAGGGAATTCTACCGAATAAACTCACGCCAACTGTAGGTTCGCTGGCCACATCGCCGACGCGCGAAGGCATAAAAAAAACCGCCCGTTGGGGCGGTTCGGTTTGTCTCGTCGCTGAAGCTAAAGGCGCTAACGACGCTAAAGATTCGCGGCTGCCGTTCAATGCCAGCCGCGGCCGTGATCGTAGTGATCGCGGCGATAGTCATAGCGGCCCGGCGGATGATGGCGATACCAGTCGTCGCGCGCCCAGTAGCGGCGGCCGTCCCAGTAGCGGTCGCCATGCCAGCCGATCACGACGGCCGGCGCGCCGTAATACACCGGCGCCGGCTGATACACGACGGGCGGCGGGGGCGGCGGAGGCGGCGCATAAACGGGAGCCGGCGCCACGTAGACCGGCGCGGGAATGCCGATATTGACACCGATATTGACGCCGCCGGCCATGGCTGCACCCGACGCGCCCAACGCGATAACCCCGAGAAGAAGCGGAACAAAACGAGCGGACTTCATCGATCACCCTTTGGAAGAATGTGTTGTTGGCGGAAATATAGCGCAACCCCGCAAGCCGCGTATTTCAACTTTGTAATAACTGATGCATAAGATCGCAGCATCGGTCTGACGTTACTTCCGGTTACATCCTAGGCGGTTCCGAGTAGGTGAACGCAGCGAGTGGAAAGCCAGGGCAAAGGCGCGCATGCCTGCTTTTGCGGTCTCTGCAGTCGTCGAAATACATAGGATGGCGAATTATTATGCCGTTTAAGCCGCCTGCGGCCCGGCGGCGGTCCCCTGCCCGCTTGCTGACGCACGCGGGCATGAGCGGGCGCTGCACGGCGGCGACCACGCCGATCGTCAATGAACATTACATGTTCGAAAGAACATTTTAATCGCCCTTTGATAAGAAAGCAGTCGTCGGACTTCATTACGGCCGCACGACCGCGTCACCCATATACTCACGTTAAATCCGGCCATACAGCGCTACAAACAATGGTTTTCCCTAGTATGAAACAGCTTTCTCAGTGATACGATGACTGACACTAAACGCCGATAAATGTTCGAATTCGCGCATTGCCGCGTCAGCGGCCGGCCACCGGACATGCGGGCACGGAGACAGACTTTGAAGACAATCATTGGTTTGCGCTGGTGGATCATCGCTCTCGTATGTCTTGGGACGATCGTCAATTACCTGTCGCGCAACGCGCTCGGCGTGATGGCCCCCGAGTTGATGAAGCTCATGCACATGAGCACGCAGCAGTACTCGTATGTGGTCGGCGCGTTCCAGGTGGGCTACACGGTCATGCAGCCGGTGTGCGGTCTCATCATCGATCTGATCGGTCTGCGCCTGGGCTTCGCCCTCTTTGCGTGCCTCTGGTCGCTCACGGGCGTGCTGCACGGCTTCGCGAGCGGCTGGTTCTCGCTTGCCGCGCTGCGCGGTCTGATGGGCCTCACTGAAGCCGTCGCGATTCCGGCCGGCATGAAAGTGGTCGCCGAATGGTTTCCGAATCGCGAGAAGTCGGTTGCGGTCGGTTACTTCAATGCAGGCACGTCGCTCGGCTCTTTGCTTGCGCCTCCGCTCGTCGTGTTCCTCTCGCTTCGTTACGGATGGCAAAGCGCGTTCGCCGTGACGGGCGCGCTCGGCTTCATCTGGGCCGCGGCGTGGTACACGTTGTACCGTTCGCCGGCCGAGCATGCGCACATCGGCGAGGCCGAACGCCAAACCATCATCAGCGGACAGACGCCGCCGGCCGCGCGGCGCAGCAGCATTCGCGAAGTGCTGCGCACGCGCCGCTTCTGGGCAATCGCGCAAGCGCGCTTTTTCGCCGAGCCCGCATGGCAGACCTTCAGCTTCTGGATTCCGCTTTACCTCGCCACGCAGCGCCATATGGATCTGAAACAGATCGCGCTGTTCGCGTGGCTGCCGTTCCTCGCGGCTGACCTGGGCGGTCTGTTCGGCGGCTATCTGTCACCGTTCCTGATGAAGCATCTGCGCGTGCCGCTGATCTGGTCGCGCATTGCAGGCGTCGCGCTCGGCGCATTGATGATGCTCGGGCCCGCCTGCATCGGTCTCGTTGCTTCGCCATACGAAGCAATCGCACTTTTCTGCGTCGGCGGCTTTGCGCATCAGATGATCTCCGCGCTCGTCAATACGCTCGCCGCCGATGTCTTCGATCCGGGCGAAGTCGGCACCGTCGCGGGTTTCGCGGGCATGTCCGCGTGGATCGGCGGCCTCGGCTTCTCGCTGCTGGTGGGCGCGCTCGCGGACACCATCGGCTATACGCCGCTCTTTGGCGCGCTCGGCGCTTTCGACATCATCGGCGCGACGCTGCTGATCATCCTGATGCGCGGTGTTTCGCGCGATGCACGTCCGCGCGAAGCCGATGCGGCCTCGAATGCAGCGGCGTGATTTCATCGAGAACTCATCATGCGCTCAATCACGAATCTGAAGCATCCGCCGCGCTTCGCGCTGGCGTCTCACGAAGGCAATCGCATCGTTCTCGCTTCCCCCGCGAATTGCCGGATCGAACTCTTCGTTCTTGCCGAAGACATCATCCGCGTGCTGGTGTTGCCGGACGGCGAACTGCATGGCCCGCGCACCTGGGCGATCGCGCCCGGCGCGGAAGACGTTGCGCTCGAAGGCCGCGAGCGCCGCGATATGAGCGGCTTCACGCCGCCGCCCTTTCACGTATCGAACGACGGCGCGCAACTCGTCGTGCAAACGGCGTGCATCCGTCTGCGCGTGGCGCTTAACGGCGGCTTCTGTGCGTGGGACATTCTGCGCGGCGCCAAATGGCATTGCGTGATGAACGACCGCAAGACGCAGGCGTACAACTTCGGCTGGTGGGACGAGCGCGTTTATCACTACGTCGAGCGGCGCAAGGACGAGATTTACGTCGGCCTCGGCGAGCGAGCCGGCTCGCTCGATCGCGCGGAGCAGTCGTACGAGATGCGCAATATCGACGCGATGGGCTACAACGCGCGCACGACCGATCCGCTCTACAAGCACATTCCGTTTTACGTGACGTGGCAGCCGCAAACGTCGACGGGCTTCGGGCTCTTTTACGACACGCTCGCCGATTGCCGCTTCGACATGGGCCGCGAACTCGACAACTATCACGGCCACTATCGCCATTTCGTCGCCGAGCATGGCGACCTCGACTATTACTTCATCGCGTCGGCTGATACGCCGTTGCACGCGGTGCGCCGCTTTACGTGGCTCACCGGACGTCCCGCGTGGATGCCGAAATGGGGACTCGGCTATTCGGGCTCGACGATGAGCTACACCGACGCGCCGGACGCACAGCAACGCATGGGCGAATTCATCGACCGATGCAGCGAACACGACGTGTTGTGCGATTCGTTCCACCTGTCGTCGGGCTATACGTCGATCGGCGCGAAGCGCTACGTCTTCAACTGGAATCACGAGAAGTTTCCGGACATCGACGGCTTCGTCAACGGTTACCTGGAACACGGCGTGCGTCTGTGCGCGAACATCAAGCCGTGCCTGCTGCAAGACCACCCTGCATTCGAAGAAGCCGCGAAGGCCGGCCTGCTGATCGAGTCGCGCGACGGCGAACCCGCGTGGGTGCAGTTCTGGGACGAAGTCGGCGCGTACCTCGACTTCACCAATCCCGACACGATCGACTGGTGGAAGTCGCGGGTGAAAGAAAGCCTGCTGAAACACGGCATCGCTGCAACCTGGAACGACAACAACGAGTTCGAAATCTGGACACGCGACGCCATCGCGCGCGGCTTCGGCAACGCGTATCCGGCGCACCACGCGAAGGTGCTGCAAACGCAGTTGATGATGCGAGCCTCGCGCGACGCGCAACGCGAATTCGCCCCTGAACGCAGGCCTTTTCTCGTTTCGCGTTCGGGCGGCGTGGGCATGCATCGGTATGTTCAGACGTGGTCGGGCGATAACTACACGTCGTGGGAAACGCTGCGTTTCAATCTGAAGATGGGTCTTGGTCTCGCGATGTCCGGCGTGTCGAATAGCGGCCATGACATCGGCGGATTCTCGGGCCCCGCTCCCGGTCCCGAACTGTTCGCGCGCTGGGTCGCGTTCGGCATCTTCCTGCCGCGCTTTAGCATCCATTCGTGGAATGACGACGGCACCGTCAACGAGCCGTGGATGTACCCGGAAGTCACTCCGCAGATCGCCGCGCTCATCAAGCTGCGCTATCGGCTGATTCCGTATCTGTACGAGTTGCTCTGGCAATCGCACAGTGCCTACGAGCCGGTTTTGCGGCCCATGTTCGCCGAGTTTCCGCATGACCCGCGTTGTCTCGTCGATGGCGACGACATGATGCTCGGCTCGTCGATGCTGGTCGCGCCCGTGGTGGATGCCGGTCAAGCGACGCGCGACGTCTATCTGCCCACGGGAACGCGCTGGGTGTCGTACTGGAGCGGCGAATCGTTCGACGGCGGCCAGAGCGTGACACTGCCCGCACCGTTCGAGCAACCGGTCATGTTGTTGCGCGAAGGCAGTGTGATCGCATTGAACATTGCCGAGCAGCACTTCGGTCACTCCGCCGACGAACGCGCGTTCATCGCCGTGCCTTACCTGGGCGCAGGCACAGCAAATGGCGGCGCGATCGAAGACGACGGCGAAAGCGAAGCCTGGCGCTCGGGCGCGCAAGGCCGCTGGAACGTGACGATTGCGAGCGACGCCGCGACGCTGCGCGTTGCCATAGAACGCGAAGGCGCGATGCCGCACACGCAGAACGAAGTCCGTCTGTTCGTGCCTGCACACGAAACGCGACCGGTCACGTGCACACGCGGCACGCTGCTTAACGACGAATCCGCCGACGGCTGGCGATGCCTGACCATTTCCCTCGCGCCCTGAAACGCGCGCTATTCCGTTGCATCACACAACACCGAAAACACCGAAAGACTGGACCGGAGACTTCTCACCATGAATTCATCGAAGCGCGCACGGACCCGCGCGGTCATGTCGTGCCTGCCGCTCGCGGGCGCATTGCTGTCGAGCGGCGCATCGGCACAAAGCAGCGTCACGCTATACGGCGTGGTGGACAACGCGTTCACCTATGTCAGCAATCAGCGCGGCCATGCGAACTTCTATATGAGCCAGGGCAATCTGCAAGCAAGCAAATTCGGCCTGCTCGGCGCGGAAGATCTCGGCGGCGGCACCAAGGCGATTTTCCGGCTTGAAAGCGGCTTCAACTCGCTGACGGGCGCGCAGAGCAGTTCGGGTTTCATCTTCAACCGGCAGGCGTATGTGGGGCTCAGCAATGACCGCTATGGCACCGTGACGCTCGGCCGCCAGTACACGTCCTACTTCCAGATGGTCGGCGCACTAGGACCGACCGGCGTGCTGACCGGCGCAACAGGCGCGCATCCCGGCGACATCGACGCACTCGACACCACGCTACGCCTGAATAATTCGGTAACCTATCTATCGCCGACATTCGCAGGTCTGCAATTCAGCGCGCAATACGGGCTCGGCGGCGTGCCGGGCAGTGTCGCGAACGGTAGCCACTTCAGCGCGGCGTTCCGCTACGACTACAAACCGTTCGCCATCGCGGCGGGCTACGTCAAGCTCAAGGACATTGCGACGAGCGCCGCGCTCGGCACTTACGCGATCAATTCGCCGGTGAATAGCGGCTACGCGACGGCGCGCAGTGCGCAGTTGTTCGCGGCCGCGGCACGCTACACCGCGCAGGATCTGATGGTCGGCATCAACTATTCGAATGTGCAATACGCGCCGGGCCACGGCTCGCTGTTCGCAAGCGAAGGCGTGTTCAATACCTACGGCGTGATTTCGACCTACCGGATCACGCCGGCCGTGATTGTCGGCGCCGGCTACAGCTACACGCGGGCGAGCAAGGCGAACGGCGTCAGCGATCCCGCGCGCTATCACCAGATTTCGCTCGAACAGACGTACAGCCTTTCCCCTCGCACCACGCTCTACGCGCTCGAGGCGTATCAGCTCGCGCGAGGGAAGACGCTCGCCGCGGCGGGCAGCAGCGCGACGAGCATCATCGACGCGGTGGCCGTGGTCGGTGACTCGCAGAACACGACGCCGTCGTCGGGACCTTCGCAGTTCGTCGGCATGGTCGGCTTGAGGCACGCGTTCTAACTTTGCATCCGGGCACGATGCGCTGCCGGCGTTGCAGCGCATCTTCCGCGCTTTCATTCTTCTAACTCCGCGGCGAGAAATACAAAGCAGAAAAACTTGGTTTGATCGCAGACGACGTCTTACTAGACTCACATCGTCTTGTCATAACAAGTTTGAGCGATGTCGAAAACGACTCTCGTACCGCTGGGCGCCGACACTGCTCGCGCCTCCGTCTCCCCGCTTCCGCTGTACGCGCAGATCAAGGACGCGCTGCGCGAGCGCATTCTCGACGGCACGTATGCGCCGCATTCGCAGATGCCGTCCGAACACGAACTGTGCCGCAGATTCGCTGTGAGCCGCATCACCGTGCGCCAGGCGCTCGGCGATTTGCAGAAGGAAGGTCTGCTGTTCAAACTGCATGGCAAGGGCACCTTCGTCTCGAAGCCCAAGGCATTTCAGAACGTCACGTCGTTGCAAGGCTTTGCCGAAGCGATGTCGTCGATGGGCTATGAAATCGTCAACCAGTTGCGCAGTTTCAGAACGGTCGAAGCCAGCCGCCACATTGCGGCGCGCCTGAACATTGCGGAAGGCACACCTGTCACGGAGATTCATCGCGTGCGGCTGCTCAATCGCGAGCCCGTCTCGCTCGAACTGACGTGGGTGCCCGAAGCGCTGGGCAAGCGCCTCGCAAACGCGGACCTCGCGACGCGCGACATCTTCCTGATTGTCGAGAACGACTGCGGCGTGCCGCTCGGTCACGCCGATGTATCCATCGACGCGATTCTTGCCGACGCCGACATCGTCGATGCGTTGCGCGTCGAAGAAGGCAGCCCGGTATTGCGTATCGAGCGTCTCACGCACGACGCGTCGGGACAGCCTGTCGACTTCGAATATCTGTACTTTCGCGGCGACGCCTTCCAATACCGGCTGCGCGTGGACCGCGAGAAAGAACAGCAAAAACAACAGCAAAAACCCCTGCAAAAAAGCCCCAAAAACGCAACGGAGGCACGATGAATACCCATGTACTCGACTACGACGTCGTCGTGGTCGGCGGCGGCACGGCCGGCCCAATGGCCGCCGTCAAGGCGAAAGAACGCGATCCGTCTCTGAAGGTATTGCTGCTGGAAAAGGCCAACGTGAAGCGCAGCGGCGCGATCTCGATGGGCATGGACGGCCTGAACAACGCGGTGATTCCCGGCCACGCGACGCCCGAGCAGTACACACGCGAGATCACGATCGCGAACGACGGCATCGTGGATCAGGAGGCCGTGTACGCGTATGCACGCCATAGCTTCACGACGATCGAGGAACTCGACCGCTGGGGCGTAAAGTTCGAAAAGGACGGCAACGGCGACTACGCGGTCAAGAAAGTGCATCACATGGGTTCGTATGTGCTGCCGATGCCCGAAGGCCACGACATCAAGAAAGTGCTGTACAGGCAGCTCAAACGCGCGCGCGTCGCGATCACGAACCGCATCGTGGCGACGCGCCTGTTGACCGATTCGCAAGGCCGCGTGTGCGGCGTGCTCGGCTTCGATTGCCGCACCGCCGACTTTTACGTGGTGCGCGCGAAGGCCGTCGTGCTGAGTTGCGGCGCGGCCGGAAGACTCGGGTTGCCGGCGTCCGGCTATCTGATGGGCACCTACGAGAACCCGACGAATGCCGGCGACGGCTACGCGATGGCCTATCACGCCGGCGCCGCGCTCGCGAATCTGGAGTGCTTCCAGATCAATCCGCTCATCAAGGACTACAACGGCCCCGCGTGCGCGTATGTCACCGGTCCGCTCGGCGGCTTTACCGCGAATGGCAAGGGCGAGCGCTTTATCGAATGCGATTACTGGAGCGGCCAGATGATGTGGGAGTTTTATCAGGAACTGCAAAGCGGCAACGGCCCTGTGTTCCTGAAGCTCGACCATCTCGCGGAAGAAACCATTCAGACGATCGAACAGATTCTGCATACGAACGAGCGCCCGAGCCGCGGCCGCTTTCATGAGGGACGCGGCACCGATTACCGCAGCCAGATGATCGAGATGCACATTTCGGAGATCGGGTTTTGCAGCGGACACAGCGCGTCGGGCGTGTATGTGAACGCGCGCGCGGAAACCACCGTGCCGGGACTGTATGCTGCCGGCGACATGGCGGCCGTGCCGCACAACTACATGCTCGGCGCGTTCACGTATGGATGGTTCGCGGGGCACAACGCGGCGGACTACGTGGCGGGCCGCGAACATGCGGCCGTCGACGAAGAGCAGATCGACGCCGAGCGCGCGCGCATTTATGCACCGCTAGAGCGCAGCAACGGTCTCGCGCCCGCGCAGGTCGAATACAAGCTGCGCCGGATGGTGAACGACTACCTGCAGCCGCCGAAGGTCACACGCAAAATGGAAATCGGTCTACAGCGCTTTGCTGAAATCAGTTCGGATATCGAATCGATGTCGGCCACCAATCCGCACGAGTTGATGCGCGCTGCCGAAGTGCGCGCGATACGCGATTGCGCGGAAATGGCCGCACGTGCATCGCTTTTTCGCACCGAGAGCCGCTGGGGGCTTTACCACCATCGCGTGGATTACCCGCAGCGCGACGACGTGCAATGGTTCTGCCATACGCATTTGCGCAAGGACGCGAATGGCCGCATGACGAGCGAAAAGCGTGCGGTCGAGCCGTACATCGTCGCGCTCAACGAGAACGAACGCGACGCCTATCGCAACCTGCGGATCGGCGAGCCCGCGCTCGACGCCGCCACAGCCTGACGGAGCATGACGATGTCCTCGACGCCGCTTACATCACCGCCTACCGCCTTTACGCCACACGATATTTTCCAGCGCAGTTCAGCGCCCGTCACGATCGACGAAAGCAAGTGCATCGCCGAAAAAGGCTGCACGGTATGCGTCGACGTGTGCCCGCTGGATCTGCTCGCAATCGACATGACGAAGGGCAAGGCGTATATGCAATTCGACGAATGCTGGTACTGCATGCCTTGCGAGCAGGATTGCCCGACGGGCGCCGTCAAGGTGTCCATTCCGTATCTTCTGCGTTAAGCGATGCGCGGAATGTCTACTCTTCCATCACGTCCATTCATGACCGATTCGACCGATCCGAATGCTTCGCTCGATGCCGTTCCCGCGGAAGCCATCGCGCTGCTGTCTCGTCTCGCGTCCGAAGACGCCGTCGTGCGCCGGGTCGCGTTAATCGATCTCGCCGATCTCGAGGATGCCTGCGTGATCGAACCCATTGTCGATGCGCTACGGCGCGACGCGTCGCCTGAAGTGCGTAGCGAGGCGGCGCTCGTGCTGGCTTCGTGGGAGCGCGACGATGTGGTCGAGGCGCTGTGCGGCGCGTTACTCGACGGCGACGCGTCGGTGCGTGCGAATGCGGCGCAGAGCCTCTCCGAACTGAAGCACGCGTCCTCGGGCGCGATCCTGCTCGAGTGGCTCAAGCGTCCCGATTCGTTCATGCGCGCCGCGCTGTTGCGCGCGTTGCGCGAACTTCGCGTGGCCGATGCGTTCGCGCCTGCATTGCAGGCGCTCGCCGATGCGGACGCGAACGTGCGCGAGCAAGCCGTCGGCGTGTTGGGATGGTTGAAGAATCCGCTCGCGCTTGAACCGTTGGCGTCGCTCGCAACCAGCGACGCCGATGCTTCGATCCGGCGTGCCGCAGCAGCGGCGCTTGGCTTTGCGCCGCCCGCACATCGCGAGACGACCGCGGCGTTGCTCAGTGCGTTGCGCGACGACGCCTGGCAGGTACGCGAAGAGGCCGCGACGACGCTCGGCAAACTGCGCGCCGCCGAATCGCGCGAGGCTTTGGAGAAAGCACTCGACGACGCCTACTGGCAAGTGCGCTTGCGTGCGCTGCGCGCGCTCGGACAGATTGGCGACAGCGCGAGCGCGGCACGCGTCGCTCCCCTGCTGTCGCATTCGATCAGCAACGTGCGCAAGGAAGCCGCGCTCGCGCTAGGCGAGATCGGCAGCAGCGACGATGCGCCCACATTGTCCGCGCTCGAAGCAGCCGAGGCCGACGGCGATCCCGAAGTGCGCAAGGCGGCGCGAATCGCGCTGCGTCAAATCGCCGGGCGTCGGCCGTGAACATTCCAGACCATGTGGCGATCGACGCAAGCAGCGCGAGCCTGTCGATACGCTGGCCCGACGGCTCGGCCGCGCAGTTGCCGTTCGCCGCATTGCGCGCGGCGTGTATGTGCGCGCAGTGCCGCAAGCGCAAGTACGACGGGGAAGCTCCGTTGTCACGACCCGATGTGAAGCTGCTCGATGCGCGGCCGTCGGGCTATGGATTGCAACTCGTGTTCGACGATGGGCACGAGCGCGGGATTTTTCCGTGGGTCTATCTCGAGCGGCTCGCGAAAGGTGAGCGGAACGATGAGGTGTAAGTTGGGCACCACGAGACATATCGAAACGGCCACGGACGACCGGGCGTTACTCCGGCTGCTATGTGAGCGCCACTGTGTCGGGCGATTTCTCCGACCATACGCTGGCGAGTGACGCCCACCTTCACACCTGCAAAGCAGGCGCCCGTGGGTTATTTATTGTGCACCATTGGCGCTGACGTGCACGGACGACGTGGCTCCCTCCTCCGCTCCCCCACCCCCGCACAAAACGAAAATATCTTTTGCCTCATCTAATCTCGCCGACATTCCCAACTAGACTCCCCTACAGGCGAATCAAAATCAGCGGCGTCGAGGCCGGTTGAAAAACCAGGAGCACCTTTGCTCAACACCATTCTCAACGGGCTTCTGCCGGTCGCGTTCGTGATCATGCTGGGCTGGCTATCGGCGCGCATAGGCTTGCTGAAACATGGCGATGCAGACGTGTTCGCGACGCTCGTCATCCGTTTCGCACTACCCTTCGCGCTGTTCGAAGGCGCGGTCAGGACTTCGCCGGACAAGCTCCACAACGTGGGGTTCGCGCTATGCCTGACACTCGGACTGATGGGCACGTACGTGATTGCATTGGGGATCGGCCGATTCGTCTTCAGGCATGATCTGCGCACCGCCACCATGCAGGCGCTGGTGTGTGCATTTCCCGACATGGCCTATTTCGGCGCCCCGATTCTCGCCGCGGTGTTCGGGCCGGAAGGATTTCTGGCCGTGCTGGTCGGCAATCTCATCACGAGCCTGTTCATGCTGCCGCTGACGATAGTCCTGACCGGGCTCGGCAACAACAACGGAACGGCCGCCGAGCGGACGGACGTGCTGCGGGTGTTCCGGCAAAGCATTGCCCGCGCCGTCATCCATCCGATTGTGTGGCTGCCGGTCTCAGGCATGGTGCTGAGCTTTTGCCACGTCACGCTACCCGAACCGGTGCTAACTTCTGTCGGCCTCATTGCAAAGGCTGCCGGCGGCACGTCGCTGTTCGCGCTCGGGCTGATGCTTTACGGCGAGCGCTTCGTGATCAACGCCAACATCCTCGTGAATCTCGGCATCAAGAACTTCGTCCAGCCCGCGTTGATGGCACTCGGCGCCGTACTGTTCGGCGTAGTCGGCGCCCCCGCACATCAGGCCATCATTACGGGGGCCGTGCCGACCGCGACCGCCGCCGCCATGTTCGCGATCAAGAGCAACACCTACACACGCGACGCCACCGCAACGATTCTCGTCAGTACGATTCTCGGCGTGTTCACTGAGGGATTGCTGATCGCCTGCTTCTTTTGACGAGGCCAGCCAGCAATCCCCACACGTGAACGAACAGCCTCGCTCAAGATCGGCCCGCTGCCTAACGCAAGTTGGTGCGCGCCAGTTCGACGATCTCGTCGCCGCGTCCATTGAGGATCGCGCGCATCATGTAAAGGCTGAATCCCTTCGCTTGCGCCAACTCGATTTTGGGCGGCATCGCCAGTTCATGTTTGGCCGTGACGACGTCCACGAGCGCGGGCCCCGGATGATCGAATGCCTGCTTTAACGCAGCCGCCACATCTTCCGATTGCTCGACGCGCACACCGAAGATACCGGCACCCTTTGCGATCGCCGCGAAATCGGTTCTGGCCAGATCGACATTGGTATCGAGGTAGCCGGCCGCCTTCAGTTCCATCGAAACGAAGCCAAGCAGGCTGTTATTGAAGACCACGACCTTGATCGGCAAGTCTAGCTGCCGCGCGGTGAGCAGATCGCCGAGCAGCATCGACAGACCGCCGTCGCCGGACAGGGACACGACTTGCCGCCGCGGATGCGCCCCTTGCGCGCCGAGCGCCTGCGGCATCGCGTTGGCCATCGAGCCGTGATTGAAAGAGCCGTGCAACTGGCGCTTGCCGTTCATCGTCAGATAGCGCGCGGCCCAGACCGTGGGCGTGCCGACGTCGGCGGTAAAGATCGCGTCGTCGCTGGCGGCTTCGTCGATCATCTTCGCCAGATACTGCGGATGGATCGGCCGCCCTGGCCCCGCCGGCGTCGCCAGATCGTCCAGATCCTTGCGGGCCGACGCGTAATGCCTGCGCGCGTTGTCGATGAAACCGCGATCCGTTTTGCGTTGCAGCCTTGGCAGCGTCGCGGCGACGGTCTCTTTCACCGTGCCCACGAGCCCGAGCGCGAGCGGCGCACGGCGGCCGAGCCGTGAGCCTTTCCAGTCCACCTGAATGATTTTCGCGTGAGCGGGATAGAAAGGACGGTAGGGAAAGTCGCAGCCGAGCAGCAACAAGGTGTCGCACGACATCATCGCGTGATAGCCCGAGCTGAAGCCGATCAGCCCGGTCATGCCGACGTCGTAAGGGTTGTCGTATTCGATGAACTGCTTGCCGCGCAACGCGTGAACGATCGGCGCACCGAGCGTATCGGCAAGCGCCACGACCTCGTCGTGCGCGCCTTGCGTGCCGCTGCCGCACATGATCGTCACGGCGTCGGACGCATTCAGGAGCGCCGCGAGACGATCCAGGTCTTCTTCCGCGGGCAGGATTCGCGGCGCGGCGCTTTCCGTCCACGACACTGGCTCGGCCGGGCCTTCGCTCAGCGCGACGTCGCCGGGCAGCACGATCACCGCGACGCCGCGCTCCTCGATCGCCGTGCGCATCGCGCGGGCGAGCACGCGCGGAAACTGCGCGGCCGACGACACCACTTCCACATAGTGACTGCACTCCTTGAACAACTCCTGCGGGTGCGTTTCCTGAAAGTAACCGAGGCCGATTTCACTCGAAGGAATGTGCGCCGCAATGGCCAGCACGGGCTGATGATTGCGGTGGCAATCGAACAGACCGTTGATCAGATGCAGATTGCCCGGACCGCAACTGCCCGCGCACACCGCGAGGCGCCCGCTCGAAGCCGCGTCGGCGCCGGCCGCGAAAGCGGCGGCTTCCTCGTGACGCGTATGCATCCAGCGTATCGAGCCGACTTCATCGAGGCTGTAGGCGAGCCCGTTCAGACTGTCGCCGGTCACACCCCAGATTCGCTCGACGCCCGCTGCGGCAAGCGTTCTCGCGAGGTATCCGGCAATCGTGTTACTGGCCATGCTTGACTCCTTTTCAGTGAATGAAGACTGGCGGCAAGCAATGACGGGACCGCGGCATTGCCATGCCGAATTCATAACCTACGAGACCGTCGCAAACAAGTCCTGAATCACGCCTGAAAACAACTGAAGCCGGTGCGTGAATCGTCACGGCGCGGTGGTCGGTTGCAGCGGCGCCATCAACTCTAGCGCCGATTCGAGAATCATGGCGTGCGCGTTGACGGGTTCCGGGTTCGACCGCCAGGGATGATAAATACGATCGCCGCGACGAATCCGTTGTCCGGTCAGGACACACACGCCTGAAACCTTGGCGCCGGCCACTCGCCATATCTGCGCGCCGTAGAAGCAGCTCGTGGAATCGCGCCACTGAATCGTGACGGCGGAGGGCGAGGTTCGCTCGATCAGACTCACGACAGGTCGGGCAGCACAGTTCACGTTCGAGTACGCGTCTGAACGACACGGCGTCATACGCTCGTGCGCGGAAGTTCTTCGCCCAGCGCACTCCTCGCATCGCGATCCGGATAAAAGCAGATGTATCGTCTGCGCCCACGGGTCCACTCGCTTGGTCATGATCAAGTGCGCTCTCCAGTAGAAGACACGTCGGGTGAAGGGAACATTGCACGCAGACCATGCCCCGACGTCCCATTTCGCCTTCCATGAAAATAGCGCTTTTGCTCACCTGGAAAACCGATGCAGCACGAACAACACTTGATCCCCGGTATCAACAATGGCCTTAAGGCGCAGCCCCCGCGGACGGCAGCGTGAAGTGAAAACGCGCCCCGCCGTGCACGGACAGATTGTCGGCCTCGATGCGTCCGTCATGCGCGTCGATGATCGAGCGGCATATCGGCAAGCCCATTCCCATCCCGCCTTCCTTCGTCGTGAAGAAACTTTGGAACACGCGATCCATATGTTCGGGCGCGATGCCAGGACCACTGTCCTCGATAGCGCAATGCAGCGTGCCCGCGTCCGGTGCATTGGTGCGAATTGTGATCCTCCGCTCGGGGCTGCCGGTCTGCTCCATCTGCTGCATCGCATTGACCACGAGGTTGACGATCACCTGCTGCAATTGCACGCGATCGGCGCGCACTCGCCTCACGCCCGGCGCAAGTTCGAGCGAAACCTGGACGTCGCGCGTCTGGATCTCACGGCGCAAGAAAACCAGCGCCTCGTCGATGAGCAGCGCAAGCGGTTCGAGCGTGTATTTAGGCCCGCGCCGCAGCGCCATCCCGCGAATCCGGCCGATGATGTCGACGGCCCGCTGCGCATCGGCGGCGATGCGCTGGTTCGTGTCCCGCACCTCGTCCAGTTCGGGCACCGGCCGGTTCAACCAGCGCTCGCTGACCTGGCAATTTATCGCGATCGCAGCGAGCGGCTGGTTGAGTTCATGCGCGATCGACGCCGTCAATTCACCCAGCATCGAAATGCGCGCCGCATGCGCGAAATCCGCTTGTAGCCGCTGCAGCATGTCCTGGGCACGAACGCGCTCGGTCAGGTCGACGAGGCTAATCAGCGCGATCCCCAGGTCGTCGACGGTGCGCGGGCGCGCGACAGTCAGCAGAACGTCGATGACGCGCCCGTCGAGCGTCGGCAGCCGGGTCGTTTCCTGGAACAGCATGTCCCCGCGATAACGGCTCTCGAGCGCGCGCCGCAGCGTATCGGGACTCTCCTTCCAGACCCACGGCAGCGGACCAAGCAGCGCGCGCCGTTCGGTCGCGCCGAACATCTGAAGCGCATGGTCGTTTGTCTCTTCGACGACAAGCGTGTTCTTCGCGCGCTCGAGCCAGTCTGCGTGGTCGCTGATATATGCCGACAGATCGTCGACACCTTGCCCGCGCAGTTCGGTCAGCATCGCGGTCAACGGCTGCGCCTCGATCTGCCACAGCCCGACCGGTATATCGCGAAAGAGGCTGCGATAGCGTTGCTCGCTGCGCGCAAGCGCGGCGTGCGCCTGCTTGCGTGTCGTGATGTCCATCAGCGCGCCGACCAGCCGCCTTTGACCGGGCCCATCGGCCACCACGTGCGCCACGACCTGCAAGTGACCATGCGAGCCGTCCGGCATCGACAGCCGATGCTCGATGTCGAACGCCTGGCCGTCGCGCGCGGCGCGATCGAACGCCGAGCGCACGAAGGCAAGATCGTCGGGATGGACGCGATCGAGCATCAACTGCAACGTCGGCGTGATGCTTGCGTCGTAGCCAAAGATACGGAAACTCTCTTTCGACCAGAACATCGCATCGCCCGTCACATCCCAATCGAAGCTCCCCGTGTGACTCAACTCCTGGGCGGCCGTCAACAGCGCTTCCGCGTGTTGAAGATCGGCGTATAGCCGCAACGTTTCGAGCGACAGCGCCGCCTGCGATGCCAATAGCCGCAACACGGCTGTTTGCGCCGGCGAGAATACGTCCACCGTCAGCGTGTTTTCGAGGTACAGCACGCCGATCAGCCTGGTCAGTTTGACGAGCGGAAGACACAGGATCGAGCGGCAGTCATGCGCGCGAATGTACTCGTCCTGTGAATAGGGGTTGGGCGCAGTCACGTCGTCGAGCATGAGTATGTCCCGGGTCCGCGCGACATAGCGAAGGATGGACATAGGCAGATCGGCGGCGCTCGGGCGCGATTTCGGCAAACGCACTGCCACGGTATTACCGACTGTCTCGGCTTCCGCTTCGATGCGCAGTTCGTCGCCGCGCGCGAGAATCAGCAGCCCGCGGTTTGCACCGGCGTGTTCGAGCGCGAGCAGCATCAGCTTGCGAATCAGCTCGTTCAGATCCATGCCGCTAAAAATGGACTCCGATACCTTGACGACAGTCGCGAGGTCCAGTTGTTCTACCGATGTCGCAACCGACCCTTCTTCGTCGACCAGTTCGGCTCTTAACTGCGGGTAGATACTTTCCAGTTGACGCACCTTGCCTTGTGCGCCCCAGCGTTCGTAGCAGGAGCGCGCATCGGCCAGATAATGATCGGCAAGCGTCGCGCGAGCTCGCGAGGCGTGAAATCGCGCGGCCAACTCATTGGCCATCGCCTGATTCTGAATGAAGCCGTGCACGCGGGCGAGCCGCAGCGCGTCTTCGTAATGGCGCATGGCGTCGACGTCGCGACCGTCGATGCGCGCCAGTTCCGCCAGAACCAGCGAATAACGGTTTCCGTAATTCGCGGGGCAATGTCGCGCCCACATTTCAAATTTCTCAAGCTTCTCGGTGATGACCTGCCGATACGCCTGCTGCTGGCCGGCAGACGCGTCGGCATAAAGCGCGCTCAGTGTGAGCACATGAAAAAAGTGAAACGTGGGCTCGATCGCCAGCGCCATCACGGAACTGAGGACCGCTTCGGCCATTGCCGCAGCGTTCAGTGCGTCGGCATAGCGGCCATCGAGATACGCGAGCATCAGCTTGATGATGTGATAAACGCCGATGCCGCAGCCGAAATTGGATTTGACGATGGCCTCGCAACAGGCGGCTTCGTCGAAGTGGTCGTCGTTGAGCGTGAGCATTCCGCTCGACAGACCTCGCAAGCTCGCGACGAACTGCTGCTCGATACGAATCGTTTCATGAACCGCGTCGTTATGACTCTCGAGCATGAGCGTCGCGTATCGCGCCGAATGCGCGTGCATGTCCTTGAGCGCGTCGCCTTTTTCGATCGACTGCCATACAGCATTGAACGCGAGATTGCCGGCGAACACCAGGTCGCCCACTTCCATGCAGGCAACGGCCGCCTGTTCAAACACCGGGAGGTTCTCGTCGATGTGACATCGCCAGAAATTCACATGACTGCAATACAGATGAAGCAGCTTTCCGTACAGGCGGCGATTGCCGAACTTTTCGTTCAGACGCAACGACATTTCGGAGAACTGCACGGCAGCCGGGATATCGCCGATGCGGGAAACCAGCATCAACGCAAAATTGCCGTACGCGAAACTCGAGTTGTCGGTATTGCCATGACGCAGCGAGAGATTGACCGCCTTCAGCGTGAACAGCGGATAAAAGACCGGACGCGCGGCGAACGCGCACGGCATGGCCTCGACAAGCAGATTGATGACCGCGCGGCTCGCCGGGTCTTCGGCCACGGGCGCGTCGACCAGTTCTTCAGTCGGACGGCCCGCCTGGTTGATGGGCACCTCCAGCAACGCGTCGTCGACGGCCGCGCGGAGCTCATCGTCAGCCTCCGGAAAAACGATACCGAAGTCACGCAGCGCCGCTAGCGCGGCGGCGAAGCTCTCGTTGTACTTTCCGGCGAGCTGATATAACTCCATCCGCAGACTGAATACTTTGGCCCGATCGAGATTGTCATGCGCCCTTTCGAGTACTAGATCGGCTACGGCGTCCGCCCTGGCGAAATCGCCAACCAGGTACTCGCATTCCAGATACGCGAGATAGAGTTCCAGCGTGCTGTCGTAACGCTCGTCCCACGCGGCGTCCGAGAGCAGCGCGACGCCCTGGGCGAGATAGCTTCGGGCCGACGAGTACGCCGTCGAACTCATCGCGCGCTTGCCTGCAATCAGGTTGAGTGCCGCGGCTTGCTCGCGCTCCGTCTTGCTCTGTATTAAAGCCGCACCGCGATTGAGGTGATTGACGATGTCGAAAATCGCCTCGTGAAGCGCCTCGGGCGGAGTATGCGAGGCGAGCGCTCGGCCGATTCGCAAATGCGCCGCGGGCCGCTCGCCGGCGGGAATCAACTCATACGCGGCTTCCTGCACGCGGTCGTGAGCGAACACATAGTTCGAGCCCACGCGAAACACCAGTCCGCTGCGTATGGCTTCCCACATGCGGGCGTTGGTGACCTCCTCCGCTTTGTCTTCCGCTTTGTCCTGCACCCATGTCAGCGCGGTGACATCGGCCACATTGCCGAGGCACGCGAGTTGTCCCAGCACGTCACGTGTTTCGGCGGACAAGCGGCCGAGCTTCGCAGCCATCAGGTCGGCGACGTTGTCGGTATAGCCCTTTGCGCGGATGCCCGGCAAATCCCACGTCCATACCGCGGCGCGATGATCGAAGCGGATCAAGCCTTCATCGTGCAGCGCGGTCAGAAACTGGATCGTGAAAAACGGATTGCCGCCTGTCTTCTCATGCACCAGTTGCGCAAGCGCCTCGACCGGTGCGCCGTCGCAGTGCAACGCATCGGCAGCAAGCTGCGCGATGCTTCGCGCGTTCAGCGGCTCGAGCACGATCTGCTGCACGTTGCCGGCCGCGCTACGAATCGAATCGAGCGTGCGCGCAAGCGGGTGCGACGCATCGACTTCGTTGTCGCGGTATGCACCGATCAGTAAAACATGGCGCACCTCGGGATGCGTGACGAGATGCTCCAGCAGTTCGAGTGTTGCGGTATCGAGCCATTGCAGATCGTCAATGAATAGCGCGAGCGGATGCTCGGCCCGCGCGAACACACCCAGGAAGCGACGGAACACCCAATGAAACAGGTTTTGCGCATCTTGCGGCGGCAGATTCGGAACGGGCGGCTGCTCGCCGATGATGAGCGCAAGCTCGGGAATCAGATTGACCATCACCTGCCCATTCGGCGCGAGCGCCTCCATCAACTGTTCGCGCCAGGGCTCGATCTCCGTGTCGCTTTTGCTGAGCAGATCGCGCAAGAGCCACTGGAATGCCTGCGCAAAGGTGGCGTACGGAACATCTCGCTTGTACTGATCGAACTTGCCGGCAGCAAACAGCCCGCGCGGCGGCACCAGCACTTTGTGCAGCTCGTTGACGACCGACGATTTGCCGATGCCGGCATAGCCCGCAATCAACACGAGTTCGGTCGCGCCGCCCGCGACGATTCTCTCGAACGCGTCGACGAGGTTCCCGATCTGCGCCTCGCGCCCATAAAGTTTTTCGGGAATCAGCAGACGGTCCGATGCATCGTGCAAGCCGAGCGCAAACGGCGCAATCGAATGATTCGTGCCCCACGACGCAAGGCACGCACGAAGATCCGCTTCGACGCCCGCCGCGGTTTGATAGCGGTCTTCCGCGGCCTTGGCCAGCAGTTTCAGCACGATGCGCTCGACAGGCTCGGGAATGCCCCTCGCCCGCTCGCCTGGCGGCGGCGGCCTGCGCGCGATATGACAATGGATCCATTCCATCGGGTCGGATGCCGTGAACGGCAGCGAACCCGTAAGCATTTCGTACAAAACGACGCCGAGCGAATAGAGATCGCTGCGGGTGTCGATCGAGCGATTCATTCGCCCCGTCTGCTCAGGCGCCATGTATGCAAAGGTGCCCGCCACGACTTCCGGCGGTATGGGCGGCTGATGCTCCTGCGGCAATTGCGAAGCGATGCCAAAGCCGGTAAGACGCACGCGATCGTTGCTATCGACCAGCACATGCGCCGGCTTGATGTCTTTATGTATGAGACCGCATTGATGAACGCGGCCGATGACCTTTGCGAGGTTGACGGCGATACGCAACACACGCGCCAGTTCGAGAGGACGGCGCAAGATGCGCCGCAAAGGCTCGCCGCCGTCGTCGTCGAGAACCAGCATGGGCGGCTCGCGGCGCGGGTCGAGCGCGAGCGGATGCGCCGCCCAGCTTGCATCGAGGAACGGCGCCAGACGGTACTCGTGCACGAGGCGCGCGACACTGCGCGAAGTCGGCCGCGCGGCGACCAGCGCAAGCATCGTCACGGCATGACTGGCTTTCCTCGCCCGATACAGCGAGAAATCGCCGTCGTCGTGTAATGGCTCGAGTTCGTACCCGCTGAGGATCACGCCGCCTCCTGTCGTCGAGTGCGCCGAACGGACAGGAACGGAGCCAGCGCGGGACCTTGCGCGCCCGATCAGCCAACAACATCACGCTCGCGATCATTGAGCGACCATTCTTGTACGAATAGACAACAAACGCAAAGCAAAACTTACGGTTGCACGCGCAACGGCGACGCCCCACCAACCGCGCTCCGCGTCGCCGCATTCGAATCTTTCAGCCTGTAATGCACCGATTCAACGCAGTTTCGCGACGGTGCCTTCGTCATAGCACGATGGTGTGGCAAGCCATACCATCGTGTGATGGACTGGCCTTCCGACTCGCGGTTTCATCTACTCATCGCAGCGGTCTGAGCGGTGCACAACGACCAACCCGGCAGAACTGCTAACGATCGATGCAGCCCGCGTTGCTGCACACAAAATGCTCGCTCATATCGATTCATAACGATTACTTCGATCTCGTCGGCGTCGCCTCCAGGAGTCGCATCATGGACCATCTTGAAACCATCCGTATCTTCGTGAAAGTTGCCGATACATCGAGCTTCAGCCGCACCGCGGAGCACTTCGCCGTGACCACAGCCGTCGTGACGCGACGCGTCGTCGCGTTGGAGAAACGTCTCGACGCCCGGCTCTTCCGGCGCACGACTCGACACGTCGCATTGACCGATGCCGGCGCGACGTTTCTGGAAAGCGCGCGCCGTATTCTCGACGACATCGACGAGGCCGAAATGGCCGTTGCCGGTCAGGAGCGCCGCGCCTGCGGCGTGCTTAGGATCGCGTCTCCCGTTGCGTTCGGGCTGCGGCACCTGAGTCCAATCCTGAAGTCGTTCCGCGACGCCTATCCGCTCGTCATGCCGCATGTGGCGCTGTGCGACGACACGATCAACCTGGTCGAAAGGCGGGTCGATGTCGTGATCGTTCCCGAAGTGGAAGCCAGCGGCAATTCGCTCGTCACCAGACGGTTCGCGTCCAGTCCGATGCAGCTCGTTGCATCGCCAATGTATCTGCAGCGGCACGGCGTACCGGCCACAGTGGCCGCGCTGAACGATCATGTGGTCTTGCAGCATTCAGGCAAGCAGTTCTCCGAATGCCTGCGCCGGCTCGAGCGGCTGGGCGATGGCCGCTGTCATCCGGACAGCCTGATCATGTCGAACAGTCTCGCGATGCTGCACAAGATGTCCGTGGACGGTCACGGCATCGCCGTGCTGCCGGCTTATCTGGCCGAGCCGGATATCGACAGCGGTCTGCTCGTCAATGTGCTGCCAGGCATCGACATGCCGCGTCTCGACCTGTCGGTCGCGTTCGAAACGCGCCATAACATGCCCGCAAGAATTCGCGCGTTCATCGACTTCATCGTGAATCACTTCAACATCGACGACATCGCGACAGCGCCGCACGTCGCTCCCGTCACGGTGCGAAAAGCAGCCACGCCGCCTTGCATGGCGCGCGCCATCCATCATTCGTTCGACGCGGTCGGCTCGCCGGTCTATGACTGAATACGACTGAGCGCGGCTATTCACCCGCCAGCCGCGAGAAACCGGTGTATCTGCCCCACGACAGCCGCGCCCTCGCCCACCGCCGAGGCGACGCGCTTGGTCGAACCCGAGCGAACGTCGCCGATCGCGAACACGCCCTCGATGTTCGTCTGCAACGGCATCGTCGACGCGCCGGCTTCTTCCAGGTCGGCGCCGGTCAATATGAAGCCGCTGCTGTCGAGCGACACCGCGCATTGATCCAGCCAGCCCGTATTGGGTTCAGCGCCGATGAAAACGAACAGGTGATGCGCCGTCATGCTTCCTTCGATGCCGCCGGCACCACGGTAGTGCACGCGCTCGAGACGCGCATTGCCGTCGAGCGCGGTCAGTTCCATCCGCGTATGAAGCGTGAGGTTCGCGAGCGACGCGACACGATCGGCGAGATAGTGCGACATGCTGCGAGCGAGGGTCGCGCCCCGAATGAACATGTGCACATGTTCCGCGTGCCCGGCGAGGAACACGGCAGCCTGTCCCGCGGAATTGCCGCCGCCCATCAGCACGACGGACTCCTTGCGGCACAGCCTCGCCTCGATCGGCGTCGCCCAGTAATAGACGCCGGAGCGTTCAAAGCGCGAGAGGTTCTCGACGGAAGGCCGGCGATATTCAGCGCCGCTCGCGATCACCACCGTGCGCGTGGTAATGCGGCGGCCGCCGATCAGTTCGACGACAAGCGGTTGCCTGTCGCAATGCAGTGCGCTGACCTCGCACGGGATTCCGATATGCGCGCCGAACTTCTGCGCCTGGACCAACGCGCGGCCCGCGAGTGCCTGCCCGGAGATGCCTGTAGGAAAGCCCAGATAGTTCTCGATGCGCGCGCTTGTGCCGGCCTGCCCACCGGGCGCGCGGCAGTCGAGCGCCGCCACCGACAATCCTTCGGACGCCGCATAGACTGCTGCTGCCAGGCCCGCCGGACCCGCGCCGACGATCGTCACATCGTAGACATGCGTCGGATCGAATTCCGGAATGAGGCCGAGGCACGATGCCAGTTGCCCTTCATCGGGGTTTCGCAACACCGTGCCGTCCGGACAAAAGATCAGCGGGAAGTCGTCGGGCTGCGGCGTCAGTCGCTCTAGCAACGCGATGGCTTCCGCGTCCTGCTCGCTATCGAGCGTCATGTTGGGAAACGCGTTGCGCCGCAAGAAATTCTGCAAGGCGGCCAACTGCGGATGGCGCGACGAGCCGACGAGAACGACACCCTGTCCCCGTTCGATGACGAGCACCCGCCGCAAGATCAGCGCGCGCATGATCTTTTCGCCGAGGTCGGCTTCGCTCACCATCATCGCGCTAAGCTCGGCGGGCCGCACGAGCACGGCTTCGACATCTTCGAGGACATGCGCGTCGACCACGGCCAGCTTGCTCGATAGCTGCGTGACGTCAGAGGTAAATTCGCCGCGCTTCGTGTAGGTGTGAATCACGCGTTCGTGGCCGAGGCCGTCGCGGCCGACTATCCGGACCTTGCCTGACAGCACGACGAACATTCCTGGGCAACGGCTTCCGGCACGGTAAAGCAAGTCGCCCTTGACGTAGCGCGACACGCTGCCAAACCGCCGTATGCTGTCGATCTCCGCAGCGGAGAGGACCGGAAACATCTGGTTGTAGCGAGGATGGTCGCGCACCGCAGGGTCGTCGGCGAGCGCCTCGTCATCAACGCGGCTCGTGTTCTCCGTCACTTCGCGGGCGGGCGCCTTGCCTGGCGACTCTGGCTCGTTGCTCATTGCCGAACCTCCTTGACCGGCCGGCTGGCGCCCGCGTGGCGAGGCTGCGCGCCGTCGCGGCAGGCAGGCGGCAGCGCGGGCAAATCACGCCCTGCACCCGCTAGGCCCGCAGGAGCTTGATCAGTTCTCTGGCAGCCGGGCCAGACGAAGCCGGATTCTGGCCTGTGATCAGCCGCCCGTCTACGATCGTATATACCGACCAGTCCGGGCCTTTTTCAAACAGGCCGCCCAGACGCTTCAGCTCGTCCTCGACCAGGAACGGTACGACCGCGGTAAGCTGCACAGCCTCTTCTTCGCTATTGGTAAAGCCCGTGACACGTTTTCCTTTGACGATGGGCTGCCCCTGATACGTGACGTTGTTCAATACGGCCGGCGCGTGACAGACGGCGGCGACCGGCTTGCCGGCGTTATAGAACGCCTCGATCAAGGCGATCGAGTTTCTGTCTTCCACCAGGTCCCACAGCGGGCCGTGCCCGCCCGGATAGAAGACCGAATCGTAGCCGTCGGAGCTTACTTCGGACAGCTTGACGGTGTTGGCGAGAATTGCCTGGGTGGCAGCGTCTTTCTTGAAGCGCTCCATGGAATCTGTCTGGTTGCCGGGCTCGTCGCTTTTGGGGTCGATCGGCGGCTGGCCGCCTTTGACGGAAGCCACGGTGACCTCCACGTCGGCATCGACGAACGCATAGTACGGAGCCGTGAACTCTTCGAGCCAGAAACCGGTCGGCTTGCCGGTGTTTCCAAGCACGTTGTGCGAAGTCAAAACCATCAAAACCTTCATTGTCAGTCTCCGGTTGATTGCGAGGACATGCCTGTGCGACGGCTGGGCGGACACCGGTAACGCTACGCCCAATCGCGGCGGCACACCATACGCACAACGCATGTCGGGCGACCGCCGTTCGATTGTTCAATCAATACCTACGTATGGCGTTCCCGGTCTGTGCGGTTGCACAGGACCAGTACTTCGTCTTCAGCGCCCGACTGAAGTGGCTCAAGTGCCAATATGCAAAACCGTCTACAAAAATCTGGCGATAAGCGGGACGGTTGCTTACTATACGAACGTATCCGCGTCGGCTTAATGCAACCAGTTCTGGATGAGCAAGCGATGAAACATGACAATGCGATGGGTGCAAGGGAATCATTGTCGGACTCGCTTGTTTATGTGGTCGACGACGATGAATCTATTCGGGGCGCACTGACTTCTCTGCTCACTTCCGTCGGCATCAAGGTACTGGCGTTCGAATCGGCGGACGACTTTCTGGCCGCGGAAATGCCCGACGTTCCCAGTTGCCTCATTCTCGACGTTCGGCTGCGAGGCACGAGCGGCCTCACGCTGCAACAGCATCCATTCCGGGAGAGCGTCCCGTTTCCGGTTATTTTTCTGACCGGGCACGGCGACATCGCAATGTCCGTGAAGGCGATGAAGGCAGGCGCTTTTGACTTCATGACAAAGCCGTTCAAGGATCAGGACCTGATCGATACGATCGCCGCAGCGCTGAAGCGCGATGGAGAACTAAAGCGTCAGGCGAAGATCGTTGCGGGCATCCGTCAAACGTACGAATCGCTGACTGCGCGCGAGCGGCAAGTCATCAAACTGGTCGCCGATGGACTGCTGAACAAGCAGATCGCGGGCCAGCTTTCTCTGAGCGAAGTGACAGTCAAGATCCATCGCGCGCAAGCGATGCACAAGCTGAATGCACGCTCAGTGCCTGACGTCGTGAGGAAGCTACAGCAAGTGGCGCCTCTGCACTAGGAGCGGCTCGACAAACCGGCCGGGCCTATCGCACTGCCCTTACCTCTTCCTCAATCACGACGAATGCGCTCAGGCTAATACACACTGTCATCCGGATCATTCGAACGTCTTATTGCTGCTTCGCCCGTTGGCCTGTAAGTTGCAAGAAGAATCAGCTTGTTCGAATCCGTGTCCGTGCTCTGTGGATTCCTGATGAAATCAAAGCGCTCTCCTGCAACTATTGCAGTGGTGGACGACGACGAATCCATCCGGATGGCGATATCCAATCTGCTTCGTTCGGCGAACTGGCACGCTATTGTTTACGAGTCCGCCAACCATCTTCTGGTCGATGCGTCGCGGTCGCAGCCGAATCTGGTTATCGCCGATATTCACATGCCCGGCATGGACGGCTTTGCGCTTCTTGAGTCGATCAAACTATGGCAACGTCCAAGCCCCGTCATTTTTATTACGGCTTACGCGACTCAACAGTTATTCGAAAAAGCGCAAGCGAGCCGAGCCGCCGGTTTCTTCTCAAAGCCAGTGGACGGCGTGCGGCTACTCGCGCTGATTGGTGAAATACTACAGACGTAACCTTGCTTTTATCGCCGCCATCATCACGTCAGCCCTTTGTCCCGTGTTTCGATCAGTACGGGACAAGGCGACCGGTCGATCACTTCTCCGCTGATCGACGGATTAGCCCAGCGGCGCAGCCGTGACAGATGGTGGTGCCCCATCACGATGACCTCGGCCGCCAGCAGCCCGGCTTGTTCGATGATGACGCCGGCCGGAGGATTTCCCGCGCGAAGGTGCTGCTCCACGATCAGATTGTGGCCGGCAAGCTGCCCCGCTGCTGTGGCGAGGACGGATCGCGCAAACGATGTCTGCGCGCTTGCGGGCGGATAGGTCAGGCCGTCGGGCGCGATACCGCTTTCGCTGCCGGGAGGCAGTGCATAAGAAGGATCGATAACGCAGAGAAGATGTACGGTCGCGCGACCCGGCGACGCGACGCGCCGCACCAGGTCGATGACATTCGCACTTTGAAGCGTGCCGTCCAGCGGCACCAGAAGGATATTGAACATGGTGAGCCTACCCATCGAAGATCAGATTCACACGCGGGCTCCGTCGCCACACGAAGTCAATTTCCGGGCTCGTAGACCGTGAGCCGGTTGTCCACGCGATGAACGCCTCCTACGTTTTCCGCTGCTGTTCCGGCCGACTCGATTTGCGCCTCATCGGGCGCAGTTCCCGCAAGCGTGATGACGCCGCCGTGCGCCAGCACGTTAATGTGCGAGGAGTCCAGCCCTTTCACTTTCGTGAGCGACTTGCGCACGGCATGGCTCAAAGCGCGATTGTCGGCTCGAAGCTGCTTCTTGCTCGGAGCGTCTGTGCTGACGGACGACGAATCCGCAGCCGAAGTACTCGGTATACCGCCAGGCAAAGCCATCGTAAAAGCGGCCACGGCCGTCATGGTGAAGATCAGTACTCGGGTTTGCATGTCAGGCTCCTGCCGGTAAGCAAATCATGGACGATCGATAGTCAGTCGCGGGCAATCCTGATTACATGACGTCACCCGCATTGCGCTTCTACTCGCCGTATCTGTGCGGTCAACGCAGAGACCGAAAGCTCACGCGCAGCTCTTCCGAGAAAGCTTGCGGTTGTTCCCACGCCGCAAAGTGCCCGCCTTTGGGAAGGCGGTTGTAGTGGATCAACTGTGGATATGCTTTCGCTGTCCAGCTTTGCGGCGCGGCGTAGATCTCATCGGGAAAGACGCTCACGGCAACCGGAATAGCAACGTGCTTCGGCGCAAAGAAGTTCAGCTTGTTTTCCTCATACAGGCGCGCCGATGAAATTGCCGTGCCCGTGAACCAATAGAGCGTCACGTTATCGAGCACGTCGTTGCGTGTGATTCCTTCGGACTTACCGTCAAATACTCGCGCGATCAGTGCCTGGCTGGCGGCGTCGTGGTCGATCATCCACGCGGCGAGGCCGAGCGGCGAATCTTCGATGCCATACAGCGTCTGCGGGCGGTTTGCCATTTCCAATGCGTAGCCGAGGCCGTGCTTGTAGAAATAGTCGAGCTGATCGAACGCGTGCTTCTCGTCGGCTGACAGAGACGCGGGCGCCGGCTCTCCGAACTTGAGCGCCCGCGCGATGTCGTCGGGCACCGTCGCCGGCATGTTGGTGTGAATGCCGAGCAGTTCCGGCGGTGTCAGCAAAGCCATTTGCTCCGTCACCGCATTGCCCCAATCGCCGCCTTGCGCGACGTACCGCGTGTAGCCGAGCCGCTGCATCAGTACGACCCATGCGCGTGCGATGCGAACGGGGTCCCAGCCCTCCTCGGTCGGCTTCCCCGAGAAGCCGTAGCCAGGGAGCGACGGAATCACGACATCGAATGCATCGGACGCAGTGCCGCCGTACGCCGTTGGGTTCGTCAGCGGGCCAATAATCTTCAATTGCTCGATGATCGAGCCAGGCCACCCGTGCGTGATGATGACCGGTAATGCATTGGCGTCCTTCGAGCGAACGTGGATGAAGTGAATGTCGACGCCGTCAATCTCGGTGACGAATTGCGGCAGCGAGTTCAGTCTCGCCTCGACGTCGCGCCAGTTGTAGTCCGTCACCCAGCAACGGGCGAGCTTTTGCATGGTTGCGAGTTGCACGCCTTGAGACGCATCCTTCGCGGTTTCGCGCTCAGGCCAGCGGGTCGCCTTTATCCGCCTCTTTAGATCGATAACTTTTGATTCCGGCGCGTGCACACGGAGTGGCCGAATAGCCGATTTGTCGGCACTGCCCGATGGCGATGCGTCAATGATCGATCGATTCGGTTCTGCGAACGCCAGTCGGCTTAGTGAACCAGCAACAGCGGCCGACGCCGCCACGCCGATAAAGCGACGGCGCGATGCGGTCTCGGGAAAGATATCGTCGGCCATACAGACTCCTGTTGGCAATAAGTGCGACGCCGCACGTCGCAGTGGTGGTAGCGATTGTGGGTAAACAAACCTCGCGGGTAAACGGCCGGGTTAGAACAACAGTTGTGTCGGCCGCGAATAGATCTTTTCCGCTGCAATCAGCGTGGCCGCAGCGATACATACGATGCGCGTAAAGCACCGTGTGAGATGTCATGCGACGGCAACGCAGCCGGATACGCCAGCCGTTTTTTCGCGTCGCTCAATACGGTATCAAGACTATTGATCGAGCGATGGCGTCACGCTCATTGGTCTTGCACAAGGCCGCGACTAGACTACCTGGGTGGACCGGATGCGCCGCACGCTTTTTGTCCCGCGAATCTTCTCAGGACCAAAAGGAAGCAAACATGAACCCGACTCAATTTGTGGTGGCATTGATCGCAAGCCCACTGTTTTTCAATAGCAGCGCGATCGCACAAGAGAATCAAAGCGGCGCTGCCGCGAAGCAGGCGGTGCAACTGGAAGCGGGCGCAAAGCCGGAGTTCGGCATCAAACGCGTAACGCCGCAATACTGGCGTGTCACGATCGATCATCCGCCGTTCAATATCTTCGGCCCCGAATCCATACCTCAGTTGAACAGCGTCATCACGCAGATAGAAAACGATCCCGAACTAAAGGTCGTAGTGTTCGACAGCGCCGTACCTGGTTTTTTTCTGACTCACTATGATTTCGTGCCCCCGCTCGAAGCGACTACGAGCATGCCGCCCGGACCCACCGGTATGCCGCCATTGCCCGATATGTTGAGTCGCCTGAGCCGCTCTTCTGTCGTGTCGATCGTATCGATCCGGGGCCGGGCTACCGGCGTTGGCAGTGAGTTGTCGCTTGCATCCGACATGCGCTTTGCCAGCCGCGAAAAAGCCGTGCTTTCGCAATTCGAGGTGGGCGCCGGGTTCGATCCGGGTGGCGGACCGATGTCGCGTCTTCCCCGCCTGATGGGACGGGGCCGTGCGCTTGAAATCCTGCTGAGCGGCAGCGACATCAACGGCGAACTTGCGGAGCGATATGGCTATGTCAACCGCTCGCTGCCAGATGCCGAGCTGGATAAGTTTGTCGACACACTGGCCCGGCGCATCGCCTCGTTCGACAAGCAAACCATTGGGGAAATCAAGCATTTCGTCAACATTGCCACTCTCCCGCCCGATAGCGAACTCGGCCCACAATGGGACGCCTTCATTACTTCTGTGCAGCGTCCGCAGGCACAGCACGATATCGGGAAGCTGATGGAACTCGGGCTGCAGAAAAAGCCCGACGTGGAGATTCATCTGGATCGATATACGGGCGAAGTAAGTCGGGGTGGCAAGTAGGCATAATGGCGCAATGCGACCGGTTCATTAATAACGGAGAAGTCACAGTGGAAGGCAAACCCCTAACCCGCGGAATAGACCATATCGGTCTGACGGTTCGAGACCTCAAGCTCACGGTGGAGTTCTTCACCGAATGCCTCGGCTGGACTCTCGTTGGCGAGCGCCCGAGCTACCCTGCGGCGTTCGTGTCCGATGGACACGTCACGCTGACGCTTTGGCAAGTACTCGACGCGGACCGGCGCGTCGAGTTCGACCGCAAGACCAACGTCGGCCTGCACCATCTCGCATTGAAGGTGGGTAGTGAAGAAGCATTAAACGAGATATTTGCGCGCGTTTCGGAATGGGCAGGCGTGGTGGCCGAATTCGCGCCTGAAGACCTCGGTCAAGGACCAAAGCGGCATGCGATGGTTTATGAACCCGGCGGCATCAGGCTCGAATTCGATTTCGACCCGCGCGTTTAAGAAACGAATTGCGACGAGCTCGCGCTCGAGGGCGGTAGCCGCGAACACCGCGCGGTGCCATCGTCCGATACGGTGTGGCGCATCGTGCGCTCGTGTGTTCATGTAATACGTTCGGATGGACTCGTATCCGGGGAAAGCGGAACCCATGACCCCGGCCAACGCATCAAAGCTGCGATCGCGGAATAAACCCAGGATTGCCGGTCTTCACGACTTCATTGAAGCGCTGCCTTGTCTGAATGTCATTGATCGCGTCGAAAGCGTCATCGGGCAGCGGCGCAATGTCGAAGTTTTCACGCGCACGCGCGTCAGTCTTGGGTGTCGTCAATACAGCGGTGCCGCGCTGCACTGCCCATGCGATCAGCACTTGCGCAGGCGTCTTTCCAACTCGCTCGGCAATCCGCAAGACAACCGGATCTTCGAGTGGTCCGGGCCTTATGCCATGCCCCAATGGCGCAAACGCCAGAAAGACGATGTCGTTCTTTTGGCAGAACTCCAGAAGTTCTCTTTCCGGAAGATAAGGATGAGCCTCGACCTGAACGACCGCCGGCTTGATTCGCGCAGCTTCATACAGCGGCTCGAGCTCATTCAGACCAATGTCGGAAAGGCCGATCGCGCGGCATCTTTTACGGTCGACGAGATCTTCCAAGGCCCGCCACGTGTCGAGTAAAGTCACACCGCGATCATAGAGAATGGCTCCATGCTCATCTCGCGGGTCCTGCTCGTCGCCAGGTTGAAACGCGAACGGCGTATGAATCAGGTAAAGGTCCAGATAATCGAGTCCTAGTCTGTCAAGACTCGCATTGAACGCAGGTTCGACGCGCTCGGGCCGGTGATTGGAATTCCACAGTTTCGTCGTGACGAAGAGGTCTTCTCGCGAAAGCTCTCGTGCCGACAGCGCGGCCTGTAAAGCCGCGCCCACCTCGCGCTCATTGCGGTATCGCTCGGCACAATCAAGGTGCCGATATCCAACTTTTAGCGCAGCGGTCGTGGCGCTTGTCGTGACGGCGGCATCGGCAATCAACGTGCCAAATCCGACTGCGGGCACGCGGCCGCCGCCGTGACTAAGCGCTATTCTTTTGAGCTGGAAATCGGAAGGCTCATTCATGACGACACCTCCAGGAGTTTGTGCAAATGTCTTCCGGCGGCTGCCGGACTTTCAGCATAGGATGATTTGCGCGGCATGCCTGACTATTTCGACGAAGCTCTACGCGGGCGCGATGCTGACAAGTTGTCACTCATCTGCGTGGCAAACGCGAGGATCACTTCTTCATTGCGCGACAGGAAAGTCCACTGCCCTGCCCGCGTCGCAACAAGAAGCCGGGCCGCGACGAGTGTTGCGATGTGGGCCGAGACGGTCGACTGCGATAGACCGCTTTGCGCATGAATCAGATTCGGCGGTACGCCATGACTGAAATCGAAATGGCCCTGTTCGAATACTTTGGCAGGCGTCTTCAACCATTCGAGAATGTCCCGCCGAAAGGGATTCGCAAGGGCTTTATAAATCCGGTCGATGTCGATCATGGCGATAGAAGAAGGCATGGTCAGAACATGTCCGCAGCGTTCAAACGCACTGCGCCCTGATGTCCAGCTTCCGGCGTGCGACGCGAAGGGATGAAAGGCCCCGTGATCATCTCCGAGTAGCTTTGGCCTGGCCCTACCATCGGGAACACATCGGCGTTCTCATCGATCATCACTTCGAGAAAGGCGGGTCCTTCGAACTTCACGAATGACTTCAGTTTGTCTTCGAGTTCGCTTATCGCTTCGACGCGGCAGGCAAACTTGAATCCGTCGGCGCGCGCCGCCATCACAAAGTCCTTCTGATGAAGCGACTTGTCGCTGACAAACGTCCGCCCCTCGTAAAAGAGACGCTGCCACTGTCGGATCATGCCGTCACCGCGATTGTTGAGCAGCAACACCTTGACGGGGACGCCATACGTGCTCGCTGTTTCCAGTTCGCCCGCATTCATCCGGATACTGCCGTCACCGTCGATGTCGATTACCAGCGCATCCGGCCGCGCCAGTTGTGCGCCAATAGCCGCGGGCAATCCGAAGCCCATGGTTCCCATGCTGCCTGACGTCAGAAAGCTGCGAGGCTCGATGAACTCGAAGAATTGCGCCGTCCACATTTGATGCTGGCCGACGCCCGTACTGATAATGGCTCTCCCCTGAGTAATTTCGCTGAGTTTCTCGACGACGAATTGCGGCTGAATCAGCGGACTGCGCCTGTCGTAGTTCATGCCGTGGCGCTGCTTGAGTTCCACCACTCGTTCGAGCCATCCGGCAGGCGATTGCACACCTGCACCGTGCTCCATCAACGAACGCAACGCCTGCTTCGCATCGCCCACGTGGCTCCAGTGCGTGCGCTTCACTTTGTTGATCTCAGCCTCGTCGATGTCGATATGCGCGACGTAACGTGCGCCGGCGGCAAATGCATCCGGGCGGCCACCGGCGACGCGATCGTCGAATCGGGAACCCACGGCAATCAGAAAGTCGCAATCTTCGACCGCATAATTCGCGCACGCGGAGCCGTGCATGCCGAGCATGCCAAGCGACAACGCGTGCTTTGCCGGTATGGCGCCGAGACCCATTAGCGTCGTCACTACCGGGATCCTGTAACGCTCCGAGAACGCGCGCAATTCGGCCGTTGCGCCCGCTGCGATGACACCGCCGCCGACGTACAGCAGCGGTCGTTCGCTCTGCCGCAGAAGATCGAAGAAACGCGCGCGTTTGTCCTCGCCGAGATCGCTGCCTTTCGCGACCATGCGCAGGCGATCGGAATAGCCGCGAAACTGCAACGTGCCTTTGCCCTGATAAACGCCCATCCAGTTCTGAATGTCCTTTGGCACGTCGACGACAACGGGACCGGGACGTCCGGTGCGCGCAATCTCGAATGCGCTTCGCAGGGTCTGCTCGAGTTTCGTTGCGTCGGTCACCAGGAACACCTGTTTGGCGCAGGCCGACATGATGTTGAAGACCGGCGCTTCCTGAAAAGCATCGCTGCCGATCGCGGCGCGCGGCACTTGCCCGCATATCAGTACAACAGGAATCGAATCGCCATTGCAGTCCGCAATGGGTGTCACGGCGTTCGTCGCGCCAGGTCCGGACGTCACCATGAATACGCCCACTTTTCCGCTCGCTCGCGCGTAGCCGGCGGCCATGAAGCCGGCCGCCTGTTCATTGGCCGGCACGATGAATCTGATTTGGCGCTCGGGATGCGACGCGCACGCTTCATTGAATCGAAACACCGCGTCGTAAGTCGGCAGGATCGCGCCGCCGCTATAGCCGAATAGCGTGTCGACGCCCTGTTCCGCGAGTACACGCAGAATGATGTCGGCGCCCGACATCAGTTCGCCTTCATGTGTCGGGTCTGGACAAACTTGCGAAGCTATTTGTGGATTCTGGGTCACGGCTGACTCGTATGGAAACCGGCGCTGAGGGCATCAGCGGCCGCGATTGGGGAATATCCCGTTCAATTCGAGAACAGCGTATGTTCGGCGCCAGTTCATGGACCATTACTGCGGCGGGATCTCCATACCGGTGCAGTCCATTTAGCACTTGCTTGGTGTGCATCTGGAAGAATTGCGAGGATGAATTGATTCTGCCAACTATCGGGACCCGCTGCGCGGCGATGCATTGGACTCACAGGCCAAAAGAGTTCGCTTTCGGGCCACGCGGTCTTTGACGCGGTCTTCGTCGAACGTGTGAACCAGCAATGTCTCCGCAATGCAATGCGCCACATCTGCGCCCAGATCTTCTTCGACCAGAGCCATCGCGAGGCCAACACCGGCGCTCACGCCGTCAGAAGAATAGAGATTGCTGTCTTTCAGCCAACCCGCATCTGGCACGACGTGCACCAATGGAAAGTCCCTCGCGAGACGATGTGCGTCGCACTCGCGAATAGTCAATGAGCGATGATCGGCGATACCGGCACGCGCCAGCAGAAACGCACCGTTGGATATGCACGCGATCTTTGTCGCCGTACGATCCACGCCGCCGAGCCAGCTCACCAGTTCCCGATGCTCACGCGCCGAGCCAACCGCCGGAGAGCCGGGCACGATGACGATATCAAACGATGTCCGTAAATCGCACAGCGATTCGGTCGTCCGTACCGCGGTCCCGTTCGAGCACATGACCGGCCCGAGCGTCGGACCAATGACATGCTGTACATAGAACCGTTCACCGCATACGCGGTTTGCTTCCTCGAATACATCCATCGGCCCGCTCACCTCGAGCAGTTGAAAGCCTGCATACAGCATCATTGCGACACGCATGCGCCATTTCTCCGCGAGTGTACCCAGCCCAGAACGAACGATTCTTCAAACGAAGTCTAATCAATGCGGCCCATGTGCGACTGCGTAGATCGCGCGATGTCAGGCCATTCGATGCGGGATTTGCGCCAGCCTGCAAAAAGAGGCATTCCGACGCGCAGGCGAGGCGCTTCTCTCTTTACGCCAGCGCAAAAGTCATTTACCACTTGTGACGGGCGGGCCACGCCATCATTGGGGTAAGCTAGGCGCTCGCTCGTTGCCGCGGCTTATCGCAATGCATGGAATTCCCACGAAAACACGTCGGTCTGCACCGTCAAGGCGAGCGTGCTCTTACTCGATGAAGGTCACGGCATGAAAGTCGCCATTGTCATATTCGAAGGTGCGCAAGCACTGGATGTAGCAGGCCCACTCGATGTATTCGCTGAAGCGAATGCAAACCTTCCCGAGCATCAGCGATATGAAGTGTCGCTCGTCGGTAGCACAGCCGGCACGGTCACGTGTTCAAACGGCATGCAGCTTGCCGTTCCTTATGGCTATGCGGACTCCGTCACTCAGTTCGACCTCGTACTGGTGGCAGGCGGGCCCCGCTTGCCTGACTGCAATCCACCGAACGAATTGCTGACCTGGCTGCAAAACCAGGCACGCGGAGCGGCGCGCTTCGGCTCCGTTTGCAACGGTGCATTCGTGCTTGGACATGCTGGCTTGATCGACGGCAAGCAGGTAACGACCCATTGGGCCGATGCAAGGCGCCTCGCGGACAACTTCCCTCTTGCTCGAGTACAGCCCGACAGGATCTTCATTCGTGACGGTCGTCTTTTCACCTCTGCCGGTGTGACGGCGGGCATCGACCTGTGTTTGTCGTTAGTGGCGGAAGACTGGGGACACGAGATGGCGGTACGCGTTGCCAAACGTCTGGTTGTCTATATCCAGCGAGAAGGCGGCCAGTCGCAGTACAGCCCCTACATTGGTGCAGGCAAGGAGGAAAACCCGATCATCGGCAAGGTGCACCGCTATGTCACCGAACATATCACCGACGCATTGTCGATCGAACAACTGGCAGGCGCTGTTTCGGTAAGCCGGCGCACCTTCTCGCGGCTCTTTGCCAAGTATGCAAAGGTGACACCGTCGGCGTTCGTCGAGCAGGTTCGCGTGGACACTGCGAGGAAACTGCTTGAAGACTCGGACGCTCCGTTGAAAACCGTCGCGTTTCAATGCGGCTTTCACAGCGCCACGCAAATGCGGACCACGTTCACCCGAAGACTGAACGTTACGCCGAAACAATACCGCCAAAGATTTCGCGGCACAGTAAGCGCACCGCCGCGGACCTATAGCGGCGCCGATCAGCACGCCGCATCTCAGCTTTCGCCGCAGTTGTGATTCCTGAAGAGTTGGCCCCTTCTCTTCCGGATGTTCTCGAGCCGGGTTTGTCGCTGGTCTTTTGCGGTATCAATCCTGGCGTGCGTGCCGCTGTAACCGGCCATCATTTCGAGGGCAGAAACAACCGGTTCTGGCGTGCCGTTCATCTCGCGGGTTTTTCTCCGCAACAGATTCGGCCTGAAGACGACCGCAGCTTCGTTCAGTATGGATGCGGTCTCACGACAGCAGTGTCGCGGCCAACCGCACGCGCCGACCAGCTATCGCGAGCGGAAATCGAAGCAGCCGCGTCTGCATTCGAGCAAAAGATCAAACGCTATGCGCCACGCTACATTGCCTTTCTCGGGAAGATGGCGCTATCCGCTATGTCCGGCAAACGCGATATTCAATGGGGACTTCAGCAAGAACCTTTCGGTGGTGCGCGTGCGTGGGTGCTGCCAAATCCGAGTGGCCTGAATCGTGCCTATAGCCTCGAATTACTCGTGCGTGCTTACCGCGAACTTTACGTCGCCGTTGCGTCTTCGGATTGAAGATGCGGATTGCTGCGCAGGCTCTCGGTCACGAAGTCGACAAAAGCGCGGACCTTCCCGCTCGCGCCTCGCCGTTCGATATGCAAGAGACTCACTGGCGTGGGCTCCGGTTCGAATGCCGTGAGAATAGGCTTGAGTTTGCCGTCCTGTACCTCTTGGGCCGCCTGATAGGACAACAATTGCGTTAGTCCCACGCAATCGAGTGCCGCCAGAACGGCAGCCGCAGTCAGGTCGACGATCATTCGCGGCTGGATTCGAACCGGCATTCTCGTACCGTTGCCATCGAACACCCACTCCAGCGGATGAGAGACGCCCGTGAACGACACACATTGATGATCGGCGAGATCTTTTGGATGACGCGGCTCGCCATGCGCCGCGAGATACGCAGGCGCGGCGTAGGTCCGACGCCGCACAAACCCCAACGGAATAGCGAATATCGACGAATCTCCAAGATGGCCGATGCGAACGGCGATATCCACGCCTTCTTCCAGTAGCCGCGTGGTGCGGTCGACATAGATGGCGTTGACGGTGACTTCCGGATAGCGCAGCGCAAACGCATTGATGAGCGGCGCGATAAAGCGCTGACCAAACATCACCGGCGCGGAAACAGTCAGTGTGCCAACGGGATTCAGATGATCGGCGGCAACATTGGCGTCGGCCTCGGTGATCGCGTCCAGCACTTTGCGGCAAGCGTCGAGATAGCCGAGACCTGCGTCGGTCGGCCGTATTGTCCGCGTGGTTCGCGCGAGCAGTTGCGTGCCGAGACGGGCTTCGAGTGAATTGAGCGCGCGAGAAACCGCGGGCGTCGACATGCCGAGTTTCTCCGACGCGCTCGTGAAGCTCCCACGATCCACGATGGCAACAAAGACTTCCATCTCGCGCAATTTGTCCATTCCGGCTTCCCATGCGGTAACGCTCACGTCTACACCGCGATTGTAGGCGCCGTAATAGCCCGAATCCTGCATTGGCCTGAATTCGATTGAAAATGGCCCGCTTCTCACTCTTCCGGGTGACTGCAAAGCGAGTTTTCATGATGCTCGTCGCGAATCAAAGGCACTCTTTTGCGCATCCGGAAAAACACTTGTTCGCCGCATGAAAACGGTGATGACGCTTTTCGCCGCGCTGGCAAATTTCGCCACGTTATTGGCCCGATACGCGATCCATTCCGGCTTCTGCAATTCCCACGCGTCGCGGACAATCAACTCGCCACTCATCGTATCGACAAGCAAAGGAAGAGTCCGTTATGTTTTCTGCAATGCTCGAAGTCAATCCGCTACCTGAACAGTTCGACCTTTATCTCGGCATGGCAAAGATGCTGCGCCCCGAACTCGAGAAGATCGTCGGCTTTATCGACAACGCCCGCTACGCCAGCCTGACGCGCGAGGGATGGCTTCTTTCCCTATCGAGCTGGCGCGACGAGAAGTCGCTGGTTCGCTGGCGCACCACGACGAAGCATCATCAGATACAACAGGCGGCGCGCGATCGTGTGTTTGCCGACTATCGGCTGCGCATCGGCCAGACGGTTGCCGATACACGCGTGCCCGAAGGAGAAGTTCTGCTCGAGCAACGGCTCGATGTCACCGAGGCGGGCGCGGGTACTGCGGTGACACTGCTCGATGCGCAGCGCGCGCCCGAGTGGGCCAAAGAGGCCGGCGCAGAAGCCGTGGCAAGGTCGCTCGGATTTGATGCAACAACAGCGACAGCGGCAGCGGGCCTCGTGGCGTGGGACATATTCGACGCGCTAATGGCGCCCGGCGATGTGATCACTTTACTGACCTGGCGCGATCACGCCGCCGCCGAATCTTTCGAACGCAAGGCTGCATTGCCGGAAGACGTGCGTCTGCGGCATATCCGCGTGGTGCGCGAGTACGGCATGTTCGATCGTCGCGAAGCGCCTCAGTACTTTGCGGACGTGCAACCTTCCGCATAGACAGTAAAGCAGCGTCCGGGAAACAAAAGACTATTGCGATGGACGCACATTGTCATTGTGCCAGGCCGAGCCGTGGCCTGATTTGCGAACGAAATGGCCAACTGCGCCAGCTCTGTTGTCTTCGAAGAGCAAGGCGATCTCCTAGAATGAATCAACGTCCGATTCATAGCCTTATTCAACCTTACTCGATTCGCGCACTCATATGACCATCGCTACGCCATGGAACGCGGGAACGGCAACATCGGACGTAGCAGATGCGTCGTCACCGAGTGTCGTCCGCGAGACAGAGAGCCCGCTTCCTCCTAAGTCCGCGGCAGCGGAGTTGTCGCCTCGTCTTGCGACGGGTCTCGTCGGGATGCTTCTCGCGTCTTTGTTGGCAATACTTAACGAGCAGGTCACCGCAGTGGCGATGACCGACATTCGCGGTGCGCTTTCAATCGGACACGATGACGGAAGCTGGCTGACCGCCCTCTTCGAGGCCGCGAATGTCGCCACGATGGTCTTCGCGCCGTGGTTCGCGATAACGCTCACGCTGAAGCGGTTCACGCTTGGCGCCGTAATAGCCGCGATGCTTATCGGTGTTCTTTGCCCGTTTGCACCGAACCTCCCGGCGCTTTATGCGCTGCGTGTGCTGCAGGGAATAGCCGGCGGATGCCTGCCTCCCATGTTGATCATCGCGGCGTTGCGCTACCTTCCGCCGAAGATCAAGTTATACGGCCTTGCCGGCTACGCGCTGACCGCAACCTTTGGACCATCGCTGGCAACGCCGCTCGCGGCTCTGTGGACCGAGTACGTCGACTGGCGAATGGCATTCTGGCAAATCGTACCGCTCGGCCTGATTAGCTGCGTAGCGATCCAGCAAGGGCTGCCCGACGAATCCTCGAAATTGGAACGTTTTAAGTCATTCAACTGGACCGGCTTCGTCACCGGCTTTCCCGCTATCGCCATGCTCGTGATTGGTCTATTGCAAGGCGACCGCCTCGACTGGCTGAATTCCGGCTTTATCCGCGTCATGCTCGGTGGAGGAACGCTGTTGCTGGCCGCGTTTCTCATCAACGAGTGGTTTCATCCCTCGCCGTTCTTCGGCCTTCAACTACTACGCCGCAGAAACTTCACGCACGGTCTGATTACACTCGCGGGCGCGGTGATCCTGCTGACCGGCGTCGCGGTCATCCCCGCGCAATACCTTGCGAAAGTACACGGATACAGGCCGCTGCAAACCGCACCGCTCGCGCTGCTGGTCGCGATTCCGCTATTGATTGCGCTGCCTCTGACTGCCGCGCTGCTGAACATGCAGCGCGTGGATCGCAGATGGGTCATCGCGATCGGACTTTCACTCATGGCTACCACATGCTTCCTGGGAAGCTACATGACTTCCGAGTGGATTCGCGACAACTTTTATTGGCTGCAGTCGTTGCAGATTGCCGCGCAACCAATGGTGATCCTCTCGATCCTGATGGGCGTAACCGGGGGCTTGCCGCCGACAGAAGGCCCGCTTGCTTCCGCGATGTTCAACACGCTGAAAGTTTTCGCCGGCGTGGCGGCCACCGGTCTCATTGAAGGGCTCGGTACTGCGCGCCAGCACTTTCACTCGAGCATGCTCGTGGACCGGCTTGGCAATAACGCGTTGATCACGACTCAAAGCGCCGACGCAAATCACGGTTTCGGCGCACTCGCGCAACGCATTCATGAGCAGGCGATCGTGCTGACATCCGCTGATCTGTATCGCGTGATGGCGTGCATTGCCGTCGCCCTGCTTTTTCTTGTTCCGGTGTTACCCACGCGCATTTATCCGCCCTGGAGCACCACGCCGCCATCTTCACGCTAAACGACAATAGATATGTCAGTTCTCACCCGCCCTTCCAACAAAACGCTTCGCCTCATAGCGTATGTGTCAGTAGCTTGCGCCATTGGTGTCGCCTGCATATGGCTGCTCGCGACGCCCAATAGCGAGTCGACCAACGACGCCTATGTCACGGCCGATTTCACGCTACTCGCAGCGCGTATCCCCGGCCAGCTTTCCGAAGTACCTGTCGCGGACAATCAGCAGGTGAAGACGGGGCAACTGATCGCACGCATCGACGACCGCGATTTCCGCGCCGCACTGATGAGCGCCGAAGCGGACGTCGCTGCAGCGAAAGCATCGGTCGTTAACTACGACGCCGAAATCGCGCGTCACCCCGCGCTCGTCGCGCAGGCGCGAGCCACGCTTCGCTCCGACGAAGCCGAGATCCAGTTTGCGCGAGCAAACGCCGCGCGTTACAGCAATCTTTCGGAAGCCGGCGCCGGAACGACGCAAGAGCAGCAGCGTTCTTCCAGCGCATTAGCCGAGCAACTGGCGCAGCAATCGCGCAATCAGGCAGTACTTGTCGCGACCGAGCAGAACCTCGACGTTTTGCGTGCACAGCGCGACAAGGCGGCCGGCGCGTTAGCGCATAGCGAAGCCACGCTCCAGCAGGCAAAGCTCAACCTGTCGTATACGGAGATTCGCGCACCGGTCGACGGCAAGATCGGCAGACGTTCCGCACGTGTGGGCGCATTTGTTACGCCGGGCGCCCCGCTTGTCGCCATCGTTCCGCTATCGGACGCATACGTCGTGGCTAACTTCCAGGAAAACCAGCTCGCGAGAATGCGGCCCGGCGCACGCGTGCGTATTAAGGTGGACAGCTTTCCAGGCGTCGTGATCCGAGGCCACGTCGACAGTCTTGCGCCTGCTACCGGCGTGAGCTTCGCGCCCATTGCGCCGGAGAATGCTACGGGCAACTTCACGAAGGTCGTTCAGCGTGTGCCTGTCAAAATCAGCATCGACCCGGGGCAACAGGCTGCATCTGCATTGAGCGTGGGCCTCTCTGTCGAAACGGAAGTCGATGTCGGCAAGCCCGCCGAAGTGTCGATCAGCGGAGCAGACCCAAAATGAACGCGAATCTGTGTTCAATCCGTACACCGGTGCTCGCGACGCTGCTTGGCATGTTGCTCAGTGCATGTATGGTGGGCCCCAATTTCGAACGCCCGCAGACCGCTGTGCCCGATGTATTCAGTCGCACGCAATCCGCACAGGCGCCAAGCCGCGCGATCGAAGCCGGCTTTGATTCGGACTGGTGGAAGCTGCTCAACGATCCCACGCTGGACTCGCTGGAGCAACGCCTCACCGATGCGAATCTCGACGTCGCAGCCGCGTCGGCGCGCTTGCGCCAAAGCCGTGCGCAGCAACGCATTGTCGGCGCCGACGAGTACCCGACCGTGAGCGGCGCCGCATCGTATAACCGCGAGCGAGGCAGCATAAACGGCATTCTGTCTTTGCTCGGCGTGACGCCGACAGGAAGCCAAAGCCAATCGGCCTCGGGCGCGTCGCCTACCGGCGTGGCCCCATTGCCAGGCGACAAAGGCTCGCCCGCTTATGACCTCTATCAGTTCGGCTTCGATGCATCGTGGGAACTCGATTTCTGGGGACGCGTACGACGCGGTGTCGAAGCCGCGACGGCGGTGAGTAACGCATCATATGAGGACCGCAACTTTGTGCTCCTGTCCGCGCGGGCCGAATTGGCTCGCGACTATGTGCAGTTGCGCGACACTCAGGCTCTGCTTGAAATAGCCCAGCAGAACCTTGAAATAGCACGCGATGCCACGAAGCTCACGGAAACGCGCGTGCGTGAAGGCGTCACGACGAATCTGGACGTCGCGAATGCGGCCGCCCAGGCGGCGTCGATTGAAAGCCTGATTCCGACTCTTGAAGCCAACTGCGAGACGACCATCAACTCAATTGGCTTATTGCTCGGAATGCAGCCTGGCGAACTACAGCAAACCTTGAGCGCGCGAGGCGCTGTTCCGAAGCTTCCGAACAATGTGCCTATCGGCTTCGCATCGGAAGTCGTGCAACGCCGGCCCGATATCAGAAGAGCCGAGGCGCAGTTGCACGCCGCCACCGCTGCGATTGGAATGGCGAAAGCGGATTTCTATCCACGCATATCGCTGAACGGCAGCGCGGGATTTCAGAGCCTTCAGCTTTCGAATCTCGCGGACTGGGCATCGGGGCAATTTGTTATCGGACCGTCGATCACGCTTCCCATCTTCGAAGGCGGCCGCCTGAAAGGAACACTTCATTTGCGCGAGGCGCAACAGCAGGAAGCCGCAATCGTCTACAAGCGCACGGTGCTGGCCGCGTGGCGCGAAGTCGACGATGCGCTGGTTCTCTACGACGCCGAACAGCGGCGCAACGAGCGCCTGCAACAGGTCGTACGTCTGAATCAGAGTGCGCTTTCGATTGCGCGGCAACGATATAAAGCGGGCGCCGTCGATTTTCTCGACGTGCTCAATGTGCAGAAGCAGTTGCTCGACGCGCAAAGCAATCTGGAGCGCAGCACGGCGAACGCGGCTACGAATCTCATCACGTTATGCAAGGCACTCGGCGGCGGTTGGGAGTCGACGTATGCGCAACAGGATGCCAGGCAGTAACTTCCTGCCTGCCAATGCTCTCCTTCTAACAATCGACACGCAATAGCGAATTGCGGCACTGATGTGGCACTAACGGGGAACCAATGGGGCACTTGAAATCAGCAGTTCAATCTGCGCGATTCTATTGGTCATCGTGATCGACTAATCAGAACCGTTTTTTTAATCGAGGTGGAAAATGAAAGTCTCTCTTGCTTCAGTACTCGTCGCAACGGCGCTCTTTGCCGGATCGGGCGTTGCATTTTCGCAGCCGGCCGGCAATACCAGTCAGGGGGCGAACTCAACGCTGTCTCAGCCGCCGATGGCGCAGTCGTCCGGCTCCATGAGCGGCAACGACTCCCGCGGACCGCAGTACAGCGGATCGACCGCAAGCGGACGCGCGAGGAATGGCGGCGCTTGTGTCGTGGGCTTGTCTTGCGACATCTATCAGGGCAGTTAGCCGGGCCGGGCTGGGACGCGTGCCGCCGATGAACGACAGGCAGTTCCTCGGCTCAGCAACGGATCGAAATCTGTATGAGGGCCGCCCGGCTGTCATAGCGGGCCCCGGCAAGCTTCTGCACTGGCGCCCCCTCATCAAGACAAAGAAAATAGCGTTATCTTCATTCCGCCACAGGAATCCAGGCAGCACTCGCCGCATCGCTAGACCTGAACGCCGGAAACCTGGCCCCCAGCTCCGTGACAGTCTTGATGTCGTTCTTCACGAGATCGTCACGCGTAATAAGCGTAGGCTTGACCACGATATGATGCGCAAGCCCCTCACCCGCCACTGCCAAAGCCGCGGCCCGCACAGAAACAGCGCCAACCACCGCGGGATTAGTCGCAGCGGTCGCTACCCACGCACTATTAGGCGCGCGAATCGCCTCTATGTCCGCAGTCGAGATATCGGCACTGTAAATGCGAACCTTTGATCCTAGTTTCGCTTCATCCGCTGCCAGCTTCGCGCCGCGTGCAAATTCATCGTAAGGCGCAAAGACCACACGAATGTCAGGATGCGCACGGTACGCCGCCGCGGCCTGGTTCGCGACCGATTGCGCAATCGGATTGTTCACGGTCCCAAAGCGCGCCTTCTCCTGCACCTGTGGATGCGCACTCTTGAACTCGCGCCACACGGCATCGCGCCGGTCCAGCGGCGCAAAGCCCGCCACATAGACATAGCCGGCGGAGAACGCGTCGCCGTTATCCTTGACGGCCTGATTCAACAGCAGCGTCGCAAGGTCATGATCGCTCTGCTCGATCTGCGGCACCTTCGGGTTGTTCAGGTCGACGTCGAATGCAATCACCTTGATGCCTTTATCCAACGCTCGCTGCACCACGTCCTTAAGCGATTCCGGCAAGCCATGATTTACGATGATCGCCGAGACGCCAAGGCTGATCGCCTGCTGAATCTGCTCGCGTTGTTCGGCAGCATCCTGCCGCCCCTCGTAAATGCGCAGATCGATCCCTAGCGCCTTGGCCTGCTTCTGCGCGCCGGCCTCATAGGCCTGGAAGAAATCGCCCTCCGAAAGATAGTTGACCAACGCAATCTTCACGCCGCCCTTGTCGAACGGTGCAGGTGCGCCCTTGAGCGGCGCGGCGTGCGTCGGCTGACCAACGCCCAGCATCGCCGCCGCGGAGAACAACGTCAATGCAACAGCCATGCGTCGCGCGCGCAACGTGTGACTAAAAATCGATTTCATCGGAGGTCTCCTGCAAACCGGTTAACGTAGTGATGGGTGAATGCAAACTATTCGGCGTGCGCCGTATGTCGAGCCCGGTAGCGCGCGCCAGGATGCGGTTGCGCAAGACGCGCCCCCTTGCCATGCAATTTTTCGCGCAGCGAACCGTTCGAATACTCGGTCTTGTACACGCCGCGGCGCTGCAATTCCGGCACGACGAGATCGACGAAATCGCTAAACGTTTCGTGCGTCAGTGCATAGGCGAGATTGAAACCGTCGACGTCGGTCTCTTCGACCCACGACTGCAACTCGTCGGCAATCTCCTGCGGATCACCCACCGACAACGGTCCAAGTCCGCCAATACCGCCCCACTTCGCAATCTCGCGTACGGTCCATACGCGCGTGGGATCGGCGCTCGATAGAGCCTCCACCGCGGATTGCACCGCGTTGCTCTCGACGTGACGCAGCGGCTCGTCCAGTTCGTACTTCGACAGGTCGATGCCTGTCCAGCCCGACATCAACGCGAGCGCTCCCTCGTCGCTTGCATAGCGCCGATAATCCGCATGTTTTGCATGGGCCTCGGCGGAGGTCTTTCCGGTAATCACCGTATGCAGATTGAAAATCAGCACGTCATGCGGATCGCGGCCGAATGACTTCACGCGAGCGCGAATATCCGCGACGAACTGCTTGAGAATGGTGCGCGACGGCGCCGCGATGAAAATGCACTCGGCGTGCTGCGCAGCGAAGTCCTTCCCTCGCTTCGATGCGCCCGCCTGGTACAGCACCGGCGTACGCTGCACAGAAGGCTCGCAAAGGTGGATGCCCGGCACGTCGAAGTACTTGCCGTGATGCTCGATGGGATGCACCTTCGACGGCTCGGTAAAGACCTGTCGTTCGCCATCGCGCACAACGGCGTCGTCTTCCCATGACGACTCCCATAGCTTGTAGCAAACGTCCAGATATTCTTCGGCGAGCGCATAGCGTTCGTCGTGATCCGCCTGGCTCGGCAAACCGACATTGCGCGCCGCGCTATCCAGATACGACGTCACGATGTTCCAGCCCACGCGCCCGTTGGTCAGATGATCGAGCGTCGACATGCGCCGCGCAAACGGATACGGGTGCTCGTACGAAAGCGAGCACGTCACGCCAAAGCCGAGATGCTGGGTGACATTCGCCATCGCCGAAACGAGCAGGATCGGATCGTTGACAGGCACCTGCGCCGCCTGGCGGATCGCCGCTTCGCCGTTGCCCTTGAAGACATCGTAAATGCCGAGCACATCCGCGATGAACAGGCCATCGAACTTGCCGCGCTCGAGCAGTTTCGCAAGATCGGTCCAGTAATCGAGGTGCTTGTATCGCCACGATGTGTCGCGCGGATGCGCCCACAAGCCCGGCGACTGATGCCCAACGCAATTCATGTCGAACGCGTTTAGACGGATCTGTCTGGCCATAATCGGATCCAGTTGGTTGATGCAAAAAGGAAGCGGCGAGCGCCCTAAATGGCGCCGTGACGCGGTGGCAGCACGTCGTTCAGAAAGTAGTTGCCGACGGCGATGTATTTCCAGCGCACCGGATCATGCAGCGTATGCGTGCGGGCATTGCGCCAGTGGCGGTCGAGGTTGTGCTCGCTCAACGTGGACTGCGTGCCCGCCAGTTCGATTAGACGCGTCGAGGCCTGCAACGCTATTTCCGTTGTGGCCGCACGCGCCTGCGCCACTGCAATCGATGCGGCAGCAACGGTCTGCTCATTCGACTCCTGAGCCGCGAGGTCCACCTTGCGTCCTGCGCGCTCAACCAGCGCGTCCGCGGCATTGAGTTGCAACGCGAGCTTGCCGAACAATTCGATGGTCAGCGGATCGTCGCTTGCGCGTTCCACGCCGCTGTCGATCCACGGACGCGACCGCTCGCGAACGAAGCGCCGTGCATCGGCGAACGCGGCGCGGGCAATGCCGAGATCCACCGCCGCATGAATCAATTGACCGACCGGCCCTACCGTCGTGGGCCTCGCATTGAACGCCGCGCTATACGGCACGACGGCGGCGGCTTCCACATAAACGTTATCGAGCGTGGTCGTGCCGCTACCCGTGGTCCGCTGACCAAAGCCCGACCAGTCATCCACCACGGACAAGCCCGGCGTCTGTGCGCTCGCAAACGCCACATGCAGCGTATTGTCGGAAGCCTTCGCGACAATGGGAATCCACTGCGCAAACAGCGCACCCGTCGAATAGAACTTCGTCCCGTTGATGCGAAAGCCGTTGCCGTCCGGTGTCAACGTGGTGCGGTAATCGGCGACGGTCCTCGTGCCCCGCTCAGACAGCGCATTGCCGAATCGTTCGCCCGCAAGCGCCCGTTCGAAGTAAAACGCCTGCTGTTCGCGCGTGCCGTTAACCCGCAACACGTCCAGCATATAGAAATGATTTTGCGGAATCTGGCCTATTGCAGGATCGGCTTCGGAGATGATTGCGGTTACCTCGGCCAGCGTCGCAAACGACACCTGGGGTCCACCAAACTCGCGCGGCACAGCAATGCCCCAAAGACCGCTCGACGAGTACGCTTCGATTTCCGCATGCGGCAAGCGGCGCTCACGGTCACGCTGCGACGCTTCGCGGGCGAAGTCCCGCGCTAACTGGCGCGCGACGTGCAGCGCTTCTTCGTCGTTGGCAATCCGCCTTGCTTCGCTACGCGCCGCCGGTTCTGTCAAAGCATTCATAGCATCAGTTCCACGCATGCCGGGCCGGTTTGACGCCGTTCAGATAGTAGTTGCCGACAAGGTGATATTTCCAGCGCACCGGATCGTGCAAGGTATGCGTGCGCGCATTGCGCCAGTGGCGATCCAGATTGTGTTCGCTCAATGTGGACTGCGTGCCTGCGAGCTCGAACAGCTTTTCGCTCGCCAGTAGTGCGATTTCCGTGGTCAGGACTTTGGCCTCGCCGACTGCGACGGAAGCTAGCGCCACATCGTCCTCGCTGGTGTCGCCCTTGGCGGCGATCGCGTCGAGTGTCCGTGCGGCGCGTTCCAGCAGCGCCTCGGCGGCGTGCAACTGAATATGCAGGTGGCCGATTTCGCGCACCGTCAGCGGATCGTCGCCGGCGCGCTCGACATTGCTATCGATCCACGGCCGCGAGCGCGTGCGCACGAACGTCAGCGTGTCGTTCACCGCGGCCTGTGCGATACCTGCGTCGATCGCCGCCTGAATGATCTGCGAAACGGGTCCGTTCAAGGTGGGGAAATCGGACACGCGATGCGCAGGGAACACATGCGACGCAGGCACGCGCACGCCCTCGAGCACGACCGTACCGCTCGCCGTGGTGCGTTGCCCAAAGCCCGACCAGTCGTCGATCACATTCAGACCCGGCGTGCCCTTCGGTATATACGCGAGCCAGCCTTTACGCTCGTCATCGAGGCCCAGCACCGGCACGAAGTGCGCAAACAACGCCCCCGTCGAGTAGAACTTGGTGCCGTCGACCACGTAGTCGTCACCGTCACGCCGCACGCGCGTCTTCAGATCCAGTACGTGTTTTGTGCCCTTTTCCGAAAAGCCGTTACCGAAGCGCTTGCCGCTCACTATCTGCGCAAAGAAATAGCGCTTCTGTTCTTCCGTCCCTGTCAGCGAAATGACATCCACCAGACCGAAGTGGTTTTGCGGCAACTGTCCGAGCGACGGATCTGCTGCTGCGACGATCTTGATCACTTCCGTCAGCGTCACGAAGGACACGCCCGCGCCGCCATACGCCTTCGGCACGGTGATCGCCCACAAGCCCGATTGCGAAAACCATTCAATTTCTTCGTGCGGCAAGCGGCGTTCGCGGTCACGCTGAGCGGCGTCCCTGGCGAGTCGCACAGCCAGTTCATGTGCGACGGCAATCGCCTCGGCGTCATCCGCAATGACACGCGCGGCATGTTGATGCACACCGTTTACCTGCGACGCGTTCGCTTCGTTCGCTTCATGTACCTCGGCCATACGAATCTCCGCTTGAGTGACTGATTACACAATCTATCAGCGGGTACGACGCGCGCAAACTGAACGTTTATGAAATGAATATTCCTTCGGATGGCAAACGAATTTTTCCGCCTTCGCAGATAAGCACTTCGCAGCCGACCTGATAAAGATAGTCCGATTCGATAGTTTCATGCGCGATGCGTTGTTGATTAGAGTCATCGCAGGATGGACCTTCTTGCCTCTTCAAACCGGACACCATGAAACGCCCTCTGCCCACTCTGCACACTCTGTTCTCGCTGCTCGCCGCAACCGCTTTCACACTCGCCGGAGGCCTCTTCTCTCTAGCGCACGCGCAAGGCGAAACGCCCGCGGCAGCGTCCACGGGCGATAACGCCGCGCCGGTGCCCTCGCTCAAGGGCAAGCGCATCGGCATCACGGTCGCAGGCACGGATCATTACTGGGATCTGAAAGCCTACCAGGGCGCCGTGGATGAAGTAAAACGCCTCGGCGGCACACCGATCGCGCTCGACGCGGGCCGCAACGACAACCGCCAGATTGCGCAGATCCAGACGCTGATCGCGCAGAAGCCCGATGCGATCATCGAACAATTGGGCACTGCAACAGTACTGGAGCCGTGGTTGCAGAAAATACGCCAGGCCAACATCCCGCTGTTCACAATCGACACAGCATCTCCGTCGAGCATCAACGACACCACTTCGGATAACTTCTTCATCGGCGAACAGCTTGCGCTGAAGCTCGTCAACGACATTCACGGCGAGGGCAACATCCTCGTATTCAATGGTTTTTACGGCGTGCCGGTTTGCGCAATCCGCTACGACCAGTTGAAAGCCGTGCTGAAGTACTACCCGAAAGTGCACATCATCCAGCCCGAGTTGCGCGATGTAATCCCGAACACGGTGCAAAGCGCGTATGCGCAAGTGAGCCAGTTGCTCGCGAAGTATCCGAAGGGGCAGATTGCCGCGATCTGGTCGGCATGGGACGTGCCGCAGGTCGGCGCCACCCAGGCCGTGGATGCCGCGCATCGAAATGAAATCAGAACCTACGCCGTGGATGGCAGCCCGGACGTCGTGGCGCTCGTCAAGGACCCGAAGTCGAGCGCAGGCGCCGTGGTCGCACAGCAACCGGCGTTGATCGGCAAGACGGCCGTGGACAACGTCGCGCGCTACCTCGCGGGCGACCGCACCTTGCCGCCCTACACTTACGTGCCGTCGATTCTCGTCACCAAGGACAACGCCGGCAACGTCCAGCAAACCCTGGGACAACTCGGCTCGAAATGAATCCAAAGGCGCATCCTTCCGCGCTCGAGCTGCGCGGCGTCGTCAAACATTTCGACGGCGTGCCCGCGCTGCGCGGCGCGTCGCTCAACGTGGCGCGCGGCAGCGTACACGGTCTGATCGGCCAGAACGGCGCGGGCAAATCGACGCTGATCAAGATTCTCGCCGGCATTCACGCAGCGGATTCGGGCACGATCAGCGTCGACGGCATCGAACAACCGCTCGATGCGTCCGCTCACACGCATGGGTCCGGCATTGGCTTCATCCATCAGGAACGCATGCTGCCGCCCACCTTCACGGTCGCGGAAGCGCTCTGGCTGGGCGACGAACGCAGCTTCGGTCCACGCGCGGCGGGGCCGTTTCGTCTACTGGATGTGCGCCGCATGCAGCGCGATGCGCGTGACGCGTTGCAGAAACACTTCGGTGTCGACTTGCCGCCCAACCGGCTGATAGCCGATCTCAGCGTCGCTGAACAGCAGATCGTGCAGATCACGCGCGAACTGATTCGCGAGCCGCGCATCCTCGTCTTCGACGAACCGACCGCGGCGCTGGTGAGCCGCGAAGTGGACCGCTTGCTGCAGACCATCGATCGTCTGCGGCAGCGCGGCCTGACCATCCTTTACGTGTCGCATTACCTCAACGAAATCGCGGCTGTCTGCGATCGCGTGACCGTGCTGCGCGACGGCGCGGACGTCGCTCATGTCGATGCACGCACCACCTCTACGGAGTCGCTCGTCACGGCAATGATCGGCGCGCAGCCGCAAACGCGTATGCCCCAGTCGGCGCGCACACCTGGCGAAACCGTGTTGAGCGTACGCAATCTGAGCGCGCAAAACCGCTTCGAAGACGTCTCGTTCGATGTGCGGCGCGGCGAGATTATCGGCGTGACCGGTTTGCTCGGCTCCGGCGGCAAGCAGGTGATCCGCAGTCTGTTCGGGCTTGAACGCGGCGTCGAGGGCGTGATCGAAATCGACAGCAAGCCGGTGCGTTTGCGACGTCCGCAGGACGCCGTGCGCCGACGCATTGCCTTCGTTCCGGAAGACCGGCGCGCGCATGGCGTTGCGCCCGCGCTTTCCGTGCGCGAGAACACGACGCTTGCCAGTCTCGCGCGCTTCAGTCGCTTCGGGCTGCTGAAGCAACGCAGCGAGACTCTCGCCGTGCAAGGTCTGATCGAGGATCTGGCCGTGCGCACGCCGGGCACGGAAGCGCCGGTGCGGCATCTGTCCGGAGGTAACCAGCAGAAAGTCGCGCTCGCGAAGTGGCTGAGCCGCGCGTCGTCGGTGTATCTGCTCGATGAGCCTACAGTCGGCGTCGACATCGGCGCGAAGACGGAGATCTATCGTCTGCTGGACCGGCTTGCGCGGGACGGTGCCGCCGTACTGCTGTTCTCCAGCGATCTGATCGAACTGCTCGGCATGACCGACCGCGTGCTGGTGATGGCGCGTGGCCGGATCGTACGCGAACTCGTCTCACGCGAAGCCGATAGCCAGGACGTGCTCGCATGGGCAACCGGTGCACGCGGCGCGTCGTCGCAACAGGAGGTTGCCGCATGAGCAAGGTTCTCGAAAACGCGCCACGTAGCGGCAAATTCGAATTGCCCGAACGCTTCTTCGGCGCGCAATGGTGGCCGCGCAGCGGTGCGGCGCTCGCCTTTGCCGCAGTGTTCGTCGGCTTTGCCATCAGTTCGCCGCTCTTTTTCAGCCTCGCCAATCTGGCCAACGTCGTGCAGCAATCCGCAGTCGTTGGAATACTCGGCTTTGGGTTGACGATTGTGCTGATAGGCGGCGGTGCGGACCCGATCAGGGGCGGCCTTGATCTGTCCGTCGCGGCCAATCTCGGGCTGAGTGCAGCGGTGTACGCCGTGACGCTGCGCGAGGGCTTTTCGCCTTTGAGCGCTTTCGCGCTGACGCTGGCAGCGGGCGCCGGAGTGGGTGCGCTCAACGCGTTCGCCGTGATCGTACTGCGCATCTTCCCGTTGCTTGCCACCCTGACGACGATGAATCTCTGCGCGGGGTTCGAACTGGTGCTCACGCAGAATACGTCGGTGCCTGCAAGCGGAGCATTGCCCGGCTTCCTGCTCGACAATGGCGCGCTTGGCGTGCCCCATCTTGCGTATGCGTTGCTGCTCGTTGCCGCGCTCTTCACCGCGCTGATTCACTACACGCCGTTCGGATTGCGCTTGCGCGCGGTCGGCGCTCATCGCGACGCCGCGCAGGCAGCGGGCGTTCGAACTCACCGCTACATTGCGGCCAGTTACGTGTTGAGCGGCGTGGCGGCTGCGTTGGCGGCACTGGCTTCCACCGCGCTACTCAGCGGCAGTTCACCGGGCGCGGGAGAAAATCTGCTGGCGACCGTCGCGGCGGCATTGCTCGGCGTGGTGTTTTCGCGGCGCCTCGTGCCGACCATTCCGGGCACGCTGCTCGCCGTGCTTTTTATCGGCGTGATCAGCAACGGCTTTCAACTCGACAATGTATCGAGCTATTGGGTCAACGGAGTGGAAGGCGTGTTGATTCTGTTTGTGGTCGCCACCACTGCTCTTGTGCGCCGCCGTCATGCGGGGAGTCATGCCCATGATTGAAACCATCGGACGCTTTCAACGCTTCGCGCTAGTCGGCGCATTGATCGCCGTGATCGCTTTCTTTGCGGTTTTTGCGCCCGGTTTTGCGCGGGCCGGCAATCTCGCCGACGTTCTTCTCAACAACTTCGCATTGCTCGCTATCGCCTCGCTTGGCATGACGCTCGCATTGTCCCTGGGTGCGATCGATCTGTCGCTCGGCACGTCCATCGACGTCGCCAGTCTCGCGTTCGTTCTGTTGAACGCACATCATGTGGGCGTGTTGCCGGCGGCATTGGGCGGTCTCGCCGCCGCATTCGCAATTGGCGCGTTCAACGGCGTGCTGATCGGCAGACTCGGCATCGCACCGTTTCTCGCGACGCTCGGCACGTTGTTCATCGGACAAACCGTGCAACAACTCGCGACCGATGGCGGACAGCCCGTGTATCTGTTGAATATGGCGTTGCCGCCGCTATTTAGTGCGCTCGCGCATGGCGCCGTAGCCGGGCTGCCGGTGCCGTTATGGATCGTCGCTGCATTAGCGCTGGTCGTACACGTCACGCTTTCGCGCTCCGCGTTCGGCAGGGCGATCACGGCGCTTGGCGCGCAACCTGGCGTCGCGCGCTATTCGGGGCTGCCGGTGGCGACGATCACGGCAGTGACTTTTATCGCCAGCGCGTTGATTTATGGCGTCGTGGGACTGCTGCTTTCGTCCACCGTCAAAGCGTACGTTCCGCAGGCCGGCAACGGTTATCTGCTCAATGCGATCGGTGCGACGTTTATCGGCACCACGTTGTCGCCGACGCGCCGTCCTGGCGTCGTCGGCACCTTGCTTGGCGTGCTGCTGCTCAGTCTGGTCGCAAACGGACTCTTGCTGATCGGCTGGAATTTCTACTGGCAACAAGTGGCGACCGGCGCATTGATCTTCGCCGTGCTGGCCGTCAGCTTCGCTCAACGCCGAACCCGTTATGCGTGAGATTCCGCGCCACGTCCCACGCTAAACGTAAATGCCAACGCGCCGACCAGCAGCACACCCTTGATGAAATCCTGCATGTAGTACGGCGCGTTGAGCATCGTCAAGCCGTTCAACAACACACCGACGAACACCGCGCCGACGACCGTGCCGAACACGTTCGGCCGCTTGGCGCCCCACACCGCGTATCCGACCAGCGATGCCGCGACGGCATCGAGCAGCATCGAATGGCCCGCGCTGACATCGCCACGGCCGACACGCGCGGCAATCAGCACGCCGCCCAGCGAAGCAATCGCGCCCGACACGACATACGCGGCGATCCGGTAGCGCGCAGTCGGTGCGCCAGCCAGACGCGCCGCCGTCTCGTTGCCGCCGATTGCGTAAATGACGCGGCCCCAGCGCGTGCTTTCCATCAACACGCAAGCCACCACCGTCAACACGGCAAGCACGATCACCGGCAACGGCACGACGTCGAATAGACGCAGACGTCCGAGCGCCAGGAACGCATCGGGGAATACGCCGGTCGTTTCCGTGCCGTCGGGCAGGATCGTACCCGTGGCGAGCGAACGGCCACCTGTGGGTATCAATTGCAAGCCGGCGAGCAGAAATAGCGTGCCGAGCGTGGCAAGCTGATCCGGCACGCGCAGGCGCGTAATCAACAGGCCGTTGAAAAGACCCGCCAGCACGCCGAGGACGAGGCATGCGGCGACTGCCGCGAGCGTATTGCCGTGCCAGACGATCAACACATAGCTTGCCGCCATCTGCGCCGATGCGGCCACGCTGCCCACCGACAGATCGAAACCGCCCGCCGCAAGCGTCACGGTCACGCCGATTCCGAGCAGCGCCACAATCGACACCGACTGCAAAATGCTGAACAGGTTGTCGATATTCAGAAACGCCGGCTGGTTGAGCGCAAAGACGACGATCAGTAGCGCGAGCACGAGGAGCATGCCGGTTCGTTCGAGGTGGCCTCGCAGGCTGCGCAATGCGCCGCTTTTGCGCGCGACCGGGGTTCGTGCGGCGTGCGCGTTTTGATCGACGGCCTCGGATGCAATCGAAGAGCTGGTTTTCATGAGTGAGCGTGGAGAGTGAAGTCGGAATGGGCGGCAGGGTCGAGCGTGGCCCGATCGAAACGGACGACGCGATCGGCGATCTCGAGCGCCTCTTCGAGATCGCTGACGAAAACGAGCGTGGCGCGTTGGCCGGCGTGACGCCGCAACGTATCGACGATATCGGCGCGTGCGCCCGCATCGACGCCCTGAAACGGTTCGTCGAGCAGCAGCAAACGCGCGGGTTGCGCATGCCAGCGCGCGAGCACGACTTTCTGCTGATTGCCGCCTGATAGACGCGTGAGCCGGTCATCCGGACCCGTGCAGCGAATCCCGAAGTTGTCGATTGCGTCGGCCGCCGCGCGCTGTTCGCGGCCGCGCTTGACCACGCCCCGCCTGAACCAGCGCGTGAGAAACGGAAAGCTGAGCGTGCCCGCGATCGACGCGAACGGTACGCTGTCCGGAAATAGCGATGTACGCCAACGGTCTTCGCCCGCGAGGAAGACACCGGCGCGGATTGCGTCGGCAGGTGAGCGCGGACGCCACGGCTTGCCGTCGAGCGTCATCGTGCCGGACGCTGTGCGGATCGCGCCAAAAATGGCCCGTGCAAAACGCGACTTGCCCCCGCCGACCGGCCCGGCGATCGCGACGATTTCGCCTTGCTGCACGTCCAGATCGAAAGGGACGCTGCCGGGCGTCAATTGCAGATCGCGCACGCTGAAGCAGGGCTTCTGAGCGGAAAGAGCAGCTTGAGTGGACACAGCCGCGTTGCGATCGCTGCGCAGTTTGCGGCCGATCATCGTTTCCACTGCGGCGTTGAAATCGATCGGCGCGCGTAAGTCGGAGACGATGCGGCCGTCGCGCACAATCGTCACGCGCTGCGCAATACGACGCAGGTCGCCGAGCCGATGCGATACCAGCAGAATCGCAACACCTTCATCGCGCAAGCGCTCGAGCAACGCAAAGAGACGCTCGGCCTCCGGCTCGGACAGACTGGCCGTGGGTTCATCGAGAATCAGCAGCGCCGGTCGCGTAGCCAAAGCACGCGCCAGCGTCACGAGCTGCTGCGCGGCGAGCGACAGCGACGCCAAGGGCGCAGCCAGATCGGCGTCCAGCCCTACCCGCGCGGCCAACGGCGCCGCGTCGCGAATGCGCGCTGCCGGCGGCGCGCGCCACGGCGAGGCCGGATCGCACAGGCGGTCGAGCAACAGGTTGTCCGCTATGGAAAGCGCCGGCACCACCGCATCCGCAATGGACTGGTGGACGGTGGCAATGCCGAGCTGTTTCGCGTGATGCGGCGACGCGGGCTGGAACGGCTCGCCACGCAAGCTCAGATTGCCGCCGTCGGGGCGATAAACCCCACTCAAGATTTTGACCAGTGTGGATTTGCCCGCGCCGTTGGCGCCCATCAGCGCGACGACTTCACCGGCGCTGATCGAGAAGTCGACGGAATCGAGCGCCAGCGTGGGGCCGAAGCGTTTGGAAACGGCGGCGACGGTCAGAATGGGAACGGCCATCGAAGAGCGCGCAGCGTGACTGCGCTCGTAGCGAATGACCGACCATCGTAGCTAGCGGATATCAGCCGGCCAACGAAGCGTTGCTCATATCGATAGTGTGACCGCTTTCTCTTCCCTGGCCCGATATCGGCCCGGAGACAGAACCGCAAGCAACGGGCGACTAGCCTCCACCCAAATGCCAAACGCGCATAACCTTCGATGAATCGCTTATTGGAGCAACGCGCGCTCTTCTTTCTATACTCGATTCCGGTCAGCACTCACCAACGACGAGTGCCAAAACTCACACGCGGATATCGAACCATGAGCCTACGTCCTTTGCATGACCGCCTGATCGTCAAGCGTCTCGACCAGGAAACCAAAACCGCTTCGGGCATCGTGATCCCTGAAAGCGCTGCCGAAAAACCCGATCAGGGCGAAGTTATCGCCATTGGTCCGGGCAAGCGCGATAGCGACGGCAAGCGCGTCGAACCTGACCTCAAGGTCGGCGAGCGCGTGCTGTTCGGCAAATATGCGGGACAGTCGGTCAAAGTCGACGGCAACGAACTGCTCGTGCTGCGCGAAGAAGATGTTGTGGCAGTGGTCACTCAATAACGAACGGAGCGTCAAATCATGGCAGCAAAAGAAATCATCTTCAGCGACGTCGCCCGCTCGAAACTCGTCGAAGGCGTCAACATTCTGGCCAATGCGGTCAAGGTCACGCTCGGTCCGAAGGGCCGCAATGTTGTGCTCGAACGCAGCTTCGGTTCGCCCATCGTGACCAAGGACGGCGTCTCGGTCGCCAAGGAAATCGAATTGCCGGACCGCGTGCAGAACATCGGCGCGCAGCTCGTGAAGGAAGTCGCCTCGCGCACCAGCGACGCCGCCGGCGACGGCACCACTACCGCGACCGTGCTCGCGCAAGCCATCGTCCGTGAAGGACAGAAGTATGTAGCGGCGGGCCTCAATCCGCTGGACCTGAAGCGCGGCATCGACAAGGCCGTGATCGCCGCGATCGACGAGCTCAAGAAGATCAGCAGGCCGACCACGACCAGCAAGGAAATCGCTCAGGTCGCGACGATCTCGGCCAACGGCGAAGAGTCGATCGGCCAGCGGATTGCCGAAGCGATCGACCGTGTCGGCAAGGAAGGCGTGATCACAGTGGAAGACGGCAAGTCGCTCGACGATGAGCTCGACGTGGTGGAAGGTCTGCAATTCGATCGTGGCTACCTGTCGCCGTATTTCATCAACGATCAGGACAAACAGGTTGCCGTGCTCGATAACCCGTTCGTGCTGCTGCACGACAAGAAGGTATCGAACATTCGCGATCTGCTGCCGGTTCTCGAACAGGTCGCGAAAGCCGGCCGCCCGCTTCTGATCATCGCGGAAGATGTCGAAGGCGAAGCGCTGGCTACACTCGTGGTCAACAACATTCGCGGCATTCTGAAGACGGTTGCTGTGAAGGCGCCGGGCTTCGGCGATCGCCGCAAGGCGCTGCTCGAAGACATCGCGATTCTGACCGGCGGCCAGGTGATCGCCGAAGAAACGGGACTGTCGCTCGAAAAAGCGACGCTCGCGGAACTCGGTCAGGCCAAGCGGATCGAGGTCGGCAAGGAAAACACCACCGTCATCGACGGCGCGGGCGACAGCAAGAACATCGAAGCGCGCGTGAAGCAGATTCGCACGCAGATCGAGGAAGCCAGTTCGGACTACGACCGCGAGAAACTGCAGGAACGGGTCGCGAAACTGGCGGGCGGCGTGGCGGTCATCAAGGTGGGCGGCGCGACCGAGATCGAGGTCAAGGAAAAGAAAGACCGTGTCGACGACGCGCTGCATGCAACGCGTGCCGCTGTCGAGGAAGGCATCGTGCCGGGCGGCGGCGTCGCGCTGATTCGCGTGAAGCAGGCTATCAGTGCGCTCAAGGGCGTGAATGCCGATCAGGATGCGGGCATCAAGATCGTGCTGCGCGCGCTAGAAGAACCGCTGCGGCAGATCGTGACGAATGCCGGCGAAGAGGCCAGCGTGGTCGTCGCGAAAGTGGCGGAAGGCACGGGCAATTTCGGCTACAACGCACAGACCGGCGAGTATGGCGACCTGGTGGAATCGGGCGTGCTCGATCCGACCAAGGTGACGCGCACGGCGTTGCAAAACGCGGCATCGGTCGCGGGTCTGCTGCTCACCACCGACGCGACCGTCCATGAAGCGCCGAAAGATGCGCCGGCAGCGGGACAGCCGGGCGGTCCCGGCGCGGGCGGGCCGGGACTCGATTTCTAAGTACCCGTACCGTCTGCCGCGAGGCATCGCGCGCTTGCACTGCGCGCGGTTAAACGCAAGGGACACGGACCGGTATTCGCTTTGTCGCGAGCCGGCCCGTGTCTGTGCTGCTATCGCCTGCTCTCCGCTCACGGCCCGTAGCCGATGCGCAAACTCATCGCATCAACGCACCGCCACGCCGTGTTGTTCATCGCGCACCGTACCGCTTTCGGTTTCCGTTTCCGTTTCTGTTGCCGCATCGATGCGCGTGGCGTGAACCGCCCGTTCCCGCAACAACACCCGAGACGCGATCCACTGCAGCGCGGAGCACAAAACCAGATACACGATCCCGACGAATACGAAAATCTGCGCGGGATAAATCATCAGACGGCTGTTGACCTGATTGGCGAGAAACGTGAATTCTGGCACGCCGACGATATACGCGAGCGACGTGTCCTTGACGAGCGACACCCACTGATTCACGAATGACGGCAGCATGATGCGCACAGCCTGCGGCAGCACCACATGACGCAATGCCTGCCAACGCGTGAGCCCGAGCGACAGCGCCGCCTGCTGCTGGCCCGCGCCGACCGACACGATCCCCGCATGCACCGCATGCGACAGATACGCGCCGCCGATCAGCGACAGCGCGCAGACCACCGCGACGAGACCCGGCACGTCGATATGCAGCAGCATCGGCATCAGGAAGAAGGTCCAGAAGATCAGCATCAGCACCGGAATTGCGCGGAAAAACGCGACGATTCCGAGCAGCACCACGTATGCGCCGCCGCGTGTCAGCGCGAGCGCCACGCCGCCCGCCAACCCCACGACGGCGGACAGCAACGCCGACACCACCGAGAGCACGACCGTCAGCGCCGCGCCGCCCAGCGGCCCGTTGGGAAACGCGCCGAGCAGCAGATAGCGCAGCGTCGGCAGCCACTCGAGCGCGGTCATGCTCGCCCCCGTTGCAGCGCGCGTACGCCCGTGTGCTGCCAGATCACGAGAGCCGTTTCGATTAGCGCGATGGTGCCGACATACAGCACGGTTGCCGTGCCGAACGCCTGAAAAGTCCGGAAGCTTTCCGTGTCGACCTGGCGGGACGCATAAGACAACTCGGCGACGCCGATCGCCATCGTCAGCGACGAGTTCTTCACGATATTCATGTATTGCCCCGCGAGCGGCGGCGTGGCGATCCGCACCGCTTGCGGCAGAACCACGTGCCGCAACGTCGCGTAACGCGTCATGCCCAATGCCGCGCTCGCCTGATATTGCGCGATGCCCACGCCGCGGATTCCGGCGCGAAACTCCTCGGCGATAAAGGCCGTGCTGTAGCACGTCAGCCCGAGCCAGCCGGCGAACAGTTCGAAGCTCGGCCAGTGCAGCGCAAACGGCCCGGCGCTCAGGACATGCGGCGTGTTCAGCCACGTCATCCACGCGGAAGGCAGCAGCGTGGCCGCGCCGAAGTACCAGAACAGCAATTGGACCAGCAACGGAGAATTGCGAAACACGAGTACGTAGAGCTTCGCCGCCGTGGCGACCGCACGATGTTGCGCGATGCGGGCCATTGCCAGCCCGAATCCAAGCAGCGTCGCGCACACGCTCACGCACGCCGACAGGATCAGCGTGATCAGAAAGCCGTGCGCGAGCCAGCCGAGATAGCGTGGCTCCAGCCAGAAGTTCATCAAATGCATTTGGAGAAAACGCAGTCCTGTATCAGCAAGAAGGCCCGGTCACGCGTTTCGTGACCGGGCCATGTCGAGACGGCTGTCAAGCGACGGGCGTTCAGCTCTTCTGCGGATCGCCGATCCTGAACAGACGCGGCAGCGGCGCGGCGCTCTTCGGGCCGAACCAGGTATCGTAGATCGTGCCGGCCGTGCCCTTGGCTTCGAGATCCTTCAGCGTGTCGTTGACGACATTCAGCAGGCGCGTCTCGCCCTTCGGCACGCCCACGCCTTCGTAGTCGTTGGAGATCGTGAACGGCGGGATCTCGTAGTTCGCCTTGTCCGGCACCTTCGCCAGCAACGCGACGAGCTTCGGTCCGTCCTGCGTGATCGCCTGCACGTTGCCCGTGCGAAGCGCGGCGAAGGCGAACGGCGTGTCGTCGTAAGCGATGATCGTCGCGCTCGGGAATTGCGCGCGCACCTGCTGCTCATTGGTCGTGCCTTTGTCGGCGCCGATCCGCAAACCGTTCAACTGCTGCGGCGAAGTAAGCGTGCCCTTCTTCGCGATGAATTGCGTGCCCGACGCAAAATACGGCGTGCTGAAATCGACTTCCTTCTTGCGGTCGTCGGTAATCGTGAAGTTGGCGAACACGAGATCCACCTTGCCCGACTTCAGGAACGCGATGCGGTTCGCCGGATTGGTCGGCTGGATCTCGAGCTTGACGCCGAGGCGCGTGGCGAGCGCTCGCGCATAATCGACGTCGAGCCCGACGATCTGATTGCTCTTCGGATCGACGAAGCCGAACGGCGGATTGCTGTCGAACGCGGCCACGCGCAATACGCCCGCCTTCTTGATGTCGTCAAGGCGATCCGCGTGCGCGGCAGCGGACATGACAAACAGACTTCCGGCGATCACTGCGCCAAGCACTCTGAGATTCATAGCGGTGGTTTCCTGTTGTTTTGATGGGCCGCGCGCGAGGTCGAATAGCGCGTGCCTTAGCGTGAGAAGTGGACTCTAGCAACGCTCGCGGACAGCACAAACCAAGCAATTTTCAGGTGCTAAGCAGCGTTTCTGATAATGGGTGGGGCGCGGCGGGGTCCCTGGTTCGCGCCCGTCGAGTACCAGCACGCGGTCGGACAGACGCATCACGAGATCGAGCTTGTGCTCGATCAGCAAAATGGTGAGTCCGTCGCGTTTCTTCGCTCGACGCGCTTCGCCATGCCGGACTCGACGATACGCAGACTCTCGATCTGAGCCACGCGATCGCGATCTTCGCGTGGGCAAACCGGCTGATGCTGAGTTTGGGGGAGCCGGTGTTTCCCGCGTAGAAAGGCTAGACTTCGCGCGTGTAAGGGCGCAAATCAACAAGTACAGCTTCCTTGCACGTTAGCCGGATATCAAGGCCAATGTTTGGTGTGAGGTCAAGCTGAATCAAGCCTTCCGGCGTTTCAGCAAGCGTCATTTCCGTAATCGTTGCTTCTTCTACCATACCGTTCACGTCGATATCCGACGCTCGAATATCCAGAAAGTCTAGTGTGGCGATGTAATCGGGTTTCCCTGGGACGGGCGGCGCACCATACCGGTTGTGAAGCACTTCCAGCCGAAGGTCTAGCATCTCGCGCGTGCGATTCCCCGGCAAAGGAAGACCGCTGACGCCTTCGTGCGTTCGCCGGATTCTCTGCAAACAGAATGAGCGTATAGCTGAATCGTGGAAAGACGAATATCCACCAAGAACCAATTCAAGCCGTTCACCATCCCTGGCAAGATGCCAACCCCATGTCCTGTTTGCCTTGCTCATGACAGTCCTCTATTCGGCGCGCGCCTAGTCAAAGTTGATTGGTGACATTGGAAGATGACTATTGTCCCGCACGCCGTCTGAAAAATTATGTCCGTGCGGGTCGCCGTGGCTTCCATGATATTGAGCCGAAAGATTGCCGTCTGAATCGAAATAATCGACGTCCTGTCCGTTGGGGTTGATTGCAAAGCCCCCAGGCTCGTTCCCTGTCATACGGACGCCCCGCGCCGCGACTTCTTCCTCATCGCCGTCCAGGATATCGGGCTGATAATCGAACGGCTGCGCATCGCCCAGCGGCGCAGCGGTTTCCGTGAGATCGCTCGCGGCGTCGGCCAGTGACGAAGGGGCCGCGTTCGCATTGCGGGCTGGACCCGCATTAATCCGGTCCACCATGTCGTTATAGCGGTCAATATAAGCCGTCGCCGCATCGTAGGACATTCCGCAATCGTTCATTAACGAACTGCGGAAGCTGGGGAGCCCCTGGGGCGCGGGCGGCGGATTGCCACCCAAGCCGCCTGTGCGCGATTGCTCGGCAATGAGAACAACACTCTCGCCGCGGATCATGGACTGCAATGTCTCTATGACCTCGAGGTCAGCGCCATTCTTTGCCAGCCGCTCGTGCCAATAGAAATTCGTCCCGAGAAAAGCGCGGACCCGCCCAACAAGAGCGGCATCCTTAGCCCATATATCGGCGTATGCACGTTGGGAGAACTTCTTGCCTTCTTCAACCGCCTGTTTTTGCTCTGTAGAGAGAAAGATGCGCCCGCTCGCGTAGGCATCCTTACTGTACATCACCCAGCGTTGAAACGAATCTGTCTTCAGTTCGGTTCCACCCATCGCCAGCCTCGTCGCTTATGACGGCGTAACGCTAGCAGATTGCCGGAGACCTATGTTTTTGGGATATTCGCCGATTTTTTTGCGGAGGGATCGGTCTGTCGGCACGCGCGCATCGGCGACAAACCCGACCGTCGCGGGTCGGCCTTCATGCCGGCGTCGACAGACAGATAGCCGTTTGCGTGACTAACTAAATGCTCGGGTCATCCAAAGGGTGCTCGTGGGCGACGGCTCGGCCATTGCCGACAACCTAGCCGACCGACGTCACATATCCGCCATCGGGCGCGTCGTGCGGAAGGGACCAGCCGAAATAAACCTCTGCCTCGACGATCTTGCCGCCGCGGACGGTCAGCCGCTCCGTATTGCGGAATCGTCGACTGCCAAGAGTCGTTGCTTCGTAAACGACGAAGACCTGTTCGCCATGAACAACGACATCGACGAACTGAAAGTCGGTAATCGTCTCGCTGTTGGGCCAACAACGCGTGAAGTAAGTGCTGCGATCCAGGCGGTTATCCAGAGGGCTGGTGAAATGGAAGTCTTCGCCGATCAGAGCCTCGATGGCGGCGCGGTCCTTATGTACATAGGCGAGATAGCTCGCACGGGCGATGTCGGCAGGATCTTGCTGCATATACGTCGTCTCCATTGAATGTTTCAGGAAAGCGCCTCAACGGCCTGTTCCCGCAGGTGGACCTGCGGAAAACTCAGGTGCATCGCAGGCTCCTGGCCATTGTCGACCCGACCGGCGCCGCCTTCTTTGCCCCTCATGCGTCCACGATCACTTCAAACCCGCCGTAGATCAGCCGCTTGCCGTCGAACGGCATCGGATTCGTGTCAGGCTGCAGCCGTGGGTCGGCCATCACCGCTTTCATGCCGTCGTCTCGTGCCTGACGCGAAGGCCAGACGACCCAGGAGAACACCACCGCCTCGTCATGCTGCCGTTTGACCGCCATCGGAAAAGACGTCAGCTTCCCTTCCGGTACGTCGTCTCCCCAGCACTCGACCACCTTCAATGCGCCGTGCTCCTTGAAGACGGCCGCTGCCGATTCGGCATGCTTCCTGTACGTTTCGCGATTGGCCGTGGGCACCGCGGCGACAAACCCATCTATGTAAGTCATGAACGATCTCCGGTTTGCATGAGTCATGAATAAGGGCGCAAAAGCGACATCGGGACCGCATTGCCGCAATCTTGCCGCCCTATACACACGACGAACCACGCTTGAGGAAATCGACAAAGCTCACGATAAATTTCGTCCGCGGGCGCGCGCACTGGAAGATCAGGACTGACTCGAGCCGCCAGCGACAGGCACCTGAATCCTCGCAACGGAAGCCCGCGAAATAATCAGACTAACAGCGGAAAGTGCGAGGAAGCCCAACGAGGTGCAGATGACACCCGCAAAACCGAACACCGGATAGACATGCCCCGCCACTGCCGAACCAAAGCCGATTCCGCAAAACACGAACGACGCAGTCAACGCTAATGCAGTCCCGCGCCGGTCCGGCACCATCTCGACGATCCGGCGCTGCTGGGAAGGCCACAGCAGGTCCGTGGCGAATGCCCAGCCAGCAAGCGCAACGAAGAACCATTGCAGATGGGGTGGCGTCATCCAAAGCAACGCGAGGTCGACGGCGAGCAGCGCGAGCCCAGCGGTCAACATCGCTTCCGCGCTATAGCGCCTCGCGGCACGCGTCACGAAAAGGTTGCCTGCGACGCCGGCAACGCCCAGCACGACAAGCGCGGCCGATACAGCGCTGGAACCGGCATGGAACGTGTCGCGAACAATCGGCGCAATAAACGAGTACGTCGAATAGACGCCTGCCGCGATGAAAAACACGACGAGAAACGCGCTGAGGGTCTCGGTACGGCTTAGCAGCGATGTAACGGTTCTGAACTCGACATGCTCGCCCTCGCTGGAATCGGGCACGACCGCCACGATAAGCGCCGCTGTTGCCGCGCCCGCGCACGCAATCGCAACGAATAACGCCCGCGCCCCCCACACGTGAGCGACCCATGCCGAAAGCGGCATCCCGACGAGACCCGCGATACTCAGTCCGAGCAGAACGATGGCGATCGCGCTGCCCTGATGCCTGGGTTCAACGAGGCTCGATCCCAATGCGCCAAGCACAGGACCAATAAATCCCGCGCCCAATCCCATCAGCACGCGCGACAGAACGAGGACGGAGTAGTTTGGTGCGGCCGCGAACAGCAATGCGGCGGCACTGAAGAGCGAGAGCCCGATGAGCACCTGGCGACGCCGTCGCAAATGTCCGAAGCCGACTTGCAGAAAAGGCGCGGCAAACGCGAAGGTCACGCCAAAAAAAGATATCAGGTAGACGCTTTGCGCGTCGGCAAGACCCCATTCACGCGAAATCGCATTGAGACTGCCGACGACCGATAACGCGCCTGTCGCTTGCACGAAGTACGCAAAACTGAGCGCGCGAAGCGCACGCGTGGTTTTCGCAGGGATAGCTGGGGTCATGAGCGAGTACTGGAGTTGAGCGATTCCGGCGCCGGACGGCGGACGGCGGACAAGCGGCCGGACCGCGCAAGCGGCGCCGAGCGCCGCTTTGTCGCGATCGCCGTTCCGGTACGTCAGGCTACTGGAATGGGGTTATCTTTCAACGAGAGGTTGAACTGGTCGACGAACGCGTACTCGTTAGGTCCGACGTTGTCGCGCAGCGGCTGAGCAGCGCTGACCACCACTTCCTGCGTCGCGGTAGCGAGCTTGTCCAAGGTCTCCGCGATGAACGCATCGAGCGGCATTGCACGCGGATCGCCACTCCTGTGGACGAGATCCGTGTCGACCCACGGCGGCGCGATTTCGAGCACGCGCACGCTGGTGTCGCGCAGCATGAATCGCTGCGACATGGTGTACGAGTGGACTGCTGCCTTGGTTGCGGAATACAGCGCGGTAGCAGCCAACGGTACATAGGCCAGCACGGAACTGTTGTTGATGATCGTCGACTCCGGCTGCTGCTTGAGATGTTCGACAAGCGCCGCACTCATCCGCACTGGACCGAGCAGGTTCGTATTGATCAGATGCACCGCCTGCGCATCGTCGAGCGCACTGCCCGCGTTGTCGAACGGCATGATGCCCGCGTTGTTGATCAAGACGTTCAGCGTGGGATAGCGCCCGATCAATTGCCTTGCCACCTGTTGAATCTGCGCGCCGTCTGCAATGTCGAGTTCGATGACATCGATGCCCGGGTTCCCCTTTGCGACCTCGTCGAGTAACGCTTTGCGCCGCCCGGCGATGATCACCTTGTTGCCGCGTTGATGGAACGCTTCGGCGAGCGCGCGTCCGATACCCGACGTGCCGCCCGTAATGAATATCGTGTTGCCTGAAAGTTTCATGATCACCGCTTCCTTAATGTAGATGTGTATCGGCAACCAATGTCAGTGAGTGGTCGTGTAGCGCGGTGCCGGAACGTTGGTCGACAACAGCGGCGACATTGCACGCCTCGCGCTTTCGTATTCTTCCCATTTGGCCACGTCGTGCAGCGAAGGAATCGTCACGAGTTCGCCCCGCTCGAACCCGACCAGCGCCGCATCGACCATGTTTTCCGCGGACATCACGATCGACTTGTCCAGGTTTTCGAGGGGTAGCCCTCCCGTTTGCCAGAAATCGGTAGCCGTTGCGCCCGGCAAGACGGCCTGGATCCGAATTCCTTTGCCGGCAAGCTCGTGGTGCAGCGACTGGCTGAATGCGAGCACGAAGGCCTTGCTTCCACCGTAGACACCATTGAGCGCTTCCGGCGCAATCGCGACGATCGACGAAATATTGATGACAGCGCCTTTGCCGCGCGACACAAAGCCGGGCACGGCGGCGTAGGTAAGACGCATCACGCTCGTCACGTTGAGATCGATCATGCGCGACATCGCATCGACGTCACTGTCCTCGAGAGGCGTATGCGTACCGACGCCCGCGTTATTGACCAGCAGGGTGATCGTCGCATCCTGTTTCAGCTTTGTTTCGACGATCGAAAGGCCAGCCCGAGTCCCGAGGTCGGCGTCGAGAATCTCGACACTGCGTTGAGTTTGCGTCGTGATACGGCTGGCTAGCGCGGCGAGGCGCTCACGGTTGCGGGCAACGAGTATGAGTTCGTAACCGCGTCGCGCGAGGCGCTCGGCATACACCGCACCCATACCGGACGATGCGCCCGTAATCAGTGCTGTGCCCAAATGTGCTTGCGTCATCATGTCACTCCGGTTGAAGACAGTTGTGCCGGAGTGAATTGTGGTGCCGAAGGCCACCAACTCAAATGACGTTAAAGGTCATGTTTTAGGACATTCCAGATAGAAGGGATGACCGACTGGCAGCCCGTCGAATTTCTAGCGGCACTAAAGCCGTCTCTTTCTATTCGTCGATCGGGTGATCGTCGCCGGTCACATTCCGCGACTCTCTTCTCAACGACTGCGGAGTCATTTGATAGGCTCGCGTGAACACTTCCCGGAGATGACGCCTGTCACGAAATCCTGTTTCGCGCGCAATTGTTTCAAGTGAATGACGGCCACGTTCAATCAGGTTTCTCGCCTCTTCCAGACGCAGACGTTCGATTGCCTTCGCGGGAGATATGCCGGTCTCGGAAAGAAAAATGCGCGTAAATTGCCGGCTGCTCAGATGCGCCGCCTTCGCTAGATCGTCCACGCGCAAGGGTTTGGACAAATTGAGGCGTGCATGTTCGAGCGCCTTCTGGACCCGGTCCGACTTTGGCGCGAGCGCCAGCATTTCAGAGTGCTGCGACTGCCCGCCCGAGCGCCGATGCGTCATGACCATCGCACGCGCCACCCTGGTCGCGAAGTCCGCACCCATGTCCTTTTCCACCAGGCCAAGCGCCAGGTCCATCGCCGCCGTCAAACCCGCTGACGTCCATATCGGGCCATCGACGATAAAGATGCGGTCGGCTTCGACCTGAACGAGCGGCCAGCGCGCCTGCAAAGCGTCTGCGAACGCCCAATGCGTGGTCGCGCGTTTACCGTTTAGAAGCCCGGCTTCAGCGAGAACGAACGCACCCGTACAGAGGCCCGCGGTGCGCCGTGAGCGCGCGGCCGCCTCGCTGATGAATCGGAGTTCTTCGGCGGTTGTGGTGCGGCCGGTTGGGTTGGCGACGCCGCTGATCATCCAGGTGTCTGCCGTCGCATTCGAATCGGCCGGCCTGGTCATGACAGAGACGCCGAGCGACGAGCGGATTTCTCCGCCCTGCAGCGAGTAATTCGTCACATGATAAATAGGCTCGCGCGCAACGACGTTGGCGATTTCAAATACGGTCTGGGTCCCAATGGCCATGACCTGGAAGTCGTCCGTCAAGAAGTAGCCAATCCGATGCATTAATACGCCAGCCGTGGTGTCCGAAAACGTGAGTATAAATGTCGTTGTAAAAAACTGTCTGCGGCATGGATGATAAGCATCCTATCCGCCAAAACCGTGCCGCTCGTCCGGCATAACAGCGCGCTGTGTCGATGTCTGTGTCGATGTAATAGCCGGCTCAATCAGGCGCGTGGAACTTCCCATCGCGCACGCAACCGCAGGAACGCAAATGAGCAGCTCCACATGGTTAGCGCCAGCTACCGACCGTCATGAACAGAAGTATCCGCAACTGACCGAGGCCGAATTAGCACGACTGCGTCAATACGGCGTTGTTCGTTCGTGGACATCGGAACGGATCTTCGAAGTCGGCGCGCCAGGGTTCGGGATGTGCGTGGTATTGCGCGGGATGATTCGCGTGACCAGCCGCGACGCGTTCGGGCGTCATGCCGTCGTTAGCGAAAACGGTCCGGGACACTTCGTTGCGGAAGTCGGACAGCTATCCGGCGGTCGATGCATAGTGGACGGCGATGCGGTCGGCGATGTATCGGCCATTCACATCCTCCCCGACAGACTGCGGGCGCTCCTGATCGCCGAAGCGGAGCTGGGTGAGCGCATTATGCGGGCGCTTATTCTCAGGCGGGTTGCGCTTATTGAGCGAGGCAATGGGATCGTTATAGTCAGTCAACCGCATAACGCCCGCCTCCACGCATTGCAAAGTTTTCTGCGACGTAACAATGTTCCTCATGCGGTCATCGGCGCGTCGTCAGAAGACGACGACACAGCCCGTTACGTAGCGAAGTGGGTACGCGATGACTCCGACTACCCGCTCGTGCTGCATCCAGACGGGACCATCTTGCGAGCACCCGATGAGGCCGAGCTTGCCAACGCGCTGGGCTGGCTCCCTGATTTCGATCCGGAGCATGTCTACGACGTCGCAATCGTCGGAGCGGGTCCGGCGGGTTTGGCGACAGCCGTCTATGCCGCGTCCGAGGGGCTGAGAGTCATCGTACTCGATCATAGTGCGCCAGGCGGACAGGCCGGTGCCAGCGCCCGCATTGAAAACTTCTTCGGATTCCCAACAGGCATCTCCGGCCATGCGCTCACCGCCCGCGCGTACGTACAGGCACAGAAATTCGGAGCCGACGTAGCCATTCCCGCTCAGGCGGAAAGCCTCGATTGCGGCATAACGCCGTTCGCGCTGCGCTTGTCCTCCGCCGTGACCATCCGGTCCCGAACGATCGTTATCGCTTCGGGCGCGGCTTATCGCAGACCCGACATTCAGGGCCTGGAACGCTTCGAGGGACGAGGAACATACTATTGGGCTTCGCCGGTCGAGGCGAAGCTTTGCGCGGGACAAGACGTATTGCTGGTCGGCGGCGGAAACTCCGCGGGACAGGCCGCCGTGTACCTCGCGTCGCGCGCGCGGCGAGTTCGCATGCTGGTACGTGGACAAAGCCTGAAGGCCAGTATGTCGCAATATCTCATCGACCGTATCGCTGCTCTGGACAATGTCGATGTGACGTACGGCACTCAGATCACCGCGCTGAGAGGCACCAGGACGCTCGAGGAAGTAGAGCTTTTGAGCGGGACGCAACGGTCGGTTGTATCCGCGGAACACGTGTTCCTGTTTACCGGTGCATCTCCCAACACGTCGTGGCTTGACGGATGCGGCGTCGCCGTCGACAAAAACGGCTTCGTGCTTACGGGCGAAGGCGCCGGACCTGGGTCGCAAGAGCATGAAACAAGCGTGCGCGGCGTGTTCTGTGCGGGGGACGTCCGCTCGACTTCGACCAAACGTGTTGCCGCGGCGGTGGGAGACGGTGCTGCCGTCGTCGCGCAGATTCATCGTCAACTGGAGCGGACGGTCGCTCAGGCATAAGCGCCGTCGTGATGGATTGGCGTGCAGCACACAGCACGATGCTAGTGCTGATTTTCAAGGTACCGCCGATGTCGGGCGATGATAGTTGACGGGCAAAAAGGAACTCCGCGATGACAACGATCGAGCACTTCGAATATGTATTTCTTGGCGGCGGCAAGGGTGGCAAGACACTGGCGATGGAACTCGCGCAGGCGGGCCGCAAGGTTGCCGTGATCGAACGAGGCATGATCGGCGGATCGTGCATCAACGTGGCATGCATACCGACCAAGACGCTGATCCAGACCGCGCGCACCGAATACATACTGCATCGACAGGATGGCAAGGCCGCGGACATGGCCAAGGTGTCGCAGCGCGTGAAAGCCGTGGTCGACGGTATGGTGGAAATCAATCGCAACGCGTTGCGTGACTCCGGCCTCGAACTCGTGCTGGGCACGGGCCGCTTTGTCGGACCGCGCCGGCTCGAAGTGAAAACCAATGACGGCGGTCTGCGAATGATCGAAGGCGAACATGCTTTTATCAACACGGGCACGACGGCGGCGATTCCCGACGTGCCAGGATTGAAGGCCGCCGAGCCGCTGACGCACGTCGAAGCGCTGGTGCTGACGACGTTACCCGAAAGCCTGATCGTTCTCGGCGGTGGATATATCGGGCTCGAAATGGCGCAGGCATTCCGTAGACTGGGCAGCAAGGTCACGCTGATACAGGACGCGCCGCGCGTGGCGATGCGTGAAGACGAGGACGTCACCGAGGCGATCGAGGCGGCGCTGAAAGAGGAAGGCATCGATATCAGAACCGGCGCGAGACCCGCCAGCGTGACGGGCAAGTCGGGAGAGTTGGTGACAGTGGTACTGCAGAATGGCAGCACGGTGAGCGGGAGTCATCTTCTGGTCGCGGCGGGCCGCACCCCTGGCACGTCCGGTATCGGCCTCGACGCCGCCGGGGTCGAAGTCGACGCGCGCGGCTTCATCAGAACGGACGAACGTCTCGCGACGACAGCAGAGCGCACATGGGCCATCGGCGAGGTCGCAGGCACACCGATGTTCACGCACGCATCGTTCGACGATTACCGCGTGTTGCGCTCGCAACTCGCTGGGGAAAATGCGAAAACCACGCGCGACAGAATCATTCCGTATGCGCTCTTTATCGAGCCGGAACTCGGTCGTATCGGTCTCAGCGAAGCCGACGCGAAGGCGCGCGGCATCGCGGTACGTGTTGCAAAGCTGCCGATGGCGGCGGTGCCGCGGGCGCGGACGAACGGCGCGACGAAGGGCTTCATGAAAATGCTGATCGACGCGGACTCAGACGCTATCCTTGGCTTTGCGATGCTGGGCACCAATGCCGGCGAGGTAGTGACCGCGGTGCAGATGGCGATGCTCGGCGGATTACCTTATACGGCCGTGCGCGATGCAATCATTGCGCATCCGCTGATCTCCGAGGGCCTCAATATCCTGCTTGCGAAGGTGCCGCAGCGTGCGCCCTAATGAGGAGCCGCGATAGAGACGTCCAGCGATGAACCTCCTTGCTTGTCTGCGATTACCCAGGCCGGTCCAACCGGCGGCATGCAGCCCGCGCACGGCGTGCGCGAAACCATGTCGAACGACACTGCTTTTGTCCGGGGAGTTTGCAAGAATCGCGTGACGTTGGCGGCCCGCTCTCTCACCCAGCGAAACGCGGCTCCGGCAAACCGCGCACACCCAGCCCCGTCACCGCGAACAACCCGCCCTTCTCGCGTTCTTTCTGCGGAATGCCCCACATCGGGCGGCCCATCGTCGTCACGTAGAGCGTGTCGAGATTCGGGCCGCCGAACATCACGCTCGTCAGATTGCGCACGGGGAATTCGACGACGCGGTCGAGCTTGCCGTCCGGCGCGAAGCGCAGGATGCGCCCGCCGAACACCAGCGCGGACCAGACGTAGCCTTCCTCATCGACGGTTGCGCCGTCGAAAGTGCCAGCCATGTCGCGCGCCGATGCGAACAGGCGGCGGTTGCCGGCGGCGCCGGTTTCGATGTCGTAGTCGTACGCGTACATCTCCCTGCTATACGTGTCCGTGAAGTACAGCGTGCGATTGTCGGGGCTCCAGCAAGGTCCGTTCGAACAGCTGATGCCCGAGTCCAGCCGCGCCAGCGTGCCGTCGATATCCAGGCGGTACAGACCGCCGCTGCGCGTTGAGCGCTGGCCGCGATCCGCGTCGTAGCGGTCGAAATCGTAGGACATCGTGCCCGCGATGAAGCGGCCGCGCCGGTCCACCTTGCCGTCGTTGAAGCGGGTCTCGGGATCGTCGCTTTCCGGATCGGCGATGAACTGCACCGTCTGCGCATCGAAGTCGTAAAAATGCAGGCCGTTGGCAAGCGCCACGACCGCGCCGCCCTGCTCGCGCAGCGCCATCGAACCGATATGACGCGGCACGAAAAAGCGCTTTACCTCGCTGCCGTCCGCGCGGCAGCTATAGATTTCCGCGGCTGTACTGTCGATCCAGTACAGCCGTTCCTCCTTGACATCCCATAGCGGGCCTTCACCAAGATGATTGTTCGCATCCACGAGCAAGCGTACTTCAGGCATCGTCGTCTCCTTGTTGGCACGATGTTGGCGCTTCGGTTCACTCCTTGTCCTTGAGCGCGCGCCGATGAGCGAGCAGCGCCATCAGACGCCGATCCCGCCAGCGGCTGCGCTCCTCGATACGCTCGCGCGGCAGCGCGGCACGCCGCTCGGCATCGAGGCGGTCCAGCGTGGCGGCGGCCCAGTCAAAAGGCACGCGCGTTTCGGCGATGCTGCGGTATGTGCCGCCGTAGCGCTGTGCATAGTCGGCCACGCCGCCCGGCGCGTTCAGATCGATCGTCTCGAACGGACCCATGAAGGACCAGCGCATCGCGAGACCGTCACGCATCACCGTGTCCAGATCGGCGGCGCTCGCATAGCCCTGCTCGTAGAGGCTCAACGCCTCGTCGAGCACCGCGCCTTGCAGGCGGTTAAGCAGAAAACCCGAGATTTCGCGATTCACCGTGACCGGCTTCTGTCCAGCCAGCTCATAGAAAACGCGAGCACGTTCGAGCGTGTCCTGCGATGTCCAGGGCGCCCCGCACAACTCGACGAGCGGCACGAGCGACGGCGGGTTCACCGGATGCGCGACGAGACAGCGCGCGCGGCCTTCCAACGCTTCGGTGAACGTGGATGCAGGCAGACCGGAGGTCGAACTGGCAAGCAGCGCGTCGGGCTTCGTCAGACGGTCTAGCTGCGCAAAGAGCGTGCGCTTCACGTCGACGATTTCGGCAATGTTCTCCTGCACGAGATCCGCCTCTGCGACCGCTTCGGCAAGGGTCTCGCATGTTGTGATGCGCGCGACGAGCGCATCCACCGGCTCGTCGATCAGATCGAACGACGCGAGGTCCTCCACGCTTTCGCGAATGGCCGGGACAGCGTCCCTCAGCATGTCTTGCGAGGCGTCGTGCAACTTCACGTCGAAGCCGCTGCGCGCGAACACAATCGCCCACGCGCGCCCGATGCGCCCCGAACCGATTACCGCTGTCGTCTTCGTCTGCATGAATGTGTCCCGATGTTATGCGCGCCGGTCGCGCAGCGTGATGACGGCCGCCAGCACGACGAGCCCATTGATGATGTCGCGCACGGCGGGCGGCACGGTCGTGCCCGCGAGCAGCGTGCCGAGAGCGGTCAGCAGCAGCGCGCCGCCGAACACGCCGAGATAATGCCCGCGCCCGCCGGTGATCAGCGCGCCGCCCACGACGACCACCGCGATGGACGGCAGCAGATACGGATCGCCCATACCGAGGAACGCCTGTGAGCTGAAGCCCGCGAGCAGCAAACCGACGAGCGCCGAGCACAATCCCGAGAGGCAGTACACGGCGATCAGCGTGGTGCCGACACGCACACCGGAGAGCTTCGCCGCGACCTGGGAATTGCCGACCGCATACACGCGCCGCCCGAACGGCGTGCGATGCAGCAGCAACAGCGCAAGCGCGAGAAACACCGGCACGCTCCATGCGGCGAACGACAAGGGCCCGAGTTTGCCGTTGGTGAATTCGCTGATCGCGGACGGCGACCAGCCTTGCGGCGAGCCATTGCAGTAGATCAGCGTGAGACCTTGCAGCAGGCCGTTGGCGGCAAGCGTCACGACGATTGGCGGAAGGCCCAGCATCACGACGCCCACGCCGTTGAATGCGCCGACGAGCAGGCCGACGCCGAGCACGGCCGGGACCGCCCACGCCGCCGCGGCGTTCGCGCCGTGCGTGAGGCCCGTGAGAAGAACGCCGGCCAGCGTGATGAGCCAGGGCATCGAGAGATCAAGTCCGCCGGTCAGGATCACGGCGCCCTGTCCGAGGCCGAGAATCGCGAGGAACAATGTCAGCGTCAGCAGGCTGCTGTAGAAGTTCGCGCTGGTCAGCACCGCTGGGCCATACACGAAGCCGGTGATCACCACTACCGCGAAAAACAGCAGGTACGCCGGCACGACATACTTGACCCACTCGCGGTTGCGCTCGATCCAGTCCGCAATCGCGCGGCCCTTCAGCTCCGTGTTGGCGATCGGCTGAAAACCGCTCACTTCGAAGGACACGCGCCGCGCGTGAGCGTCGTTCTTCACTCGCGTGCCGGTTCGCATCGCCCTCAGCCATTGCGCCGCGTGACGCGCGCATTCATGCGCGGCCGACTGCTTGCCGATCGACGAACCGAGTACCGCGAGAATCAGGATCACCGCTTCCGCGATGGTCGTGAAGAACGCCGACACGTTCAGCACCAGCAGGATATTCACGGTGACCATCAGCGTCATGGCGGCGAACACCGTGCCGACGCAGCCGCCCCGCCCGCCGCCGAGCAGCGTTCCGCCGAGCACCACGGCGGTAAACATCGACAGCAGCAGCGGACGGCCGACGAGCGGATCGGCAGAGCCCGTCTGCGCCGACACGTACAGGCCCGCCGCCGCGTAGAACATGCCTGCGAGCGCGTAGGTCATGATGCGATAGCGCGTGACGGGCATGCCGTTGGCGTACGCGCTGTCCGCGTCGCTGCCGAGCGCGTACAGACCGACGCCGAAGCGCGTGCGCCGGATAAACGCCCAGATCAGCAGCGCGGCGATCAGCACGCCGGCCGACATCGGCAGTTTCCCGTCAATCAGATCGGATGTGATGAACGCGCCGAACTCGTCGCCGACGCTGCCGCCGGGCTTGTTCTGGATCAGCAGCGTCACGCCCTGAACCATGAACATGGTCGCGAGCGTGACCACGATGGATTGCAGGCGGAACCACGCGATCAGCGCGCCATTGATCAACCCGATGCCGCCGCCTGTCGCGAGAATCAGCGCCGCACCCGCCCATTGTTGAAGCGGCGTGCCATGCACGAAGCGCACCGCGAGCACGTTGGCGAGCGACACGACTGCCGACGCGGACAGATCGAAGCCGCCCGACAGCACGACGATGGTCTGTCCGAGCGCGGCGAGCGCGAGCGTCGTCGCGCTCGAAATGACGGAGCCGATGTCGTACGCGCCCACCGGCGTGGCCGACAGCGCGCCCCACGCAACGAGCATCGCGACGAGCGCGCCGATCGCGATGATCAGTCCGCGATGATGATCGACTCGCGCGGCCCAGGCAGCGCCCGCGCCTCGACGCACGATCCCGCTGTCGGGCGACGCAATAGCTATTTTCATGGCCAACCTCTCAGCTGGAAAGCATGTTGCGCATCACGGCTTCTTCCGTGAGCGCATCGCCGGACAATTCTCCGACGTTGCGGCCGCGATACATCACCGACACGCGGTCGCACACATTGACGAGTTCGGGAACATCGGTCGAATAGAACAGCACGGCGCCGCCTGCCGCGGCGAACGCGCGCATCAGCACGAAAATCTGATGCTTGGTGCCCACGTCGATGCCGCGCGTCGGATCGAACATGAGCCAGACGCGGCTTTGCGTGAGCATCCACTTGGCCATTGCGATCTTTTGCTGGTTGCCGCCCGAGAACGACAGGCACGGCTTGTAGAGCGCGCGCGGATTCACTTCCATCTGCGCAAGCGACCTCGCGATCGCGGCCTGCTCGCGCTTGCGGTCGATCAGTCCAAAGCGCGCATAACGTCCGATCACCGGCAGCGACACGTTCTCTCCGCCGGGCAGACGCAGAAACAGCCCTTCGGTCTTGCGGTCTTCAGGCAGAAAACTGGTCGACACACCGGCCTTCAGCGAATCGGCGGTCGAGGTCAGCGTGACCGGCTTGCCGTCGATACGGATTTCGCCGTCGTCGATATAGGTCGCGCCGAACAGCGCCTCGAACAGTTCGCGCTGGCCCATACCCTGCAACGCCGCGATGCCGTGCACTTCGCCGGCGACAAGCGTCAGGTCGAAGTCGCTCACCATGCCGTCCACGCGGATGCGGCGCGCCTGCATGGCGGGCGGCCGGGTTTGGCCCTGCGCCAGCGCCGGCGGCGCGACCTTCGGCGGATATTTCGCTTCCATGGAGCGGCCGATGACGAGGCGGATTACCTCGTCGTCCGAAATGTCGGGCGTGTCGAACGAGCCGACATCGCGGCCATTGCGATACACGGTGAGGCTGTCGCAGAACTCGCGCACTTCCTGCATGCGGTGCGAGATGAACACGAACGTGACGCCCTTTGCCTTTAACGCGTCGATCCGGCGCGAGAGCCACGCCACGTCCGCGCCCGACAGCGACGAAGTCGGCTCGTCGAGCAGCAGTACTTGCGGGCCACGCAGGATCGCCTTCGCAATCTCGATCTTTTGCCGCACCGGCAAGGACAGATCGCGAACATACGCACCGGGGCGCACGTCCGGCAGATCGAGCTCTTCGAGCCACTGCGCCGCCATGCGCTGCGCCTCGCGCATTCTGATGCGGCCGAAGAGCCCGGTTGGCTCGTACGACAGAAGCAGGTTCTGCGCGACCGTGAGATCGCGCACCAGCGTCATCTCCTGAAACGCCGTCTGCACGCCGGCGCGATGCGCGTCCTGCGGGCCGCGCATCGTCAGGTCGCGGCCCATCACGCGGATGGTGCCCGCGTCGGGCTGCATCAACCCGGACAGCAGCTTGACGGTGGTGGACTTGCCTGCGCCGTTCTCGCCGAGCAACGCGTGCACGGCACCGCGCTTGACGCGAAACGACGCGCCGTCGAGCGCGACCGTCGCGCCGAAGCGCTTGGTCACGTTCGACAGGTCGATGGCGAGAGATGCGTCGCTCATGACAAGGTCCTCAGTCCTGGTTGCCCGTGAGCGCCGCGTTGAAGCCGACCTCTCTGGTTTCCTCGGAATAGATGTCCGCGAACCAGCCCGGCGGCACCTTGTCCGGCATGAAGGCCGTGCACCCCGCCTTCAGTTCGTCGATGCTGCCGGTCTTGCACAGCCTGGACTGCGGCGTTTCGACGAGCGGCAGCTTGAGCGTGATGCGCTGCGGGAAGTCCTTGCCGTCCAGCTTCTGCACGGCCATCTTGAGCGCCATTGCACCCGAATACGGCGGCGCGCCATACGAAATCGAACGGTAGCCGATCGAGCGATAGGCGCCCTGCCCTTTCACCTCGCCAGGCGGCAGCATCTGCACGCGATGACCGTTCGACGACTCACCCGCGCAGGGCTTGATCTTGTCGTCGGCGATGCCGGCATCGAGCTGCATCGACGCGGCGGTGAAGCAGCCGACCTGCATCCACAGCCCGTCGATCTTGTCCCAGCTATTGGTCGCGAGAATCTTCGACAGCTCGGTCTTGGCCGTGGCCTGACTCCACATGCCCGTGCCTTCCGCCACGACCTTGATGCCCGGATACTTCGCGAACACGGCCTTGGCGGCTTCGGTGCGGGCGCGATCCACCGACGTGCCCGGAACGCCGTTGATCAGCACGATGTTGCCCTTGCCGTTTAGCGTCTTCGCGAGCCATTCCGCCGTGACGGTGCCGGCCTGGTGCTGGTCGATCGTCACGTTGTGGGCGCACGGTTCGGTCACTTCGCCGTCGTAGGCCGCGACGACCACGCCCTTCGAGCAGGCGTTCTTGATTGCGCGGTTCAGCGCCGTGGGCGAGATCGGATAGATGATGATCGCCTTCGCGCCCGCCTGCACCATCGAGTTGATCTGCTGGATCTGCTTCTGCGCGTCGGTGCCCGCGACCTGCACCTCGAGATCGACCTTGTCCTTCAGCGCGGGCGTGTTCGCCATCGCCTTGACCATGTTCGCGGCCTCGGTCTGCCAGTCGTTGCCGACATAGCTCATCGACAGGAACACCTTGTACTTGCCCGCCGCATGCGCCTCGCCGGAGACAGCGAGCGCCGCAGCGAAGCCGATACCCATACCGATACCGAGCGCCGTCAGTCCCGCACGACGAATAGATTGCGTCCATGCTTTCATGTCATCCTCCAATGTTCGTTTTTGTGTCGAACTACGCTTCAGCCAGAAACCGGTACATGCGGCAAGCGCGCACTGGCCGGCAATGCGATACCCGCGCTGCCCGGCACGACGTTGGGATCGTGGCCGGGGATCACGTAATCGGCGATCTGGCGAATGCGCGTGAGCGAGCCCATTTCCGCAAGCGTCTCGTGCACGATGCCCACCGGCACCAGATCGACGATGTTTTCCATGCAGTTCGCGCAATCCCCCGCGATCAGCACCACGCCGTCTTCCGTATCCACCGCAACCGATTGATGGCCGGGCGTATGTCCTGGTGTCGGCACGACGCGCACGCCCGGCACGATATCGGCGACGCCATGCACGAACTGCCAGCGGAAATACGCGAGCGGCTCGCGGCCGATCAGAAACTCCTGGTAGTACGTGGCCTGCGTCGGCAGAGGCTGGCCCGCGTATTCCCACTCTTTCGCCTGCACGATAAAGCGCGCGTTTTTGAACAGCGTATTGCCGCCCGAATGGTCGTAATGCAGATGCGTGTTGATGACAATGTCGACCTCGTCCGCGCTCCAGCCGACGTATTGTTTGAGTGCGCGTTCCAGCTTCTCTTCCGGCGCCTGGTCGCAAGGACACACGAAGTCCGACACCCACCCCGGATCGTGAATGCCCGTATCCACCACGATCTTTTTCTGCGCGCCGACAATCGCCGTCGACCACACCGGCACCTTGATCGACTGCCCGAAATAGCGGCCGTACACCTGTGACGAGCGATCGACGGTGAGCCAGCCCGTCGGCATCGCGACTACTTTCAATCTGGCGTTCACGCTGCGCTCTCCGCTATCAGAAGTTGGTGTTGGCCGCGCCCTTGAGTTGAAGCATCTCGCGCGCTTCGGCGGGCGTCGCGATATCGAGCGACAGGCCTTCGATCACCTGGCGTATCTTGCGTACCTGTGCCGCGCTCGATTCCGCGAGCTTGCCCGGCTCGATCCACAACGAATCTTCAAGGCCGACGCGTGCGTTCGAGCCTTGCGCCACGCCGATCGAAGCGAGCGGAATCTGATTGCGTCCCGCGCCGAGAATCGACCACACGTAGTCCTTGCCGAACAGGCGATCCGCCGTGCGGCGCATATGCGCGAGGTCTTCCGGATGCGCGCCGATGCCGCCGAGCAGACCGAATACGCTTTGCACGAAGAACGGCGGCTTCGCGAGCCCACGGTCGACAAAATGCGCGAGGTTGTACAGATGCGAGATGTCGTAGCACTCGAACTCGAAACGCGTGCCGTTCGCCCCGCAAGACGTCAGGATGTATTCGATATCCGCGAACGTGTTCTTGAACACCAGATCGCGGCTGTTCTCCAGATGCTTGCGTTCCCAGTCGTACTTGAGTTCCTTGAAGCGCTCGAGCATCGGATACAGGCCGAAGTTCATCGAGCCCATGTTGAGCGACGCCACTTCCGGCTGAAAATGATGGGCGGGCTTCAGGCGTTCCGCGACCGTCATATGCGGGCTGCCGCCCGTGGTGAGGTTGATGACTGCATCGCATTCGGCCTTGATGCGCGGCAAGAACTCCTGGAACACGGCGGGGTCCTGGGTCGGATGACCGTCGTCCGGATCGCGCGCATGCAGATGGATGATCGCCGCGCCTTCTTTCGCCGCGGCAAGCGCGGCATCGCCGATCTGTTGAGGAGTGACCGGCAGATACGGCGACATCGACGGTGTATGGATCGCGCCCGTCGGCGCGCACGTGATGATGACCTTGCGTTTCGTTGCCATGTGAGCCTCGTGCGGTTAGAGGAATTCGACGTTGCCGCAGACGGATATCGCTTGTCCCGAGATGCCGCTGCCGGCGGGCGAACACAGAAAGAGCGCGGTGGCGGCCACTTCTTCCGGCGTGGTCATACGGCGCAGCGAGATTTTGGCGAGATACTGCTTCTCCATCTCTTCGTAGGAAAGTTTGAGCTGCTTCGCGCGCGCCGCAATCACCCGCTCGATGCGCGGGCCTTTCACAATGCCGGGCTGTATCGCGTTGACACGGATATTCGAAGGCCCGAGTTCGATGGCAAGGCTCTTGGTCATGCCGACCACCGCCCATTTGGTCGCGGCATAAGGCGTGCGGAACGCATAACCAAGACGCCCGGCCACCGACGACAGCGCGATGATGGTGCCGCCGTCGCGCGCCTGCCTGAGAAGCGGCACCGCGCGGCGCGCGAAATAAAACTGCGCGTTGAGATTCACGTCGACCGTGTTGTTCCATTCCTGCTCGTCGAGCTCGTCGACGCCGCCGGTCGGCCCGGCAATGCCTGCGTTGTTGACCAGCACGTCGAGACCGCCGAGCTTCGCCTGCACATCGACGAAAACGCGCTCCACGGCCGCGCGATCCGCCACGTCGGCGAGCGTCGCCGTGATGCGGTTCAGTTCCACACTTTCCTGGGCTTTTTGAAGCGCGTCGATCGCCTGCTGGCTCGCATCGCAAACATGCACGCGAGCACCTGCTTCGATGAACGCCTGGGCCATCACGAGGCCGATGCCCGATGCGCCGCCCGTGATAAGCACGCGCAAGCCCGCGTGCGGCTTCAGCATCTGAAGAACCGTCATTGTCTGTCTCCGTTGTCCGTGTTTTTACAACTCAGGCGCGTGCCTGTTCGCCGGGGTCTTCGCCGTCCTGTATCGCGCTTTGCAAGCGCTCCTTCAGATCGGCGGCGGCTTCGCCGATGTCCTGCTCGATGCCCGCGCGCGCGCCCTCGCCGTCGCTGCGCCACAGGGCCTCGACGATATGGCGGTGTGCATCCATCGACCTGCGCATGTGCGGAATGTCGGGGGCCACGAGATTCAGAAACGGGCCGATGCGCATCCACAGGTTCTGAATCGTGGACAGCGTGATATCGCTCGCTCCGTGCGCATAGATCGCGATGTGAAATTCGAAGTTGCTGCGCAGATAGGCCGGCACATCGCCCGCTTCGACGTGCGCGTTCATGGTGTCGAATACCTGTTGCAACACAGCGAGATCTTCGCGGCTCATGCGAGTCGCAGCCCGCTTTGCGACGGCGCCTTCGAGCGCGATACGCACGTCGCGCAGTTCTTCGAGGAGTTCGACTGTCATGGGAGGGACGATGAGCGCGCGGCCCGGTCCGTCGATCAGCGCGCCCTCGGCTTGCAGGCGTGTGAGCGCCGCACGCACCGGCATGGTGGACGAGCCGACCGCGTCCGCCACGCTGCGCAGGCTCAGCAATTGTCCTGGCGCGAAGCGTCCGGTCATGATCGCTTCCTTGAGTTGCGCATAGACGCGACCGGCCATCGTTTCACGCGCCACGAGCTGAAGCTCGGGCAGGTCTGAACTCGTGCGTGGCGCCACTAATGCCTCCGTGGATTCGCTGCGATGTGAGATTCCGGCGCAAGTGTGACCTGTGATCACACTTGCGTTGAAAGAAGTTTGGCCTTTGCTCGAGCCCGAGTCAACCGTGGATTGCTAGGGGAAAACGCGGAAGGCTTTCCATCGCGTTGGGCCCCAAACAGGCTTCAACCGATGCGGCGGCCGCAGTACAAAAACGCTCGGCTTAAATGAAACAGCCTGAACGCTCATGATCTCGAGTCGAGACGTCGCTGGTGCCGCGCTTACGTTTTGCCGATGCCGTCGAAGAAGAGATCAATCAGGTGGGTGACGCGGGATCTGGTTGTGCCGCCTTGCTCGACGGCGAGAGCGATCGCCGTCACGACACACACGAGATCGCCGATGGAGACGTCCTTTCGAACCGCCCCCGCCTTCTGGGCCCGCTCGAGCAGCCGGCGTCCTTCTTCACTGCCGGCGCGGCAGCCAGGCGTCCCTTCCTGTAATACCGTTCCGAGCAACGCAGCGAGCCCGCGATAGTGGTTCGCGTGGTTCACGAGCTCCTTGACGAAGGCGCGTAGGGACGCGATCGGTTCGAGCTTGTCATCGCGTGCGCGGCTTGCTTTGGCAAGCGACAGCAGGCGCTCATCACTCGCCGCGGCAAGCAGCGCGTCGCGCGTCGGGAAACGACGGTAGAGCGTGCCGATACCAACGTTGGCGCGCCTCGCGATATCGTCAAGCGAAACCTCAGCGCCGCGTTCGAGAAACAGCGCTTCCGCCGCTTCGAGAATGCGTTCCCGGTTGCGGGCTGCATCGGCGCGCAGCGGTGCTTCGTCGGTCGTCGAACACTTTCTGTTCATCGTTGCCTTGATTTCTGTTGATAAGTGGATGATGCCTCCATATACTAAGTGGAGCAATACTCCACTTAACGAGGAACGCATATGGCAAAGCGATTCGGGAACAAGGTCGTGGCAATCACCGGCGGCAGCGAGGGCATCGGCCTTGCGAGCGCCAGGCTTTTCGCGGAAGAAGGCGCGCGGGTCTACATCATGGGGCGCAGGCAAGCTCGACTGGACGAGGCGATACAGGAAATCGGCAACGGTGCGGTGGGCGTTCGGGGGGACGCGAGCAACCTCGGCGACCTTGATCGACTGTATGAGCGCATCCAGCGCGACCACGGCAGGCTCGACGTGGTTTTCGCAAATGCAGGCGTTGCCGAAGTGGAGCCGCGTCCGCTGGGCACCATCGACGAGGAGGGTTTCGACAGGCTTTTCGGCCTCAACGTGCGCGGCATGCTCTTCACTGTGCAGAAGGCCTTGCCGCTACTTTCGTCGGGTAGCGTTGTCGTCCTCAATGGCTCGGTGGCTGGCAGCAAAGGCTTTCCTGGCCAGTCGCTCTACAACGCAAGCAAGGCGGCTGTGCGGTCGTTTGCGCGAAGCTGGACGACCGACCTGAAAGAGCGAGGCATTCGCGTGAACGTGGTCTCGCCGGGCGGGACCGAGACAAGCCCGATGCGAAGCTACCTCGATGCGCGGCCCGGAGTCGAAGATATGCTGAACCAGCTCGTGCCGCTGGGGCGTCTGGGCCAGCCGGATGAAGTCGCGCGCGCCGTGCTCTTTCTGGCGTCGAGCGAGAGCAGCTATATCGCGGGCGTTGAACTGTTCGTGGACGGCGGGTCCATTGCCGTTTGAGCCCTCGATGTCGCTGTCGCGCCGCTTATCGCGAAAGATCTCCAACTTACGCCCGCGGAACTGGGCATCGTGTTCTTCGTCGGGTATTCGCTGTTCTGCTTCGTCGGCGGCTATGCGGCCGACAGGTTCGGCGCGAAGCGCGTGCTCGTTGCGGGCATGTCGCTGGCGACCTTCTATCGTATCTCGTCCGCTCGTATATCGGCTTGAAGCGCTTCGGCCTGTTCTATGGGATCGCGTTTTCGGGCTACGCCTTTGGCGCAGCGTCTGGACCGGTCGCGGTCGGAAGGTATTTCGACTTGCGGCACAACTATGGACTACCGCTGCAAGTCGCCCCGCTTCTGCCGCTTGCGGCCGGCGTTCTGCTGCTGTCGCTTGGCAGTTGTGTGAATGCGGGAGCCCTGCATACCGCAGGGCGTTGATACCTGCCGCTACAAACCTGACGGCTCGGACCGGCTGCAACGCCGTCGGAAAATGACCGTTGGCAGTTAGCTGCGTTCAGTTGACGCTATTCGAAATCGAAATGCATGCGGCATTCGAATAGCGTTCAACGGGGGCCGCCGCGTCAGGCAATCCATCCACCGTCGACTGTCAGGCTTTCGCCGGTCGTGTAGCCTGCTTCGGGGCTGGCGAGATATGCGACGGCCGCCGCGATTTCTGCGGGTTTGCCGAAACGGCCGACGCTCGCGAGCTTTACCATCGTCGCGTGATCTTCCGTGCCGGGCTGCGGAGCAAGTTCTGTATCGATCGGGCCGGGCTGGACAGCATTCACGGTCACGCCGTATTTGCCGAGTTCACGCGACAGCCCGCGCGTGAAGCCTCTGAGAGCGAACTTCGACGCGATGTAGAGCGTCACGCCAGGCAGTGGCGCGGCTTCGCCAAAGGCCGAGCCTACGTTAATGATGCGCCCCCAGCCAGCCGCGACCATGCGCGCCGCCGCGTCTTTTGCCAGTTCGATCGGCGCACGAACATTCAAGTTGAAGTGCGTGTCGTACGAGCTCTCCGAAGAATCGAGAAATGGTCCGTACTCGACTGTGCCCGCGTTGTTGACAAGGATGTCGAGCCGCCCCTCGAAACGGCCGCCGAACGCGCCGTTCAGCGAGTCGACGAGGCTTCTGACGCCTTCCGGTTTCGACAGGTCCGCGCCCACGGCTTCAGCCTCGCCGCCGGCATCGCGAATCTCGTTGACGACTGCTTGGGCGCGCTCCGCACTCGACGCATAGTGAACGATGACGGATGCACCATCGCGCGCAAGACGTGCCGCAATGGCTGCACCGATTCCGCGCGAAGCGCCGGTAACGAGGGCGAGTTTGCCTTTCAGAGCTTGAGTCATGGTTTTCCTCAACGGGTAGGTTTTGAATCGGTTCTCCGGCTTGAACTGCAGGAGAGACCGCTGCATCAGAGCCAATCTGTGATGCATTGGTTGATGCGTATCCTCCGCTCAGGCGGCGTCGTACGGTAGTCGTGGCCGAGGAATAGCTCCTATTCCTGCGGCAAGGGAACAGGTCGGGGCGAATCGAACCGGGCTGCACTGCGGCTAGGCAATCGGGTCGTCGCTGGATTTGTGCTCACTGAGAATGTGCTCGACGAACGCGACGAACGCGCGCGCTTTCGCTGTCGTCATACGCCCGGCCGGAAAAACTGCCCACAGGTCGATGGTGGGCAAGGTCCAGTCAGTCAGGACGGCCTGCACCGTGCCGTCCGCGAGTTCAGGCGCGAACATCCATTCCGATGCGACAGCAAGGCCCATGTGAGCGAGCACTGCCGTGCGCATGCCTTCAGCCGCGTTCACGCTGATTCGGCCGGACAGGGTCACGGTTGAATCAGATCCATCATCGCGGCTGAACAACCATGATTCACCGCCGCCTCGCACGGAATAGACGACCGCCTGATGCCGGCCGAGGTCGACAGGTGTTTGCGGAACTCCGGCTTCCGCGAAATATGACGGCGTGCCGACTACGAATCTCCGCCCGCTCGCGATGCGACGCGCAGTCATGGACGAGTCGTCCAGCGTGCCCATACGCAAAGCGACATCGACGCCCTCTTCCAGTAAATCGACAGACCGGTCGTCAAGCACGATGTCGATGCTCAGATTGGGGTGTTGATAAAGGAAAGACTTTAGCGCCGGCAAAACGTGCAGCCGGGCGAAGGTGACGGCCGCGCCTATGCGCAGTTGCCCCGACAGACCATCGGAAGACTCGCGCACTGCCTGTTCGGCTTGATCTGCCTCATGGATGGCCCTGAGCGCGTGCTCATAGAACCGCTGCCCGGCCGCCGTCGGCGCCAAGCCACGAGTCGATCGTAATAGCAAACGGGCGCCCAGACGTTCCTCCAGTTGGGCGACCGCCTTTGAGACAGCTGGCTGACCTAGCTTCAACCGACGGGCGGCGGCAGAGAATGAACCCGCATCGACAACCGTCACAAAGGTTTCCATCGTCACCATGCGGTCCATGCGCATCCTCCTGGCAAGTTTGTCGGCGAAAATGCGCAGTGTAGCGAAACGGCGAGCGGCTCAGGAGGACATGTCAGTACCGTTTCCGATACCGACAGTTCCATCAGGTAATCAGGTATAGCCCAGACCGTGCAGCCCCATGCCGGACAATGGTGTGAGGACGCAATTTCGCAGGCGCCCCCGACGGGCTGCCGCCTATCGCGCTGTCACGAGATCAAAGGCACGTAATGGAGCGGTCCGATCGTCGAGGCGAACTTTTCGGGGACATCAGTTCGGCCATTGCCGGAACTCAGGTGACGATGTCCGTGAGGCAGTTGTAGATCGGGCCCCTGCCGTTCGCGTATCAATTGGCCCAATGCAGGGTCCGGATGTCAGCGAACGCGTGCTTTCGGTCCCGAAGCGGTCGTCGGGCCCGTCCTTACTCGAAGGGCGCTTTCAAGCTATAACGGCCATTCTGACGGTCATTTTGGTCGGCGGGTCATCGGGGTCGTTGCAGCCGTTCGAGTGTCGGCCACTGTTAGCGACCTCGACTCTTATGTCAGCCTTTCCCCGTTGTCGCCGCGGCGCTCACACGCACCCGCAGCGAGAGGCCGCCGTGGCGATCGATATCAATGGTCGGGCGATGCAAGAAGACCGATCCGCCCGACCTGGTCGAAGGGGATGTCTGCGCATTCCGCCTCGGTTCTCCTTTTCGCTACGCACCGGAGGGTCCCAGGGTGATCGGAATCACTGAGCCTGGAAATCCACAAGCCGACGCCAATACTCATCCTGTCGCCCCTCGGGACTTCCTTCCTGCTGCCACAGAACGTAGGCGCGCTCCCGAAGATGCTGGTCGAGAGCGCGATGCCAGTATTCTTCCGCACGCCCTTCAGGGCGCCCGTCTTTCTCCCAGAGCAGATAGGCGCGTTCCCGAACAGCCTGCTCCAGGCCCGATTTCGTTTCCGAGTCCCTCAAGAAGTCATCGCCGTAGGGAGCCATCTGACCGCCCCGGCTCGTGTGCATCCTGGCCGTCAGGGTACCGAGTTCAGCGTCCGGCACAAGCCGGCTGTGCGCTGCTGCTTCCAGCGCCTTGGCCAGGTATTCGGAGTCGTCGGCGTTGCCCGACTCGCCCAGCGTAATCGGGTATGTGTGCAGCACAGTGCCGCTGCGGTCTATTACGTCAACCAGTCGCTCGATCATGATCGTCTTCCAGGTGTTTTCGTTGGGATGGAGGGGCCAGCCCACTGCTGGCCCCGGACCTGCACCGCTTGGGACGCCAATAGCGGCCCGCACAACTTGAACGCGTATCATGCCTGGCGGTAGGCCCGCACAAGGCCATTGGGACGAACCTCCGTCAGCGCGCTGCATTCAAACGCTATGACAAATTGCACACGGACCGGGGAAGTTTCTGAAGAACAGCCTTTTCAGCTTCTCGTCGCAGGTAACAGGAAGTGCGCAATTTTCGTGCTGGACCCGGACGGTTTCATCAGAACGTGGAATGCCGGCGCCAACGCTTCACGGGCGATGCTGCCAGTGAAATCATCGGCCTGCACTTTTCGTTTTTTTGGGAGCATGACCGCGCTACCAACCGCTGAGCAGCCGGTCAATACGAACGGTATCGACTGGCGCTCTCAGTCCGAGCGAATTTTTCTATGCGGACCTGCATAACGTTTCGGAAAACTGAACTCCAGGGATGCAGGTAAATAAAGACGTCGATGCCAGCCAAAGGGTATACAGTGGGTAGACCGGTCGTCCATGAGCGACCTCCAGCTTAGGAGCCCCATCATGCGATCGCAATTCAAGCCCGCTTCTGCTGCAATTGGCAGGGAGAGCGAGTACGCCGCCGAATGCAGGACGCGTGCTCATATACTCGACGCAGCGGATGCTCTGAGAGCAGAGAAAAGACGCGCCAGTTACGCCACGATCGACTCCAACGCCACTAAGTGGCGCTACTCGGCCGTGTACGAGAAAGACTGATCGCGGTGCTTAAATTTCCCAATCCCAGCCGTAGCTACGATGCCGCCCGACATTGCGTGTGTTTCTGGGGGTACGACGATTCGCGCGAGATCACCTTCATGATCGACGACGCAATGCTCAGAAATCTGCAACCTGGCGTTGGGTCCGACGAGCGTTCGCTGCTTGGTGCCTTTGACGAGTTTCGTGAAAAGGTTCTCGAAATCGCAAACAGGCAGTATGTCGGCGGCCCGCAGAACCGGTATTCGATTTCATGATCTACAGCCCTGTCACGAGAATGTTTCCTGATCTGTGAACACCGGCTTCGTGCAGGAAGCGCGCATGGTTTCGACGCCATAGTTCGCCAACCTCCCGCCTGGAATAAGACCCGTACCAAGATATGCGCCGGCCGGAACTGCAGCGCCCGGGCATGTGCCGGCTCGCCCCCTCTCCGATTTATTTCTGACGCACAGCGGTTCATCCCGGCGACCGTCGGGCGGTGGCCTTGCCTGATATCAATGCGCGCTCGACTTCATTGAATACGTTAAGCAGTCGGGTTACGCGCCTGGTGCCGTCAGGAAGCAGACTCTGCTGCTGCGATAGCGACGAAACTCGACGCTGCCAGTACGCTAGCGCCAGGGGATTTCCGTGCACAAGTAACGGAATGATCCGTTCGAGATGCGCCAGATCTCCTTCGAATTGGTAGCGCGACATCAGGATCCTTGCAAAGGTAATTCGGTGTCGCGGATCAGCTCTTTATGGGCCGCGCGCTCTGCGCGCTCCCGTACCAGCGTGTGAGGCGTCCCGAACGTCTCACACGAGCCATTGATGGCTTTACGCGCATGGCTTCAAGTCGAAATCAAGGTCGCATAAAGCCGCCTCCAGCACCCAGCAATTTCCTTGCGTGCCGGATCCACTGCTTCGGCCCTCTGTATTGAGTGCCGTCGACAACCCGCTTTTCATCTTCGGGGCCCACGGGCATACCATCATCCGTCGCATTCGCCGCGGCCTCTCTCTGTTTCCTGCTTTCTGCCAGTTCTTCGGCATTTACCTGGTCATCGATCATGATGCACTCCTGCTATGGAAAAAACTGGTTCGCCATCAGGTGGTCGGCGTCGCCCCGATAGCGGGACGACGCGACCCATCGCAAGGTCGGGTTTTGAATGCTGACGCGGTCGTGGCGCGCGATGGAAGCCGTCCGCGAACACCCACCGTAAAACCGGCATCTAGGACAATTGCCCTTCGTCCCGGTTTCCAAGTTCGTGCACGGCAGCCAGCGTAAAGAACATGGAGCGCGTCGAGTGTCGCCCTTTTGCTGCAGCATCCACTCGCTGCAGCAGACTCTCGGGCAGACTGAATTGAACGCTCACAGCTTTCGAGGTAACCCGCGTCAGGTTGATCTCGACGAACATCCAGATCCCTTGCCCATCGTCCATGTCGAGCGATTGCAATTCGGATGTACTGCAGGTTGGAGCGGGTATGAGTTGCTCGCTGCGGTCATACATCAGTTCGACAACCTCTTGCGCGTTGCGTCTCAGCTTATCGAACGAATGGCCGCTCGCAACTGCTCGGGGAAGATCGGGAAAACTGGCGCGAAAGCCGGCAGTTCCGTCACGGTGCACATAAAGCGGATATTGCATGACCTGCTCCACTCAGCTGCGTGCTGACTCGCATGCGGTACGTCATAGCGTACGAACGACGGGAACTGCCTGGGTCCTTTGGCATACGGATCACGATGCAGAAGGAATGCGTGGTGAGAGTACGTACATAGCTCGTACTCTCTGTATTCGATAGTGGAGATGGTCATGATCGCGCGCTCCTTAAGCGATACTGACCGTCATGAACCGATACCTGTCCGGATGCGAAAAAGGGCCGTCAGGTACATCTGGATCTTCACCATGCGCTCATGGCCGTCGAAAAGCAAACTAAATCGTGACAGTGTGAAAGGAAAGCGTGCGTCGCGCCTGCATCGCCGGGACGGCCTGCTCATGCAGGTCCAGAAAGCCCGATTATCAATGACGGACAATCGGCTAGCATGCTTCGAAGCGCTGCCATTTGAATGATTCGCTCAACACGTGCACTACCATGCCATCAACCGGCATTGAGTCAACCGAGCCGCACCACGCGGCAGGATACGCCTGCTGCAATTTCCCAACGGCATACAAGGCCGCCCAGACTTCGTGGGTCATCTGTGCTTTTCGCCGCAGCACTTCGCCGGCGTACAGGCGTTTAACATCGCATCCATACCGCACGAGCCCGCCGCTCGCCACGTAAGTCTCACGCATCGTCAGACGGCGCACCGATTGCCCAGTCTCATGGCACTCGTCGCCGGCGGTTTGCTCCCAATGCTGATTACGCGAAAACCACAGTACAGGCGTCCCGGTGGGCTCGGCCCCGATGCCGCCGGGGATGAGCATCCCGCTTGCGCTGATCTGCCGGAACTTTTGTCCCGTGGTGTAGTGCCATGCCAACATCGTTTGCTCCGGTCGGATTTGCCTGTCATTACCACTATTCGTCTCCTGTTTTCCTTTCGGAGCACGATGCGTGCTTCGTCACGCGACGTACGCGCCCGAGTTCACGTCTTCCCTTACGCGGAGACAAAGCGAAATCAGGAGCTTGTGCGAGCCGGCATCGAGCGGTACGCGCACCCGTCCATCACCACATTCGAGACTCGCGCCGTCGAGCACCGCGCGCGTCACATCGAGCTCGTCAGCGGCTTCGACGTGAATCTCATACCGCGTCGAATCCATCGTCACCGTTGCTTCAAACCCCGGCCACGTGTCCGGAATACACGGATCGATCACAAGAAAACCGCCCTCGCGACAAATCCCGAGAATGCCCTCGACACCCGCCCGGTACATCCATCCAGCGGACCCCGTGTACCAGGTCCAGCCACCGCGCCCGGCGTGCGGCGGCACGGAATACACATCGGCGGCGACGACATAGGGCTCGACCTTGTAGCGGTCGACTTCTGTCGGCGTACGCGCATGATTGACGGGGTTAAGCAGTGAAAACAGCGCGGCGGCCTTGTTGCCCTCGCGCATTTTGGTGAACGCGAGGATCGCCCACATCGCTGCGTGGCTATACTGCCCGCCGTTTTCACGCAGCCCCGGCGGATAGCCCTTGATATAGCCTGGATCGTGCGACGTTTTATCGAATGGCGGCGTGAACAGCAAAGCAAGCCCGTCGTCCGGACGGATCAGGTGCTTTTCCAGCGAGGTCATCGCCAGCGCCGCGCGGGCGGGATCTGCCGCGCCGGACAGCACCGCCCACGACTGCGCGATCGAATCGATCTGGCACTCGTCACTGTCTTTTGAGCCAAGCCACGTGCCGTCGTCGAACGTCGCCCGGCGATACCATTCGCCGTCCCATGCTTCACGCTCCAGCGCCTCGCGCACCGAGGCCGCATGCGCACGCCAGCGCGCAGCGTGCGCAACGGAAGCCGCATCGCGCGATTCAGCCAGCGGGGCAAACAATTCGATCGTCCGCAATAAGAGCCAGCCAAGCCAAACGCTTTCTCCCTTGCCGTGCGCACCGACGCGGTTCATGCCGTCGTTCCAGTCACCCGTGCCGATCAGAGGCAAACCGTGCTCGCCGGTCAGTTCCATACATTGATCCAGGCCCCGCGCACAATGCTCGAACAGCGACGCTGATTCATCCGCGACCATCGGCTGGAAGAACGCATCGTGCTCGCCAGGTCGCAGTGGCGGTCCATCGAGAAACGGCACGATCTCGTCGAGAATCGCGACGTCACCCGCGCAGCCAATGTAAGTCGCCGTCGCGAACGCGAGCCACACGCGGTCATCGGAAATCCGCGTGCGCACGCCTTGCCCCGACTGAGGCAACCACCAGTGCTGGAAATCGCCTTCGATGAACTGCCGCGCCGCAGTGCGCAACAAATGTCGCCGGGCCTCGTCCGGCTGCGCCAGCGTCAACGCCATGCCGTCCTGCAACTGATCGCGAAAGCCATACGCGCCGCTCGCCTGATAGAACGCCGAGCGTGCCCAGACACGACATGCGAGCGTCTGATACAGCAGCCAGCCGTTTAGCATCAGATCCATCGCGCGGTCGGGGGTCTTCACCTGGACGGTGCCGAGCACGTTCTGCCACTGGGTCGTCACCTCGGCGAGGACGGCGTCGAGGTCGGCCTTGCGATAACGCTCGATCAATGCGCGTGCGTCTTCAACGCACGCGCATTGCCCCACGAACGACACGACTTCGACGGTCTCACCCACGCCCAGCTCAATCACGCGCTGCAACGCCGCGCATGGATCGAGGCCCGCGCCGGTTGCGCCAGACAGCGGCGCGTTGCCGGTCAGCGCGGCGGGTGCCGCAGTCCGTCCGTTGCGTCCGAGAAATTCGGTGCGGTCTGCCGTCCACGAGGTCTGCCGGCCGCTCAGGTCGGCGAACGCGACTCGCCCGGCGAACCCCATGCTCCACGGATTGCGCGCCAGCATCGCGCCGGTCGTGGAGTCGATTTCCGTCACGATGAAGGGTCCCGATGCGCCGCGCGATGTGCCAAGCACCCATTCCATCCACGCCGTCACGGACAGACGGCGCGGCATGCCGGACAGATTGCGCAACGTCAGCCTCGAAATCTTCAGCGGGTCGGCGAGCGGCACGTATTGCAGCAAGTCAAGCGCGATGCCATTCGCCTCGTGTTCGAAGCGGCTATAGCCATGCCCGTGACGCGCCACATACGTCCCGCCGTCGCGGATTGGCAACGCGGTGGCGCCCCATACATCGCCAGTGACTTCGTCGCGCACATAGATGGCTTCGCCGGCCGGGTCTTCGACGGGGTCGTTCGACCACGGCGTGAGTTGATTCTCGCGGCTGTTTTCGGCCCAGGTGTAGCCGCTGCCTTCCGCCGCGACCTGAAAGCCGAAGCCGGAGTTGGCGATCACGTTGATCCACGGCGCGGGCGTGGTCGCGCCCGCCACGAGGACGCTCACGTATTCCCGGCCGTCTTTATCGAAGCCGCCCAGACCGTTGAAGAACTCGAGCCTCGACGCAACCGGCGAAAGCGCGCGAGGCGGATGAGGCGCCGCGGGCCATGGCGACGACATCGGCGGCTTCTGCCGGCGTAGCGCCAATGGCTGTCCCGGCGACTGCGGCAAGCGCGCGAGCTGGTCGGCGATCGAACCGCGGCGCGCAATCAACGCGACACGCGCGACCGATTGCAGCAGCGCCCGCGCCTCCACGCTCATCAAATCGGCGCGCAGCGTAAAGACCGCTCCTTGCGCGAGCTCTTCGCCGATACGCGGCCGCAATTGGCTGCTGCGCACGGCTGTCTCGATCGCACCCTGCAACTCCTGGATATAAGACGAAGCCCGTTCGTTGACGATGACGAGATCGACGTCCAGCCGCTTCATCCGCCAGTACTCGTGGGCCCTCAATAGTTGGCGGACTTGCGCGATGTCCTCGACGTCGTCGATGCGCAGCAGCACGATCGGCAGGTCGCCCGAGATCGCGTGCGGCCAGACTCCGGACTGAGGACCTGCTCCTCGAACGATCGTGTCCGACGGCGCCCTGAAACGCGCATCGGCGTAAATAACCGGCGCGGCGAGGCGTTGAAAATCCGCAGCCTCGTCGGCTTCGACATCGAGATGACGCAACTGCACCTGAGCCTGCGTCCAGGCTAGCGTTTTGGCGCGGTCGAACGCGTTGCGGTCATGGTGTTTGTCGACCAGATCGAGCAACAGCGCTCGCGACTCGGCCACTACTGTCCAGAACGTCACGCGCGCGACCTTGCCCGGCGGCACCAGCACGCGATATCTGAGCGCAAGGACCGGATCGAGTACGGTCCCGGCAGTATTGCTCAGCGGCTGATCGTCGAAGATCGCTGCCGCCGTGCCGGCGTTGCGCCCGCGTCCCAGAAAGCGCGCGCGATCCGATTCGTATTGCGGCTCGGCAACGATCTCGCCGTCGACAACCGCGAAATGCGCAGCCCACAGTTGTCTTTCGTCGTGCGAACGCAGACGGCGCGTGGCCACCAGCGCGCCGAACTCCGCAAGGTGCTCGGTCTGGACAAACATCCGTGAGAAGGCGGGATGCGCGTTGTCGGCAGCCGGCGTCGCGAGCACGATTTCCGCATAGGATGTCAGTTCGATCTCGCGCGCGCGGCGTCCACTGTTGGCCAACGAGACGCGGCGCACTTCACCGTCTGCTTCACCGGAAACCAGTACGTCCATCGTCGTTGTCAACGAGCCGTCGCGGCGGATGAATTCAGCATGGTCCTCGCCGAACACAACCTCTTCGTAATCGGCAGCGCTATCAGCCGGCTTTGCGCCCGCCGACCACACGTGGCCGCTCTGCGTGTCGCGCAGGAAGATGAAAGAACCCCAATCGTCGCGGGTTGCGTCTTCGCGCCAGCGCGTCACGGCGAGATCGCGCCAACGGCTGTAGCCGGCGCCGGTCGCAGTCAGCATGACGGCGTAGCGTCCATTCGACAGCAGGTGTGTCACGGGCGCCGCGCCGGCAACGGCCGACGCTGTGAGGCGCCGTACGGTCGGCGGCACGACGCCGGCGACCGTTGCTGACGTTTTCACTTCTTCGGCACGGGGATGCGCGACGGCGACATTGCGCGGCATACGCTCCTGCAGCAACAGTTCGCTGGCCTGGATCATGGGTTCGCGATGAAAACGTGCCCGCATCTGCGCGTCGAGCAACGTGTTCGCGATCGACACGATCGTCATGCCCTGATGATGGGCCATGAAATTGCGCACGATCGCAACATCCTCGTTCTCAGGTAGCCGCGAGCGGGTGAAATCGAGTGCTTCGTAGAAACCATAGCGCCCCAGCGCGCCGAGCGCGGCGAGTCGTGCGTAGTTCTCTCGCGCGGCTAGTGGGTCGACCATCGCGGCTAGCCCCGTTGCATACGGTGCGATCACCCGGTTCTCCGAAAGCCCTCGCTTGAGGCCAAGGCCGGGCACGCCGAAATTCGAATACTGGTAGGTAAATTCGATGTCGCGTGCGTTGTACGCCGATTCCGAAATGCCCCACGGGATGCCAAGCGAACGCCCATACGCGGCTTGCCGTTCCACCACCAGGCGGCTTGTCTGCTCAAGCAGGCTGCCGACCGGTGCACGCATCACCAGCGAGGGCATCAGGTATTCGAACATCGACCCCGACCACGAGATCAGCGCCGAGCCGTCACCGACCGGCGTTGCAGCGCGACCGAGGCGGAACCAGTGGCGCGTCGTCACGTCGCCTTTCGCGATGGCGAACAGGCTTGCGAGACGCGCTTCGGACGCCAGCAGGTCATAGCAGTTCACGTCCAGGCTGTTGTCGGATTGGGAATAGCCGATCGACAGCAGCTTGCGTTCCGGATCGAGCAGGAATGCGAAGTTCATCTCGAGCGCCATCGCCCGCGACGTATCGGCGAGCGACTTCAGGCGTGCCTGCAGAAACTCTGGTGCCGCGATGAGTTGTTGCCGGTCGCGGGCATGTTCGACCAGGCTTTTATTCAACGCATCGATCCAGAACATCAGGTCGGCAGAACTATCGCCGCCGCCGGCGGGCACGAGTTCACGCGCTGCCTTCGCGGCCTTTTCGGTCAGCCGCGTGAGCGATGGCGACAGCGCTTCGAACGCCTGCGGACCGTGCAACTGCTTGCTGATCTCTTCGAGGATCGCAACCAGTTGCCTGCCATGTTCACCGCCTGCGGCGGGCAGCGTGTCGATGGCTTCACGCGCGAGTCGCAGGTTATCCATCAATCCGGACCGCGCGGCCGGCGCGAGCAATTCATGCGGCCACTCTTCGCACGCGTTGGCGAGAACGATCAGATGACCGGCCAGATTGCCGCTATCGACCGACGAAACATACGCCGGTGCCAGCACCTGGAGATCGAGCGTCCCGTACCAGTTATAGAAATGCCCCTTGAAACGCGTGAGCTTGTGCATCGAAGCGAACGCCGCTTCGAGCCGTTCGACGGTCTCCGTCGTCCCCGCCCAGCCAAAATCCCGCGCAGCAACCGCCGACAGCAGATAGAGCCCGAGGTTGGTCGGCGAGGTGCGGTGCGCGACGACCGGCTTCGGATCTTCCTGGAAATTATCGGGCGGCAGCATGTTCTCTGCGGGCGTAACGAAGGTCTCGAAGAAACGCCACGTGCGTCGCGCGATCAGGCGAAGGCTGCGTGCGTCCGCGTCCGCCATCGCGAAACGCCGCGCGACGGTCGGCGACCGGCTCGACCACAGCGCGAGCGCCGGCGCGGCGAGCCATAACAGCGCAAACGGCAGCACGAGCGGCCAGTGCGAGGGTGCAAACGCGATCGCACCAGCCGGCAGCACAAGGCCGAGCGCGACACCGCCTTTCATCTGCCGATAAAAGCCGCGCAAGTCGAGTCGGGGGCTGCCCTTCGACTGGGCGGCGGTGGTCCATTCGAGCAGCCGGCGATGCGTCACGAACAGCCGTATCAGCGTGCGGATAATCGCATCGCCCATGCGCCACGCCTGGTCAGCGAGGAACGCGGTCGACAGAACTGTTTGCAAGGTTGCGAGCCGCACATCGGCGGCCAGCACGTCCAGATGATTGCGCAGATGGATGCCGCTGCGGCGCGGCAGGATCGCGAACAGCGTCGGCAGGAATGCGGGAATCGCGAGCGCGCTCAGCACCAGCAGCGAGCTTGCCATTCCGGCGTCGATCGGCATCAGCCAGCATAGGCCGAGCGCGGCGACCATGAAGGGAGCGAGCAGCGAGCGGCGCAAATTGTCGAGCATCTTGAAGCGGCCGATCGACGGCATCGCGTGTCGGTCCCGGCCGCGATAGCCGACGATCCACGGCAGCAATTGCCAGTCGCCACGCGTCCAGCGATGCTGGCGCTTGCCGATCACGTCGTAACGCGACGGCACTTCCTCGACCACCTCGACATCCGACGCGAGTCCGGCGCGCGCAAAAATCCCTTCGAACAGATCGTGACTGAGCAGCGCGTTTTCGGGCACGCGTCCACGCAAAGCCGCCTCAAACGCATCGACGTCGTAAATGCCCTTGCCGGTATACGACCCTTCGCCGAACAGGTCCTGATAGACATCGGACACCGCCGCCGCGTACGGGTCCATCCCGCCGGGGCCGGAGAAGACGCGCTGATGCAGTGACCCTTCCTGCCCGACGGGCAGCGATGGCGTGACACGCGGTTGCAGGATCGCGTATCCGTTGACGACGCGTTGATCGGCGTCGCTAAACGTCGGCCGGTTCAGCGGATGCGCCATCTTGCCGATCAGCCGCAGCGCGGCGTCGCGTGGCAGACGCGTATCGGCGTCGAGTGTGATGACGTAGCGCACCTCGGGCGGCACCTGCGGTGCACGGCCGGCGATCGACACAAAGGTCGTATCCGTCGCACCGCGCAGCAGGCGGTTGAGTTCGTGCAGCTTGCCGCGCTTGCGTTCCCAGCCCATCCATTTGTTCTCGCTCGCATTGAACACGCGGCGGCGATGTAGCAGCAGGAAACGGCTGCCGCCGGGGCCTGGCTCGTAACGGCGGTTCAGCTCGTCGATCGCGTCGGCGGCCACGGCGAGCAGGTGTGCGTCGTCCGGCAGCACTTCCTGATCCGCATCGAGCCCGTCCGCGAGCAACGCGAAGGACAGGTCGCCACCGGCTCCCGCGAGGTGATGCACTTCGAGGCGTTCGGCCTGCTCGCGCAGATCGGCTTCGCTCGTCAGAAGCGTCGGCACGGCAACCAGTGTGCGCAATGACGACGGCACGCCGGCAGTCAGTTCGAGAGCGGGCAACGTGATTGCGCCGAAACTCCATGTCACCGCGCGATTGATTAGCGCGGTCGTGACCTCGGTGACAGGCAGGAATGCGCATACGGCAAACAGCGCGAGTACCCAGGCTTCGGTACCGGGCGGCGCTAGTGTGGATAGTGCCCACAACGCGAGCGCGAGTAACGCCAGGGCGAGCGTCAGGATTGTGGCGACATAGCCGTGGATGCCGAGGCGGACGTTGAGGCGCGTGATCCGCAGACGCGCAGGCGCCCGGAATCCGATCGCCCGCTCCAGTGCTCGCCGGCCCTCGGCGATCAGGTGATAGCCGGGGTCGCCGGCGCGTTGCGCATGTGCGCCATCGCCTGCTTCCAGCGCCGCCACCCGGGCCGATTCCAGCGCTAGTCCGGCGACTTCGAGTTCGGTGAAAGAAGAGCCGCGCGCCAGTTGCTCGATCGCGCTGCGATACAGATTGCGCGTCGGGAAATCCATCGTCGGAAAGCCGCTGTCCGCGCGCAACCGCGCGTCGACAAGACTCACGCTCTCGAACAGTTCGGTCCAGTCGATGTCGGAAATCAGCCGCATGCTGGTGATCACATTGCGCACGGTGACGTTCGACGCGCCCTGCCGCTGCTGTGCGTGTTGCACGACTTCATCGACAGAGACGCCCTGAAGCTTGAGCCGCTCTTCCAGCCAGCCAAGTGCCGGCGTGATGCGCGGATCCTGGTCACGCAGCCGTTTTGCGAGCTGTGCGGCGAACAGCTCCGACAACAGGCCTGAGGAGCGCGTGGAAATGTCCGCTTCGAGCGCCGAACGGGCACTCCCCGATTCGAGCAGACGGTCGGTGAGTGCATCGGCGTCAGCGCGTGCGCTGCGGCCAGCAGTAATCTGGTCAGTCAGGCGTCGCAGGTTCTCGATCAGCACGATGCGCAACGTGATCGCCACGGCCCACAATTCGCCGATTGTCAGCGGCTGAATCCGTTGATACGCGCTGATGAAACGCCGCAGGATCTGCGGGTCGACGTGGCTGTCGGTATGCGCAACGAACGCCCACGCAATACCGAACACGCGCGGATACCCGGCGAACGGACCTGCGGCAAGCTTGGGCAACTGACGGTAGTAGCCGGGCGGCAAGTCGTCACGAATCTCGCGGATCTGCTCCTCGACGAGGTGATAGTTGTCGAGCAGCCATTCCGCGGCGGGCACCACGCCCCGGCCGCGCTCCAGTTCTTCGGCGCTCGCGCGGTAGGCCGCGAGCAGGACCGCGGCATTATCGTTCAGTCTCGTGTGCAGCGATAAAACGGCAGGCGGTGTCTTCGTGACCGGTTGCGCGGCAGCGAGGCTTTCCGCATGTTGCTCGAGCCGTTCGACGCCGAACAGCTCTTCGCGCACCGGCGCGGTGTCGGTCCACGGCGCCGACGGCGAACGATGTCTCGCGACATACCGGAGGATCGTTTTCACAGGCGCACTTCCTGCGGCGCCGATGAGTTCGGCCGGGTGGACCGGTCGCGGTGGCGTGTCATGTTAGCGGCGCGCACAGCGCTTGCCGTCGGGTTTGCCATCGTAATAGCGACCGACGGCTCATCGAGTTGGAACATGATCGGATCTTCCTTCGGCGAGGCCACACCCCACCTTCGCCTGCATGCACGCCTGCGGGATGTGGCTTGATTCACGGTGTGGGCGGACACGCGAGGAACCGTCAGGACAACCAAGCAGCTATGCGGCTTCTGCGGAAGCGGTCGGCAATGACTCGCCCCCGCGCAAAACGGTAGCTGCCGTCGAGGGGCACACTAAATTTGGCAGATAAGCTTCGATGTGACCGGTGCCGCAATCGGCGACGGGCGGGAGCACGTATGCACAGCCCCGTCGACGCAGCTTGCGGCTGAACATACGGAAACGATGGAGCAGAAAGGACACGGATCCGTGTCCCAGGCGCCTGCTATTTCTTCCTGGCCGGTGCGCTGCCTGCGGTGGTCTTCGAGGCAAGCGCTGGGGACACGCCTACCGCAGGAGACACTACCTTTTTGGGTTGTTTGGGCTTTTTAACTTCGCGATTACCGCGCATCGTGCTCTTCGCCAATATGGTTCCCCGGTTTTGCCCGTCGCGAAAGCAACGGCCATGTCGCCCAGTGTGAACGCATCTGGTGACGCTGTCGCGATTTATATTTTTTCGAGTACCGTGTAGATGCGTTCCCGACGAGTCGGCCAACTCGACGATCGCCGGATCGTCTGGATTTACCGGCGCATGCCATGCATGCACGATGCCATCGGAGCAAACGCCCTGTCCGAACGTAGCGATAGGGTGGACCGACTAAGGGGACTCGCGACGATATCGCCGCGCTCTGTCTCGTTGCCCGTCGGTAGCTACTTTGCACCGCTACTCAGTTTTGTGTGTTTTCCTCGCAATCTTCCCAGTACCTCAGCGGGTCGTGGTGTTGTGGATAGCGTGAGCTGAGCCACGCCGACAGCCTGGCCCAATCTGGATGGTTGGTACCGGTTCGAGCCGACCATGTTGACGACCTCTCGAGAATTTGACCGGTCCCGCGATCACGGACAAGCAAGCTGCCCAGTCCGCTCGATCTGTTCGCCTGCGACTCAACAACGTACCGTGGAAGAATCCTGAGTTCCGCATCCGTGGCCCACCCGTATAAGGCACGGACCACGCCGGACGGATCTCGCAACTCTATGGGGCCGGTCTCGGGGCGAACGGCGGTCCACCCTTCCGGAAACTCCGCGACAACCTCGTTTTTGCCCTCCCTCACCCACTTCACGCGCCAGGCCCGCGCCATCGCCTCGCGCAGGCGCGAGACCGACTCGTAGCCGGTCGGCAACTCGATCGACATCGGAAGAGTAATGAGGCTGTCTTTCCAGAGTTTGGTTTCGTCGTCGACGCGCTCGACCACGTCGAACACCCCTGCTTCGAATGGGTTCTCCGGCCGGCTCGATCCTGTCGTCTTACTGACGGGCAGCCCCTCGAAAAGGCGCTCAGCATCATGGCGGGTGAGTTTTGTCTTTCCTTTCTTCATTGGTTCCTCTACAGCAAAGTTGCTCGGTAACGGAAAGCCCTGATGACCGAAGTCTGGCACCGCTTCCTCTCACGCGCGTTTGAAGGTGCTCACCATCCAATTCTGCGCCATTACACGTTTTCCCGCTTGCGCGGCGGCGCTCGCACGGCTTGTGCCCCCGCCCCTTTCGCCGGATGTCGGATGCATCGTAGCTATGGGGATTGATGATCCGGCAACCCCTGTTCTATCTGTACGGGAATTGTGGCGCAATCGATGAAAGGAGGCTCCGCACCCTGGTCGCTTTCGGGACGGAACGCAGCATGGAGCGGGACCCTATGTTCGCGTTTCGCATCCTGGTCGATATTGCGCTGAAAGCGCTGTCGGCGGCGATCAACGATCCGACGACGGCCGTGCTTGCCATCGACCAGTTTGCACCGACTATTGCGCGTGGTGGGCAAACGGTCTCCGCACATCGAAGAGATGGTGGATAAGTCGGGGCAGGTGCGCATGATCTTGCGGACGCCCAATTGGGAAGACTTCGTGCATATCAGTTTTCGCGAGATACGACAGTACGGCGCGGGCAGCGTTTAGATCGCGCGACGTCTGTCCGCGGCCATTGAGAATCTCGTTCAGAGCCTTCCGGAACATCGTCATGACGCGTTGCGCGTCGAATTGGCACTGCTCGATCGCGCGACCGTCAGCCTTGCACCAGGGACCGGCCGAGAACCAGTAGCTCGTTGAACTGGGTCACCAGTTCAAAACACAAAGCAAACATCACGGCATAGAAAGGCCCGGGGAATCTTTGCATCCATCCGAGGATCGGAGCTGAAAAGCGGGTCCTAATGGGGTCCCGAGTCATGCTCCAGGTGATGATCACCCCAATCGCCGCCCCCGCGAGTATGTCGGTCGGATAGTGCCAGCCGAGATAAACGCGCGGCAGTAATATGACGATCGCGGTGTATAAAAGTGCGAGCACGCCGACGCCGCGTCGAACCAGGAAAATTCCCATCGCAACCGAAATCCACAACATCGCGTGGTCACTCGGAAACGAACTCCACGCGGGCAGTACGGCCGGGTCGAGGCCACCTGACGGAAAATTGAAGTGCAGGTCGGGATTGAACATGGGCCGCATCCGGAATGGCAAATATCGAGCGATAAGCCTGAACACCGCGAGTGCGAGAAGACCGCTCGCGATCGTCGCGACAACCATTTCACGCTCCCATTCGCCCCGCTGGCTGGGTTTGAACCATATCCACCACAATACGGGTACGAGCACCAGGCCTTTGAATGTGTAGAGGTCCGCGATGACTCTTATCGGGTGGTTCAATACACCGCAAGTCATCGCCGTGTGCGTCAGAAAAGCCTGGATTGCCGTATCGAAAGGGTTCATCTTTGCATCTTCTCCCGATCTTCTAGTTATGGAACTGCGCAGCCAAACGTTGGATCGGAGCGATGACGAGTTCATCGATATCCGACCTCTCCAGCGTGTCGTCACAGCACGTGCTTCACACTCGCAAACGTTAGCCGTCAACGCCGCAAGCCTCCTTGAGAAAGCGCGTGGCGGTCGCAGGGAGTTGCGGCAGCGCCTTACCGTTTGAGCATGGGTACATGCTCTCGACACCACGTCCGTCTGGATCCGCCGAACCTCGCATGGGATCGTTCGCCTTTGGCTTCCAGGTCGCGCAGCCGGGCGACCACAGATGTATGGCCGATACCGTCCTTTAGGCGATTCTTCGGCCGGCAACGTTGTTGAATACATCCGTCGCTCTATTCTCCTCCGCGATATTCGCAGGATCGGTGTGGCATCGAACCTTCTCCGGCCGTTGGCGCTTGTTTGCCGCGCGGTAGACCAGATCATAGGAGTCGGGCGAAAAGCATGGTTGGCGGGGCGTTGCGCCTAGCCGGGCTTCAGCATGGAACATGCGGTGGTTTGGTAAAGGTTCTGTCGGCCACTTCACCGGCTGCTCTCCCATCTTGGCCCGGATAAAGTCCGACGAGCGACGGCTCAGTTCGGAATCAGCAGCCATTTTCCGTGCTCCCGCGTGTCCGACTCGCGGGTTACATCTGCGCGTGCAACCCGGCGCGACACTCTCTGACGCCGGAGGAAATGGAAGATCGGTTCACATTCGAATGCCTCGCGCCGGAATGCACGATAACAATGCCTACGGCCTGAACCGCGTCAATTGCCGTCGGGCACAGGGCGGCTTTGCCGTGAGATTGAGACGATCGAGCGTCCGCACATCCAACGGCGCGAAAGACTCTTCATGGCCGATCTCTGCATGATGCTGTCGGCTCAGTACGACCCGTCAAGGGCTTGTAAGGGCCAACGCCTCTTAACGAAGGGATCCCGATCTCAGGAATCAATCTCTTCTTGAACGAGGCGCGAGAGTAGTGACGCTATCTGCACTACCGGCAGCACGAATTTCGGGTGGCCGCCCGCGATAGCACTGGCGGGCATCTCGGCCGCCCGTGCGTCCAAAGGATCCTGAACAATACCAACGCCTCCGGCCGCGGTGATTGCACTAAGCCCATTCGAGCCGTCGTGAGCGCGGCCGCTCAGCACGACCCCGATCGCGCCAATGCCAAAAACTTGGGCGACCGACTCAAACAGCTTGTCGATAGACGGACGTACAAATTGCACCTTGGGACCGCAGTCAGATCCCAGGTGGCATGGGTCGCGGACGATCATGTGGCAATCGGGTGGCGCAATGAAGATGCACCCGTTCTCAAGTGTATCGCCGTCCTCGGCGTACCTGACTGGCAGAGAAGTAGAGCGGCTGACGATCGCGGCAAGCAGGCGGGGGCTGGACGGTGCCGTATGCAATACAATCAACAGGGCCGCTGGGAAATCTTGTGCCAAACCCGACACGAGAGTAGATAGTGCATCGAGTCCACCAGTAGACGCGCCAATAGCCACGATATTACGGTTTGCCATCCCACTCCCTCATTGAGATTGCCCCGACGTTTGAATCGATCCCCTAATTACGCGACTTGGTTGAGCAAACCGTTTAAAACCGCGAGCGCTCCATCATCGGGCTAGATGGGTAGTCAGGTCGACCAAAAGAGTTAGAGCTTGGCCTTTCTGCGCATTGGCCATCAGACTCCCGTCCTCCAGATGTCGGTATATCTCCAATTCATCCGCTTTTCCTCATGGTATGAACGGGCGTGCGCATTTTTTGTTCCAGAAAGCGGCGTCGCGATTATCACCAGTTAGAGGCTCGCCCGGTGTTCACGCCGCCGCACAATGCATGTCGAGGTCGGCCTCGACAATACTCGCGGTTTTGCGCCAGGCCATCTGATGCGCTTGCCTATCAACACGTTGAAGATCGATAAAGCACTCGCGTGGGCGCCTGGCAATGAACCCAATGCGGTAGCATCATACGGGCAGTGATTACGCTGGCGCATGCTGCAGGCATGGCCACCGTTGCCGAAGGCGTCGAAACAGAGCAGCAGCGGGGACGGTCGCCAGGGAGGGCTGCGATGTAGTCCAAGGCTATCTCATCAGTCGCCCGCTTCCTGCTGCCGAGTTCCGCGCGTTCTTTCGCGGATGGCACTGACCAGGCCTCCGGCGCATCGATCCGCGCTGACCAACACGTCATGTAACGTTGCGCCGGTCCCGCGATAGGGGCTCCAGCTGGCCACTCGTTGCCATTCAGCAGATACGTAAGGCAAGCACAGTGTCCTGCCGGTCGATCAACGCCCAAGCGGCTTTCTGGATCAGGATCGGCATGCTGCGCGAATGAGTCCGACGCTGCGCTTCAATGAAATAGCTACCCGCGAACTGAAAGCCGCAGGTGTCGTGGCGCAAGCCGTCAAAGCGTCGTTGGCAATTGCGGACGCAGGGGCGGCTATCGAGGAATTGGAAGGTGACGAAACAGCGCTCGTATCCAGCCTTAACAAAGTTCGTGACGATGCGGCTAAAGCACGCTGTTTCTTTGCAAACGGCGAGTATCCGGACGCCGATATCGGTGCCGCCATCAAGCGATATAGTACGCCTCCCAAGGCTGCCGGCGCCGCGGCCGCCAGCGCTTCCAGCAGTGGTTAGATGGTGTCTATAACAGGCGTCAGGCGACCAAGGGGTCGCTTTTTTCAGCCCAAACCCAGCAATCTACTGGCGGCTTCATCCATCAGCAGAAGAGCTATCGTAATAGGACCCCGCTTCTAGCTCGCGATTCTGCCGGGCCTTCCATTCATCGATGCCCTTGCGTAGGCCCGTCATGTTATCCGCAAGCCTTTCACGTTCCACGCTGAGAAATTGGGTGAAGCCCCTCATGTCGTTCTCAAGTGCCCTGAACCTCTTCTGTTTCTTGATGTTGTTGTGCACTGTTCGTTCTACCGCTCCCCGTTGTCAAAGTCATTAACGAACTTCTCCGCAATGAAATCCATCACGAGACGCACGGCCGCCTGCCGTCGCATGTCAACGTGGGCGATCAGATAAATATCACGCGACAGTTTTTCTGCGTCCACAGGCAGCGCGATTACGCGTTCATCGTCTGCCGCAAAAAAGTGGGGAAACGCAGCAATGCCCAGACCTTCGCGCGCCGCGGCAAGCTGGCTCACCAGATCGTTGCTCCTGAACCCGATGCGGCGGCCACCCGCGAAGTCAAGCAGCCATACCTGCTCCGGTACGTGATCGAGTGCCGCATGGTACGCAATGAACTGCCACTCGCCGGATGGCCGGCTGATGTAGCCCTGCGCCGCATACAGCCCGTAACTCACGCTTCCGATCCTGCGAGAAACATAGCTTGGTTCGGTAGGTTGGGTCAGGCGAACGGCAATATCCGCCTCCTGACGACTGAGCGAGATCATCGGCTGAGTGCCCAGAAGCGTCAGTTCGATTTCGGGATGCCGTGAAGCAAGTTCGGCAAAACGAGGCGCGAGGAAGACGCTCGCGAAAGCAGGCGGAGCACTGACAACGACTCTCGCCCGCGCTCCCGTGTTACGGCTTCGCACCGCCATTTCCAATGCATGAGCCTGCGTCTGCATGCCCTCGGCGACGCGCGCAACGTCGAGGCCTGCCTCGGTTAACCGCCAACGTCTCGCAAGGCGGTCCACCAACGTTTCTCCCAACGCGTGCTCGAGCGCTGCAATACGCCGCGCAACTGTGGCGTGATCCACCTGCAGCTTGCGCGCCGCACCAGACAGAGTGCCCGCCTCCGCCAGGGCGATGAAATGTCTCATGTCATTCCAGTCGAACATTGGTGCAAATTCTCACAAGCGATGTGAATGCTTTCCGGGTTTCCGACTTCCGGTACCAGTGCTATTTTGCATGATGCTTGACATCTTATCGTGATGCCGGCGCCGCGTGCATACGCCGCATCTCGCGGCATCCATTAATAGCCATAGAAGTTAACGATTCCCGAGGAGCCAGGTTGATCAGGATTCTTCCCTTATGCCTCGGCACGTTTGCGCTTGGCATCGACGCGTACATCATGGCGGGCTTGCTGCCCGGCATCGCCAACACCTTCGCGGTCTCCGCCTCCGTGGCAGGCCAAACAGTCACAATGTTCACCGCGTGTTATGCCGTTGCAGCGCCGGTGTTTGGCGCACTGACGGGGGGCAAGCCCGTGCGGCGCGTGCTAGGCGCAGCGCTGATCCTTTTCACGCTCGCGAACACGCTTAGCGCACTCGCAACGAGCTTCCCCGTCCTGCTCCTGTCGCGCGCAGCAGCCGGAGTCGGCGCAGGCCTATATGGTCCCAGCGCCTTCAGTGCTGCTGCAAGCATGGTTTCTCAGGAACGACGAGGCCGCGCACTCGGTCTCGTCGTGGGCGGCCTCGCACTGGGCACCGCCGTCGGCGTACCGTGCGGTCTCATCGTCGCTCACGGTTTCGGCTGGAGAAGCGCGATGTGGCTGATAGTGGCGCTAGGTGGAATCGCATTCACGGGCGTCGTTTCGCGCATGCCTGAAATCGCCGCCTCGACACCACCTTCGCTTCGCCAACGCGTTGCAGTACTGGTCGACCCTCGTGTCGCTGCAACCATTGCTGTTTCATTCGTCACATCTGCCGCATCAATCGGGCTCTACACCTTCGTGGCACCGCTGCTGCGCGCGAGCGGCGGCATCACTGATCCGTTACCTTATCTGTGGGCCTGGAGTGTAGGCGGGGTTCTCGGCATCTACTTCTGCGGCGCGCTGATCGACGCCACAGGCCACCCGGAATGGGTGATGTCGGTCGTGCAGATTCTGATGGTCACAGTTTTCGGAACCCTGGGACCAGCGCTGCCCTATCCCGCAGCGGCTCTCGCCCTGTTTGGTGTGTGGGGCGCCGCGGCGTGGTCCTCGCAGGCGCCACAACAATACAGATTGCTGACTTTGCATCCGGACAAAGCAAGCGTCGTCGTCGCATTACAGAGCTCCGCGCACTATCTCGGCAGTGCTGCCGGCGCTGCGCTGGGCGGGCTCGCCCTTGCCGCGGGCATCCGCCTTACGCAGTTGCCGATGTTATCTACGGCACTGGTCGTCATCGCCCTGTCAGGGCAACTCGGCATTGCCCTCTGGGCAAAGTCGGACTCGATCCGCTCTCGCCCAGGCGAGGCATGATCCCATCAAACAGGAAGTCCTCAATGAAAGCCATTCAGTATCGAAAATTCGGAGGCCCCGAAGTCCTCGAGTACGTCGGATTGCCCGACCCCGAGCCGGGAGCGGGCGAAGTGTTGATCGAGACCACTGCTATCGGTGTCAATTTTCCGGATGTTCGGGAGCGCATGGGTGTCTACAACCGGGCAGAGACGCAGGTCGGCGGCGTGACGCTACCTCAGGTCGGCGGGCTGCAAGTGGTCGGCCGTGTGCTGAATGCCGGCACCGAGGCGCACGACCACCTGGTTGGGCGCAAGGTGATGGCCCTGATGTCGAAGGGCGCTTACGCGCAACGCGCAGTGGCTCGCGCTGACATGCTCGTTGAACTCGAAGACGATACCGATGACGTCGTCATGGCGAGCGTGCCGTGTCAGGGCGTGACTGCATTTCTCGCTCTTCAGGTTTGCACAGTGCTGCGCCCGGGCGAAAGCGTGCTGGTTCATGGCGCAGCCGGCGGCGTCGGCAACCTCGCGGTCCAGATTGCGAAAGTACTCGGTGCGGCCACGGTAATCGGGACCGCGAGTTCAGACACCCGCCGAGCCTTTGTATTGAGCCGTGGCGCCGACCATGCGATTGCTTATGACTCGCCGCACTGGCCGGAATCGGTCCTGAGCATCACCAACGGCAAAGGCGTTGACGTGATCCTCGAAACAGTCGGCGGCGACGTCTTCGACGAGAACTTCGCCTGCCTTGGCATGCTTGGCCGATGCGTTGTCATCGGTTCGACGCGCGGCCCCGGCAAACCTCTCGCGCCGCGTCGGTTGATGGCAAAAGCGCAAACGCTGACCGGAGTCTATCTGCCCTCGTTTTTTCAGCGCCCGGATCTCATCCTGCGTGGTCTGCGCTTCCTGAAAGACGGCATTGGACAAGGACTGATTCGACCGCGGGTTGCGGCTACGCTCCCGCTCAGCCGCGCGGCCGATGCGCACGCCATGCTCGAACGCCGGGAAGCCCAGGGCGTCATCGTCCTCGATCCGAGGTACTAATCAATGGCTCTGCTCCAACGCGTTCGCGCAGATCAGTCATGGTCCCGCTCGCTGAACGCTCTCCGCGAGGATCGGAATCCCCAGGATTATTTATGAAAAAAATATACCTCGCCGCGGCCGCGCTCGCCGGTGCGTTGATGTCTGCAGGCGCAACGCAAGGCGCACAAACGGATGTGGCTCCTGTGAATCTTGACTCCGCGCACCCTTTGCCCGATGGATCGCTTGAAGATGTGAAGAGCCGCTTCCGGCAATTGACATTGGCGGCAAACCGTCACGACGCTGCAGCCATAGAGAAGATGTTCTGGGACTCGCCGTCAGCGCTGCTGGTCGCAAAAAGCGTCGATCCCGCAGAGGGAAGTTGGGCCGGCTTTTGGGGATCTGAATCAGTGGCGCACAAGCTTCGGGATATCTACGCTGCCGGCACACTCACACTGTTTCCCGACTGGGCAAAACTAAAGGTGGTGGGTATTTCTTCAACAGTCGCACAGACGTATGCGCCGATGAAAATCGCCGTCAGCTACGGCGGCCAGGATCCATCTCCGCGTCCGTTTATCATGATCATTCAATGGCTGAATCTGGATGGTCAATGGAAAATCGCGTCGGAAATCATCTTGCCAGTGCCGTCGCCCTGACCCGCCGCGATTTAGTCCGAACTCGCGAAATAGCACAACTCACCGCTGATCCAGGTCCTCATTGCCGATCAAGTTGGCCGCCGCCTGTCATAAACATCGCTGCTGCCACGAAGGTCATGGCAGCAGCGCTTTCTTGGCCTCCCGGAGGATGGACGACGACAGTTGCTCGTCGTTCACCATACGCGCCATCGTAAGTGCGCCCATCATGGTTGATAGCATGACAAGCGCCTTCTTCCTTGCCGCAGCGGGTGGCAGTTCGGTGAGACGGCTTGCGATGAGGTTGACAAGGTTCACGACGCCCTCCGTGGCCGCGTCGCGCACCTCGTCGCTGGAGCGTGCCAACTCGCCTGCAAGTGCGACGAAGGGACAGCCGCTGCCAGGATCGTCCCGATGCTCCAGAGAAAGATAGTCGTTGATTGCCGCATTCAGACCTCGGACGTCGGTCGAACGCGACAGCGACGCTTCCATCGATTCGCGCAGCGACCCAGCGGCGAGTTGTAGCGACTCCAGTACTACGTGTTCCTTCGATGTGAAATGTTTGTAGAATCCGCCGTGCGTCAGGCCCGCCTGCGACATAAGATCGGCGACGGCAGTCCCGTCTATGCCGTTTTCCCGAAACCGGCTGGACGCCGCCTCGACGATGCGCTGGCGGGTCTCGGCCGCCTCCTGTCTGGATTTTCTCATGACCTCGATGATCTTTCGTTGATTTAGATTTGATATAACATCCAGCTTGCCGGCGCAAGTCGGAGATGCACTCATTGCGTGGGGAGTGACGCGAATCGTCGCGCCTTTCGGGTCCACCACCGGCGGGGCCATCAGTCGATCAAAGGCGCCTCTGCGTCGACGCGATAGCCACTCGAAGACGGATTACCAAGATCGAGGTTACCCAGAAATAAAGGGCTTTTTTCCAATAGCTCCGCCGCCCACTCCACAAAGACGCGTGCCTTAAGTGCGACCTGCCGGCGGTGCGGAAACACGGCTGCAACCGGCATCGGCCCTGGCTGCCACTGAGACAGCACTTCGACGAGTGCGCCCGAGTTCAGGTATGGCGCAAGTATGAACCGGGGAGCCTGAATTAGCCCCATGCCGTTAGCGCTGCATATTGCACAGCTCTCCGCGTCGCTGATTGAAAGCGCAGCCGGCAAGCCGACCTCGACCGCATCACCGTTGATGTCAAACATGAAGTTCGCGACTCTTCCGGTAGCGTGTGAGAGGCAGTGCACTGCAAGATGTTGCGGAATATCCTCCACGCGTTGAGGTTCGCCGTAACGGACAAGGTAGTCGGGGCTGCCAGCGGTCACTACCTCCAGATCACACAGCCGGCGCTGAATGACGCCTGGGTCTTCAGGCTCCCCCATACGGATTGTACAGTCGAGGTTCTCATCGCTCGAGTGAATGGGCTGATCATCCAGACCGATCATCAGCTCGAGATCGGGGAACCGTTTGTGAAAGTCGTCGATGGCTGGCAAGACGACAATTCTTCCAAGCGCCGTCGCGATCTGCACGGAAAGCCGACCTCGCGGTCCGTTCCGAGCGCTAGCAAGCATCTCTTCGGACTCCCTGATCTCGGCCAGGATACGTATGCAATGCCTGTAGTACTCCGCTCCTTCCGGAGTAAGACTAAGGTGTCGGGTCGTCCGCTGCATCAGACGAACCCGCAGGTGTGCTTCCAGCTTCCTGACCACAACAGACACCGTCGAACGCGGAAGACGGAGCGCGTCCGCCGCACGGGAAAAGCTGTTCAGCTCGACCACCCTGGCGAACACCTGCATTGACTGAAACCGGTCCATATCGTCTCCGAGTCGACGCCGTATCAGACAACCACCCGGCTCACGAAGGAGACAAGGCAACGGCCCAGGCGTCTTACCTGACCGGAACCGCCGGTGGAGAACTATTGGTTGCCACGCGGGCGTCCGGAGAGATGTCCCAGCCGCCGCCTAGCGTACGAAATGCCCCGACCGCGGCGCGCGCCGCGTCCGCGCGTGAGCTGTCCAGATCGTCACGCGCGACGAGGAGTTGACGGTCCGCGTCCAGCACATCTGTGAGGGTTATGGCCCCTGCTCTGTAGGCGCGTTCGGACAAGTCGCGGGCGCGCGTCAGTGATGCCACTTCACCCTGCAACTCCTGCCGTCGAGCCTCTGTCTGGGAAAGCGCTGTGAACGCATTCTCAACATCCTCTGCGGCCTTGAGCACCGCCTGGCGATACAGTGCAAGCGCCTCTGCGTTCGCGCCTCGCGCCTGCTTAACCTCCGCATCCACCTTCCCGAAGTCAAACAGACGCCACCGAAGCGCTCCCGTACCGACCGGCTGAAACGCTGCCGCGGTGAAGAGGTGATTGGTGCTCACGCTGTCAAAGCCAAGCGCGCCAGACAGGGAGATCTTCGGGTAATAGCCCGAGATGGCCGCGCCGATCCGCTCACTTGAAGCGGCCACTCGCCGCTCCGCCGCGATGATGTCAGGTCTACGTCTCAAGACGTCCAGTGGCTGGTCGTTATCGTCAATCTTCGGGATCGCGGGGATGGTGGAGGAGACGGACAGTTCATGCGAGTACGTTCCCGGCTGCGCACCCATCAGCACATCCAGGCGGTTTAGTTGCGCCTCAAGCGACGTGCGCAGGATAGGTACAGTGGACCTTGCCTGTTTTAGCAGCGCCTCGGCCTGGGCAATCTCCCTCTCGTCCGCCGCGCCCGCGCGACGCCGCACCCGGACAAGCTCAAGAAGGCGTCCGTCGGTGTCAATCTGATCCTGCGCCACCGCAAGCCGCGTCTGGAACCCTCTGACCTGCAGGTACGCATCGGCGGCGTCGGCGGCCACCGTAATCCGCGTGCCGAGTTGCTCAGCCTCGGCCGCCTGCACTTCGTCACGCGCCGCAGCGGCGCTGCGGCGCAGTCCGCCGGCCAGATCGATTTCCCAGCTCGCGGTAGCCCCAACGTTGTATTCGCGCTGGTCGCGACTGTAGCCAGGAAACGTTTTCGCGATGGTGCCGACCGGACTTAACAGGCTCTGATGCTCGGCGGTTCCCGTCGCGTCGAAATCGAGCGTTGGCAGAAGCTGCGCGCCCGCCCCCGCTGCGACCGCCCGCGCCTGCTGAACGCGGGCAAACGCCGCCGCAAGGTCCAGGTTCTGCGCAAGAGCACGCTGAACGACGGTTACGAGCATTGGATCATCAAATCCGGTCCACCAGGTGTCGAGGTGCGGAGACGGTCTGGCCGCTTGCTGGGTGCTTGTCTCAACCCGGTTATGGAACGGCACAAGCTGCGTAGTGGGCGCCGCATAATCTGGCCCCACCGCACAAGCCCCCAGGCCCGTCGCGATTGCTACGCCCACGCATATAACACGGAGCAGGCTCGTTGAAGGCCGGCGCATGACCGTGTGACGTCCGTCTTCAGCCGCCTGCCGCCGGCACGCCGGTTTCGCTCCGCTGATCTCGGGCAGATATGGGGCGCCGTCATGCGGTTCGTGTCGAAGATTGCCAGCTTCACTATGCGAACCTGAAACACACATTAGTCCGCGAGCAACGGCAGTAGTGAAGATCATGTGCGCTCCTTACGGCCAAATTTGCGGATGAAAACATAAAAGGCAGGAGTGAACAGAAGTCCGAAGCACGTCACACCCAGCATGCCGAACAGCACCGCCGTTCCCAGCGACTGGCGCATTTCAGCGCCTGCTCCTGTGGCGACCGCGAGCGGCGCCACTCCGAGGATGAAGGCAAAAGACGTCATCAGGATAGGACGCAGGCGTGTGCGTGCAGCGTGCACCGCGGCGTCAACCGGTGCGGTCCCCTCGTCCTCCTTCTGACGCGCAAATTCGACTATCAGGATGGCATTCTTCGCAGCCAGTCCGACGAGAACGACGAAGCCGATCTGCGCCAGGATATCGATGGGCATGCCGCGAGCGATCAGGCCAGTGACCGACGCGAGAATACACATCGGTACGATCAGGACGATCGCAAGCGGTAGCTTCCAGCTCTCATACTGCGCGACGAGAACGAGAAAGACGAAGAGCGCAGCTGCTCCGAATACCAGGAGCGTCGGCGTGCCGTGTTGCTGCTGCTGGTAAGCCAGGTCCGTCCATTCGAAGCTGATACCCTGCGGCAGCACCTGATGGGCAAGCTCTTCCATGCGATGGAGTGCTGTACCGGTGGCGATGCCGGGCGCTGCGACGCCCTGAACTTCCGCGGCAGGATACAAGTTGTAGCGAGGCACACGATAGGGAATTGTACGGTTCTCCATTTGCGCCACTGTGCCGATCGGCACCATCTCACCGAACTGGTTTCGCGCTTTTAGACGGGTAATGTCCTGAGGCGTATGCCGGAATTGCCCGTCAGCCTGAACAATGACCTGATAAGTTCTGCCGAGATAGTTGAAGTCGTTCACGTACTGTGAACCCAGATAGACCTGCAGTGCGGAAAACACATCCGTGGGTGTGAGCCCAACCTTTTCGGCCTTTACACGATCAATATTCGCGAAAACCGATGGCGACCCCGCATTGAACAGGGTAAAAACTCCGGTAAAACTGGGATCCCTGTTGGCCGCAGCAACAAGGGCATTCGCCGCATGCACAAGCGCCTCTGACCCAAGTCCCGCGCGGTCCTCCAGCATCATCTTGAACCCGCCCGAATTGCCAAGACCCTGCACAGGAGGCGGCGGAATGGTCAGCACATAAGCGTCCTTGATGACGGAAAGGCGTTTGCGCAGGTCGGCCAGTACCGTGTTCGCGGTCACTCCCGGAATCTCGTGGTTGTACAGCGACGGCAACCCCGAAAAAATCGTTCCCGAGTTCGACGCCACGGTCAACGTTGTTGCGTCAAGCCCAACGAACGGGGCAACGTGTTCAATTCCGCGCGTCGTCAGGATAATGTCAATGGCATTTCGGACCACTTTCTCCGTACGGTCGAGCGCCGCGCCCGGCGGAAGTTGAACCACAGTAATCAGATAACCCTGATCCTGCTCCGGAATAAAGCCGGTTGGCGTACGCGAGAACTCAAGACCCGTAATGCCAATCAGCACGACGTATATTGCGAGAACGACGGTGAGTCCACGAACGATACGACGGGTGACGTTTCCGTACCCGAACGACAGTCTGTCAAAGCCCCTGTTAAAGCGATCAAAGCCCGCATGTAGCAGACGCTGCGCGAGGCCCCCATGCGACGCGATATGCGGCTCATGCGACTTGAAGAGCACCGCGCAGAGGGCGGGACTCAGAGTAAGCGACACAAAGCAGGATATGACAGTCGATGCTGCGATCGTCACCGCAAACTGGCGAAAGAACAGCCCCGAAATCCCGCTAAGGAAGGCGGACGGGATGAAGACCGCACATAGCGTTAACGCAATCGACAGCAGTGCCCCGCCCACCTCGTCCATCGTCCGGTGGGCCGCCTCGACCGGCGACATGCCAGAGCGCATGTTGCGCTCGACGTTCTCGACTACGACGATCGCATCATCAACGACAATGCCGACCGCCAGCACGAGGCCAAACAAAGACAGGTTGTTTAGCGATATTCCGAACGTGGCGAGTACGATGAACGACCCAAGCAGGGAGACCGGAATTGCAACGACGGGGATAATCGTGGCCCTCCAGTTCTGCAGGAAAAGAAAGACGACGCCAACAACCAGCAGGATTGCGACGAATATGGTGACAATCACCTCGTCGACCGATTTGCCGATAAAGATGGTCGGGTCGTAGATGATCTTGTAGTCCATTCCTGCGGGGAACTCATTCTTTAGCCCGCGCATCGCGGACAAAACCTGCTGCTCGACTGCAAGTGAGTTCGCACCGGGCTCCGCGTAGATGAGCAACGTCGAAGCGTTGTCACGGTCCATGAAAGCGGTTGAGCCGTAGTCTGCGGCGCCGACTTCGACCCGGCCAATATCGCGTATCCGCGTCACGCGACCCTGTGCGTCGGACTTGACGACGACGTCGGAAAATTGCTGTGGCGTGGACAGCCGGCCGAGCGCCTCTACGTTTATCTGGTACGCGTCGCTGCCCGCCGTGGGCGGCTGGTTCAGGACACCAGCCGATACCTGCAGGTTCTGTGCGCGTAGTGCTGTGAGCACTTCACTCGCGTTCAGATTGTTGGCTGCGACCTTGTCGGGGTCGATCCAGACACGCATTGCGTACTCACGGGCACCCTGGAACTGCACGTCGCCGACGCCTTGCAGACGCGCTAGCGTGTCCTTCACGTGCAACGTCGCGTAGTTCGAGAGATAAAGTGTGTCGCGCGTTCTGTCAGGTGAGTACAGGTGAACAGCCAGCAATATGCTAGGTGTGGACTTCCTCACCTGAACGCCAAGGCGCCGGACGTCTTCGGGCAGGCGCGGTAGTGCATCCTGAACCCGATTCTGTGTGAGCATCTGCGCGACGTTCAGGTCGGTGCCGATACGAAACGTAACCGTGACCGTCAACCGGCCGTCTCCCGTGGACTGGCTGCTCATGTAGAGCATGTTCTCGACGCCGTTGATCTGCTGCTCAAGCGGCGTGGCCACTGTTCGCGCAATCGTTTCGGCCGACGCACCCGGATACGATGTCGTCACCTGCACAGTCGGTGGAACGATTTCCGGGTACTGGGCGACGGGAAGCACGAACATCGCGCCCAGGCCAATTAGCGTCAGAAAGGCACTGACCACCGTCGCGAAGCGCGGCCTGTCGATAAAGAAATGGGCAATACGCATGGCTTCACTGTCCGCTAGTTCTGTTTAGGCTCATAGCGGATCGCACCATCGCGCGTCGCCACTTTCGTTCCGGGCGCCGCAAAGGGCAAACCGTCGACGATCACGCGATCGTCCCGAGACAGGCCCGAGCGGATCACACGCAATCCCCCGCGTATCTCGCCGACCTCGACATGCTTTGCCACAACCGTTCCGTCGGTGCTAACCGTCATCACGAGGTACTCGGACTGGTCGGGTAAAACGGATGCGTCCGGCACGAGCAGCGTCGGTGCGGGATGCGCCACCGCGAGACGCACGCGCGAGAACTCGCCAGGTATAAAGCGCAGGTCGGCATTGGGCACCGTCGCTCGGGCGTGGATTGTGCCGCTGGAACGGTCCAGCACGTTGTCGATGAAATCAAGCGTGCCTTGCCGTGTGTAGGTCGTCGAATTGCCCGCCGCCAGTTCGACGCGATTTGCAATCGGCCCTTTGGCGTCGCCGCGATACTGCGAAAACGACTGGAAGTCCGCCTCGCTCATATCGAAGTCGAGGTAGACCGGATCGAGCGAGACGAGCGTCGCGAGCAATGTCGTCGGACTCGTTGCACCACGGCTGCCTGCAATAAGGTTACCGGTGGAAACAAGATGCCTGCCAATGCGGCCGGTAAACGGCGCCGTGATGCGGCAGCGATCCAGATCGAAGCGGGCGTCGCGGATCTGCGCCGCAGCATCGTCGAGTGCGGCTTGCGCAGCATTCAGTTCGGACGTGCGCTGCTCGACGTTCTGCGTCGTGCCAGCATCATTGCGCTCAAGCTCCCGTGCGCGCGCCAACTCCTGCTTTGCCAGAACGAGGCGCGCCTCAGCGGTGCGCCGCAAGGCAGTCGCCTGCGCGAGCCGAATCTCATACGGCACGGGATCGATGGTGAACAGCAGATCGCCCTTGTGAACGATGTCGCCGTCCCTGAAGTGAACACCTGTGAGCGTACCGCCTACCTGTGCGCGCAGTTCCACCTGATCGACGGCCGAGAACTGCCCAAGAAATCCAAGTCGGGTGTCGAGGTCGCGTACCAGCGGCCGGCTGATCGTTACCTCATGGGGCGGCACGGGTCGAGCATTGGCGACGCTATCACCGCCATCATGCGAGTAGAGAAACCACGCGCCCCCGCTTGCCATGATCACAGCGGCTGCGGCAGCCCAGGTTCTGGCGCGTCGGCCCACCGTGCCATATCGCGCACGACGAACTGTTCTGCCGTCTTCCAGCCTTGTTTTCGTATCCAACTTCGATCACCTCGAAAAGTGTTGTCGTTCGCCTCGTCGCGAAACGGCGTCTCGACCAATCGGCGCACCAACTGATTGCGCGGACCGGACAACGCGGCTATTTAGATTTTGAACAACTTCTAACTGGCGTTAGATTACATGTGAAATCTAAAACGTCAAGACTTTTCAAGGCGCTAACCAGTAGCTCTACCGGCCCTCAACCGATGCATCTCAGAACCAGCAACGCTTCGCCCGATTGTTCGCGCCTGGCAGCATGTGTATTCATCATCGACGGATTTATGCGAACAACTGGATCCGCTATGCTGTGCACGCTTTTAACTACTGTGCGCGTGGAATCGCTTTCGCGTGCCATGGCAGGTGATTGCGTTTGTTCTTTTTGCGGCATGAAGGAGCGCTCCTCCATACCGGTCCTTCTTTTGTCGCGGCGCACGTTCCCTGAAGTGCGCTTTTTTTTGAGGCGCAAGACATGATCGGCGACGACGCGATGAGGCGATCCATTCATGAGCGCGAATCGCGTGCACACAGGCTGTCCCGGCAAGATGTGCTTTCCGACGTTCTCGATCTGATACGGCTACGAGGCGAATCAATCGAGATATACGAGACGGTCGAGGCGCAACGCAAGCCCTTTGATGCTGGACGCGCCCGCTTTCACTTTATTCAGGACGGCGCCTTCCGGCTCGACGCGATCGCTATCGATACGACCACGTTAGTCGCCGGTGATCTTGTTTTGCTACCTAAGGGATGTGCGCATGTTCTCTCCGCAATCCATGCGCGTGACTCTCTGCCCGGATCACCCTCGCGACCCGATGAATGTCGCAGCTTCGCCGAAAAGCCCTTTCGCGTCCTGACGGGCTCGTTCGTATTCGAATCCGCGTCCGCCGGCTCATTGATCGCGGGTCTCCCGGATGTCATTCATCTCCGGGCCGACGCATCGGGTACACCGGAATGGCAACACGCGATCCTGCGGTTCGTGCGGCTGGAAGCGAGCGAGCCGTCGCCAGGCGCTGCGCTCATGATCTCGCGCCTGATCGATCTGCTGGTGATACGGAGCTTGCGCGAGTGGGTGGCGAAGAGTCCCGCTCATAGCGGATGGCTCCGGGGCCTCGGCGACGCACGACTTGGGCGTGCACTGGCGGCCATGCATGAGGATCCCGCGCATGAATGGAAACTGGGTGCGCTTGCGAAGATTGCGACCATGTCCCGGTCGCACTTTGCGGACCGATTCACGGAGATTGTCGGCGAGCCGCCGCTCAGGTATCTCGCACGGTGGCGCCTGAGCCTTGCCGCCGACCTGCTGCGCAACGGTCGTGTGCGAATCAGCGAGGCAGCGTCTGTCGCCGGTTACCAGTCGGACTCCTCGTTCTCGCGGGCCTTCAAGGCACATTTCGGATATTCGCCCGGTGCCATACGTCATGGTGCAGATCCGGATCAGGGCATGCCGTCACGCTGAGCTTCAGTCGAAAGCGATCATGCCACGCTCTATGCTGGGCCTCGCCATCACGGCAGCGAACCATCGCTGAAGTTGCGGATACCGCGCCCAGTCGATCGACGGCGACTGCGCGGCCACTATGCTGACAGCAGCGATGTCTGCGAGCGTGAATGACTGCCCTGCCATGAACGGTGCGTTTTGCAGAAACCTCTCGCTTGCAAGGAGCATCTCAAGGCTGCGCCGTTCCATCAATCTTTGTCCCTCCTCGCACCCTTTGTTCTTCAGAAAGAAGGCCGCGTGGCTGGGCGCGATCACGTCAGTCACGAAAAAGAAGAATCGCTCGAGTGCAAAGGGCGCCGATGCATCCGTTTCGGGCGGTAACAACCTGCCGCCCGCTCGTCGCGCGAGGTAAAGAAGGATCGCATTGGACTGCGCGAGGACGAGCGGAGGCGCCGCCGACGAGCGAACTCGCAGCACCGGCACTTTTCCACTCGGGTTCAGTGAAAGAAAATCTGGTGTGCGCTGCTCGCCCGCCCGAAGGTCGAGCTTCACGACCTGGTGGGCGATCGCGAGTTCCTGCAGCGCAATCGCCACACGAAGACAGTTACCCGTCTTCGCGCCATACAGGGTAACGTCGGCGGACATTGTCAGGGAGCCGGCGTTTCGGGCATGACGATGCGCTCGTACTGGCCGCCGGCCGCAGCTTGCCGGTACGCAGGCGCGTCAATCATTGACTGCGGAAAGATCGGAGCCAATGCACTGGCATCATCCAGCCGCTCGACGTGATGCTGTGCAAGCGTGAGCTTTGCAGCGCCAAGGTATGCCGATAGCTGTTCGCTCGTCCGAGGTCCAATGATCGGCAGCGAACCCTTTAGCAAGACCCACGCTACTGCCACCTCGGATGGCGTGACCCCAAGCTCGGTCGCAACCGCGAGGGTGGCATCGACGATCGCCGTACGCTGGCCGGAATTTTCCTGCTGGAATACGGCACCGCCCAGTGCTTCAAGGCGCCCTTTCTCGCCCCGACGGTACTTGCCCGAAAGCAGTCCACCACCGAGCGGCGACCACGCCACCATCCCCAGTCCAAGTGCCTGGCCTGCCGGTATCAGTTCGTGCTCGGCTGTGCGCTCGACCAGGCTGTGCTCGAACTGCAAGCCGGCGACTCGCGCCCAGCCACGCAACTCGGCGATCGTTGCCGCCCGCGCAACGCGCCACGCAGGGAAGTCGGACAGTCCGATATAGAGCACCTTGCCGCTGCACACCAGGTCGTCCAGGCCTCGCATGATCTCGTCCGTTGGTGTGATGCCATCGGAAAAGTGCACCCAGTAGAGGTCAATGCGATCGGTCTTGAGACGCTTGAGGCTCGCCTCAACAGACAGGCGCATCGCGAGCCGGCTATTGCCCGTCGCCAAAGCGCCCGCGTTGGGCGCCGCTGCCTGAGTGTACTTGGTCGCAACCACGAAGTTATCGCGACGGCCCGAGAGGAGCTTACCGAGAAACTCCTCGGATTCTCCGAACTGATACACGTCGGCACAATCCAGAAAGTTACCACCCGCGTCCGCATATCGGTCGACGATCTCGCGTGCGGCATCAAGATCTGATCCGTACCCCCACCGGCCGCCGAAATTGGCTGTACCAAGAACCAGCTCAGACACGCGCAGGCCCGTATGTTTACCGAAGACACGATATCGCACGATTACACCCCTTGAAGCTTCGGGAGATACGGCGCCACGGCAGCTGCTGATGTGTCGGCAGGCGTGAGGACACGACTGGTGGTCGAGCCACCGATATAACGCTCATAGATCCTCCACCCCGCCGCCGTCTTGCGCAGCCGGTCACGCATCGGCGAATACAGCCAGATCGCGGGCAGCCCGGCATCGCTGTGCATCACCTGGCCCGCACCGAGTTTCGACGCATCCTCGGGCGAGGCATAGCGGATCAGCAGGTTTTGATATCGCACGACCACGCCGTCTTCGTCCTCATCGACGATATGGTTTGTGGCATGACGCCCCACGCCAGGTATCAGATACGGATAGTCATGCTCGAAGAAGCGCCGGATTTCGGTGTGTCCATTAATCGTTCCGTGAAAGTGGTACGCCACGGCGTCGGGCAGGAATGCCTCGATCATGGCTTCGACGTCCCATGTCTCGAAGAACCAGTTGACGCGATTGACGAAGTCGACGGCGCTCGCCCGGTCTTCGGCGCTGACTGTGCTCACATGCGGGACGGAAGGAAAGGCTGTCATGCAAAGTCCTTGAAAGAAGACGTTGATCGGAATGAGACAGATAATATGTGCAATTACACATATGAACGAAAAATTTTCAGCCTGCAAAGACGACGGTCAACAGACCTGCCCGCAGTGCAGCCGCCTGTTTGCGACTGACGCCGGCTTCGAACTCCGCCTGCGCTGCTCGCCAGCAGGGCTCAGCCTCCGACAGCTTCGCCTTGCCCGCAGCGGACAGCGTGAACGTCAGTGCCGCTTTCGGACCTTCCGCATCGCTCGTCAACCACTTTGCGTCCCTCAGGGGTCTGAGTGCACGTACCAACGTGGTCCGCTCCATCACCATCAGGTCCGCCAGATCGGCAACCGCAATTCCTGGATGCTCTTCAACGAGCGCAAGTATCGAAAATTGCGAGATCGAAATACCTACGCCTGACAAGTGGCTATCGTAAATACGCGACACGTACCTGGCAGCGCGACGTGCAGCCAGACAGTGACAAAGATCGGGACCAGTGAGCGGTTTCATGTCTCTCATTCTCATGTGCTATTACACATTTGTCAATGCTTCGGGATAGCGGCTCACGATTCAGCCAAAGAGGTGCTTTTGTGAGGGGCCGCCTCAGAGATCGGCCGACTTTTCCGTCGCCCACGCTTCGCCGGCGGACACTGCAACAGGCTGGCGCATACAGTCTTATGGGCCACGGAAATCTTCTCTCTTATCTTTCGGACGCAATGTCATTGAAACCGGACGACGTGCAATAGGCGGCGCCCCTGAGCCCGGTTACCGTTCGTGTTGGCGTCGCGCTCGTCCTGATACTTCCTGTCGCTAGACGGGCGCGATATTGGAATCTCATTTGGCGTCTTAACCTTCCTATCATGAAGTCTTACATTCTGCGGCTCTTTGCTGCTCTTGTCGTATCGCTCGGTCTCGTCACTCTCGCATCCGTTGCGGCATGCGGCAGCTCTTCCGCAAGCACCACGGGCACGGTCGTACTCGTACACGGGGCGTGGGCCGACGGGTCTAGCTGGTCATCAGTCACGCGCGTACTGCAGGCGCGTGGCCTGAAAGTAGTGACTGTTCAGCTTCCCCGCACGTCGCTAGCCGACGATGCCGCAACCGTCACCCGTGCCATCGATGCCCAGCAGGGCCCAGTCCTTCTGGTCGGACATTCCTACGGAGGCGCCGTCATTACGCAAGCCGGCAGCATTAACAAGGTTGCAGGTCTCGTTTATGTGTCAGCATTCGCGCCCGCAGACAATCAGTCGATCTCTGATCTGACGAGTCCCTTTCCGAAGCCGGCCTGGCAGGCGGGTCTGGTATCCGACGAAGCTGGATTCCTTACGCTCAACACTGACACTTACCTGAGCAGTTTCGCACCGGACCTTCCGAAAGACACATCCAGTGTGCTCGCCACGGCTCAGGGGCCGCTCAATGCTCGCTGTCTTACCGATAAGGTGTCTGTGGCCGCCTGGAAGTCCAAACCGTCGTGGTGGGTCTATGGCGACCAGGACCAGATCATTCCCGCGGCGCTCCAGCAGGCCGAGGCTAAACAGATCGGCGCGAAGATTACGTCGATTGCTGGCGCGAGCCATGTAGCACTGATGTCTCAACCTGCCGCAGTGGCCGCGGTAGTTCTCGACGCGGCACGAGCCACCGGCGTGCTCTGACCGGTCTCGAAAGCATCAGCGCGGCGGGGACTAACGCCCGCCGCGCCCGCCCTCTTGCGCAATAGCTCACGCAGTGACAGAGATATCATTTTTCTGACAACCTTAAAATGATCACACGCAAAATATTCGTGGTAGCTGCGATGCTTCTGTCGCCATTGCTATTTTCCGCTTGCATGGCAACCACATCCGGCCAATCAGCTGCGCAACGGATCTCACCCGTCAGCGCTTCGCCTAATGAAACTGGCGTGAGCAGGAGCGACGTAGATGGCCAGCAGGATCAACATGCCGGCGACGCGGAAAAGCATAACCTCGAGATTCTTCGCTTTGTCCGCGGTTTCTAGCCGACAAGGAATGACGGTCACAGCGAGCGTAATGCGTTGCGATCTGGTGACGGGGTGATGTACCCCCAAGCAGAGATTTTAGGAAGGGGCAGCGACGTCTTCGTCCTGCCAATCTCCACGGCGTGCAGCATAGCGAGACCGTATTCAGCGATGGACCGCGTGTTGCGCCTTTCGCCGCTGCGTCGCATCGCGCCATGAAATACCGCAGTGGGTTATGACGTACGTCTCACTACGACTGGCTCCTTCCAAAGGGTGCGGCCAAAAAACGTCAGTGTGCGGTCCCACGCGAGTTGCGCCCAGACCGGATCGTATTGCGTGCCTGGTATGCGCCCATCGCCCACGGCAGTTTCATTGGCGAACGCATGATGTGCAAGATAGCGATGGAATTCCGCCGAGACCTCACTGCGGGCGAACTTCTCCTCAAGCACATCCACACTCGCGGCAGGAAAGAATGCGTCCTGTGTGGCGCAGTGCGCCTGGATGGGCGCTTTGATGCCAGAAGCGTCCAGGCGATCCAGCGGCGGGAATCCGTACCATATAACGCCAGCCGCAAATTCAGGGACAGCGCTGAGGGCAAGAAGCGTCAATGCGCCGCCCATGCAAAACCCGGTCACACCGATATTTCTCGTGTACGTACTCAGGTATTGAACCGCGCCGCGAACGTCCTGAGAGATCGCGTCAGCAAAGTCCAGACTATCCATGTAGTGGTGAGCCTCTTCTTCCTCGACGGTAGACTTTCCTCTGTAGAGGTCGGGCACCAGCGCGATGTAGCCCGCGTGAGACAGACGGTCCGCCACACCCCGGATCTGAGCGTTAAGCCCCCACCACTCCTGGATCACAACGATTGCCGGCGCGCCTTCCAGCTTCGCCGGATTCGCAAGATAGCCCTGAATGGCTTGACCGTCCGGACGGCAAAAGCTGACCATGGTTCCCACGTTGCGCATCGGGTTTCCTCCAATAATTAATCGACAGTTCAAGTTAAGCGCGGCTGCCTGCTTGTTGCGTACTCAACCGGCTTTCAGAGTCGCAAAGGGCATACATGTAGCGCCTATGACCACGGAGCCCCGCGCCTGAGAGATGAAAAACTCGTCTCTTGTCGCTGCGAGGTTTCTCCGTGGCTAGCAGCTATGAGACGATGAACATAAGCGAGCACCGGCTGCTGCATGAAGGTTCTAGTCTTCGCGATCGAGAAAGGCCGTGACATCGGCCACGAAGCGCTTGGGATACTGGTACTGCGCCCCATGACTCGAGTCAGGGTACAGAATCAGCTGAGCGTTCGGCAGCTTCTCCTCCAGGGTGAACGAATTCACCGGATAATGAACGATGTCGTGATTGCCGCCCACGATGAGCACAGGCTGCTTGATGTTTTTCAGGTATGCATCCGCATCAGCGTGAGGCGCGCCCCATGCCGCGAACGCCGCTACCTGCGCCGGTGCGACCTTATCATTCACGTCCGGGTCACGATCGCGCGAACGAGCATGAAGGCGATTGAGGAATTCACGTCCCGCAGCGCGACTCGCGTCTGATTGCGTGAAGAACACATCGAGCAGCAGTTGATCGTTGTTTCCGCCGTCCTTCTTGATCATTTCCTGAAACTCTGGCGTAAGCGTGGCCATTCCAGCCCCGCCGCGAGGTCCGCTCCCAACCAACACCAGATGTCGAACAACTTCAGGGCGCTCAACGGCAACTTCCTGTGCTACGAGACTTCCCAGAGAAAATCCGAGAAGATCAGCCCTTTTGACGTTGAGTGCGTGAAGCAAGTCAATAGCATGCCGCGCCATCCCCTCGACGGTGCTGGGAACTTCTCCTTCTGAACTGGCGATGCCGGCGTTGTCGAACAGAATTACCTCTCGATTTTTAGCAAAACCGTCAATGACCGCAGGGTCCCAGTTGTCCATGTTGCCCACAAAGTGCTGGAAAAAGACCAGCGGCACATTGCCGGGTTTTCCGAAACGGCGATAGGCGAGCTTCGTACCGTTTACATCGATAAACCTCGTCGGCGCTGTCTGATGCGTGTAGACGGCGCGCAGATTCTGCCCTTCCCCTGCCGCATTGGATGGCGTAGTTGCGAAAGCGGCAGCTGTAGCAAGTACTAGCACCCCCGCCTTGACCGTCGCGATTTTTATCGGTTTTCTCACTTCAGTATTCCTGAATTCAACACATTAAAAAATATTCTTACTGCGCTCCGAGAACTGGCGTGGTGTTGGGGACGAACGCTGCTTACGCCGGATTCTTGACGGAAGAGCGCTCGTCAACCGTCTGCCGCCAATTGAGCAGCGCGGTGCATTCCTCGGGGACCCGAATGTTTGCAAAACCAGCGAACACGAGTCCCGCCCAAACTGTGATATCCGCCATTGAGAAGGATTCGCCCGCAACGTACGGTTGCGCCGTGAGCACCTTGTCAAAGTAGCGCATCCCGGCAACAGCCTTGTCGCGTGAGCGTTCACCCCATTCTCGGCGGCCCTCCCAATCGGGGCTCTTGTACGCCTGAAGCGCCGGTCCAAGACCCGGCGTCGCATGGTGAAAGTAGATCCCTACCGCATCGATCAGTTCTGACTCAGCCCGCTTCTGCATCATATGAACCAGCGCTTTCTCTTTTGGCGACTTGCCCGTCAGCACCGGATTGCCGTCAAGATTGTCAAGATACTCAGTGATGGCCGTGCACTCCGAGATGTACGTTCCGTCATCCAACTGCAGAACGGGCACAGTCCCGGTGGGGTTGATGGCGAGGAAGGCGGCTTGCTTGTGTTCCGCAGCGGGAAGATCAACTTTGATGAACTCAACCTTGGAAGCAAGATTTTTCTCCGCCAGCACGATCCGGATGCGAAGCGGGTTGGGAAAACCTGGAATGTCGAAAATTTTCATGGTCGGTCTCAAAAGGGTCGTTACCTATCGATAGGTAAGTGAAGCGCACTTTAGCGAGGCGTCCTCCCCGTGTCAACACTTACTTATCGATAGGTATCGTGTTAGAGTCTCCCACATGACAACTGACACCAAACAGCGCATTCTCGGCTCTGCCCGACGCATGGTTCAGGCGCGTGGATACAACGCGCTGAGTTTCCGCGAAATCGCCAAAGAGGTCGGCATCAAGAGCGCAGGCGTGCACCACCACTTTCCGACAAAGGGTGATCTAGGCGCGGCGTTGGCGCGCCAGTACACGGAGGAAGCGGTCACTTTGCTGCATGACCTTCTCGAACGGTTCGATAACGAGCAGCTGACGCTGGAGCGCTATGCGAGCATCTTTCGTTCGGCACTCGTGCAAGACAATCGAATGTGTCTTTGCGGCATCATGGCGGCAGAGCATCATGACCTTCCCGCCGAAGTCCGGGTAGAAGTCGATCACTTCACCGAGGTAAACGTCGACTGGCTTTTTAAGGTTCTGTCTCTCAGGGAGGACGGAAGAGATGCCGAGTCTATTAAGCGCCACGCGCTAGCAATTTTCGCGGCTATTGAAGGCGCGCAACTGGTCGCTCGTGGACGCGGCGACGTGTCGGTCTTCGACGCTACGGTCCAGGCATATCGAAGTACCGGCCTTTTTGCGTAAACAGCGCACGCGCTGTGACTTCGCGATGCCGATCGGGTGCGGGAAAGTGAACATACGCTGTTCGTAGATTGCCCTCATCATGGCGGACGGCGCCAGCGGGCTTTTGGCTACGTATCCGAGGTTCTGACCGTATTGTCGGTGGCGTTCGTTCCGGGTGAGGACCGCTGCGAATCGTGAGTTTCCGCCGGCCAAACGAGATGAACAGTGCGCCTATCGCGAGTGGCTCGAAAATCACTTCGATGACTAGCGCGGAAATGCACGATGTTCGCTCGCGGCGAAAGCTGCACTGACTGGGAACGTGTGCGCCGAAAAGCGGATCAGGATACGGAAGCGGCCATGGAAAACCACGCCATCGGCGAAGCCATTGGGCGCAAGCGTGACTGGCCGGTGGGTCGGTGAGCCGAAGGCCCCCATATCAGGCAATCTCCCGGGCTCCGTGTCGGGACAATATGACTGCTACGGGAAGCACTTCTGCCGAGGGCGGAGGGCGAATTAAAAAGGAAAACGAAGCATTCACTCCCGCAGTACGACCGAGCAACTCAAGGTCCCGCAAGTCCGTGTTCTGTCGCGCTCCGATGGCTTCTGATGTCACGCAAACCGCCGCGACAGAATGGAACCAAGCTAGGTTGCTCCGCACCCACTGGCCTCAACGCGGTCGACAATCCATGCATCAACATCGGTCTCTAGCCATGCAACCCTACCACCACCGATTTCCACTGGCCGTGGAAACTTACCTTCGGCCAGATACCGATAGACAGTACTTGTGCCCTGGCCAACACGCAGACGCACTTCGCGAAGGCGAATCAAACGTTGCTTTGCCGGATTCTCCTTCGGGGGCGTAATTGACACGACGCTCGCAGACATCCCCGCGCAGTACTGCGACCAGTGGTCCATCATCTTTCGGCGCCTCTCGAGCATGTCACCTCGCTGATACGCACGGCGGGCCTTGTTGCTCGTCTTGTGGGCAATCGCCTTGTCGGCTAGCACTTCGGGATACTCACCATACTCCTCCGCCCAGTCCTGAAATGTCGAACGGAACCCGTGCACCGTGATGTCTGTATATCCCATGCCATCGAGCAGTTCTAACATTGCCATATTCGAAAGCGGAGCGCCCTTTTTGTCGCCCGGAAAGAGGTAGCCATACCTGGCCGTCCGCATAGCTCTCTTCACGAGATCGCAGGCCGTATCACACAAGGGCACGCGGTGAGGAAGGCCCATCTTCATCCGCTCGCTGGGGATCGTCCAAATCTTGTGGCGTAAGTCGAACTCTTCGGGCCGCGCTCGCCGGATCTCATTCGTTCTACAGACGGTCAGGATCACCAGCTGCAACATCACGGCTGAGCGAGAACCTTCATTTGCCTTCACCTTAAGCTTTGGTATGAATTCAGGGATGTCGGCCCACGGCAACGCCGGAAAATGCTTCAGGGCGCGCCTGCGCTTTGCTAGCACCTTATCCAGGTGACCACGCCAGCGTGCAGGGTTGTCGCCGTCACGATGCGCCGCGCCTCTTTACGCGCCTCGATCGGGTCAATCTTGTCCTTCACGAGTGCCCTGCATCGGGCCGCCTCGGTACGCGCTTCTGCCAACGAAACAGTCGTCATCGGCCCAAGCCCCATCTCGCGCGAACGCCCGAATAGTTGAACTGATAGATCCAGGAGCGCGAACCCGAGCCAGAAATCTGGAAATAAAGGCCGCCACCATCGGCGTAGTAACCGCGATCAACGAGCTTCGCTATGCGAAGCTGGCGAGAGCCAATGAGGTTGCCTGGATTGAGATTCCGCCATTTCCCACCCCTACTTTCACCCCAACTTGATGGGTCGATTCTGTCGGTACGAGCCGGAAGCAGCAAAGAAAAAACCCCGGAAGGCGCTTGTGGCGGCCTTCCGGGGTCTGGTCCGGGACATGGTGAAATGTCCCGGAAGGTGCTCCTGGCGGAGACGGAGGGATTCGAACCCTCGATCCAGGTTTTGGCCCAGATGCTCCCTTAGCAGGGGAGTGCCTTCGACCTCTCGGCCACGTCTCCCAAACTTTCGCTCGCGCAGGGAGTCAGCGCGACGAAGCCAAGATAATAGCGGGCCGGACCGCCAAGGTCAATGTCCGACGAACACTTTTTGTGCCAATGTCGTCATTGACGAAGGATTTTTTTCGCCAGGCCACGCATATGTACAACAACGAACGAGGCGCTCCTGCACGCCCCGCTGCTTCTACCAAATCACACCCAGTTACGCCTGATCCAGTTCGAACGCCTTATGCAGCGCGCGCACTGCGAGCTCCATATACTTCTCGTCGATCAGCACCGAAATCTTGATTTCGGACGTCGAGATCATCTGGATGTTGATGCCCTCTTCCGACAGCGTGCGGAACATCGTGCTCGCGATGCCCACATGCGAACGCATGCCCACGCCGACCACCGAAACCTTCGACACCTTCGGATCGCCCAGCACCTGCTCGGCCTGCACGTGCCCCTTCACCTGGTTCGTGAGGATGTCCATCGCGCGCTGATAATCGCCGCGGCCCACCGTGAACGTGAACGCCGTTTTTCCTTCGACGCTCTGGTTCTGGATGATCATGTCGACGTCGATATTCGCGTCCGCCACCGGGCCGAGAATCTGATACGCGATGCCCGGCTTGTCGGGCACACCCATCACCGCGATGCGAGCTTCGTCGCGCTGGAACGCGATGCCCGAGATGACTGCTTTTTCCATGGTCTCGTCTTCTTCAAAAGTAATCAGGGTGCCCGACTTCATTTCAGCGTCGAGCGGGATGAGCGGATCGGTCAGGCTCGACAGCACGCGCGTCTTCACCTGATATTTGCCGGCGAATTCCACCGAGCGGATCTGCAACACCTTCGAACCCAGGCTTGCCATTTCCAGCATTTCTTCGAACGTCACGCGATCGAGCCGGCGAGCCTCTTCGACCACGCGCGGGTCGGTCGTGTAAACACCGTCGACGTCCGTGTAAATCAGGCACTCGTCGGCCTTCAACGCAGCCGCGACCGCGACCGCCGACGTGTCCGAGCCGCCGCGGCCAAGCGTCGTGATGTTGCCGTCCGGGTCGATACCCTGGAAGCCCGTGATCACGACCACCTTGCCCGCGTCGAGATCGCGCAGCACGCGCTCGCCGTCGATGTCGCTAATGCGCGCTTTCGTGAACGCGCTATCCGTTTTGACCGGCACTTGCCAGCCCGCGTAGCTCACCGCGTCGACGCCGGCTTCCTGCAGCGCGATGGCGAGCAGTCCCGAGCTGACCTGCTCGCCGGTCGCGGCGATCATGTCGAGTTCGCGCGGGCTCGGCTGGCTCGTGATCTCTTTCGCGAGGCCGAGCAAGCGGTTGGTTTCGCCGGACATTGCCGACGGCACGACGACCATCTTGTGGCCGGCCTTTTGCCATTTCGCGACGCGCTTGGCGACGTTCTTGATGCGCTCGACCGAGCCCATCGAAGTGCCGCCGTATTTATGTACGATGAGTGCCATTGTCGTTCTGAACTGAAGGAGAAACCGCGCTGGCGCGCTCGCGACGACCGCACAAAAGCACAGGGGCGCAACGTCTTGTGAACGGCGGCGAAGTGTATGGCGGCGTAGATGCAGCGCGCGTGCAGCACGCGCGGATTTGCCCGTGATTGATCGCTAATGGCTTACCGGAAAACTCGGATCACGATCGGAAAACCGACAAAAGCGAGGGCAAAAGCGGGTCGGGCAAACAAGTTAACGTACCCGATCAGAGGCAAAAAGACAAGCCGCGAAGGCCGTGGCGACGCGTGCCGCGGCGCTTGCGCGGCGTTCCGTAATGCATATTCGCGCTTTAGCTCGCGCTCAGAATCGCGCCCTATTTGGACGACAACCCGTTCGATGAAGCCAGTGCCCGACCGGCCGGTCAGGCGATCAGCAAGTCCTCGCGCCAGACGATTCGCACGCGCGCTACGTCGGGCGCTACGTCAGCGTGCAACGCCGCGTGGTTCACGCCGAGCAAAGGGACGAACAGCAGTTCATCGCCGAGAAACAGCAGCGGCACGTCGCGCTTCCACGCGGGAATGCCGCGCTCCTGGAACAGGTTCTTCAGCGTTCGACTACGCGCGCCCGGCGCGTCGCTCGCGCGCATGCGTTCGCCGCCGCTGCGCGAACGCGCGCGCAGTGGTGCGTGTTGCAGCAGGCTGATCGGAATGGTGTCGTTGAGCGCGGTGTTAATGGCATTGGTGGCATCCGCCGCGTTCACCGCTAAAGCATCAACCGCTTCAAACACAAAAGTCCCGCGCCATTGCGGCAAGCGCCACGTCGCTTGTCCCTGCCACACCAACTCGCTGACCTCGCGCGCCGCAAGCGAAGTTTCGTCGGCGGGATCGCTGCTGTCGCCCGCTTCCCAATACACCAGCCCGCGATAGCTGCGCAGCGCATGACCCGCATGATCGACGCGCAGACGATGCCCGTCGCCGCCCTCGCCCACTTCGCGCAGTTGCCGCAGCGCATCGCCAAGACGCGCGCTCGACGCCGCGATGAAGCCCTGTGAGCGCATCCAGTAACGCATGAGATTGAGCGCGCGGTCGTCATCGAGTGCGATGAGCGCGTCGTGCGAGAGCGCGTGCCCATCGTCGCGCGAGACGGCGTCGAGGTCGATGCGCGCAAGCTCATCGAGCAAGCGCTGCGCCGACGCTGCATGCGACGCCGTGCGCGCGAGCGCGTCGCGGAAACCGGGGAAGTGAACGGCCAACGCGGGCGTGACCTGGTGGCGCAGCGCGTTGCGCGCATAGCGCGTGTCCGCATTCGATTCGTCGTCGATCCAGCGCAGTTCGCGCCCGCTCGCATAGCGTTCGATCTGTGCGCGCAGCAGATGAAGCAACGGCCGCACGCGCGCCGCCGCTGCGCCCGCTGGCGAGAACTCCGGCGCCATCGCCGCGAGGCCCGCGAGGCCCGCGCCGCGCAACAGTTGCAGCAGTACCGTTTCCGCCTGATCGTCCGCGTGTTGCGCGAGCCACAGCCAGCCAATGCGGTGCGCCGCGCACAGTGCGTCCAGCGCGCGATAACGCGCATCGCGCGCCGCGGCCTCCACGCTCACGCCCGCATCGCGCGAAACGTCGACGTAACGCACGACGAACTCGACCTCGCGTTCGCGCGCGAACGCCTCGCAATGCGCGAGCCACGCATCGGCGTTCGGACTCAATCCATGATGCACATGAAACGCGATGCAACGCGACGAGCCGGCGACACGCACGGCCGCGTCCAGCAGCACACTCGAATCGACGCCGCCGCTAAACGCAACGGCAACGCGCGCGGGCAGCGCGGCAAACGCAACGCGGACCGCCTCGAGAACGAGGCGGTCCGCAGGCGATTCGGCAGTGGGAGTCATGTCGCTAGCGCGGTTGCATTAGTCATGCGTCGCGCCGATGGACGAAAGGAAACGCGCGGGCTCAAACGCCCGGCGTCGTTTCCTTGAACTTGCCGTACGACATCAAACGTTCGAAACGGCGTTCGCGCAAGTCGTTGATGCTCATGCCCTGGAACTGACGCAGCGAATCGGCGAGCGCACGGCGCAGCATCGCCGCCATGCCCTTCGGATCGCGATGCGCGCCGCCGAGCGGCTCGTTGACGATCTTGTCGATCAGACCCAGCGCCTTCAGACGATGCGCGGTGAGACCGAGCGCCTCGGCGGCTTCCGGCGCCTTGGCCGCGCTTTTCCACAGAATCGACGCGCAGCCTTCCGGTGAAATCACCGAATAGGTCGAGAATTGCAGCATCAACACGCTGTCGCCGACCGCGATGGCCAACGCGCCGCCCGAACCGCCCTCGCCGATGATGGTCGCGATCAGCGGCGTCTTCAGTTCGGCCATGACATACAGATTGCGGCCGATTGCTTCCGACTGCCCGCGTTCTTCCGCGCCGATGCCGGGATAGGCGCCCGGAGTATCGATGAACGTGAAGATCGGCAGGCTGAATTTTTCGGCGAGACGCATCAGACGCTCGGCCTTCCGATAGCCTTCCGGACGCGGCATGCCGAAGTTGCGCAGCGCGCGCTCTTTCGTGTCGCGGCCCTTCTGATGGCCGATCACCATGCAGGCCTGGCCATTGAAACGCGCGAGGCCGCCGACGATCGACAGGTCGTCCGCATAGTGGCGGTCGCCGTGCAGCTCGTGGAAATCGGTGAAGAGCTCGTTCACGTAGTCAAACGTGTACGGGCGCTGCGGATGTCGGGCGATTTGCGAAACCTGCCACGGCGTGAGGTTCGCGTACAGATCTTTCGTGAGCTGCTGGCTTTTCTTGGACAGCCGCTCGATCTCTTCCGAAATATCGACGGCCGAATCGTCCTGCACGAAGCGCAATTCTTCGATCTTCGCTTCGAGTTCAGCGATCGGCTGTTCGAAATCCAGAAAGGTGGTCTTCATTGGTTTTAATCCTTGGACTTACCGGCAGCGCGTATTCTAACCGCGCTCGCCGATGTCAAAACCACTTCGCAACTATCAAAATCTAACAATTGATAGTTTCGCCAAGCGGCATTGCTTCTTCTGCTTTCAGTAGTCGACCGGCAACGGGTCCAGACTACGCCACATATACCAGGTGGCGACGGTGCGCCACGGCTCCCAGTTCGCCGCGACCTCGCGCGCTTCGCTGCGCGTGACCGGTTCGCCGCTAAAGTAATTCACGCTGATGGCGCGGATCAGACCGAGATCGTCGAGCGGCAGCACATCGGGACGTGACAGGTTGAAGATCAGGAACATCTCCGCAGTCCAGCGGCCGATGCCGCGAATCTGCGTGAGTTCGGCGATCACCGCCTCGTCTTCCATGGACCGCCACTTGCCGACGTGCAAAGCACCCGACACGAAATGCTGCGCGAGGTCGAGCACATACTCCGCCTTGCGCCTCGACAAGCCGCAAGCCGTGAGTTTTTCCTGACCCAGCTTGATGAACTGCTGCGGCACGAGCTTCGGACAAGCCGCCGCGACTTTGGCCCAGACGGCCTGCGCGGACGCCACCGAAATCTGCTGACCGACCACCGAGCGCGCGAGCGTGACGAACGGATCGCCGCGGCTCAACAGATGCACCGGACCGAACTTCGGAATCAGCTTCTTCAGAATGCGGTCGCGTTTGACGAGGTCGGCGCATGCCTTGTCCCAGTAGTCAGGACGCGTGACTTCGGGCGCAAGCCCGGCGATCTGCACCGGCACCGCGACCTCGCTTGCGCTCGCCGCTTCGCCGCCCGCCGAAGACGACGCGCGCGTCTTGCGCACGATCTCGCCTTCCTGGTTCTCTCGCGTTTTCGCGACGCGCGCGAGCTCCTGCACGTCGCCCGCAAGTTCGGCCGGCAACGCGCCGTTCGCGCTACTCGGCTTCGCACGCGATGCCTTCACGGACGACGCCTTCGTGCGTCGCGTGGCGGACGAAAGCGACGACGCCGCGGACGAACCCACATGCGCAGGCGCGGACGCGCCGTTCAACGCGCGCTTGACCGCCGTCTTCTTCGAGGCGCCGCCAGCGGTTTTTGCCGCCGCTCCCGCGCCTTTCGACGTTGCTGCCTTCACCGCGCCGCTTGCCGTGCGCGCCGACGTTCGAGTCGACTTGGGCGCGGCTGCCGCGTTTGTTTGAGACGTGGCTCGTTTAGCCGGCGTCTTCGTGGCCGTTGCCATCCTGCCTCCTGCCTGGCGAGTCGTTCAGAGGGAAGTACGAGGTGCGCTCACACGCGCCGCCACTCGGTTAGCCCGCCGGGTTTGTCTTCAAGTGCAACGCCGGCCTCGAGCAATTCCGCCCGGATCCGGTCTGCTGCTGCATAGTCCTTCGCCTGCTTGGCGGCCACGCGCTCGGCGATCTTCGCTTCGATCGCGGCGGGTTCCAGCGCGCCTTCTACCGCGGCGCCCGCTGCCTGCTGCAGGTATGCACGCGGCTCGCGCCCGAGCAGCCCGAGCACCGCGCCGAGCGAGCGCAGTTGACGGGCCAGCGCGGGGTCGCGCGTGCGGTTCACTTCAGTTGCCAGCTCGAACAACACCGACACCGCAACCGGCGTGTTGAAGTCGTCGTTCATGGCTGCCTGGAAACGCTGCGCATGCGCTTCGTTCCAGTCGAGCGCGGCGCCGTCCGGCGTCACGTCTTTCAGCGCCGTGTAAAGGCGGCCGAGGGCGTTGCGGGCGTCGTCGATATGCACGTCGCTGTAGTTCAGCGGCGAACGATAGTGCGCGCGTGCGATGAAAAAACGCACGACCTCGGCATCGTACTGCGCCAATACCTCGCGAATCGTAAAGAAATTATTCAACGACTTCGACATCTTCTCATTGTCGATCTGTACGTAGCCGTTGTGCATCCAGTAATTCACGAACGTTTGACCGGTCGCAGCTTCGCTTTGCGCGATTTCGTTTTCGTGGTGCGGAAACTGCAGGTCCTGTCCGCCGCCATGAATGTCGAAACGTTCGCCGAGCAGCGCGCACCCCATAGCCGAGCATTCGATATGCCAACCAGGACGGCCGCGGCCATACTTCGAGTCCCAGCCCGTGTCGGCGGGTTCGCCCTCTTTCGACTGCTTCCACAACACGAAGTCGAGCGGATCTTCTTTCGCGTCGTTCGCGGCGACGCGCTCGCCCGCGCGCAGATCCTCGAGCGACTTGCCGGAGAGCTTGCCGTAGCCCGCGAACTTGCGCACCGCGTAGTTCACGTCGCCGTCGCTCGCCTGATACGCGTAGCCGTTCGCCTCGAGCGTCTCGATCATGCCGAGCATCTGCGGAATGAAGTCGGTGGCGCGCGGCTCGATGTCGGGACGCGCGATGCCGAGCGCGTCCGCATCTTCATGCAACGCATTGATGAAGCGATCGGTCAGCGACTTGATCGTCTCGCCGTTTTCGACGGCGCGGCGAATGATCTTGTCGTCGATGTCCGTGATGTTGCGCACGTACGTGACCTGGTAGCCGAGCGTGCGCAGCCACCGCTGCACGATGTCGAACACGACCATGACACGCGCATGACCGACGTGACAATAGTCGTACACGGTCATCCCGCAGACGTACATCCGCACGACGCCTGCTTGCAGGGGCACGAAAGTTTGCTTGTCACGCGCGAGCGTGTTGTAGATGCGCAGTGATTCCATAGAGAACGGTGCGTGGGCCGAAAGAAATCCGCAATGTGTTTCGTGCGTGCCGCCCCCGAACACGACGGCGGGGACGAATTGTTGCCGACTGTTGCCTATTGCCTGTTACCTGTTCGGACGGGCTCTGATCAGACTTCTTGATGACCAGACTATTGCCCGACGTGAAACACGCACAGCGGCGACTGTTGAAACACGCACAGCAGCAAACCGGTGCACCTGGTGCGGCGGTCAGACTGCTATCAAGGCGGAGACGACCACGAGTGGCGAAAAGACAGCCGGCGGTTCGACGGAACGCGCAGACCTTTTGTTAGAATGGCTCGGAGTATAACACCCAGACCCGAGCCTATGAAACCTTCCAGCGGCCGCGCGCGCAGCGCTGCGACCCTCGCCGCGACGGCGTTTGGCGGCCTTGCCGGCACACTTGTTCGCGCCTCTGTTCGCGCCCCTCTCCGCGCCTCTGTTGGCACTTCGGTGCGTGGCTCGATGCACGGCGCTGGCGGCAAGTTCGCGCGCGCCGTCACGCTGCGCGTCGCCGTGGCCGTCGCGCTCGGCATGCTGCCGGGCGCCGCCGCCTTCGCGCAGAAAACGCCTACCATGCCGCAAGGGCCTGCCGTGCGCGACAACACGCCGGAGATCGACGCGTCCATCGCGCAAAAGGACTGGCAAGCCTCGCTGACGCAACTCGATGCGCGCATCGCGTCGAATCCGCGTGACGCGCAGGCGAAGTTCAAGCGCGCCACCGTGCTCGCGCATCTGAACCGCGACGACGAAGCGATCACCGCGTTCACCGAACTCACGCAGTTGTATCCGGAGTTGCCCGAGCCGTACAACAACCTCGCCGCGCTCTACGCCAAGCACGGCCGCTACGCGGAAGCACGCGCGGCGCTCGAAACCGCGACCAAGGTCAACCCCGGTTACGGTCTCGCTTACGAGAACCTGGGCGACCTCTATCTGCGCATGGCCAACGAAGCGTATCGCCGCGCGCAAAGCCTCGGCAAGGCGAACGCCACGACCACGCAGCGCATCGCCGACATCCAGAAAATCGTATCGCCGCCGAAGACCGCGAAAGCGCCGAAACGGGCCGCGGCCGCGCCGCAGGAATACACGCCCGGCTCCACCGCGAACATGACGCAAACGCCGAGCTTCCAGTACGGCGGGCCCAACGGCTCGCTCGCCATGCCGCCTTACATGGCACCCTCGCAATAAGGCCGCCGCCGCGGTCATACGTTTTTTCCAACCCTGAGGATTTTCATGAAATGGTTGATGTTGGCGCTCGGCAGCGCCGCCCTGATCGCGAACGCACCCGCGTTCGCCCAGTCCGGTTCGCAAGCCGCGCATCCGTCCGTCCTCCTCAAGACGTCGGAAGGCGATATTCGCGTCGAGTTGTATCCTGAGAAAGCGCCCAAAACGGTCGCCAACTTTCTCGACTATGTGAAGTCCGGCCAGTACAGCGGCACGATTTTTCATCGCGTGATTCGCGGCTTCATGATCCAGGGCGGCGGCTACACGCAGAGCTTCGCGGAGAAGCCCACGCGCGCGCCGATTCCGCTCGAAAGCCGTAACGGTCTGAAGAACACGATGGGCACGCTCGCGATGGCGCGCACCAGCGACCCGAACTCCGCGACCGCGCAATTCTTCATCAACACGGTGGACAACGCGGGCCTCGACTATCCGAATCCGGACGGCAACGGCTATGCGGTGTTCGGCAAGGTCACGAGCGGCATGGACGTCGTGAAGAAGATCGAAGCCGCGCCGACCACCACGCGCGGTCCGATGGGCGACGTGCCGCAAAAGCCGATCGTGATCGAATCGGCTGCCGTGGTCGGCGGCAAGTAACGGAACAACCCAGAGCAACACGGAACAACACTGAACATCACGCACGCGTAGAAGCGTCGAACTCACGCCCCGCGCGGCCCGCCGTCAAACGCATCGACGCGCACAGATTGCACAGCGCACGACGGCTCGCCGCGTCTTTTCCACCCACCCCGTTCATCAAAGGATTCCATCATGGTTGAACTGCATACGAACCACGGCGTCATCAAACTGGAACTGGACGCCGAGAAAGCGCCGAAGTCGGTTGAGAACTTCCTCAACTACGTGAAGGCCGGCCACTACGACAACACGGTGTTTCACCGCGTGATCGACGGCTTCATGATTCAGGGCGGCGGCTTCGAACCCGGCATGAAGCAGAAGCCGACGGCCGAGCCGATCAACAACGAAGCGAACAACGGTCTGAAGAACGTGAACGGCTCGATCGCGATGGCTCGCACGAACGACCCGCATTCGGCGACCGCGCAATTCTTCATCAACGTGAACGACAACGACTTCCTGAACCACTCGTCGCCGACGCCGCAAGGCTGGGGCTATGCGGTGTTCGGCAAGGTGGTCGAAGGCATGGACATCGTCGAGAAGATCAAGAAGGTCAAGACGGGCTCGAAGGGCTTTCATCAGGACGTGCCGGTCGACGACGTCGTGATCGAAAAAGCCGTGGTCGTCGACTGATTGCGGACGCGCCTTAACTAGAAAAACTGCGATACAGGCACCTTCAATGCTGCAAGAAAAGCCGCTGCGAAGCGTCGCCGCGGGCGTGCCTGGCGAGGGCAAACGCCCGCACGCCGCACGCCCGTTTTTGTTCCTCTCCGACATTCATTTGAGCGAGGCGATCCCGCGCACGGTCGCCGCGTTCGAACACTTCATTCGCGTCAACGCCGACCAGGCCGACTCGGTTTTTATTCTCGGCGATCTGTTCGAGTACTGGATCGGCGACGACATGCTCGCCGAGCCGTTCGTCGCGCGGATGGCCGCGCTGTTGCACACGCTGACCGAGCGCGGCATTGCGCTCTACATCATGCACGGCAATCGCGACTTTCTGCTCGGCAAGCGTTTCATGAAAGCGGCCGGCGCGATCTGGCTGCCCGACCCGTTCGTGATCACCGCATTCGGCACGCGCATTGCGGTCGCGCATGGCGACCGTCTGTGCACCGCGGATCGCGGTTATCAACTGTTTCGCGGATTCGCGCGCAACCGTCTTGCGCAGATGCTGTTTCTCGCGTCGCCCTTTTCGTGGCGTCAGGCGCTCGCGGAAAACATGCGGGCGAAGAGCGAGGGCGGCCGCATGCGTCCCGTTTCACTCAAATACGACGTGACGCCCAAAGGCGTCGCCGCATTGTTCAAGTGGTCGAAAGCGGCGACGATGATTCACGGGCACACGCACCGCCCCGCGCGTCATCGCGAGCCGGGCGGCATACGCTGGGTGCTGCCCGACTGGGATCTCGATCATGGCGAGCGACGCGGCGGTTATTTGCGCGTCGATTCGGAAGGGATTCGGGCGTTACCGCTCGATTGAGAGTGGTGGTGAGAGGTGGTGCGTTGCGCGGCGTGATGAGGTGGTGTTTCACCCGCGGCGTGACGAGGCGATGCGCCGCCACGGCGGCATGAAAAGGTCGTGTCTTACGCGTAGCAGCGAGACCATGCTGCGCCCCGCCTCCGGCCGCATGATGATGTGCTGCGCCGCCGACGGTGGCATGAAGAGGCGGTGCCGCGCTCACGGCCCCGCGTATCTTCAAGCCTTCAACGCGCGGCCACCGTCCCCTCCACCTTGCCCGCGATCGCCGCGGACAAACGGCGTAAATCGAGCAGCGCGGCATCGGCGCCTTGCAGGCCTTCCAGGCTCGTGCCCAGATGCTCGAGCGCCACGACGATTTCATCGATGCGCTTCGCTTGCGTCGCGGCATGATCGATCAGCCCGTGGATGGCGAGCGACACAGGATCGTCTGCATTCGGCGTGATGCCGTACGCGCAGAAATCGCTGCGCCTGGCGGCTAGCTTGCCGCGTTCATCCTCACGCGTCACGCCATTCGACGCAGCGGCGCCGTTCGCCGTGGCATCCGACGCTACACTCGCGCGGCCATTGGCCGGCATGCCAACAGCGGCAGCCTTCGCCACGGCAGATACAGCAGCAGCCGCCGCCGGCACGATGATTCGCGCCGGATTGCCGACCGCGGTCCCGCCGGCGGGCACAGGCTTCGTCACCACCGCATTCGATCCGATCTTCGCGTCCGCGCCAATCGTGAACCCGCCGAGCACCTTTGCGCCCGCGCCCACGATCACGCCGCGCTCCAGCGTCGGATGCCGTTTCGCGCCGCGTGTGAGCGACGTGCCGCCGAGCGTGACGCCCTGATAGATCGTGCAATCGTCGCCGATCTGCGCGGTCTCGCCGATCACCACGCCCATGCCGTGATCGATGAAGACTCGCCGTCCAACGGTCGCGCCCGGATGAATCTCGATGCCCGTCATGAAGCGCGCCATCTGCGAAACGAAGCGCGCGAGCCAGCGGCGCCGCGCGCGCCAGCACGCATGCGCGAACCGGTGCAGCACCAGCGCGTGCAAGCCCGGATAACATGTGAGCACTTCCCAGGCACTGCGGGCGGCGGGATCGCGCTCGCGGATCGTGGCAATGTCTTCGCGAAGTCTCGTGAACATGGCAGGGACTATGTTATGTGGGGGAAGCCGCGCGCGAAACGTCATGCGCGCGTGCACGGCTGCCGCATAGCAGATCGGCAGCTTTGCTTAGAAGGTTTCGAGGATTGTAGGACGGTTCGCGCAAACCTGCCGCAAGTCCATGTAGCGCAAAAGGTCGTCGTGCTAGTCGGTGGCCGCCAGCACGGCCGCTGATTGCTTGCTCATTGGCCGCTTATTGCTCGCTCATTGGCCCTTCGTTCCCGCGCCGCGCGCTAGCGTGCGCTGTCGTCCTTGCGGCCGGTTTTCAGCAGGATGTGCTTCGCAATCCCGCGCACGATATTGACCTCCTCGCGCTCGAGACCCGAACGCGCGAAGAGCCGCCGCAAGCGCGACATCAGCTTCTTCGGATTCGCGGGATCGAGAAACTCGAGTGCGACGAGCGCGCTTTCGAGATGCGCAAACATGCTTTCGATTTCATCGCTCGCGGCACGCGGACCTGCAGGCTCGGCCGATGCAGCGGCGCCGGTCGATGCAGCCGATGCAGCCGACCCAGTCGACGCTTGCGGCGCGCGGCTCGCCGATGCGTTGACCTCCGCACCGCTCGTCAGATAGATCATGCGCAACTCATACGCGAGGACCTGTACGGCCTGAGCGAGATTCAGGGAACTGTAGGCGGGATTCGCGGGAATATGCGCAAGCGCGCTGCATCGTTCGACGTCTTCATTCGACAAGCCCGTGCGCTCGTTGCCGAACACGAGCGCGATCTCGCCGTGCAACGCCTCGTCGCGTGCGAGGCTTGCGGCTGCGCGAGGCGTCCATTGCGGCGGGCCGTACTCGCGCTGCCGCGCGGTCAATGCGATCGACCAGTGCACGCCGGAGAGCGCATCGGCAAGCGTCGGCACGACGTGCGCGGAGGCGAGCACGTCGTCGGCGCCGCTTGCCATCGCTATCGCCTCCGGATCGCTCTGCACGTGCGGCACGCGCGGCGAAACCAGCACGAGCCGCGAAAAACCCATGGTTTTCAGCGCGCGCGCCGCGGCCCCGACGTTGCCCGGATGGCTCGGCTCGACGAGCACGAAACGCGTCGACGTGAAGCCGCCGCGCAAGTCCGCCACGGCGGGATCGGAAGAATGGTGGGTGTGGTCCACGATGAAAGCCTGCGAGTCGGAGAACGCGTATGGTAGCGCCAACGCGCGAAGCCGCCGAACGGCGTGTGTGTGGGCGGGGGGGATTCAGGCTGCAAATGCGTCGTCAAGCGCGGCTGGAAGGCTGCGCGCCGGCGCGTGGGCAAGCGCGGTTGCAAGCAGTTCGAACGCGTCGCCGAGTGCGTGTGCAAGCGCGGCTGCGCGCCCGTGAGCGAGCGCCGCCGCAAGCAGTTGGAGCGCGTCTCCGAGCAAGTGCACGAGCGGCTGGGAGCGCTGTGCAAGCGCGGTTGCAAGCCGCTCAAGCGCGTCTCCAAGCGCGGGTTCGAGCGCGGCTGGAAGACCGTGCGCGAGCAGCTCACGCGCGCGCGAAACCGCGGCTCAAGCCCGTGCGCAAGCGGGTTGCAAGAGGCTCGAGCGCGTCTCCGACCGCCTCTTCAACATCACATTCAAATCCGCATGCAAGCGCCCACGCACGCCCACCAGCGCCCTCCCCAACCCGAACCCTGCCGCGCCTGGCAGACTCGGGTAAAATACCGGAATTCGCGTCCGGCCTGCGCCACGCCGATCTGCATACCGCACCAGTTCAAAGCAGTGCACGCAGTCAGGCAGAGCTATCAGCCAAACCCCGGCGCCTCGTTCTTATTCAATTCGTCTCCGTTGGCGGAATGCGCGCCGGTCCTGTACCGGGCGAGCGTTCCGTGCTGTTTCCGCGCCTCATCGAGGGCGCCCATTAGCGCGCGCGTCGCGCTTATTTACCGGCAAGCAGCCGTGCTGCCCCGGCACAAGGATCCGTCCATGCATCCCATGCTCAACATCGCTGTGAAGGCCGCGCGCCGCGCAGCCCAGATCATCAACCGCGCGTCGCTCGATCTCGATCTGATCCAGGTCAGCAAGAAACAGCACAATGATTTCGTGACGGAGATCGACAAAGCGTCCGAAGCCGCGATCATCGACACGCTGAAGACCGCTTATCCCGATCACGCTATCCTCGCCGAAGAATCCGGCAAGTCGGACAACGAGTCCGAGTACCAGTGGATCATCGATCCGCTCGACGGCACCACCAATTTCATTCACGGCTTTCCGTACTACTGCGTGTCGATTGCGCTGGCCCACAAGGGCATCGTGACGCAGGCCGTCGTGTACGACCCGACCCGCAATGACCTCTTCACCGCCTCGCGCGGCCGCGGCGCGTTCCTGAACGACCGCCGCATTCGCGTCGGAAGGCGCGATCGTCTCGCCGACGGCCTAATCGGCACCGGCTTCCCGTTCCGCGAAACCGACGGTCTCGAAGCATATGGCCGCCAGTTCGCTGAAATGACGCAAGCCTGCGCGGGCCTGCGCCGTCCCGGCGCGGCCGCGCTCGATCTGGCGAACGTGGCCGCGGGCCGCATGGACGGCTTCTTCGAGCAAGGCCTGAACCCGTGGGACGTCGCCGCGGGCAGCCTGCTGATCACCGAAGCCGGCGGCCTGGTGGGCAACTACACCGGCGACTCGGACTTCCTGCACGTCGGCGAAGTCGTCGCCGGCAATCCGAAGATTTACGCACAGATGGTGCCGATCCTCTCGCGTTACAGCCGTACGCGTCAGCAAGCGGCTTGAGTTGCGCGGCACGCGCTTCCGCGTCGTAGCGTCTGAGGCTCCAGTCCAGAACAACGCAACGAGTAAGCGCGGCACTGCACGCCTGCAATCACAACAAACACTCGACACAAGCGGCTTCGGCCGCTTTTTCATTAGCGCGCCTGCATCGTGCGAGCGTTCGTGCTACAAAGCGGGAAGCCGCGCCGGCCCTACGCTTTTCGCCGGCTGCATTCCGCGTCCCACGCTGCGCCCGCCTGCGCGTTGTGTGCGCAGCGATCCGCGCTCGCATCCGTGCGTCGTTCCTGCGTCCTTCGCGCCTCGTCTCGCGCGCCGCTTCCCATCCGCTTCATGAAAAAAGGCTTCTACACGATCATCGCGGCGCAGTTCATTTCGTCGCTTGCCGACAATGCCCTGCTGATCGCCGCCATCGCATTGTTATCCGTGATCCGCTCGGCTGCGTGGGTCACGCCCTTGCTGCAGATCTTCTTCACTGTCTCGTACGTGCTGCTCGCGCCATTCGTGGGCGCGTTCGCGGACGCCATGCAAAAGCGCCACGTGATGTTCATCTCCAATGCGCTCAAGGCGAGCGGCTGCATGATGATGATTGCAGGCGTGCATCCGATGATCGCCTACGGCGTGGTCGGCTTCGGCGCGGCCGCGTATTCGCCGGCGAAATACGGCATTCTCACCGAGTTGCTGCCCGCCGAAAAACTCGTCAAGGCCAACGCATGGCTCGAATCGGCGACAGTGCTCTCGACGATCGTCGGCACCATGGTGGGCGGCGCGCTCATCAGCACATTCGCCGATAAATTCGTCGCGCGCGCGCATCTGCCGCTGATCGGCTCATCGGCGGATCTGGCGATGTTCGCGGTCATGCTCACGTACGCGATCGCCGCCGCCATCAACATCTTCATTCCCGACACCGGCGCGCGCTATCCGAATCGCCTGACCGAGCCGACGAAGCTCGTCGGCGACTTCTATCATTGCTTTAACGTGCTGTGGGCCGACAAGCTCGCGCAGATCGCGCTGTGGGTCACGACGCTGATGTGGGGCGGCGCCGTCACGCTGCAATTGCTGGTGCTGAAATGGGCCAACGTGAACCTCGGCCTGTCGCTCTCGAAGGCCGCGGTCATGCAAGGCGTGACCGGCCTCGGCATCGCTGTCGGCGCTGCGGCGGCGGCCGCGCTGATTCCGCTGCGCCGCTCGCTGACCGTGCTGCCGGTCGGCATCGTCACCGGCGCGGTCGCCATTGCGATGGCCTTCTACAACAAGAACCTTTTCCCCGCGGGCGCGGGCATCCACATCGGCTCATATGTCGTGCCGATCTACATCCTGCTCGCGTATCCGCTGATGATCCTGCTCGGCGCATTGTCCGGCTTTTTCATCGTGCCGATGAACGCGATTCTTCAGCATCGCGGCGCCACCCTGCTGTCGGCCGGACACTCGATCGCGGTGCAGAACTTCAACCAGAATCTCGCCGTATTGCTGATGCTTGGCGCGTACGCGCTGCTGCTCACGGCGAAGATGCCGGCGCAATGGATCATCGTCGTGTTCGGCGTTTTTATTACGTTCATGATGTGGCTCGCGAAGCGGCGGAGTGCGGCGAACGAACGGTCTGCGAATATGCATGCGCTGCTGGAGGAATGAGGGTGGCGTGACGTCGAATACCCGCATATCGAGATAGCCTCTGCTCTTGCCGTGGGAAACTGGGGTCAGCAAATCCCCAAGACCCGACAGCGAGAAAGAGCTCGATGGCGAAGTGCGAAAACCACCGTTGTCCGGTCTGTTACCCGAACTGGAGAGACGAGGAAGCGGCCGCAAAAAAGCAGTCGGAAGATGACCAGCAAGACTGCATCAACTGTTGGCGCTTCTACCAGAAAAAAGCGGAGGCCCTCGTTGCCATCGACGATCCCATCGCTCGCAATCGACGCATCAACGCCGCGTATGCGCAGTTGTGGCTAGACGATCACCGGTTCCAGTGGGCGGGGCTCGCGGCGTTTGCATCCAAACAGGTCGGGTGCGGCTTGCTCAACGCTGCGGAACTGATCGGCAAGTCAAATCGGGAGCGTAACGCTTACCAACAATGGGAAAGACAAAGCTCTCCGCTTGAACGGATCGCACCGTACGGATCGCCGCGCATGCCGATCCCGGATCAGGTGAACGGTACGGGCGCAGAAAAGGTATATCAGATGCTCGCAAAGGGAAACACGGCGCTATTTCTCGACGTCTGGCCTCTGCACATGTTTTACAGGAAGTTCGGGCTGCAGCGATTTCAGAAATGCCTGACCGAGCGCTCGGGTCTCCGCGGGTCGGTTATCTGGCCGATCGCAGACCGTGTTCTCTTCGCGGAAAGCAAACCCGAGGTGTTACTCGCGTTCCGGGCAATCGATGCAGGCAACCTCGCGGAGGGCGTCAGGCTGCTTGCCCGTCACGAACCGATCAATATCCTGCAACCGGCCATGTACACCGATCCGGCGTTCGTGGTGCTGATGCGCGCCAACCAGTTCGCGTGGGCGTGGCACATTCCGACCGGTTCCGCGCGCGAGATCCAGTTGGCATTTGCGAACCAATGCACACTGGCAGCAACCAGCGCGAAGAACGAACGTTTCAGCAACCAGGCTCTCGCCAACATCGCAGATCCCGATCAGCGCATGGCGTTCGTTATCCGCGCAGCCCAGCGGTTCGACGAATTGTTACGCGACCCGATCGAAAAGCACTCGGTCGAAAACTCGCTGTATCTCATTGCGCACCCGAGGTGATCATGGTGCGCGGAACAATCAGGTGGTTCGGGTACGCGGCGTGCGCGCTGTTCGGCTCCGCTGTCGTTTGGGGCATATACGCGATGACAAGACCCGTCGACGAAGTCGTGCTGACGCTTGGTGAGTCTTATGAACACGTGCGGCAGCACTCGCGATCGACGCTCCCGGCTGCAACCGACGAGAAGTCCATCAACCTTTACGTGACGCGCCCCGCAATCTTCCGCTTCAGCGATTCGCAGTTCGGCTTCGTTACGCCGCCTGCCAGGTTCCTGAGTCTTTATGCGGATCAGCTTGGCAATGTGTCGCTTGTTACCCTATCGCCACAAATCGAAACACTGCCGCTTGACGCGTCGATCGCTATTCTCACGGACCTGCAAAAGCAGTTCCAGCGGGCGGGCTGGAAACCGTTCCAGTCTCGCGACAACCGCCCTATCGAAGACACTCAGGCAGCCCGAAATGCGATCCGGGCATGCACCGCCCCCACAACGCGCTGGCAAGCCGGTAACAAATATCAGGTTTCAGTCAATATCCGGTGCTTCGGCAGCAGAGGCCATCCAAACGACGAGCGCTATGTGATCACCTTGGACTTGAGTCCACCAGTGTTTGAAGATTCGCCTGCTCGTTGAACGAACGCTCTGCCAACAGCCACGCCATTCCCTAGCCGCACCCGTCGCAACCCGCATCGGCCATTCGGCCAGGGTCCGCTCGCGGCGTCGGCGGGTTAAACTCACGCCCTGAACAGCTAAAGCAGAAAGATACCGAGGATGGGCACTCAAACCGCAGCGGCCAGCGACGTCGCACAACATACCCCGATGATGCAGCAATACCTGCGCATCAAGGCGGAGCATCCGGGCACGCTCGTGTTCTACCGGATGGGCGACTTCTACGAACTCTTTTTCGACGACGCCGAAAAAGCCGCGCGTCTGCTCGACCTCACGCTCACGCAACGCGGCGCGTCGGCGGGCAATCCGATCAAGATGGCGGGCGTCCCGCATCACGCGGTCGAACAGTATCTGGCGAAGCTCGTGAAGCTCGGCGAATCGGTCGCGATTTGCGAGCAGATCGGCGACCCGGCCACGTCCAAAGGTCCTGTCGAACGCAAGGTCGTGCGCGTCGTCACGCCGGGCACGCTCACGGACGCCGCGCTGCTGTCCGACAAGAGCGACGTCTTCCTGCTGGCCATGTGCGTCGCGCACAATCGCCGCGGCGTCGCGACGAGCGTCGGGCTCGCGTGGCTGAATCTCGCGAGCGGCGCGTTGCGGCTCGCCGAAGTCGCGCCCGACCAGGTGGCCGCCGCGCTGGAACGCATCGACCCGGCGGAGATTCTGGTCGCCGACACGACGGCCGATTCCACGAGCTGGACGCCGCCCACGGGCGCACGCGCGCTCACGCGTGTCCCGTCATGGCACTTCGACGTCGCCTCGGGCACGCAGCGCTTGTGCGATCAACTGGAAGTCGCGGGCCTCGACGGCTTCGGCGCGCATTCGCTCACCTGCGCGTGCGGCGCGGCCGGCGCGTTGCTGCTGTACGCGGCGGCCACGCAAGGCCAGCAACTGCGGCACGTGCGCAGTCTGAAGGTCGAGTACGAATCGGAATATATCGGCCTCGACCCCGCAACGCGGCGCAACCTGGAAATCACGCAGACTTTGCGCGGCACCGAATCGCCCACGCTGTGTTCGCTGCTCGACACCTGCTGCACGACGATGGGCAGCCGTTTGCTGCGTCACTGGCTGCATCATCCGCCGCGTGAATCGGCGGTTGCACGCGCGCGTCAGCAGGCTATCGGCGCGTTGCTCGACGCGCCCGCGGGCGCGGGCACGGACGTCGACTCGCTGCGCGGCGTACTGCGGCACATCTCGGACATCGAGCGGATCACCGGCCGTCTCGCACTGCTGTCGGCGCGCCCGCGCGATCTGTCGAGCTTGCGCGACACCTTCATCGCGCTGCCTGAACTGCGTGCGAGGCTCGCGGCCGTTTCGTCGAACGCGGAATCGCTTGCGCGCATCGACGCATCGCTCGAGCCGCCGCAAGCGTGCGTCGAGTTGCTCACGCGCGCCATCGCACAAGAGCCGGCCGCGATGGTCCGCGACGGCGGCGTGATCGCGCGCGGCTACGACGCCGAACTCGACGAACTCCGAGATATTTCGGAGAACTGCGGACAGTTCCTAATCGATCTGGAAACGCGTGAACGCACACGCACGGGCATCGGCAATCTGCGCGTGGAATACAACAAGGTGCACGGCTTCTATATCGAGGTCACGCGCGGCCAGACCGACAAGGTGCCGGACGATTATCGCCGCCGTCAGACGTTGAAGAACGCCGAGCGCTACATCACGCCGGAACTGAAGACGTTCGAGGACAAGGCGCTGTCCGCGCAGGAACGCGCGCTTGCCCGCGAGCGTTCGCTCTACGACTCGCTGCTGCAGGCGCTGTTGCCGTTCATTCCGGACTGCCAGCGCGTCGCGTCGGCGCTCGCCGAACTCGATTTGCTCGCCGCTTTTGCCGAACGCGCTCGCGCGCTCGACTGGGTCGCGCCGAGCTTCTCGCTCGATGCAGGCATCGAGATCGAACAGGGACGGCATCCGGTTGTCGAGGCGCAGGTCGAGCAATTCATCGCCAACGACTGCACGCTCACGCCGGAGCGCAAGCTGCTGCTGATCACCGGCCCGAACATGGGCGGTAAATCGACCTTCATGCGCCAGACGGCGCTGATCGCGCTGCTTGCGTACGTCGGCAGCTACGTGCCTGCACGGCGTGCGGCATTCGGGCCGATCGACCGGATTTTCACGCGCATCGGCGCGGCGGACGATCTCGCCGGCGGCCGTTCGACCTTCATGGTCGAGATGACCGAAGCGGCCGCGATTCTTAACGACGCGACGCCGCAAAGCCTCGTGCTGATGGATGAAATCGGCCGCGGCACATCGACCTTCGACGGCCTCGCGCTCGCGTGGGCCATCGCGCGGCATCTGCTTGCGCATAACGGTTGCCATACGCTGTTCGCGACGCATTACTTCGAACTCACGCAGTTGCCGGCGGAATTCCCACAAGCGGCGAACGTGCATCTGTCGGCGGTGGAACACGGACATGGCATCGTGTTCCTGCACGCCGTCAACGAAGGTCCGGCGAACCAGAGCTACGGTTTGCAGGTCGCGCAACTGGCCGGCGTGCCGAACGCGGTGATTCGCGCGGCGCGCAAGCATCTTGCGTATCTCGAGCAGCAGTCCGCGGGGCAACCGGCGCCGCAGCTCGATCTGTTCGCGGCGCCGTCGCCGATGCTGCTCGAAGATGCGGACGACGAGCCGCAAACTGCTGACGCGTCGCCGGCTATGCAGACGCTTGTCGAGCGTTTGCGCGGCATCGATCCGAACGATCTGCGGCCACGCGAAGCGCTCGATCTGCTGTATGAACTACACGAGTTGGCCGCTGCGCCGGATGCGGATCATTGAGGCACGCGGTCTGGCCGAGCGTCCGCGCGAATTCCGCGCGGGGTCGGCTATAGCTATGGCGCCGAGGGTAGCGAGCAGAGTTGGGCTGCGCATTGCAGGTCTGGTATCCACACTCGCCTTCGCACTTCTCCTTCCCACACCGCGGGCTTATGCAGCCGCGCCGAACTACAGCTTCGCGGTCATCGCGAACACGATGCAAAGTCCCGCCGACGAAGCCCCGACCCAGCGGCTCATCGACGCAATCGGCCGCGAGCGCGACGTCTCTTTTATCGTCTACGACGGCAATCTGAAAGGCCCGAAAGAAGCCTGCCGCGATGCGCTGTATGAACGGCGCCACGCGGTGCTGGAAACGTCGCGGCCCGCGCTGTTTTTTATTCCAGGCCAGCACGATTGGGTCGATTGCGCGAGCGCCGAGGCAGGCGGCTTCGATCCGGTCGAACGGCTCGACCAGTTGCGCCAGACGCTTCTCGGCGATGCCAACTCGATGGGCCAGAACCCGCTTGCACTGACGCGAGAGAGCGAGGTATCGCGCTTTCGCCCGTATCGCGAGAATGTGCGTTGGCAGGTGGGCGACACGGTGTTCGTCGGGCTCAATGCGCCGAGCCCCAACAATCACTATCTGACCGCCGGCGGGCGCAACGGAGAATTCGAAGACCGCGTGATCGCCAACGCATTCTGGCTCGAACATGCCGGCGAATTTGCGAAGCGCCGTGACGCACGCGCGATCGTCGTGTTCATTCAGGGCGACCCCGACGCCGAGCGCTATGAACGGCCAGAGCGTTTCGCATGGCTGCGCTTCGGACGCAATCCGCGCCGCGACGGCTTCCTCGAGTTCAAGCGCAGCCTCGTGAAGCTCGCGCAGATCTTCCACGGGCCGGTGCTCGTCGTCCATTCCGACGACGAACACGCGAGCGCCGGCTTCGCGATCGACCAGCCGCTACGCAATGACAAAGGGAATCTGGTGACGAACCTCACGCGTATCGCGCTCGCGCCGCATGATCGTCTTAACCAGTGGATTCAGATTGATGCGGACTTCGGCAGAAAACCGCCGTTCCGCGTGACGGTGCGCGAGGTGCCGCGGCATATGCCGATGCCCACGACGCAGCCTGTGTTGCCGAGGGACGAGCCCGCCGCTTCGATGCCGGCGGTGCCGTCGCTCGGGCCGGCGTCCGACTTGCCGCCGCTTCTTCCTACGCCCGGCCAGTCACAACCGGACTCGCAGCAACTCGATCAGTTGCCGCGCATTCCGGCCGACCAGGGCGGCGGCGGATACGGACCCGCGACGTCGACTCCGCCAGGGCAGCGGGGTGCGCCGGGAGCGTCCGGCGCTTCAGGCACTTCAGGCACTTCAAGCGCTTCAGGTGCGGCCGGCTCAGGCGCTACCGGCTCGCAGCCGCACTCAGTGCAGCGTGGGCCCTGACTTGCCGCTCTCGTCGTCCGCGTCGTCGTCTTCGTCGAGCACTTCCAGGCCATCCGCGCCATGCGCATGCTCGTGCTGGATTTCGTCTTCGGTCGCGGGACGCACGTCTTTCACGGTCAACGCAAAGCGCAGCGCCATGCCGGCGAGCGGATGGTTGCCGTCGAGCACGACCTTGTCTTCAGCGACGTCGGTCACCACGTAGACGAGCGAATCGAGGTCGTCATCGCCTTCTTCCGGCGTGCCTTCGAACTGCATGCCGACTTCGAGCGGTTCCGGAAAGCGATTGCGCGGTTCGATCTTCACGAGTTCCGGGTCGTACTCGCCGAATGCGTCTTGCGGCTCCAGCTGGATCTGGGTCTCGAAGCCGGCCTCGTGGCCGTCGAGCTCTTCCTCGATCTTGGGGAACGTGCCATCATAGCCGCCGTGCAGATAGACCATCGGCTCGTCGCTTTCTTCAATCAGATTGCCCTGCGCATCCGACAGCTTGTAAGCGACCGACACGACGGTGTTCTTTGCGATTTTCATTCGATTCTCCAGAATACAACTCACATTATACGATGCCCAAGCGGCCCACTGACCACCCGGCCGAAGCAGCTTCGGCACGCAATTCTTCATCGGCTGCAAAGCCGGCTTCCGCGATTTTCCCGCCCTCGCCCGACACGCCCACGCCGCTGCTCGGCAACCTCACGCCGTCGCAATTCATGCGCCGCTACTGGCAGAAAAAGCCGTTATTGATCCGCCAGGCAATTCCCCACGTCGAAGCGCCGCTTTCGCGCGACGAGTTGTTCGAACTCGCGGACGAAGACGACGTCGAGGCGCGCCTCATCACGCACTTTCGCAATAAATGGCAACTCGAGCATGGCCCGTTCGCGCCCGACGAACTGCCGTCGCTGAAGCGGCGCGCGTGGACGCTGCTCGTGCAGGGCGCCGATCTGCACGACGACCGCGCGCGCGCCCTGCTCGACCGCTTCCGCTTCGTTCCCGACGCGCGCCTTGACGATCTGATGATCTCGTATGCGACCGACGGCGGCGGCGTGGGCCCGCACTTCGATTCCTACGATGTGTTTCTTTTGCAAGTAAAAGGCAAGCGGCGCTGGCGCATCAGCGCGCAGAAAGATCTGACGCTGCAGCCGGACTTGCCGTTGAAAGTTTTACAGAACTTTGAGGCAGAACAAGAGTGGGTGCTGGAGCCCGGCGACATGCTGTATCTGCCGCCGCATATCGCACACGACGGCGTCGCCGAGGGCGAATGCATGACCTGCTCGATCGGGTTTCGCGCGCCGTCGGCGGGCGAGCTGACGGCGCAGTTCCTTTACCATCTGGCCGAGCGCGGCGAAGAGAACGGCCGGACCGGCGCGCTTTACCGCGATCCCCAGCAACCCGCCGTGGACCGGCCGGCGGAACTGCCGGCGGCGCTCGTCGAACGCGTTGGCGCAATCCTTGCTGAGGTCAGATGGAATGAGCAGGACATTGCGTCGTTCCTTGGCACGTATCTCAGCGAACCCAAGCCGAGTGTCGTCTTTGATCCGCCGCAAAGGCCGCTCAACGAAGTGCGTTTTATCAGTGAAGCATTGAAGTCCGGGGTGCGACTGGACCGCAAGACGAGTTTGTTGTACAACCGCCGCTTTTTCTTCATAAACGGAGAGAAATTTCCGTTTGACGGCTCGAAAAAGTGGCTCTTTGATCTCGCAGATCACCGATGTCTGAGTGCGAAACGCTTTGTAACACTCTCACACGATTCGTCGGTGACAGCACGGCTACACGAGTGGTATCGTGCGGGCTGGATACGGATGGGCGAGCTTGCCTAGCCTCGCGTGTCTGTTATACACAGTACAGTGAAATTTTGTATGAGAAAGACAACGTATTGACCCCGGATTTATGGATTGTCAGTACGAAAGTGCATATAATTTCCGCCCAAGCCGTAGGGAAGATTCCTGCTCGTCAAAAGAGCGTCTCCACCAGCGGCCGAAGTCGGTGTTGGAGCACATTACCGGTATTATTTTGCGCTGTTGCTTACCTTTAACCATAAAAGGACGTGATCATGAAGAAATCCCTCCTCGTAGCATCCCTGTTGGCAGCTGTGGCACTGGCTGCATGCAACAAGAGCAACGATCAGGCCGCTGCACCGGCTAGCGACGCAGCTGCCGCTTCGGCACCGGCTGCCGCTGCTTCGGATTCGGCTGCTGCTGCATCGGGTGCGGCTGCTGCTGCGAGCGACGCTGCTGCTTCGGCTTCGACCGCTGCTTCGGACGCAGGCGCTGCTGCTTCGGCTGCTGCTCCGGCTTCGGGCGCAAGCCAGTAAGCTGTCGCGTAGGGTTCGCCTTCGGGCGAAAGCCGCATCGGGAAATCATCGCGATTTCCCGAGCGGTAAAGCGAAACGCCACGGACTCACATCCGTGGCGTTTTGTTATTTCAGCGCCGTTATTCCAGCGTCGTTTTTCGCGGCGTGGAAATACGGCTATGCCATTTCGCCTATTGCGCGGCTTTGTCGTTCTCTCCAAAGAATTCGCGGACGACCTCGATTTCACGCGTACGCTTAAACGGCGGCAGGCTTTGCCAGATCCGGCGCCCATAAGGTTTATCGACGAGACGCGTATCGCAGATCATCAGCACGCCGCGATCGGTTTCCGCGCGAATCAGCCGCCCTGCGCCCTGCTTGAGCGTAATGACAGCCTGCGGCAACTGATGAACCGCGAACGGGCTCAGACCTTTCTTCGTGAGCGCATCGAGCCGCGCTGACAGAACCGGATCGTCGGGCGGCGCAAACGGCAGCTTGTCGATCACGACGAGCGATAGCGCGTCGCCCCGCACGTCGACGCCTTCCCAGAAGCTCTGACTGCCGACAAGAATCGCGTTGCCGTACGCGCGAAAACGATCGAGCAATTCCGTGCGGCTCGCATCGCCCTGAACCAGCAGCGGATAGTTCCAGCCGCGCGCCTCGATCACATCGCGCAATTTCGCGGAGATGCGGTCCACGGCGCGCAACGTCGTGCACAACATGAAGACGCCGCCGCCCGAGGCCTCGATCGCCGGCAAGGCTGCGTCGAACACCGCGTCTGTGAACATCGGCGACGACGGCTGCGGCAAATTACGCGGCACATACAACAGCCCTTGCGACGGATAGTCGAACGGGCTCGGCAAGGTCATCGAACGCTTGGCGTTCAGGCCCATTTGCGCGGCGTAGTGCGTGAAGTCGCCGCGCACCGACAACGTAGCCGACGTAAAGATCCACGCGCGCGGCACGCCGGCGCGCTGCTTCGCGAAAATCGGCGCGACCGAGAGCGGCGTCTCATGCAACTGCACCGTGTGCGCAAAGACTTCGATCCAGCGCACTTTTTCGTTCGGATCGGCGCGCTCGTTTTTGGCTTCGGCGGAACCGCTTCGCTCCGTGTCCGCAGTCTGACGTTCGAGCTCGGTAGGCGGAGTCGTCCAGCCAGCCAGCACGCCCTGCAACTCGCGCGCGCGGCGCAAACAGGCGCCGATCGACTCCGCGCGCTCGGCCTGTCCGGCGAGCGCAGACTCGAGTGCATCGAGCTCCGCTTCGAGCGCTTCGAGCGCGGCGAACAGCGGGTGATCGTCGGGCAACTGACCGATCGACAAGCGCACCGAATCTTCCTTGAACGCAAGCCGCACGTCGCGCGCGGCACGCTCCAACGTCGAACCGAGCTTGACCCAGTCGACGGCGTCGCGGGCATGCCCCAAGCCCTCGGCCACCGAATCGCGCGCGAGTTCGAGAAACTGCGCGGTGGAAAGCGTCTCGCCGAAAAACAGCGTGGCCGTTTCGGGAAGCTGATGCGCCTCGTCGAAGATGACCGTATTGGCCGTGGGCAGCAGCTCGGCCATGCCGGTGTCGCGCAGCATGATGTCGGCGAAAAAGAGGTGGTGATTCACCACCACGATGTCGGCCTGCTGCGCCTCGCGGCGCGCCTGCATCACGAAGCAGTCCTTGTAATGCGGACACTCCTGGCCGAGACAGTTGTCCCGCGTCGACGTCACCATCGACCACACCGCCGCCGTTTCCGGCACGCTCGCGAGTTCGGCTTTGTCGCCGGTTCGCGTGATCTTCGCGAAGCGGACGATGTCCTGCAGATACGAGGTTTCCTGGCGCGACGGCAAGCGGCCGTTATCGGCCGTGCGCTGCAGATAGTAGTGACACAGATAGTTCGCGCGGCCCTTGAGCATGGCCACCGACACGGGCACCGCCAGTGCGTCGCGCACGGTCGGAATGTCGCGCTGAAAGAGCTGGTCCTGCAGGTGCTTGGTGCCCGTGGAGACGATCACCTTGCCGCCCCACAGCATGGCCGGCACCAGATACGCATAGGTCTTGCCCGTGCCCGTGCCGGCCTCGACGATCAGCGTGTTCTCGGCGCCGTCGAGCGCCTTTGCTTCGTCGGCTTCGACGGTCTCGCTTGCGGCATCCGCGCCGGCAGTTTGCAGACGCCGCGCCGGACGTTTTTGCGCCTCGAACATCGCGGGCTCGGGCATCGCGCGGCCCGACGCTTCCATGGCGGCAGCGACGGCGCGCGACATTTCGATTTGCGACGCCCGCGAGCGATAGCCGTCGATCTGCCGCGCCAGCAAACCGTTGTCGGCGAAGATGTCGTTCAGTTCCGCGGCGCGGCGAGGATCGAGCGATGCGCTCAGCGCCGGCGCGGCGGGACGCGGCGCGGGCGTGCCGGTCTCAGAGGCGCTGTCGGCGGCACTCGCGCGTGATGAAGTTTCAAGCGAAGTTTCAAGCGAAGTTTCAAGCGGTGAATTCAAGGCAAGCGTTTCCTGCAAAGTCCGGCTCGCGCGGCGCGCGCCCGGCGCCTGCCAGGCCGCGAACTCAGGCGCGTGCGTCCGGTTCGAGCTGCAATTGCAGCAAGATGATGGTGTCCTTGACTTTGAGTTTGCGCTTTTTCAGGCGCTGCAACTCGAAGTCGTCGATGCCGGGCTCATCCGATATTCGGTCGATCAAACGGTCGAGCCCACTATGCTCCGATTGCAGTTGCAGAATCCGGTCGCGAAGTGTGTCCGCGTTGATGACGTGATGTTGATCGCGCATGCTCGCCTCCGCTCGACTGTGACACGGGCTGCATGTTCGCGATGTTCAGCCCGTTGCCTGAGGTTGCTGTCCGGCTCAAAACGCGTTACGGCGACTGTCTGCACTACGGCGCGCGCTGGCTACTGCGTGCACTACTGCGATATTACAACCGCATGGCACCCACCGTGCGGATGGGTGCGATCCAGCACCATGCAAGCGCCATTCAACGCCATACGCATGTCACACGCACTGCGCACGGCGCGGCTCGCTACTGTTGCTGCTGTTGCTGTTTCTGCTGCTCTTCGAGTTGCTTCTGCTGCCTCAACTGTTCCTGGCGTTTCTGCTCGGCTTTTTCGGCGGCCTGCTTCTGGCGCGCTTCGACATCGGCCCGGTGCTGCGCGGCCTCGGCCTGTTTCTTTTCGAAGCTCTGCTGCTTCTCGACGCGCTCCTGCGCTTTCTGCGCGCCCTGCTTGCGAGCCTCGTCCAGCTTGCGCTGGAAGTCGCCCTGCTTCTGGTCGTAAGCCCGCTGATTGGCAGCCGCCTGCGACGGGCTGATGCCGCGCTTCGCCTGGTCGATTGCGTGCTGACGCTGCTTTTCCTCGTAGGCCTCGGCGTTGGCGCTGCGCTGCGGCGCCTCGGCACTGCGCTGCGCCTGGTCGAGCGCGTGCTGGCGCTGCTTGTCTTCGTAAGCCTGGGCGTTGCGCGCGTCTTCGGCGGCACGCTGCGGCGCGCTCGCCTCGTCTTGTGCGCGCTTGATCGCCGCCTGCTCGTCGCGCTTGCGCGCGCGCTCGGCGCGCTGCTCGCCGTCGAGTGCCAACTGCTCCTTGCGGATCTGCGCCTGAACCGTGCGCATCTGATCGCGCGCCTTGTTCAGACAGTGATTGACAAAGAACGTGCTGTAGCAGTCATGCTCGGCGACGCCATAGCGATAGTTGTTTTCCTCGGTGCGTTGATCCAGCGTTTTCTGCCGCGCGTCGAATTCGCTGTCCAGCGTTGCGGTGCTGCTTGCACCGTCGGCAGCGGCATTCGCATCACCGCCGGCACTGCTACCCTGCACAGCCGATGCGGCCGCAGGCGTCACCGATTGCGCCGCAGCAGGCTCTGACATGGCCAGCGCCGCAGCCATCATGCACGCCGACGCTGCGCAAGACGCCATCGACGTTCTGCTGGAAACCCACGCGAAAAGGTCGGCACGACGCGACCCGGCTACACGCGAAGCGAACGGCCAGCGCGCGGCGAACAGCGGCAAATGTGGCGAGCGGGAAACCGGGCGCGAGCCCTGGCGGTTGAACAAAAAGGAGATTGGCAACGTGATTGGCAACGTCAGAGAGGGTCAACGGAACATGCCCGAAATTCTATCACCCCCGCGCGGTTGAGCCCTTTGGCATTTGTGGCAAAATGCCCCGCTCTAGCAAACTGGTCGCAGCGCGCACGCACTGCGTGCCCGGCGCCTCGTGTGTGTGCGAGGCGCCGCCGGCGCACGGCCCCTGACCGAGTCCGCAGGAAACCCAAGAGCTTATGACGGAAACCGTAGCACTCAAGATCGTACAGCGCATCGCCGCCGAACTGTCCGTCCAGCCGCGCCAGGTCGCGGCCGCGGTGCAACTTCTCGACGAAGGAGCGACCGTTCCGTTTATCGCGCGCTACCGCAAGGAAGTGACCGACAATCTCGACGACACGCAGTTGCGTAACCTCGAGGAACGCTTGCTGTATCTGCGCGAACTGGAAGACCGGCGCGCGGCGATCATCGCGAGCATCGACGAACAGGGCAAGCTCACCGACGAGCTGCGCACCGCGATCGAGGGCGCCGACAGCAAGCAGGTGCTCGAAGACCTGTATCTCCCGTATAAGCCGAAGCGCCGCACGCGCGCGCAGATCGCTCGCGAAGCCGGCCTGCAGCCGCTCGCCGATGCGCTGCTCGGCAATCCGCTGCTCGACCCGCAAACCGAAGCCGCCGCGTATGTCGACGCCGAGAAAGGCGTCGCCGACGTGAAGGCCGCGCTCGACGGCGCACGCGACATCCTCTCCGAGCAATTCGGCGAAACGGCCGACCTGCTCGGCAAGCTGCGCGACTACATGTTCAATCAGGGCGTGGTGTCGTCGAAGGTGGTCGAAGGCAAAGAGAGCGCTGAAGAAGAAAAATTCCGCGATTACTACGACTACGCGGAAACCATCCGCACGGTGCCGTCGCATCGCGCGCTCGCGCTGTTCCGCGGCCGCAATGCCGGCGTGCTGATGATCAAGCTCGGCCTCGGCGAAGAACTGGACGCGCAGGTGCCGCATCCGGGCGAGACGCTGATCGCACGTCATTTCGGCATTGCCAATCAAAACCGTCCGGCCGATAAATGGCTGTCGGACGTGTGCCGCTGGTGCTGGCGCGTGAAGGTGCAGCCGCACATCGAAAACGAACTGCTGACCAATCTGCGCGAGGAAGCCGAACACGAGGCGATCCGCGTGTTCGCGCGCAATCTGAAGGACCTGCTGCTGGCCGCGCCGGCGGGCCCGAAGGCCGTGATCGGTCTCGATCCTGGTATGCGCACCGGCGTGAAAGTCGCGGTGGTCGATCGGACGGGCAAGGTGCTCGCCACCGACGTGATCTACCCGCACGAGCCGCGCCGCGACTGGGACGGCTCGATTGCGAAACTGGCGCGCATCTGCGCGCAGACGCAGGCCGAGCTGATCAGTATCGGCAACGGCACGGCGTCGCGTGAAACGGACAAGCTCGCGAGCGAACTGATCGCGCGTCATCCCGAACTCAAGCTGCAAAAGATCGTCGTGTCGGAAGCGGGCGCGTCGGTCTACTCGGCGTCCGAACTCGCGGCAAAGGAATTCCCGGACATGGACGTGTCGCTGCGCGGCGCGGTGTCCATCGCGCGGCGTCTGCAAGACCCGCTCGCCGAACTCGTGAAGATCGAGCCGAAGGCAATCGGCGTCGGCCAATATCAGCACGACGTGAACCAGCGCGAACTCGCGCGCTCGCTCGACGCCGTGGTCGAAGACTGCGTGAACGCGGTCGGCGTGGATGCGAATACGGCGTCGGTCGCGTTGCTCGCGCGCGTGTCGGGGCTCAACGCCACGCTGGCTCGCAACATCGTCGACTATCGCGACGCGAACGGTCCGTTCCCTTCGCGCGAGCACTTGCGCAAGGTGCCGCGTCTCGGCGACAAAACCTTCGAACAGGCGGCCGGTTTTCTGCGCATCAACAACGGCGAAAATCCGCTCGACCGCTCGTCGGTGCACCCGGAAGCGTATCCGGTCGTCGAACGGATTCTCGCGAAGATCAACAAGCATGCCGGCGAAGTGCTCGGCAATCGCGACGCGCTGCGCGGCCTGTCGCCCGCCGAATTCGTCGACGATCGTTTCGGTCTGCCGACCGTGCGCGACATTCTGCTCGAACTCGAAAAGCCGGGCCGCGATCCGCGGCCTGAGTTCAAGACGGCGACGTTCCGCGAAGGCGTCGAGAAAGTCAGCGACCTGACGCCTGGCATGGTGCTCGAAGGCGTGGTGACGAACGTCGCGGCGTTTGGCGCGTTCATCGACGTCGGCGTGCACCAGGACGGTCTCGTGCACGTGTCCGCCATGTCGACGAAGTTCATCAAGGACCCGCACGAAGTCGTCAAGGCCGGCCAGATCGTCAAGGTCAAGGTGCTCGAAGTCGATGTGAAGCGCCAGCGTATCGCGCTGACCATGCGTCTGGACGACGAGTTCGGCGCGGCCGCAACGCGCAGTGGCGGCGGTGCGCAGCAGGATCGCGGCGGCTCCGGCCGTGCGGGCGGCGGCAATGGACGCGGCGCGCCGCAGCAGCGCTCGCGTGAACCGGAACCGGGTGGCGCAATGGCCGCGGCATTCGCGAAGCTCAAGCAGAAGTAAGGCGCCTGTGCGTTCGGTGTGCGAAGTGCTTATGCTGCGCCGCTGAATGCACGCCGTCTCTCACGGGGCTGCCAACAAAAAACCCACGCATTGCGTGGGTTTTTTTCGTTAGAGCTAATGCCGGCTACTGCGGGCTACTGCGCCGTCCGTCAAATCTCGATCTTCGTTCCCAGCTCCACCACGCGATTCGCGGGAATACTAAAGAAGTCCGTCGGCTTCGCGGCGTTCTGATGCATCCACGCGAACACACGTTCGCGCCACACCGACATGCCGGGCAATTGCGTGGGCACGACCGTTTCGCGAGCGAGGAAGAACGACGTGTCCATCAACTCGAACGTCATGTCGTGCGTGCGGCCGATTTCCATGAGCACGGCCTTCACGTCCGGCGTTTCATTAAAGCCGTACGCGGCCTTGACGAGATACAAACCGCCGTCGATGTTCCTCACCGTCACACGCTCCGCGTCGTTCACATACGGAATGTCGCGCGTGATGAAGGTCAGGAAGATGGTGCGCTCATGCAGCACCTTGTTGTGCTTCAGATTGTGCAGCAGGCTGACGGGCACGAGCGTATCGCTGCCGGTCAGGTAGATCGCCGTACCCGACACGCGGTGCGGCGGATGCGCGAGCAGCCCTTGCAGGAACGGCATCAGCGGAATACCGTCGGCGGCCGTGCGTTCCTTGACGATCATTCGGCCCTTGAACCACGTCATCAGCAGGAAGAACAGCAAGGCGCCAATGCCGAGCGGCAGCCAGCCGCCCTCTTCCACCTTCAGCAGATTCGCGCCGAAAAATCCTAGGTCGATCGTGATGAAGACGGCGATGATCAGTCCAACCAGGAACTTGTTCCAGTTCCACACCTTCACCATCACGACGCATGCGAGGATCGTGGTGATGACCATTGTCGCCGTCACCGCGATGCCGTACGCGGCCGCGAGGTTATCGGAACTCTTGAACGCGATCACGATGCACAGAATGATGAAGAGCAGCATCCAGTTCACGACCGGCACATAAATCTGGCCGATAGCAAGCTCGGACGTATGCAGGATCTTCATGCGCGGCACGTAGCCGAGCTGAATCGCCTGGCTCGTCAACGAATACGCGCCCGAGATCACCGCCTGCGACGCGATCACCGTCGCCACCGTCGACAGCACGACGAGCGGCAGCAACGCCCACTGCGGCGCGAGCAGGAAGAACGGATTCTCGATCGCCTTCGCGTCGTGCATCAGCAGCGCGCCCTGGCCGAAATAGTTCAGCACCAGCGAAGGCATCACCAGCACGTACCAGCCCATGCGGATCGGCTTCGCGCCGAAGTGGCCCATATCCGCGTAGAGCGCCTCGGCGCCCGTCAGCACGAGCACGACCGAACCCAGCACGACATACGCTTGCAACACGTGCGCGGCCATGAAGGAGTACGCGTAATACGGGTTCAGCGCGCGGATCACAGTCGGCGATTGCACGATATGCCAGAGCCCGAGCACGGCGAGCACGACGAACCACACGACCATGATCGGACCGAACAGACGGCCGACGGTGGCGGTGCCGTGCCGCTGAATCCAGAACAGCAGGATCAGAATCACGATGGTGAGCGGCAACACCAGATGAGACAGATGAGGCGCCGCGATCTCGAGACCTTCGACGGCGGAAATCACCGAAATGGCGGGCGTAATCACCGCGTCGCCGTAAAACATGCAGGCGCCGAAAATGCCGAGCATCATCAGCAGGCCGGCCATTTTCGATTTCTCATCCAGCGAACGCAGCGCCAGCGCCATGAGCGCGAGCACGCCGCCCTCGCCGTTGTTGTCCGCGCGCATCACGAACAGCACGTACTTGATGCCGACGACGATCACGATGGCCCAGAACAGCAGCGAGATCACGCCCAGGATGGATTGATCGGTCAGCGGAATGCCATGCGACGGGCTGAACGCCTCTTTGAGCGCGTACAGCGGGCTCGTGCCGATATCGCCGAACACCACGCCGATCGCGGCGAGCGCGAGCGAAGGTAGTGGCTGTTTGTGCACGTGATTGTTATCTGTCATAAACGCGAGGAAATCCGTTTCCTGGGCGGAAAAAAGCGACCGCTATTCTAAACCGCCTGCCTGAGACCGCCCAGCTTATTGTGGATACACCACGTGGATGGTCCGCGCAGTGTAGCACTGCGATATGTGCGCGTCTGCTGCGTAACGTCTCGTGCGGCGAATGTCACTGCGCGCGGGCGAAGCGCCGCGTGCCGTTGCCCGCGCATAAAAAAACGGAGCCCTATGGGGCTCCGCTACGATGCGCTTTCGAGGCATCAATTTTCCGAGGACTCCTGCGCTTGCGCCATGCCGCGCTTGATCCACGCGCCGAGGTTATGCGGGCGAACCGTATCCCACTCCTCGAACGGTTGATGAATCCACGGATTGGTCGGCAAGTACTGCACATGATAGTCGGGCTTCACTTTCGAGCAGCCCTTGTACCAGAGCACCGCCGAACGCACCGCCGTGATGGCCGGATAGCGTTCCTTCAGATGCTGCTGAACGCGTGCGAGCGTCACGCCGGAATCGACGAGGTCGTCGACGAGCAGCACGTTGCCGTGCAGTTCACCGCGCGTCATCGTGATGTATTGCGCGATGTCGAGTTCGCCCTGCTCCGTGCCGGCCGCTTCGCGATATGAACTGGTTGCGAGAATAGCCAGCGGCAAATCGTAGATGCGCGAAAGCTGGTCGCCCACGCGCAAACCGCCGCGCGCGAGGCACAGAATCTTGTCGAACTTCCAGCCCGATTCATGCACGGCGAGCGCCAGCAATTCGATCAGCCGGTGATACTCGTCCCAGCCGACCCACAGGTTTTTATCGTCGTTGCGCGGATCTTTCATCGCAATCATGGGGACACCTTGCACCATCGCTTAAGCCTTGAACGGATGACGAAGCAGAATGGTCTCGTCGCGATCCGGACCGGTCGACACCATGTCGATCGGAATGCCCGCCACTTCCTGCACGCGCGACAGATACGCACGCGCGTTCGCCGGCAGCTTGTCCCATTCCTTGATACCGACGGTGCTTTCCTTCCAGCCCGCGAAGGTTTCGTACACCGGCACGCAACGCGCGACTTCCGACGAGCCACGCGGCAGCAGATCGACGTTCTTGCCGTCGACGGTATAGCCGACGCACAGCTTCACTTCGTCGAGACCGTCGAGCACGTCGAGCTTCGTCATGCACAAGCCCGACACGCCGTTGATCTGGATCGAGCGGCGCAGCGCGGCGACGTCGAGCCAGCCGGTGCGGCGCGGACGGCCGGTGACCGAGCCGAATTCCTTGCCGACGGTGGCGAGTTCCAGGCCGATCGCTTCCTGGCGCGCGGCGTTGTCCGCGTCGTACAGTTCGCTCGGGAACGGGCCCGAGCCGACGCGCGTGCAGTACGCCTTGGTGATGCCGAGAATGTAGTTCAGCTTTTGCGGACCGACGCCCGCGCCTGCCGTTGCCGCGCCCGCGACGCAGTTGCTCGACGTGACGAACGGATAGGTGCCGTGGTCGATGTCGAGCAGCGTGCCTTGCGCGCCTTCGAACAGCAGGTTGCTGCCGGCGGCGTTCGCGTCATACAGACGGCGCGACACGTCCGTCACCATCGGCTTCAGACGGTCGGCGTAGCTCAGCATCGTGTCGAGCGTTTGCTGGAAGTCGACAGCGGCGACGCCCAGGTACTGCGTCAGCACGAAGTTGTGATAGTCGAGGTTTTCACGCAGACGTTCGGCGAAAGTCTCCGGCTCGAACAGGTCCTGCACGCGCAAGCCGCGGCGCGCCACCTTGTCTTCGTAAGCCGGGCCGATGCCGCGGCCGGTGGTGCCGATCTTGCTCGCGCCACGGCGCGCTTCGCGGCCCTGGTCGATGGCAATGTGGTACGGCAGGATGAGCGTGGTGGCTTCGGAAATGAACAGGCGGTTCTGCACGTCGACGCCTGCGGCCTCGAGTTCGCCGATTTCCTTGAACAGCGCTTCCGGCGACAACACGACGCCATTGCCGATGTAGCACGCGACGCCGGCATGCATGATGCCCGACGGGATCAGACGCAAGATGGTTTTCTTGCCGCCGATGATAAGCGTGTGGCCGGCATTGTGACCGCCCTGGAAGCGAACGACGCCTTGAGCGTGGTCCGTCAGCCAGTCGACGATTTTGCCCTTGCCTTCATCACCCCACTGGGTTCCCACGACGACGACGTTACGCCCGGGGTTCACATTCACTGCGCTGGCAGACATGTTGTTTCGTAAGCTGGTTAAAAACGTATTTTACCTATGTTCGCGGACGCTTCCGGAATTTTTCCGTTTCCGCTCAACGGCATGCACGTTATGGTGGGTATCGTGAAAGGAGCGCGGCCGGTGGTGGCCGATGTTGGCCGAGGGTAGCCAATAGCCGCGCGATGACCGGCGACGCATGCGGAACAACTGCTCCGCGCCTCGATGTGTCCGCGAAAAAACCGCGAGCGACGCTATTAAAACGCGCTCACGAGCGCGGTTCGACGGTCCACGCGCCGTTGCGCTCGACCAACACGCGGTCGAACGCGAATTCGTCGAGATCGTGCTCGTGACCGGGCAGCGCCTGGATCACGACTTCACCGGCGTCGCGCAACGCGGCCACGCTCACGCGAAGCGCGTCGTCGTGTTGCCAGGGCGCGAGAATCGCGCTGCTGCGCGCCTCAACGGGCGAAATGCGCGCGACTTCGCGAAGATCGAGCGAGAAGCCTGTCGCCGCGCGCGCCCGGCCATACGCCTGGCCGACGTGGTCGTAACGGCCGCCGCGCGCGACCGCGTTCGGCACGCCGTCGACATACGCCGAGAACATCACGCCGCTGTGATACGCGTAGCCGCGCAGATCGGCGAGGTCGATCATCACTTCGGCGCCTTCGACCTGGCTTGCGAGGAATGCGAGGTCGTCGAGCGCGCGTGCGATGGCTGGCGCATTCGGCAAACGCGCGCGCGCTTCTTCGAGCACCGACGCGTCGCCGTAGAGTGAAGGCAGCGCGCGCAACGCATCGCGCGTGACGGCCGAAAGATTCGCGGTCAATTCGACGAGCCGCGGCACGTCCTTGCCCGCCAGCGCGTCGTAAAGCGATTGGCCGAGTTCGGCGGCGGCCGGCTCCGCTTCGATCAACGCCGCGAGCACGCCCGCGTGACACAGATCGAGGCGCACTTTGCCCAGGCCCGCGAGATGCAGTGCATCGAGCATCAGTTGCTGGATTTCCAGGTCGGCCTCGAGGCCCGCATGACCGTAAATTTCAGCGCCGATCTGAATCTGCTCGCGCGTCGCGTGCAGACCGCGCGGCCGCGTATGCGCGACATTCCCGGCGTAGCAAAGACGCGTGACGCCCTGACGGTTCAGCAGATGCGCGTCGATACGCGCGACCTGCGGCGTGATGTCGGCGCGCAGGCCGAGCGTGCGTCCGGACAACTGATCGACCAGCTTGAAGGTGCGCAGGTTCAGATCGTGCCCGCCGCCCGTCAATAGCGACTCGATGTATTCGAGCAGCGGCGGCATGACCATCTCGTAGCCGTACGAGCGAAAGCGGTCCAGCAGACGACGCCGCAATTCTTCGATCTTGCGGGCCTCCGACGGCAGCACGTCGGCAATGTTCTCGGGAAGTAACCAGGTCGACATCGATACAGTCCTACGACGTTGAACACGGCGGCACAATGCGCCGGTAGTAAGTGTGAGTGGCGGGCTCGGACTCGGGCTCGATTGCGGCGGCTTCGGCAGACGGCGGCGGAAGCGTACGGCTCATGCAGTCGCTACGCAGGAAGAGCGCCTGTCGAAACACGCGGCGGTCGATGCGAAAACATCGCGGGCTTGTTCACGCTGAGGCATCGCGTGTCGCCCCACGCTCCGCGTCAAGTCACGAAAAACAGCAGAATCAGCCCCAGCAGCATGACGATCAGGCCGCCGATACGAATCTGATGCGTGGGCCGTTCCGCTATTCTACGGAACGTGTCGCGCCACGCGCTCGGAAAAACGAATGGGAACATCCCCTCGATAACCAGCATCAACGCGATCGCGAGCAGTAACGAGCCGACTATATCCATGCGAAAGAAGGGGCCGCGATGCGAATGCCGCGGCGTTCCGGGTTATTAGTGTTTGCGCGAGGCCGCGGAAGCGTCCGGGGCTGCGCCGCCGGTCGGACTACGCATGAAGCGGAAGAACTCGCTGCTCGGGTCGACCACGATCACGTCGCCTGGCTTGAAGGTGTTCCGGTACGCCTGCATGCTTTGATAGAACTGATAGAACTCCGGGTCGCTGCCGTACGCCTGCGCGGCGATCTCGGCGGCTTTCGCATCGCCCTCGCCCTTGATGGTTTGCGCCTGGCCGTAGCCGTTAGCCAGAATGGCCTGCTGCTGCGCGACGGCGTCGGCCTTGATCTTGTCGGCTTCGGCGGCGCCTTTCGCGCGTTCGTCGGCCGCGATCTGCTGGCGCTCGGCGATCATCCGCTTGTAGACCGAGTCGGCCATGGCGGCCGGAAAATCGACCCGCGTCAACTGCACGTCCACCACCGACACACCGAGCGACGCCGCCGTCTTGTCCATCGCACCGCGCGCTTCGTCGGCGAGTGTCTGCTGTTTGGCGAGCGCATCGGACAGTGTGTACTTGCCGAATGCGTCGCCGAGCGCGCCGCGCGCGACGAGCGCGAGACGCTCGGGCAGGCTTTGCACGTCGCCCTTCGTTTCGGCAAGCAGCTTCAGCGGATCGGTCACGCGATATTTGACGACCGGGTTCGCGAGCAAATCGTTCTTGTCGGCGGTCACGTAGCGGTCTTCGTCCGGCGCATCGAGCGACTGGATGCGGCTATCGACGAGCGTCACCGTTTGCAACGGCGGCGGCAGCTTCACGTGCAGTCCGGGCCCGAGCAACGCCGGCGCCGCGTCGCCGCGCGACGACAACACCGCCATATGACGCTGGTCGACGACGACCACCATCGACGAAGCGGCGAACAGCACGATGACAACCGCGATGACGAGCGCAATGATCTTGTTCATGTTCTGCGCTCCTTATTGAACGTCGTCTTCGCGCATACGGCTGCGGAAGGACTCGCGTGAACGCAGCGCGTCGCTGCTCGCCGCCGCGCGGCTTGCAGGCGTGGCGGCGGCTGCGGATGCGGACCCGGAAGCAGCCGTCGATGCGGCGGCAGCCGATGCGGCATTCGCCTGCGCCGCCACGGCACCCGACGAATTCGCCGGCTGCGACGCACCCGCCGCTGCGGCGCCCGATGCAGCCGCGGCTGCCGCGGCATCTGCCACACGCTGACGGTTCTGCTCGACGAGCTTGTCGAGCGGCAGATACAGCACGTTGTTGCCGCTCTTGTTGTCCACAAAGACCTTGGTCGTATTCGAATAGATCTGCTGCATGGTTTCCAGATACATGCGCTGACGAATCACAGCGGGCGCCTTCGAGTACTGCGCATAGACTTCCTTGAAGCGGTCCGCGTCGCCTTGCGCTTGCGCCACTGTCTTGTCGCTGTACTTCTTCGCGTCGTCGATCTGGCGCGCCACGTCCGCTTGTGCGCGCGGAAGAAGCTCGGCTGCATAGGCTTGCGCGTCGCGCTTCGCACGCTCGTTTTCCTGACGCACGCGCGCGGCGTCGTCGAACGCGGCCTGTACCTGGTCAGGCGCCTGCACCGCCTGGATTGTCACGCCGGTAACAGCGAGACCGGATTGGTATTGATCGAGCGATTTCTGGATTGCCGCGATCAATTGCTGGCGAATTGCTTCGCGATCCTGACCAAGAATGTCTTGTGTGCTGCGCGCGCCGACGATACCGCGCACCGCGGCCTGCGCGGCCTGCATCACGCTCTGGTCGGGATCGACGCTGCGGAAAAGGTAATCGGTCGGCTTGCGGATCTGGTACTGCACGGCGAAGCGAACGTCGACGATGTCCGCGTCGTGCGTCAGCATTGACGCGTCCTTCACGTTCGCAAGACGCACGACGTTGTTGCGGCCGATCTCCACCTGCCGAATCTGGCCGACATTGACGAGTTCGTGCGTTTCGAACGGATACGGCAAACGCCAGTGCACACCGTGCGCGGCCGTGTAGCGATATTTGCCGAACTGCATCACCACGCCGGCCTGGCCGTCCTGCACCACGAACACGCCGCTGCCGAGATAAATGGCGATCAGCACGCCGATCACGATGCCGACGCCGATGCGCGCGCCACGACCGTTGTCCGGACGGCCGCCGCCGGCACCGCCGCCCTTGCGGCCGAACATCCGGCTCAAACGACGGTTGAAATCCCGCCACATCTCGTCGAGATCGGGCGGACCTTCACCTTCCTTGGCCTGCGGCCGCTTGGGCTCGACGGGCCGCTGGCGCTCGCCATTGCCATCGCCACGGCCCCAGCGCGGATCGTTCAGTGAAAGCATGGCGCGCATGCGCAGCCAGATACTCCGCTCGTTGTAATCGTTCACCTGTGTTCGTTCACCAGAGTAGACAGCGGGTCAGTGCAATTGGAACGGGTCAGTGCCCGAGTTCTGGAACCTTGCGGTGCTCGCGTGGTGCTGCCGACCGGTCTTCTTCCGACGAGTCCAGCAGCGTGTCGGGAAGAGGTTCGGCAGTAGCGATCTCAGCGATGGCAGCGCGCAATGTGTCCAGCCCTTGCCCCGTGCGCGCGCTCAAAAAGACGCGCGAAATATTACCATACTCGTCTCGCTCGACCGCCTCGCCGCGGGCCGCCAATTCGGGCACCGCGTCGATCTTGTTGAACACGAGCACCTGCCGGATGGTGTCCGCACCGATTGCGTGCAACACCTCGTTCACCTGATCGATCTGATCGAGACGCACGGCGCTGGAAGCATCCACGACATGCAGCAGCAGATCCGCGTGGATCGTTTCTTCGAGCGTGGCGCGAAACGCCGCGACGAGTTGGTGAGGCAGTTCGCGGATGAAGCCGACCGTGTCGGACACCACCACCTGCCCCGCTTCGTCGCCGAGATAAACACGGCGCGAAGTCGTGTCGAGCGTGGCGAAAAGCTGATCGGCCGCGTACGCCTGCGCCTTCGTCAGCGCATTGAAGAGCGTGGACTTGCCCGCGTTCGTATAGCCGACGAGCGACACCGACATGGTCTGATTGCGCGAGCGCTGACGCCGCTGCGTGCCGTGCTGTCGGCGCAATTTTTCGAGCCGCGACTTGAGCGCCTTGATGCGCTCGCCGATCAGCCGGCGGTCGGTCTCGAGCTGCGTCTCACCAGGCCCGCGCAAGCCGATACCGCCTTTTTGCCGCTCGAGGTGGGTCCATGCGCGGATCAGCCGCGTGGACAGATACTGCAATTGCGCGAGTTCCACCTGCAGCTTGCCTTCGTGGCTGCGGGCGCGCTGCGCAAAAATATCGAGGATGAGACTCGTGCGATCGATCACGCGCCGATTAAGCGCTTGCTCCAGATTGCGCTGCTGGGCAGGCGCAAGAGCGTGATTGAAGATGACGAGTTCGATGTCGTTGGCCTCACACGCAAGGCGCAGTTCTTCGGCCTTGCCGCTGCCGACGAACATCTTCGCGTCGGGACTCGCCCGGCGCCCGGTGAGGGTGACTAGAGGATTCGCGCCCGCGCTTTGCGCGAGCAGGCTGAGTTCTTCGAGACTGGCTTCGAAATCGATCTTACCGAAGTCGATGCCGACAAGCGCTGCATTGATCAAATTGGAGGGTATCAAAATGAGGCGGCCGGAAGTAATCGCCAACGGGCGACGCTATGCCGGCCGCGACGGGGGTTAGGACTGTTCGGAATCCGGATGGAAATTCACCGGACGGGCTGGCACGACAGTCGAGATTGCGTGCTTGTAGACCATCTGGGTGACCGTATTCCTGAGCAACACGACGTACTGGTCGAACGATTCGATGTTCCCTTGAAGCTTGATGCCGTTGACCAGGTAGATCGACACCGGCACATGCTCTTTACGCAGTGCGTTCAAAAACGGGTCTTGTAACAATTGCCCTTTGTTGCTCATAGCAAACTCCGTATTTTTTTGCAGGTTGACTGAATTGACGACAGAAGAAAAGGTATCTGCCGTCAACCGCTACACTATAGCCGATTTTCGTTTTCGCGCGGGGCCCCTGCCGAAGCGGCCAAACCCAACGCACACGCGGGTTTCAGCCTTTGTCCGCGTAAGGGTTCGTCGACGATCTGAACTCTATTCGCAATGGAGTCCCGGTCAGCTTGAAAGTTTCCCGGAAGCGGTTTTCAAGGTAGCGTTTGTACGTTTCGGTGATCGCGTCGAGCGCGTTGCCGTGAATCACGATGATCGGCGGATTCTGTCCGCCCTGGTGCGCGTAACGCAATTTCGGCCGCACCGGACCGCGTCGGCGCGGCTGCTGAAACTCGACCGCCTCGATCAGCGCGCGCGTCAGCTTCGGTGTGGGCAGCTTCGACATTGCCGCGGCGTAGGCGTCGTCAACCGAGCGCATGAGCGGACCGATTCCCGTTTTTTCCGCAGCGGAAATGAAATGGAATTTGGCGAAGTCGAGGAATTTTAGTTTGCGTTCCAGATCGGCTTTCGTGCGTTCGCGCACATGCGAATCGAGCCCGTCCCATTTGTTCACGCCGACCACCAGCGCGCGGCCCTGCTCGACCACGAAGCCGGCAATGTGCGCGTCCTGTTCCGAAATATCCTGGCGCGCGTCGAGCAGCAGAATGACGACGTTGGCGTCCGAAATTGACTGCAGCGTTTTGACCACCGAAAACTTTTCGATCGCTTCGAATACCTTGCCGCGGCGGCGCAAACCTGCCGTGTCGATCAGCGTGTACGGCTTGCCCTGACGCTCGAAGTCGACGTAGATCGAATCGCGCGTGGTGCCGGGCATGTCGAATGCGATCACGCGCTCTTCGCCCACCAGCGCATTGATCAGCGTCGACTTGCCCACGTTCGGACGGCCGACGATCGCGATCTTCACGCCGCGCGCTTCCTTGTCCTCGTCGGTCTCTTCGGGCTGGCCCGCGTACGCGACGCCGAGCGCCTCGTTGATCATTTCGGTGACGCCGTCGCCGTGCGCGGCCGAAATCGCGCGCGGATCGCCGAGGCCGAGTTCGTAGAAGTCGGCGGCAACGGTGCTGTACTTCATCCCCTCGGCCTTGTTGACGACGAGGAAAATCGGCCGGCCCGTCTTGCGCAGATAGTCGGCGATCGACTTGTCTTGCGGCGCGAGACCATTGCGTCCGTCGACGATAAACACGACGATGTCCGACTCCTCCACCGCCTGGCGCGTCTGGCGCGCCATCTCGTGCAGGATGCCGTCTTTCGCGACCGGCTCGAAACCGCCGGTGTCGACGACGAGATACGGCCGCTCACCAGTGCGCCCTTCGCCGTAGTGGCGATCGCGGGTGAGGCCGGGCAAGTCGGCGACGAGCGCGTCACGCGAACGCGTGAGGCGGTTGAACAGCGTGGATTTCCCCACATTGGGGCGCCCGACGAGGGCAATAACGGGTTTCATCAGATGTTGTTCACGGTGAAACGCGGATCGGAATCGACCGTCCGCATGGCGACGCCATTGCGCCGCTACACGGCAGCGTTTGACGAAAATTATCACGAATTCGGCCAGCCCCGGATGCGCTGTCCAGATGCGCGCCGAGGCGGACGGGGGTTTGGCTGATGCGCAGCGTGATCGGCTGCGGGTCATGTCCTGGTGCAGGCGGTTCGTTCGCCGGCTGCGCTGCGTGTCTTGTGATGCGGCTGACTGCGCCGCTGACTATGCTGCTGACTGCGGCACTGACTGCGGCACCACCAGCAACAAGCGGCGTCACGCGTGCTGCTTTTGTTGATCGCTTGCGTGCATCGCTCGACTGCATCGCGTTCATGCGCTGCTGTGTTCGCCGTTCGCGGCCGATCGCTGTTATTCGCAGCGATTGTGCCGCTCGCTTTCGCAGCGCTTTTCGTTCTCACCGGCTCAGCCAGTCCGGTGGAATCGCTTACTTACCTCGCGATGTGGCACGCGCGATGTGCGTTGCCTGCACCGCCTGCCGGCGTCGGCGCACGCAAAGGCGCTACCACTACTACGCGCCTCAAAAAACGCGCGGCCGGCAAAGCCGGCCTGCGCGCTCGACAGCGCCCCCGCCAATCAGCGCGGACGGTAACCGTACAGGTCGCCGTCGCGCGTTTGCACGACGAGCGTCTCGCCGGCCAGCACGGGTGCCGCGCTAATCGCGCTACCGTCGGTCTTCATGCGTGCGACGAGCGTTCCGTCCTCGCGCGACAGGAAGTGCACGTAGCCCTGATAGTCGCCCAGCACCGCAGCGCGGCCAAGGATAAACGGCACGCCGAGTTCGCGGTTCTTCAGCTTGTCGTTCTTCCACAGCGGCGCGCCGGTGGTAACGTCGAACGCGGACACGACGGACCAGTCGTCCGGTGCGACGACCGCGCGATCGTCCTGCGCAAGACCGCTCGCGCTCGAGAACGCCTTTTCCCACAGCGCACGGCCCGAGTTCGCATCGAAACAGCCAATCTGACCTTGGAACGTCACCGCGCAGGTTTCCGAACCGACCAGCGTGGGCGGGCCGGTCACGTCGTTGATGCGCTCCACTTCCGTCACGCCCTTCGGATAGGACACCGGCGTTTGCCAGTACGTCTCACCCGTTTGCAGATTGATCGCCGAGAACGATCCGCCAGGGAAACCGGCCAGCACGGCCGCGTCGCCCGCGAACGTCATGCCCGACGACACGCGCAGGTTCAGCGGCACAGCGCGATTGCGGTAGTTCCACTTCTGCTCGCCGGTTTGCGCATTGAACGCGACGATCTGGCCGTCGACTGTACGCACGACCACGAGACCATTGCCGACGAGCGGCGGCGAGATGATTTCGCCGGGCGCCTTGGCCGTCCACAATTGCTTGCCGTCTGTGCCGAGCACATAGACGTCGCCCTTCAGACCGCCGACGGCCGTCAGCGTGCCGTCGCTGCCGACACCCGCGGAGATGTCGTCGTGCAGCTTGACTCGCCAGATGTCCTTGCCGGTTTGCGCGTCGATCTTCGCAACGGAGCCGTTCGCGCCGGCCGCGTACACGGCGTCGCCGATCGCAACCGGCGAGAACAGATAACGGCCTGCCTTGCCGACGCTCGTCTTCCAGGCTTGCTGTACGTCGAGCACGGGTTTGAACTCGGTGAGCGGCGTCGGCACGCGGCGCTCGTCTTTCGTAGATGAGCATGCCGCGAGAGCGAGGACGGTCATCGCACAGACAACGGGCACAGCGTAACGTTTCAGCAGATTCATCGGTGGACGAAGCATTCAGGAAATAGGTTAAAGAAAGGCCGGTTGATCTTGGCGCGCGACATTGCGCGCGCTGCTTAGCCGCCCAGCGCGTCCAGCTTGAACTGGATCAATTGGCGCTCCGAACTGTCGTTCTTCGGCAGCGATTCGAGCGCGAGCTTGTAGGCCGCGCGCGCGTCGTCACGCTTGCCCTGGGCGGCGAGCAGATCGCCGCGGCCGTTGGCCACGATGCCCTTGAACGCGTCGGATTGCGGTTCGGCGAGCAGTGCGAGGCCCTGGTCGTAAGCCTTCTCGTCGAGCAGCAGCGAAGCGAGGCGCAGCCTGGCGATCTGCTTGAACTCGTCGTCCTTCGCGTGATCGATGGTCCATTGCAACTGCGTTTTCGCGCCGGCTTCGTCGCCGGCTGCGTACAGCGCCTTGGCGGCGCCAAGCGCCGTCATTTGCGCGTACGCGGTGCGGCTGAACTTGTCTTCCATGTCGGCCGCGACGCGGCTGATCTTCGCCTTATCGCCCGATGCCACCGCCTGCTGTACCTGGTCGTACAGCACGGCGGCTTCCGCGGCCTGACGCCGCTGCCAGAAATTCCAGCCGTTCCAGCCGGCTGCGGCGACCAGCGCCACCAGCACGATCCACGTGGTTGCATTGCCCCACTGCGCCCACCATGCCTTCAGACCTTCAATCGATTCTTGTTCGTCGTGGTAACTCATTGCCCGGCGATTTCCTCTTTCTTGCTACGTGTGCGTGTCGAGTCTGATCGGTCACAAAACCGGCTCGACGACATCGCGATCAGTCGTCGCCGTCTTCGGCGGTTGCAACCATCGCATTGATTAGAAATTCGGTCAAGTCTTCGGCGGGCACGTTATGTTGCTCGTTTTTACCGCCGTTAGCATTTGTATCTCGCAGCGGTTTGACCCCGACCGTACCGTTCGCGATCTCGTCTTCGCCGAGCACCACGGCGAACGCGGCGCCGCTTGCGTCGGCGCGTTTCATCTGCGATTTGAAGCTCGCCGATTGACCGTCGGCGCTGCAATGCAGGATCACGTCGAGGCCGGTATCGCGCAGACGCTCGGCAATAATGAAGGCCTGCTCGCGCGCCGCATCGCCCTGGTGGACGACGTACACGTCGCAACCTTCGTCTTCGGGCACGAGCTGTTCTTCTTTCAGCAGCTCGAGAATCCGCTCGATGCCCATCGCCCAGCCGCATGCGGCCGTAGCCTTACCGCCGAGTTGCTCGATCAGCGGATCGTAACGGCCGCCCGCGGCGACCGTGCCTTGCGCGCCGAGCTTGTCCGTCACCCATTCGAACACGGTCAGATTGTAGTAATCGAGACCGCGCACGAGACGCGGATTGATCGTGAACGGAATGTTGTTCGCTTTGAGAATGCGCTGCAAACCTTCGAAGTGCGCGCGCGATTCCTCGCCGAGAAAGTCGATCAGCTTCGGCGCGTTTTGCGCGACTTCCTGGAGCGCGGGGTTCTTCGTATCGAGCACGCGCAGCGGGTTCGTGTAGAGACGCCGCTTTGCATCTTCGTCCAGCACGTCCATGTGCTTTTCGAGGTACGCAATGAGTTCGACGCGATGCGCCGCGCGCTCTTCCGCGAGACCCAGCGAATTGATCTCGAGCTTGATGCCCATGAGGCCGAGGTCGTCCCACAGCCGCTGGCACATCATGATGATTTCAGCGTCGGCGTCGGGGCCGGCAAAGCCGAGCGCTTCCACGCCGACCTGATGAAACTGCCGATAACGGCCGCGCTGCGGACGCTCGTGACGGAACATCGGGCCGATGTACCACAGACGCTTCGGCCCGTCGTACAGCATGTTGTGCTCGATCGCCGCACGCACCACCGCCGCCGTATTTTCCGGGCGCATCGTCAGATTTTCACCGTTCAACGCGTCGGTGAAGCTGTACATTTCTTTCTCGACGATATCCGTCACTTCGCCGATACCGCGCGTAAACAGCTGCGTATGTTCGACGATAGGCGTACGAATATTCTGGTATCCGTACGAACGCAGCATCGACTTGACGGTCGTTTCGAAAAATTCCCACAGCCCGGCTTCCTGCGGAAGGATGTCGTTCATGCCCTTCACGCCGGACAGCTTCTCGAGCTTTTTCTTCTGTTCAGTCATCTGTATGCGATAGCCGATGTTTAGTTGAGCGCCTCGGCGCGGCCATAGCGGCGCTCGACGTAGTCACTCACGATTTGCTGGAATTCTTGCGCGATGTTCTCGCCGCGCAGCGTCTTGACCTTCTCGCCGTCGATAAACACGGGCGCAGCCGGGTTCTCGCCCGAGCCCGGCAGGCTGATGCCGATGTTCGCCTGCTTCGACTCGCCCGGACCGTTGACGATGCAGCCCATCACCGCGACGTGCATTTTTTCGACGCCAGGATACTGGTCGCGCCACACCGGCATTTGCGTGCGCAGATAGGTCTGGATTTGCGACGCCAGTTCCTGGAACAGCGTGCTGGTCGTGCGACCGCAGCCGGGGCAGGCAATGACCATCGGCGTGAACGAGCGCAGACCCATGGTCTGCAAAATTTCCTGGCCGACGATCACTTCGCCGGTACGCGGCGCGCCCGGTTCAGGCGTGAGCGAAATGCGGATCGTGTCGCCGATGCCCTGCTGCAGCAGCACCGACAACGCCGCCGTCGACGCGACGATGCCCTTCGAGCCCATGCCCGCTTCCGTCAGACCGAGATGCAGCGCGAAATCGCAACGGCGCGCGAGCTCGCGGTACACCGCGATCAGGTCCTGCACGCCGCTCACCTTGCACGACAGAATGATCTGGTTGCGCGAGAGACCGAGTTCGACCGCCCGCTCCGCCGAGCCGATCGCCGACTGGATCAGCGCTTCGTACATCACGCTTTGCGCTTCCCACGGCGTGGAACGCGCGGCGTTTTCGTCCATCATCTTCGCGAGCAGGTCCTGGTCGAGACTGCCCCAGTTCACGCCGATACGCACCGGCTTGTCGTACTTCACCGCCGCTTCGATCATCTGCGCGAATTGCGTGTCGCGCTTCGCGCCGTGGCCGACATTGCCGGGGTTGATGCGGTACTTCGACAACGCCTCCGCGCACGCCGGGTAGTCGCGCAGCAGCAGGTGGCCGTTGTAATGAAAATCGCCGACGAGCGGCACCGATACGCCCATGCGGTCGAGCTGCTCGCGCACCGCCGGCACGGCCGCGGCCGCCTCCGGCGTGTTGACCGTGATGCGCACCAGTTCCGAACCGGCTTGCGCGAGTTCCTTGATCTGGATAGCGGTGCCGATGGCGTCGGCGGTGTCCGTGTTTGTCATCGACTGGACGCGCACCGGCGCGTCGCCGCCGATGGTGACGAGCTGGCCGCCCCAACGGACGTCGACCGCATGCGACTTGCGCCGCGGCGCCTGTCCGCCGAACACCGGCTCGTTTGACACGATCTTGCTACTGGATTGGGATTGAGCTTCGGATTGCATCGAAAAACCCATTTACGCCGCAGTCGCCGCAAAAATGCAGCGCCTGAATTGAAAAAGCGCCGCGGTCCGGTTGGCCGCGGCGCACACCGTCTGTATCAAGGCAGCGCGAAGCGCGCCACGTTGCCTTTCGCCGCCGCATATTTCGACGGATCGACCGGCTGGCCGTCGAGCGTAATCGACTCGAGACCCGCCTTGTTGCCGACCGTAACCTTCAAGGGCGCTTCGCCCGTCACTTCTTTTGTGTCGCCCGCACGCACGAGGCCGGAGAAGACTTCCTTACCGTCCTTGCCGCGCACGCTGAACCAGCTGTCCTGCGTGACGCGCAGCGCAACGATGGCCGAACCTGCCCGCGGCGCTGCAACTGCCGCCGATGCGCCCGCGACCACCGCCGGCGCGCTCGCCACAGGAGCAGAGGGCGCAGCAGGCGTAGCCGTGACGGGCGGCGCCGAAGCCGGCGCCGTGCCGGCAGCGAGCGGAGCGGGCATCGGTGTAGCCGACGACGCGCCTTGCGCCGCAGCGTCCGTCTCGGGCGCCGCCTCCTGAGCGGCTGCCTCCGAGCCGGCCGCCGGGCCTTGCGCGACAGCACCGGATGCACCAGTGGCGCCACCCGCGCCGCCGTTCGCGCTTGCTTTCAGGCGCGCGAGCCAAGCCGTGGAATCGCCGCCATTGGTATGCCACATGGCGAGCGCGATAACCGCGACGATCACCGCCGCGACGCCCCACAACCACGACCGGCTTCTTTGCGCGCCCCCGCCGAGCGACAGCGACACGCGGCCGCGCGGCAAATCCTTGCCCGATGAGGCCGGCATCGACAGATCCGGCGCAGGCACGCCCTTCTCGCGACGCAAAGCCTGCGTAAACGGCGTGGGATCGGCGCCGAGCATCTTCGCATAGCTGCGCACGACGCCGAGCGCAAACGTGGTGTCCGGCAAGTGGCTGATGTCGCCCGCTTCGAGCGCGCGCAATTTGGCGGGCGCCACCTTGAGGCGGGCAGAAACGTCTTCGATCGACCAGTTCTTCGATTCGCGCAGTTGCGTCAAGCGCGCGCCAACCGCCGCCAGCGAGTCCAGGCCCGGCTGCCCCACAGGCTGCACCACCGCCCGTGCGACAGATGCCGGGCGGCCTTCGTTCGTGTCTGTGTCCTGCGGCTGCGGGTGCTGCGGCTCACTCATCCCAAATCCTTTCGCGTCGATTCTTTTTTCACTGTGCGACCGGACCGGTCCAAACCTCATGTCCGAATCGCAGACCGTTTATAACAAAATGCGCGGCCTCTTGTGCCGCTTCCGATCGATTCTGCAAACTTTCTTTTCAATTGCCGGGGCGTGAAGCGTTTTTGCGCATTCTCCGGCGCTTGCGCCGAATCTTCGCAGCCCCCCGCCCCTTCCTGCTAGACGGCGCGAACCTCGATGATCTTCGCTGCCTTCCCGGTGCGCTCAGCGAGACGCGTGCGGTCTTTCACCGCACCCGCCAACTGACCGCAGGCAGCGTCGATATCATCGCCGCGTGTTTTGCGCACGGTGGTGACGACGCCCGCGTCCATCAACACCTGTGCAAACCGCTTGATCTGTTCCGACTTCGAGCGCACGAGGCCCGATTCGGGGAACGGATTGAACGGAATCAGATTGAACTTGCATGGGACGTCGCGTGTGAGCGCGAGCAGCTCGCGCGCTTGCGCTTCGCTGTCGTTCACGCCGTCCAGCATGCAATATTCGAAGGTAATGAAATCGCGCGGCGCGACTTTCAGATAGCGCTGGCAAGCCGCCATCAATTCGCGCAGCGGGTATTTTTTGTTGAGCGGCACCAGCATGTCGCGCAGCGGATCGCTCGGCGCATGCAGCGATACCGCCAGCGCAACAGGCAGATCGGCGCCCAGCCGGTCCATCATGGGTACGACGCCCGAGGTCGACAGCGTGACGCGCCGGCGCGACAGGCCGTAGGCGTTGTCGTCGAGCATCAGGCGCATGGCGGGTACAACTGCGTCGTAGTTCAGAAGCGGCTCGCCCATGCCCATCATCACGACGTTCGTGACGACGCGCTCGCCCTTGCCTTCGCCGCCCACGGCGCGGCCGCCGGCCGCGCCGAGCGACGCGCGCAGCGCGAACTCGGCCATGCGCAACTGGCCGATGATTTCACCGGTGGTGAGATTGCGCGAGAAACCTTGCTTGCCGGTAGAGCAGAAACGGCAGTTCACCGCGCACCCCGCCTGCGACGACACGCAGAGCGTGCCGCGCGTTTCTTCCGGGATGAAAACGGTTTCGACCGCGTTGCTGTTGCCGACGTCGATCAGCCACTTGCGTGTGCCGTCGGTAGAAATATGGTCGCTGACGATGCCCGGCATCGAGATCGTGGCCCGCCCCTTGAGCTTTTCGCGCAAGGACTTCGCCAGATCGGTCATGCCGTCGAAGTCCGCAGCGTTGTACTGGTGGATCCAGCGCTGCAATTGTTTGGCGCGAAACGGCTTCTCGCCCAGGCTGTCGCAGTAAGCGACGAGCCCTTGGGCGTCGAGGTCGAGAAGGTTGACGGTGGAACTGCTCGTCATATCGAATCCTGCCATTTCAGTGCGAGACTGGTTCATGCAACAAGCTGCATGAACGCAAAACCGTTCGCGCCCATCCTGCTGCTTTTACCTTACTACTTTGCCCGGCGATTGGTGTGAATAAACGCATTGACTGCACCGGCCGCCGGGGCAATTCAGCATTAGCGCGAGTACACGTTCACTTGCGGGAAGAAGAACGCGATTTCAACTGCAGCCGTTTCAGCGGCGTCCGAACCGTGCACTGCGTTCGCGTCGATGCTGTCGGCGAAGTCGGCGCGGATCGTGCCCTTTTCGGCCTTCTTCGGGTCCGTTGCACCCATCAGGTCGCGGTGCTTCAGGACGGCGTTTTCGCCTTCCAGCACTTGGACGACCACCGGGCCGGAGATCATGAATTCGACCAGGTCCTTGAAGAACGGGCGTGCGGCGTGCACAGCGTAGAACTTCTCAGCATCGGCGCGCGACAGATGGACCATGCGCGAAGCCACGATCTTCAGGCCGGCGTTTTCGAAACGGCTGTAGATCTGGCCGATCACGTTCTTGGCCACTGCGTCCGGCTTGATAATGGACAGGGTGCGTTCGATCGCCATAAAAACTCCAAAAAATTAAGAGGTTACAGATTCAAATGAATCCGCTATTGTAGCATGTTCCCATGTATGATTGCGATTGAACCCTTACAGCATTGAAAGACTCCAAGCAGGAGTTTGTGAATGCTGGTAGCGTAGGCCGTGTAGGACTTTCAACGCACTTTTCGCAGCGTGAACGCATTGAAACTCCGGGCCATCGCACCGATCTTATGATCGGGTAGTTTGCGGCGGGCGGCGAACAGCGTCCGGCGCGGCGGCATATGGCAACAACGGGCAACAACGGCCACCACCGGGTAAGAACGCTGGGCAATCCGCTGACAACATCACGCAACACGCTTCTGACGTAAGGAGAGACCATGAACGATCATCCGTATAGCTTTGGCCGCACTGGCGCGGTCAGCACGGTCGAAACGCGTAACCGGGTGCTACGAAACACCTACTGGCTGCTGGCGCTGTCCATGATTCCGACAGTGCTCGGCGCGTGGGTGGGTCTCGCCACCGGTTTTTCGCTGTTCGCCGCCACCAGTCCCGCCATGAGCCTGCTGGCGTTCTTCGCGATCGCCTTCGGCTTCATGTTCGCGATCGAGAAAACAAAAAATAGCTCCGCGGGCGTGTTCGTGCTGCTGGGCTTCACGTTCTTCATGGGCCTGATGCTGTCGCGCATTCTGGGCTTCGTGCTGGGCTTCTCCAACGGCCCGTCGCTGATCATGCTCGCCTTTGGTGGCACCGGTGTGATCTTCGCGTCCATGGCGACCATCGCGACCGTGAGCAAGCGCGACTTCTCCGGTCTCGGCAAGTGGCTCTTCATGGGCGTGATCGTGCTGCTGCTGGCGTCGGTCGCGAACGTGTTCCTGCACCTGCCGGCGCTGATGCTCACGGTGTCCGTCATGGCGATCGTGATCTTCTCGGCGTACATGCTGTTCGACGTGCAGCGCGTCGTGAACGGCGGCGAGACGAACTACATCACCGCCGCGCTCGCGATCTATCTCGACCTGTACAACGTGTTCGTGAACCTGCTGGCGCTGCTCGGCATTTTCGGCGGCAACCGCAACTAAGGCTTCACACCTCGCACCTCGGCGGCGCTCAACGCGCCGGCCTGGTGGAAATCATGAAAAGCCCATAACGAGCGATCGTTATGGGCTTTTTTTACGCGTGCGATGACGATGCGCCCCGGCGACAAACCGCCGCGGCCCCGGACCTACTCGCGCATCACAAGCTGAGCCACTCGAATCCATCCGCCTGCGACGCGACCACCACCTCGGTCGCCGCGGCGCCGAGCACGCTCGCCATCGCGGCCTGCGCGAGTTCCGGCAGATTGTTCTGCTGACTCAAATGCGCAGCGACCAGATGACGCAGACGCGAGCGATCGAGCGAAGCCAGAATTTCGGCCGCCGCGTCGTTGTTCAAATGCCCGTGATTGCCGCCGATCCGCGCCTTCAGCGATTGCGGATAGCGGCTGCCGGCCAGCATGCGTACGTCGTGATTGCATTCGAGCACCAGCGCGTCGCAGCCGCTCAACACATTGCTGATATGAGGCGTGGACGTGCCGACGTCCGTCAGCACGCCAAGACGGCTCGCGCCATTCGAGAACACGTATTGCAACGGCTCGCGGGCGTCGTGAGGAACGGTGTAGGGAAGAACGCTCAGGTCGCCGATCGCCACCGCCTCGTCGCCCCACAGCACTTGCAGATCGACGTCGGCTTCATCGGCACCGACCGCGCGGGCCGTGCCCCAGCTCATGTAGAGCGGAATCGACCACTTGCGCGCCAGCGTCAACGCGCTGCCAATGTGGTCGCTGTGTTCGTGTGTGATCAGAACGGCGTCGAGCGCTTCGGCGCTCGAACCGAGCCGGTTCAGGCGCCGCTCGATTTCTTTCGCCGAGAAGCCGCAGTCGAGCAGCACGCGCGTGGTGGTTACGCCGCTTTGCGCCTCCACCAGCAACGCATTGCCTTCACTGCCGCTGCCAAGACTTGCGAACCGCACGGCCTGTTCAGTTCAGTTGCGCGTGCAGGAGCGTCACGAGGCGCTGCGCGTCGGACGAATTGTCGATCTGCCCGTTCGTGTCCAGCACCGCGACCTGCGTCACGGCGTCACCCTTCGGGCGCACGTTGACGAGGAACTGCTGACCAGGCTTCTTCGTCGAAGTGCCGCTGTAAAACAGCTTGCCGAGCAGCCCTTCCTTCTTCAGTTCCTGCATCGAATCGGCGTAGCGCACGTAGTAGATGCCCTTCTCGCGATCGCGGTTGTCGACCGTGAAGTTGGTGCGGTCGAGCGCCAGGCCCACGCGCAGCCACGCACGGTCAAACGATTCCTGCAGGTCGAGCGTCGACGCGCCGGCGCTCTTGTCAAGCGTGGCGGGAGCCGTGGCCGGACGCGCTTCCGTCAGCAATTGCTTCGACTGCTTTTCGGTGAGACCGAATTTCTGCATCAGCTTGGTCAGGAACAGCGCTTCGAGCGCCGGGTCGCGCGGACGCTCTTCCCAACGCGACGACGTCTTGTCCTGCCCCGTCAGCACTTCTTCCATCGCGCTATGCGTGACGGAAATGTCCGTGGTATCGGAAGGACCGCGCGACACGAGCGTGCGGAAACTGTCCCGCGTGCCCGACGAATAGGCGAAGTCGATCACTTTGCCCACCGTGCGGCGGAACCAGTCGTCCGGAATGTTGGCGCGGTTTTCCGCCCAGTCGGTCACCATGATGCCGGTGGCCGGCGCGTCGGTCTTCAGTGCGAAGCCGTTTTCCTGCCAGAACTCCTGCAGCTGCGGCCACAATTGTTCCGGCGAGCGGCCGTTGACCACCAGCCAGCGACGGTCGCCGTCGCGCTCGATGTGCATGCCGTACGGGTCTTGCGCGGTCGGCTGGCCTTCGGTCGAATTGCCGGCCGCCGTGACCGCGCGCTTGGTCGCGCCGCCCAACGCCAGATTGGCCGGCGGTGCAACGTAACGCTGATCAGTGCCGGTGGTGGTCAGGTCGCCGGGAATGGCGAGCGGCGGCGCGCTGCCCGCGGCCTTGTAATTCACACGATCGGAAGCGAACCAGTCGTTCAGGGTGTCACAGCCGGCGAGCGTCACCAGGGCAAGCGTCAGCGCCGCCATGCGGGTTGCGTGGAGGGAAAGTGCGGAACGTTTCATGAGGTCCTTCGTGATGCTGGAACGCGGTGCCTGGTTCTGGGTGCCGGGAACGTGGGCTGGATCGACGTCGGTTAAGGAAATGCCGGTGGCTGGGCGAGCGCTGACGGGTATGACAGGCCGCCCGGTTAGCCGAGCAGGCCCGCTTCGCGCAACGCGCCGCGCACCACTTCGTGGTATTGCGCGTCGAGCGGCGTGAGCGGCAGGCGGATGCCGCCCTGCACACGACCCAATTGCTGCAGTGCCCATTTCGCCGGAATCGGATTCGATTCGATGAACAGGTTCTTATGCAGCGACAAGAGCTTCAGATGAATTTCGCGCGCGGTCTTCGCGTCCGCCGCAAGCGCGGCCTTGCACAGCTCGCTCATGGCGCGCGGCGCGACGTTGGCCGTCACCGAGATATTGCCGTGGCCGCCGAGCAGCATCAACGCGATGGCGGTCGGATCGTCGCCGCTGTAAATGCCGAAATGCGCCGGCGCCGACTTGATCAGATGCGCGGCGCGATCGATATTGCCGGTCGCTTCCTTCACACCGATGATGCCCGGCACCTGCGCGCAACGCAGAATGGTCTCGTTGCTCATGTCCGCGACCGTGCGGCCCGGCACGTTGTACAGGATCACCGGCAGATCGACCGTTTCGGCGATCTTCACGAAATGACGGTAGATGCCTTCCTGCGTCGGCTTGTTGTAGTACGGCACGACCTGCAGCGTCGCGTTTGCGCCGACTTCCTTCGCCTCGCGCGTGAGCTCGATGGCTTCAGTCGTGGAATTGCCGCCCGAGCCCGCGATCACCGGAATCCGGCCCGCCGTGTGCTCGACCGCGGTCTTGACCATCAGCACATGTTCCTCGACGGAAAGCGTGGCCGATTCGCCGCTCGTACCGACCACCACGAGCGCATTCGTGCCCTCGGCGATATGCCAGTCGATCAGTTTGCAAAACGCCGGCAGGTCGAGGCTGCCGTCTTCGAGCATCGGGGTGATGATGGCAGGAATGCTGCCGCGAATCTGAACGCCGTCGTTGCCGGCGGTGTTGCCCGAGTGTGTGCCGTTAGTCATGAAACGCCATGAATTTGATCAGGTAAACCGCGATTGTAGCGGATTAGCCAGCCAACTCGTAACAAGGCGGGGGCGCCGCCTGCGCGGGGTTGTCTGAGCGGTCCGCCTCGAGAATGGCGCAGATGCGCTGGACGTAAGCCGGGCGTGGCTGCGCGAGAAAACCGTCCTTAAACGCGACCACCCGCAAGTGCCCGCGCACGACCTCGAGCAGCTCGCCTGGCGCGAGCAGGAACGCGGGGTTAGAGGGCTTGCCGACCGTTTCGTTTCCTTGCGCGAAGGTCTCGTAAACCAGTACGCCGCCGGGCGCGAGCGACGAAATCAGTTGGCCGAAAAGCGGCCGATGCAGATAGTTGGTGACGACGACCGCCGCGAACTTCTCGTCCGTGCGCAACGGCCACGGAGCGCCTTCGATGTCGGCGACAATCCGCGTGATGAGCGGTTCGTCGGCGAGCGCGTCGAGCGCGGCCGCGTCGCGGTCGATCGCGGTGACGGGATGCCCCAGCGACGCAAAGAAGCGCGCATGCCGCCCCGCACCCGAAGCGACGTCGAGCACCGCGCCGCCCGCCGCGACCAGATGCGCCCAATGACGCACCCAGCGCGACGGCTCGCCCAATCCATGCATGGCTGCGGCCGGCGTGCTCATGACGTGCGCGCCGCTCGTCAGTTGTACGACAGACCCATCGCCTCGCGCACGTCGCGCATCGTTTCCGTGGCGAAGCGGCGCGCCTTGTCGCAGCCGTCGGCGACGATCGCGCGCAACAGCGACGGGTCGTCCATGTACTTCTGCGCGCGCTCGAGCATCGGCTGCTGCTCGCGCAAGATGCCTTCGATCACCGGCTGCTTGCATTCGAGACAGCCAATGCCCGCCGACCGGCAGCCCTTCTGGACCCACTGGTGCGTGGTCTCGTCCGTGTAGACCTGGTGCAACTGCCACACCGGGCACTTGTCCGGATCGCCCGGATCGGTGCGGCGCACGCGGGCCGGATCGGTCGGCATGGTGCGCACTTTCTTCGTGATGGTCTCGGCATCTTCGCGCAGACCGATCGTGTTGCCGTACGACTTCGACATCTTCTGGCCGTCGAGACCCGGCATGCGCGACGCTTCGGTCAGCATGGCCTGCGGCTCGACCAGAATGATCTTGCGCGAGCCTTCGAGATAGCCGAACAGGCGCTCGCGGTCGCTCATCGACAGGCTTTGCGATTCCTGCAACATCGCGCGAGCCTGCTCGAGCGCCTCGTCGTCGCCTTCCTGCTGATAGGCGTTGCGCAGTTCGTGATACAGCTTCGCGCGCTTGCCGCCGAGCTTCTTCGCGGCTTCGTTCGCCTTGTCCTCGAAATCCGCCTCGCGGCCGTACAGATAGTTAAAACGCCGCGCGATTTCACGCGTCATTTCGACGTGCGGCACCTGGTCTTCGCCGACCGGCACGAGCGACGCGCGATACAGCAGAATGTCCGCCGCCATCAGCACCGGATAGCCGAGAAAGCCGTACGTGGACAGATCCTTGTCCTTCAGCTTTTCCTGCTGCTCCTTGTAGGTCGGCACGCGTTCGAGCCAGCCCAGCGGCGTGCTCATGCCGAGCAGCAGCGATAGCTCCGCATGCTCGGGCACGCGGCTCTGGATGAACAGCGTGGCCTGCGCCGGGTCGATACCGGAGGCGAGCCAGTCGATCAGCACCTCCCAGACGTTTTTCTCGATGACCTCGGGCGTTTCGTAGTGGGTCGTCAGCGCGTGCCAGTCGACGACAGCGAAGAAGCACGGGTATTCGGACTGCAGCCGCACCCAGTTTTTCAGCACGCCGTGATAGTGGCCGAGGTGCAGCGACCCGGTGGGCCGCATGCCGGAGAAGATACGGTCTGGGAACATGATTATTTAGAAAAGCGAAACAAGTGGAGTCAGGATTGCGGTGATGCCGCTGTAGCCGAGCGCGACGAGCGGGCTCAACCAGTAGCGCGTCAGCGTGCCCGTCATGACCAGCGCCATGACGATAAAAAAGCCATACGGTTCGAGGCGCGACAGCGCGATGGCCTGGCGCGGCGGCAACAGCGCCATCAGCACGCGGCCGCCGTCGAGCGGCGGCAGCGGGAACAGATTCAGCACGCCGAGCACCAGATTCACGCCGACGCCCGCGCCCGCCATGCGCGTGAAGAACGGTTCGTCGACGGCCATCACGGCGAGCGCCACGCCGAACAGGCCCCAGATCAGCGCCTGGACGAAGTTGCACCCCGGCCCGGCGGCCGCGACCCACAGGCTGCCCCAACGCGGATTGCGCAGATTGCCGAACGCGACCGGCACCGGCTTCGCATAGCCGAACATGAACGCGCCGCTCGTGGCGAAGTACAGCAGCAACGGAATGGCGATCGTGCCGAGCGGGTCGATGTGCCGCATCGGATTGATCGAAACGCGGCCGAGCACGTAGGCCGTATTGTCGCCGAGCCAGCGCGCGACGTAACCATGCGCGGCCTCGTGCAGCGTGATGGCGAAGATCACCGGCAACGCGTAGACCGCGATGGTTTGTATCAGGGAAGAATCCATAACTCGCTATTGTAACAATGCGATTGCGTGCGTCTGTCCGCTTTCGCTCATGCCGTCTCTTCGAGACCGAATGGCGCGAGAGAACCGCGCCCTGCCCGCACCAGCACCGGCTCGTCGCCGGTCAGATCGATCACCGTGGACGGCTCGCACACGCAAGCCCCGCCGTCGATCACGAGATCCAGTTGTTTTTCGAGCCGCGCGCGGATTTCCTCGGGCTCGTTGAGCGGCGCCGTTTCGCCCGGCAGAATCAGCGTCGAGCCGAGCAGCGGCTGGCCAAGTTCGCCGAGAATCGCGAGCGTGATCGCATGGTCCGGCACGCGCAAGCCGATCGTCTTGCGCGACGGATGCGAGAGCCGCCGCGGCACTTCCTTCGTGGCCTGAAGCACGAACACATAAGGCCCCGGCGTCACCGATTTGATGAGTCGGTACTGACGGTTGTCCACCATCGCGAAGTTCGCGAGTTCCGACAGATCGCGCACCAGCAGCGACAGCAACTGCTTCTCGTCGAGCCCGCGAATCCGGCGCAGGCGCTCCACGGCGTCCTTGTCGTCGAGATGGCACGCGAGCGCGTAGCTCGAGTCGGTCGGCAAGGCGACCACGCCGCCGTCGTTGATGATCTGCACGGCCTGCTTCACGAGGCGCGGCTGCGGGTTATCGGGATGAAGCCGGAAGTATTGGGACATGGCGGCTAACGATGGCGACGGAGAGACAACGGTTTATAGCGCGGCTCAAGGCAAAACGACCGTGGACCGTGCGAGGCGAACGCGGACTTGACGAGCGGGAACGCGAGCGCGCCGGATTCCCGGCTCGCACACGACGTGCCGCGTCGGCACGGCGCGCGTTCACAGCCAGCGTTCCCAGACGGGCTTGAGATCGGAAGGAAGCGGCGGCAGCGTGCCCAGTTCGACACGCCCCTCGCCCGGCGCATGAAAATCCGACCCGCGCGACGCCTCGAACCCGAAGCGGCGTGCGACGTCGGCGTATTCGCGGTATTGATCGGGCGTGTGGCTGCCCGTGACGACTTCGATTGCCTTGCCGCCGAGGTCGATGAATTCGGCGAAAAACGCGTCGAATTCTGTCGGCGAGTACGCGTAACGGCCCGGATGGGCAACGATTGCCTCGCCGCCGGCCGCCTTGATCCAGCCGACCGCGTCGGCCAGTTTCGACCAGCGGTGCGCCACATAGCCGGGTTTGCCGTCGCCGAGATAGCGGTTGAATACGTCTTGCGTGGACGCGGCGTAGCCGCTTTCGACGAGGAAGCGCGCGAAATGCGTACGCGAAATCATGTCCGGGTTCGACACGTACTTGAGCGCGCCTTGATACGCGTCGGGAATGCCGAGCGTGGCCAGTTGCTCGCCGATCGCCTCGGCGCGCGCCGCGCGGCCGTTGCGCGTGCGCGCGAGGCCGTCGATCAGCACCGAGCTGGTCGGGTCGATGCCGAGCCCGACGATGTGAACGGTACGCGCCGCCCACGTCACCGAAATTTCGACGCCGCTCAGATAGTCCATGCCGAGTTCCGCGGCGGCTTCACGCGCTTCCTGCTGGCCGCCGAGTTCGTCGTGATCGGTCAGCGCCCACAAGGTCACGCCCCCCGCATGCGCACGGCGCGCGACATCGGCCGGCGCGAACTGGCCGTCGGAAACGGTGGAGTGACAGTGGAGGTCGGCGTTCATCATCGTCTGGAGAAGGTTTGCAGCCATTTTACTGCAACGCAGTAAGTGGACGCAGAGCAAATCTCGTAGGCGATTGCTCCGGCGGCGTCGCTGCGACGCTCGCGCCGGTGCAGTGCCGCCCTTGCCGGCGCTACGCGCAGAATCCCTCGATCAGCGCCGCCACCTGTTCCGGCTGATCGTGGTGCACCATGTGCCCCGCTTCGTCGATGAACTTCTCGCGCCAGTCGGCAAATGCCTGGAAACGCGCCTTGAATTCGTCGAGCGGAATCTCGCCGGCCAGTGTCGCGAGCGTCGGCGAATTGGCGGCTTCGACATGCAGCACTTTCGCGCTCACCTTGCGCCAGACGGCCATGACCTCGTCGAGCCGGTACAGCGTCGGGCCGCGCAGTTTGTGCGCCGGGTCGGCGAGCAGCATGAAACGCCCTTCGCCGTCGGGCTTCGACCAGTGCTTCGCGAGGAACTCCGCGCGGGCCGGGGCGAGCCGCGGATTCGTCTTGATGAGGCGCCCGGCGACTTCATCGAGCGATGCGTAGCGCTTGAGTTGCGGCGGATCGCGCGACTCGTCCAGCCAGTTCTGCAGACGCTTCGGGGCTTGCGCCGGGTGCGCGGGCGCGAGTCCGAAGCCTTCCAGATCGACCACCCGCCGCACGCGCTCGGGGCGCGCGCCCGCATACAGGCAGACGACGTTCGCGCCAAGGCTATGCCCGACGAGATTCACCTGGCCGGTCGGCGCGTAGTGGTCGAGCAGCGCGTCGAGATCGGCAAGGTAATCGTGGAACCAGTAATGGCCGCCGCCGCTTTGCGCCACCGGCCAGTCGGACAGGCCAAAGCCGCGCATGTCCGGAGCGATGACCTGCCAGTCGCCGCCGAGCGCATCCACGACGAACTGGAACGACGCGGCGACGTCCATCCAGCCGTGCAGCATGAACAGCATCGGCGCGTCGGGATGGCCCCAGCGCCGCACATGCAGACGGATGCCTCGGACGGCGACGAACTCGGAGCGGGAAGTATTCATGGTCGGAGGCCCGCCAAAAAAAAGAATGATCGTTCGATTATAACGAGATAGGCGGGCGATGGGCGGCGCCCGAGTGCGGACTAACTCAGTCGCGTGGAGACGCCCTACTTTTGCGGATCGTCCACGTCGAGGCCCGCCAGCGCCGCCAGTTCCGCCAGTTCCGCGTCGTCAAAACCCGCATCGCGGCGCGCCTCGAAATTGAACGGACCACGCAATTTCGGCGCGTGATACTGGTCGGCGAGGCGCGTGTAGGTCGTGTGCGGGTCCAGCCCGCCTTCGTCGCACAAATGACGAAACCAGCGATTGCCGATCAGCACGTGGCCGATTTCGTCGCGCAGAATCACGTCGAGAATCGACGCCGAAGCGTCGTCTCCCGCCTGCTGCAGACGCGCGCGGATCGGCGGCGACGCATCGAGGCCGCGTGCTTCGAGCGTGCGCGGCACGAGCGCCATGCGCGCGAGCACGTCGCCACGGGTGCGCTCGCACATGTCCCACAGGCCGTCGTGCGCGGGAAAGTCGCCGTACGCATGGCCGTAGTCCGCGAGCCGCGCGGACAGTAGCGAGAAGTGGTACGCCTCTTCGGCGGCGACTTTCAGCCAGTCGGTGTAGAAAGCGGCGGGCATGCCGGCGAAGCGCCACACGGCGTCGAGCGCCAGGTTGATCGCGTTGAATTCGATGTGGGCGAGCGCGTGCAGCAATACCGAGCGACCTTGAGGCGATTGCATGCTGCGCCGCCCGAGCTTGCGCGGCTCGACGAGTTCCGGACGCGCGGGCCGGCCGGGCAATTCCGGCGGTTCGTCGAGTGTGATATTGGCGATACACGGCAGGCTGCCGTCGAGCACCGCTGCGTAGAGCGCGCGCGCGGCGTTTGCCTTGGTCGCCGGATCGGGTTCGCGCAGCGCGGCAAGCGCCGCTGTGCGCGCGCAAAGCGCGTCGTCGCCCATGTCAGACGCGGACTGAACGGACGAAGCGGACGAAGCGGACGAAGCGGACGAAGCGGACGAAGCGGACGAAGCGGCGGACATCATGGCAGCGTGATCGGTAGAGGGAAGTGAGAGCGACGGAGGTCGACGGACGTTTAAGGGCAGCGCGCGCCTGTCGCGGGCAAACAGCGAACGGAGCTGGCGTCGGTCGGGTCACAAGCGCAGTGGCTACCGCCGCTTGCAGGTCTGACGGCATGGCCGCACTGGCCGCTTGTGTCCGCACGCGGCAACACCATGCAACAGCAACCCGCCAGACCCACCAAACCGCGCCCACCACCCCGCATATCGCACGAAGCGGCCGAACCACACAACCGTTTACAATACTCGATTCGACGCTCGCGAGAGCCCAAAGCGCCTCGCAGCAGCCAACGAAAAGCCGTCAAACCCGACACGCCGCGAGCCGTCCGCACGCCCGGCGACCGATCCGACCGATCCACGAGGAGACAACGTGACCATTTACAAGCTTGGCGACGCCGCACCGAACATCCACGAAAGCGTGTTCGTCGCGGATTCCGCGACCATCATCGGGAACGTGACGCTGGAGGAAAATTCGAGCGTCTGGTTCGGCGCGACGCTGCGCGGCGACAACGAGCCGATCACGCTCGGCGCGGGCAGCAACATCCAGGAAAACGCAGTGTTGCACACCGATCCGGGCTTTCCGCTGACCATCGAGGCCAACGTGACAATCGGCCATCAGGTCATGCTGCACGGCTGCACGATCAAGGAAGGCGCGCTGATCGGAATTCAGGCGGTGGTCTTGAATGGCGCGGTAATCGGCCGCAACTGTCTGGTCGGAGCGGGCGCCATCGTGACCGAAGGCAAAGTGTTTCCCGACAATTCGCTGATTCTCGGCGCGCCCGCGAAAGTGGTGCGCGAACTGACCGACGCGGACATCGCCAACATGCAGCGCGGCACGGCAAGTTACGCCGAGCGCCGCGAGTATTTCAAGGCGCAGCTCGTGCGTATCGGCTAACCGGCCGGGCGCGCGGCGCGCACGGCGTGTGCAGGGCATCTCGCCGTGCCGCGCCATTCGACAGAGGAAAAGTTGTGAGCGACCAGTTGCAAAAATTCATGTTCAGCGCGGCGCCGGTGCGCGGCGAAATCGTTTCGCTGCGCAATACATGGCAGGAGGTGCTGACGCGCCGCCAGTATCCGGCGCCCGTGCGGACGATTCTCGGCGAGATGATGGCCGCGTGCGCGCTGCTGTCCGCGAATCTGAAGTTCGACGGCACGCTGATCATGCAGATTTTCGGCGACGGCCCGGTCAAGATGCTGGTGGTTCAATGCAGCTCCGACCTGTCGATGCGCGCCACCGCCAAACTTTCCGGCGACGAAGACAGCGTGATCGGCGAGACGACGTCGATGATCGAATTGCTCAACGCAAGCGGTCACGGCCGCTGCGTGATCACGCTCGATCCGCGCGACAAGAAGCCGGGGCAGCAGCCGTATCAGAGCATCGTGCCGCTGTCGGGCGAAAACGGGCCGCTCGAGTCGATGGCCGAAGTGCTCGAACACTACATGCATCACTCCGAGCAGCTCGACACGCGCCTGTGGCTCGCGGCCAATTCGGAGCGCGCGGTCGGCATGCTGCTGCAAAAGCTTCCCGGTGACGGCGGCATCGTCCCGCATCCCGGCGAACTGGACGCGGATACATGGGAGCGCGTCTGCACGCTTGGCGGCACGCTGTCGCAAGACGAACTGCTGAAGGAAGAACCGGAGACGGTGTTCCGGCGCCTCTTCTGGCAGGAGAACGTCCAGCATTTCGAGCCGGCCAGCGCCCGTTTCGAATGCACCTGCTCGCGCGAAAAAGTCGGCTCGATGCTGAAGATGCTGGGTCGCGACGAAGTGGACGGCGTGATCGCCGAGCGCGGCCACGTGGAGATTCATTGCGAGTTCTGCAATCAGCGGTACGAGTTCGACCCCGTCGACGTGGCGCAACTTTTTTTCGCCAATGCACTCTCACAAGGTGTGACGCCGGCTGCTGAACAACGGCATTGAAGCGGTCGGCGGGTGGGCGCTTTGCGGGTTCGTTTAATGTCCGCAGAGCGTCCACTTAGTGTCTGCTCAATGTCCGCTTAGACTGCGCTGACGTATCGACCGATCGAGATTCAACATGAGCATTCCCACTTCATTGCCGCGTCCCGCGCGCACGCTTGCCGTGTTGACGGCGCTCGCCGGCCTCACCGCATTGACCGGTTGCATGATGGACCCGCCGGGTCCCTCGCCCATTTATAGCCGGCTGCCCGCCGACCAGTCGGGCATGGCCAGCACCGCACAACCGCTGACGCCGGCCGAGCGCGAGCGTTACGACGCAATCGACCGGCAGGTCATGGCCGAGCAGAACCAGGCCATCGCCGCCGAAAACGCCGCGCAAGCGTGGTCGCGTTATTACAGCCCGCGTGTGCCCGTCAGCGTGTACGGCAGCTACTACGGCGGTGGATGGGGACACGGCTGGGGCACCGGCGTCGGCATCGGCTATGGGTCGTACTGGGGCTGGTGATCCAGTGGCAGGTGCAATGCGGCAGAGCCGTCGTTCCGGTCGTCGAATGTGCGGCCCAAAATGCAAAAAGGCGCGGTTCACAGACCGCGCCTTTTTTTGTCTACCTCTCGACGCCCTAGTCAGTGCGCCGGCTTCTTCTCTTTCGCCGCCTTGCTGCCGTGCTTACGCTCGGGCTTCGCGCGCGACTCCGGATTCGGCACCACATGCAGCGGCGCGGCCGACACCTCGCCGCGTGTCGACGCACTAGTCGACGGCGCGTTCGCCGTCGGCAACGGCGCATTCGGCGACACGAACTGCACGAACACTTCGCCGTCCTTGACCATGCCCATCTCGTAGCGGGCGCGCTCTTCGACGGCAGCCGTGCCGTTCTGCAGATCCTGCACCTCGCCTTGAATACGCTCGTTGCGCAGCTTCGCGTCGGCGTTCTTTTGTATCTGCTGCGCGAGCTGCTGCTGCAGTTCGTGGACGCGCAACCACCCGCCGTGGCCCCACCACAGCGGGTACTGGATCAACGCCAGCAGAACGATCAGTACAGCAGTGACGAGCCGCATGAAGTAAGCACAATAAATACGCGCCGCCCTGCGCTTTACGCAGGGCGGCGAGGTCAATCAGACACGAGGAAGAACCGGCTCATCGGTCAGCGCTAAAAAGTCCACTCACAACCATTAGCGCAGATTGTAGAACGCCGACTTGCCCGGATAGCTGGCGATATCACCGAGGTCTTCTTCGATACGCAGCAGCTGGTTGTACTTCGAGATGCGATCCGAACGCGACAGCGAACCCGTCTTGATCTGGCCGGCGTTCAGGCCGACGGCGATGTCCGCGATCGTCGAGTCTTCCGTCTCACCCGAGCGATGCGAGATGACAGCCGTATAGCCCGCGCGCTTCGCCATTTCGATTGCGGCGAACGTTTCGGTCAGCGTGCCGATCTGGTTGATCTTGATGAGGATCGAGTTCGCGATGCCCTTCTCGATGCCTTCCTTCAGGATGCGCGTGTTGGTGACGAACAGATCGTCGCCGACGAGCTGAATCTTCTTGCCGAGCTTTTCGGTCAGCAGCTTCCAGCCTTCCCAGTCGCCTTCGTGCATGCCGTCTTCAATCGACACGATCGGGAACTTGTCGGCCAGCGTCGCGAGATAGTCCGCAAATTCCGCCGACGACAGTTGCAGGCCTTCGCCGGCCAACTGGTATTTGCCGTCGTGGTAGAACTCGCTCGCTGCGCAGTCGAGCGCGAGCAGCACGTCTTCACCGGCGCGGTAGCCGGCTTTCTCGATAGCTTGCAGGATGGTCGACAGGCACTCGTCGTTGCTGCCGAAGTTCGGCGCGAAGCCGCCTTCGTCGCCCACTGCCGTGCTCATGCCGCGGTCCGACAGAATCTTCTTCAGCGCGTGGAACACTTCGGCGCCGCAGCGCAGTGCTTCGCGGAAGGTCGGCTGGCTGACCGGCACGATCATGAATTCCTGGATGTCCAGGCTGTTGTTCGCGTGCGCGCCGCCGTTGACGATGTTCATCATCGGCACCGGCAGTTGCATCGCGCCCGAGCCGCCGAAGTAGCGGTAGAGCGGCAGGCCGGCTTCTTCAGCAGCAGCCTTCGCGACGGCCATCGAAACAGCCAGCATCGCGTTCGCGCCGAGGCGCGACTTGTTGTCCGTGCCGTCGAGTTCCAGCAGCGTCTTGTCGAGGAAAGCCTGCTCGGAAGCGTCGAGGCCCATGATCGCTTCGGAGATTTCGGTGTTGATGTGCTCGACAGCCTTCAGCACACCCTTGCCGCCGTAGCGGCCGGTTTCGCCGTCGCGCAACTCGATTGCTTCGCGCGAACCGGTGGACGCGCCCGACGGCACCGCGGCGCGGCCCATCGTGCCCGACTCGAGCAGTACGTCGCATTCGACGGTGGGGTTGCCTCGCGAATCGAGAATCTCTCGACCGATGATATCTACGATAGCACTCATGGTTTCCTCAAGAAATGACGATGAATTCTTTACAGCGACACGGTGTCGATATGCAAGCCGGCACGCGGCGAACGCGTGAATCAGTTGAAATCGCTTTCGAGGAACGGCGTGCGCTTGACGGCCTGATCGAGCGTGACGAGCGTCTCGAGCAGATCGGCCATGCGATGGAGCGGCACCGCGTTCGGACCATCCGACTTCGCTTCTGCCGGATTCGGGTGCGTTTCCATGAAGAGACCGGCGACGCCGACCGCCACGGCCGCACGCGCGAGCACCGGCACGAATTCGCGCTGACCGCCCGAGCTCGTGCCCTGGCCGCCCGGCAACTGCACCGAATGCGTGGCGTCGAACACGATCGGCGCGTTGGTTTCGCGCATGATCGCGAGCGACCGCATGTCCGACACGAGGTTGTTATAACCGAACGACACGCCGCGCTCGCATGCCATGAAGCGGTCTTCGGAAAGATCCGCCTCACGCGCCGCGTCGCGCGCCTTGTCGATCACGTTCTTCATGTCGTGCGGCGCGAGAAACTGGCCTTTCTTGATGTTGACCGGTTTGCCCGAACGCGCGCACGCGTGAATGAAGTCGGTTTGACGGCACAGGAAAGCCGGCGTTTGCAGCACGTCTACCACTGATGCGACCTGCTCGATCTCGTGCTCGGCGTGAACGTCCGTCAGCACCGGCAAACCGAGTTGACGCTTCACTTCCGACAGGATGCGCAAACCTTCGTCCATGCCGAGACCGCGAAACGACTTGCCGCTGCTGCGATTGGCCTTGTCGTACGACGATTTGTAGATGAACGGAATGTTCAGCTTCGCGCAGATTTCCTTCAGGCGGCCCGCGGTGTCGATCGTCATTTGCTCCGATTCGACGACACACGTGCCCGCGATCAGGAAAAACGGCTTGTCGAGCCCGATTTCGAAATCGCCCAGTTTCATGCTTTCTCCCCGACTTCGCTCGCGACGCGCGACTGCTGATGCGCGAGCGCGGCTTCGACGAACGACTTGAACAGCGGATGGCCGTCGCGCGGCGTGGACGTGAATTCCGGGTGGAACTGCACGCCGACGAACCACGGGTGCATGCTGCGCGGCAGTTCCATCATTTCCGGCAGATCTTCACTCGGGGTACGGGCGCTGATGATAAGACCACCGGCTTCGAGCTGGGGCACGAAGCGGTTATTGACTTCATAACGGTGACGGTGACGCTCGTTCACGTCCTTGCCGTAAATCTCTTCGGCCATCGTGCCGGGCTTGATCGGGCAGCGTTGCGAACCGAGGCGCATCGTGCCGCCGAGGTCGGATTCTTCCGTGCGCTTTTCGACGCGGCCTTCGCGGTCGTACCACTCGGTGATCAGCGCGACCACGCGGTTCGGCGTTTCCTGATCAAACTCGGTGCTGTTCGCGTCTTTCAGCGCGACCACGTCGCGTGCGAATTCGATCACGGCCAGTTGCATGCCGAGACAGATGCCGAGATACGGCACCTTCGCTTCACGCGCATAGCGGATCGCGGCGATCTTGCCTTCGGTGCCGCGACGGCCGAAGCCGCCAGGCACGAGCACGGCGTCCAGATGCTTGAGACTTTCGACGCCCTGCGTCTCGATCTCTTCCGAATCGATGTACTCGATGTTCACGCGCGTGGACGTATGCATGGATGCATGACGCAGCGCTTCGATCAGCGACTTGTACGACTCCGTCAGATCGACATACTTGCCGACCATGCCGATCGTGACTTCGTGCTTCGGATTCTGCAACTTCTCGACGAGTTCGGCCCACATCGACAGATCGGCGGGCTTCGGCGTGAGCTTCAATTCTTCGCAGATGATCGCGTCGAGACCCTGGTCGTGCAGCATCTGCGGAATCTTGTAGATGCTGTCCGCGTCCCACACCGAAATAACGGCGTCTTCGGGCACGTTCGAGAACATGGAGATTTTCGCGCGCTCGTCGTCCGGAATGCGGCGGTCGGCGCGGCACAGCAGCACGTGCGGCGAGATACCGATTTCGCGCAGCTTCTGCACGCTGTGTTGCGTGGGCTTGGTCTTCAGTTCGCCGGCGGTGGCGACCCAGGGCACCAGCGTGAGGTGCACGAAGCACGCGCTGTTGCGGCCCATGCGCAGGCTCATTTGACGCGCGGCTTCGAGGAACGGCAGCGATTCGATATCGCCCACCGTGCCGCCGACTTCGACGATCGCGACGTCCGGCTCGCCGCAGGTAGCGGAAGCTGCCCCACGCTCGATGAACGCCTGGATTTCATTCGTGATGTGCGGAATGACCTGCACCGTCTTGCCGAGATAATCGCCGCGGCGTTCCTTGCGGATCACCGATTCGTAAATCTGGCCCGTGGTGAAGTTATTGGCCTTGCGCATCTTCGTGCTGATGAAGCGCTCATAGTGGCCGAGGTCGAGGTCGGTTTCCGCTCCGTCTTCCGTCACGAACACTTCGCCGTGTTGAAACGGGCTCATCGTGCCGGGGTCGACGTTGATGTAGGGATCGAGCTTGAGAAGAGTGACTTTGAGACCGCGCGATTCGAGGATCGCGGCGAGGGAAGCGGCGGCAATACCCTTGCCGAGGGAAGATACTACGCCGCCGGTGACGAAAACATATTTGGTCATCGCTGGATGCTCGCGGGAAAAACGGATTATACCGTAAAGCAGGGTCTCAACCCCAGCAAAATGCGAGCGCCCGCGGCAAGCCGATGCGCCGCGCGAGCCACGGCGATCGACGCGCGCCGCCTCAGCCGCGCTCGCTCAGTTCGCGCAACATCCGCTGCACGGCGCGCGCGGTTTCGATCGGCTTTTCCATCGGAAACAGATGGCTGCCCTCGATCCATTCGATGTGCCCGCCCGTCGCCCGGCGCGTCGCGCTCAAGCCGACCTGGCGGACTTCCTTCGAGCGCGTGCCGCCGATGAAACCCACCGGCACCGGCGCGCCGCGCGCGAGCCGCGCACCGAGCGTGTGCGGCAAGGTCCGGTAGATCTGATATTCGATGCGCCGATCGAACGCGAGACTGCGCGAGCCGTCGTGCGAGACCTGCGGAATGCCGAACTCGATGTAGTCGGACAGCATGCGCTCGTCCCAACGCGCGAACGCGGGCTTCGAATGAAAATGCCGCCACGCCTCGTCGCGGCTCGCCCAGTGCGTTCGGCGCGTGCGGGTCGCGGCCGCGGGCGACAGCCGCTCGTCGAGCCCGGTGAATTGCGACACGCGCAGGATGCTGCTGCGCCAGCCGGCGACCACCGGCGAATCGAGCATCACGACGCCCCTCACCCACTGCGGCTTTTTCAGCGCGGCCATGAGCGACAGATAACCGCCAAGCGAATGGCCGACGAGCCACACAGGCTGCTCATACGTGCGGCCGATGTCGTCGATCAATTGCTCGACGAGATGCGGCCAGTCCTGCGTCACCGGAAAGCGCGGATCGTGTGCGATGCGTTCGATGTAGCGCACGTCGTAGTCGTCGGAGAGTTCGGCGAAAATCGTCCGGTAAGTCGAGGCCGGAAAGCCGTTCGCGTGCGAAAAATGAATGATGTTTTTCAACTGCGGTTATCTCCGTTCTGTTTTCGTTTTCGCGCGGCGGGTGAAGCGGTGCGGCATCTGGAAGGTATGCCGCAGTGTTCGCGGGTGCGTTCGCGGGTGCGCTCGTGGCGGCGCTTGTTGTGTGGCTGTGTGGCTGTGTGGCTGTGTGGCTGTGTGGCGGAACTGCCCATTTTCAGCCTCTCCTTTTGCGATGCGCCGATGCCGCTGACACGATCTGCGAACGTCGAGCGAACGTTGGGCGAGCATTCATCGATCCATCCAGTAGCGCCGCTGCGTGTCGCGATAACGCTCGACCGTGAGCGCGGCGTCTGGCGCATGCGGAGCGTCGCGCGCGGCGAAGTAAGGATCGACAAGCACGCGCACCGCGCCGTCCGAATCGCTCCTGCCCAACTCGATGTGCCGCGCCGAATAGCGCGCCAGCACGCCCGCACTGGGATGATGAAACCGGTTGCGATAGCCTACCTGAAATAGCGCGACGAGCGGGTCGATAGAATCGAGGAACGGTTCAGTGGATGAGGTCTTGCTGCCATGATGCGGGACCACGAGCACCTGAGCGCGAAGCATGTCGCGATCGCGCGAAAGCAGCACGCGTTCGGACGGGGCCTCGATGTCTGCGGTTAGGAGCGCGGCGAGGGGCGTGGCTTGGGGTTGGGGGGTTGGTCCCGCGGTCGGTGCGCTGTTCGGTGCGCTGGTCGATGCGCTGGTCGATGCGCCGGTCGGTGCGCCGGTCGGTGCGTTGGTCGATGCGCCGGTCGGTGCGCTGGTCGGTGCGCTGGTCGGTGCGGTGTTTGATGCGCTGGTCGGTGCGCTGCGCACTGAGCTATCTGTGTCACCCGTGCCATCCACGCCCGCACTCTCCGCACCGCTGTGAACGGCACTACCCGATTCCGACGCAACCGCCAGTGGCAACGTGCTCACGCGCAGCACGCAGCAATGCGCGTTCGGCTTGCCTTGCAGCGGCCCGGGGTCGGGCCAGAGCATCGCGAACTCGACGCCATCCCACTGCCACCGCTGACCCGCCGCGCACGGCCATGTGTCTGCGCCGCGTTGCCGCGCGTTCGTCCATAGCGCGTTGGCAGGCGCGAGCGCGGCGACCATCTGACGAACCTCGATGGCATCCAGCACGGCCGGCGCGCCGCCCGAATGGTCGGAATCGGCATGGCTGATGATCAATGTATCGAGCGCATTCACGCCATGCGCTCGCAAATACGGCACCACTACTCGCTCGCCGGCATGCGTCGATTCGGGCCCTGGTCCGGCATCGAACAGCAGCGCGTGATGCGCGGTCTCGACCAGCACCGACGTGCCCTGCCCCACATCAAGCGCGGTTAGCCGGAAGCTGCCGTGCGGCGGCCCGGACGGCGCGGGCACGACAAGCGGCAGCCATGTGAGCGGCGCGGCCCAGCGCAACGGCCAGCCGCGCGGCGCAAGACACCAGAGCACGCCGGTCGCGGCGGCGGCGAGCGTCCATGCATTCGGCTGCGGCAGCCACCAGAGCACCCAACGCGGCCCGGACAGCCGTTGCAATCCCGCGATCATCACCTCGAGCAACGCGTGCGCGATGCGCCACGCGTAGGCATCGAGCGGCGCGGGCAACACGACGCCGGCCAGCACCGACGGCGTGACCAACACGCTCACCCACGGAATCGCGAACGTATTCGCGAGCGGGCCGATGAGCGGAATCTGGGCGAACCAGTAGACGGTCAACGGCGCGAGCGCGAGTGTGACAGCGAACTGGACATGGGCGGCGCCATAGAGCCGCTCGCCGAACGCGCGAATGCGCCGTGCGGCGACAATGCGAAAGCGGGACAAGGGTAACGAGGGCGATAAGTGCGACAACCGGGACGCGCGCGATAGGCGGAACAACCGCGACAAGCCTAACGATCGCAACGCGTGTGACACCCGCGACGAGCACGATAGGCGCAACAACCGCGATACGTCGAACAACTGCAACGCGCGCGACAGCCGCGACGAGCGCGATAACGGCAACACGCCCAATAAGCCCAACACCCGCGGCACGCGGGACAAACGCAACGACCGCCACAAGCGAGTTGGCCCCGACGACGCCGCCAACACCCCGCCCGCCCCAACGCCATCGTCGTCGATCTCATCAAAATGCTGCTCACGGCCCCACACCCGCGACCGCCCCGACGTCGCAAAAAGAATCGCCGCCACCGCGCAGAAGGACAACCAGAATCCCGCCGACACCACCGCCCACGGATCGATCAGCACCACGAGCCCGAGCGCCCACGCAAGCACGGCCGAGCGCGGCACATTGCGCCCGCTCACATAGGCGAGCGCGACGACGCTTGCCATCCACAACGCGCGTTGCACGGGCACGTTGAAACCGGCCAGCGCCGCGTGCAGCGCGGCAAACAGCGCGCCGCCCGTCACCGCGACGATTTGCGCTGGCAGCCACAACGGCCAGTTGCGGCCGATCCATCCCGAGCGCCGCCAGAAAGCGCCCGCGAGCCAGGCGGCGATCCCCGCGGCAAAGCCGATATGCAAGCCCGAAATCGCCACGAGATGACTTGTGCCGGTGGCGCGCATCAGTTGCCAATCGACGTCGCTGATCTCGTCCTGTGCCCCGATCGCCAGCGCGACGACGATGCCGCGATGCGGCGCGCTGCCAAGCACCGTGTCGATTCGTGCCCGCAGCGCCGCGCGCCAGCGGTCCACGGTCACGCCGACACCGCGCGCGTCTGGCCGCAACCGCACCGCCTGCGCCGCCGCGCTGACGTAGCCGGTGGCGCGCACATTACGCGCGAGCAGCGCAGCTTCCGCATCGCGCAGACCGAAGTTCGCATTGCCGTGCGGCCGTTTCAGACGCACGCGCAAACGCCAGCGCTCGCCGGGCCGAAGCGGCGGCGGAGCTTCGTCCGCGATCCATGCAAGTTGAATGACGCGAGGAAAGATGACCGGCGTCGGCGGCAGCGGTCCCGCTTCGTGTGAGTCCACCGACTCGACATCGAACAGAAAACGCGCGCCGTTATCGTCGCGCGCGGGCAATCCTTTGATGCTGCCGGTCACGTCGATGTCGCGGCCTTCCCACGCGAGCGGCAAGCTTGGAGCAAGCCGCGCGTCGGCGCGCCACGCGGCATAGCCGAAGCCCGCGCCCCAGGCCACACAACAGACCGCGCACCAGCCCGCGAAAGAACGCCAGCGCCGCAAGGTCCAGTGTGCGACCGCGCCGTAGTCGCCGCCCGCGTCGCACTCGTCGCACTGAATCTCGGCCCGCCGACGCAACCCCCAAATCGCAACAGCCGACGCCGCACAGGCCAACGACACCAACAAGCACCCGCCTCTCCAACCCGGCAACTCAGCCTGCTGCTGCAGCCAGATCACACCCAACGCAAACCCACACCACCATGCACGCATCCGCCCTCCGCCCGCCATCCACCGGACGAAACAACGAACACCCGCTCACCGCGCGGCGCAACGCACAGGCATGCCGGGACGTGTGTCTCGCCCGGCGCGAACCACTCACGAACCACTCGAATCAATCGCTTCGATTATGCAGAGGAAAGTGCGAGCCGCGGCAGCGCGGCGAGCGCGTTAGCCGTTGTGCCTAGGGCGGTCTCGTCGACGGCCATGCCGCGCAATTGCGCGAGCCCCGCGCCGATGCCTGGAATCTGCTCGGGCGAGTTGCGCTGTTTGTAGATCCAGGAGGGTGGAATATCGGGCGCGTCGGTCTCGACCACGAGCGCGTCGAACGGCAACTGTTCGGCGAGGCGCCGAATCTGCCGCGCGCGCTCGAACGTCAGATTGCCGCCGAAGCCGAGATGCATCCCCTGATCGATGTAGGCCTGCGCCTGCTGGAAGCTGCCGTTGAACGCATGCGCGATGCCGCGATGAATCTGGTGCCGGCGCAGTCCCTTGATCACCTGGTCCTGCGATTTGCGCACATGGCAGATCACCGGCAGATCGAATTCCCGCGCGATCTCAAGCTGGCCGTTGTAGAAGAATTGCTGCCGGGCGTCGTCGAGGCCGTCGACGAAATAGTCCAGACCGATCTCGCCGATGCCGACAAAGCGCGGATCGTCGAGACTCGCCTCGATTTCCGCGCGCAGCAGTTCGAGGTCGCCGTCCTGCGCGGAGGGCGTGAAGAGCGGATGAATCCCGAGCGCGTATGCGCCGCCTTCGAAGCGATGCGCCAGTTCGCGCACGGTCGCGAAGTTCTGCCGGCCAATGGCGGGAATCACGATACGCCCGACGCCCGCGCCTCGCGCCGCCGTCGCGACGTGCTCGCGATCGGCGTCGAATTCGGAAGCGTCGAGATGGCAGTGCGTATCGATCCACATGACTTGCCTCGCTAGCTGAGCAACTGAGTGAGCAAATGAGCCGCAGAGCAACAGAACGCTTTAAACGGAACGCGGCGCTGACTGGAACGTAGCCAAGCGGGCGAACCTGGCGAGCCCGTACCCGGCAACAACCCAACTTCGCCCGCACCGCCCCGCCTCCCCGTCACACCGGCACGGGCGGCTCTTCGTATAGAACGCCGTCGCGCAGCCGCATGATGCGGTCGCACCGGCCCGCGAGTTCCGGATCGTGCGTGACGATCACGAAGCTCGTTTCGAGCGTTCGCGACAGTTCCAGCATCAGGTTGAAGACGGTATCCGCGGTGCCGCCGTCGAGGTTGCCCGTCGGTTCATCGGCGAGAACGCACGCCGGTTTCGTGACCAGCGCCCGCGCGATCGCCACGCGCTGACGCTCGCCGCCCGACAGTTCGCCCGGCCGATGTTTCGCGCGATGCGCCATGCCGACGCGCTCCAGCACCGCGAGCGCCTCGCGGCGCGACGCTTCGGTTGTCATGCGGCGAATTCGCAGCGGCATCGCGACGTTGTCGAGCGCGGAAAATTCCGGCAGCAAATGATGAAACTGATACACGAAGCCGAGCGCGCGATTGCGCAGGTCGTTGCGCTCGCGCTCGGAGAGTTTCGTGAACGGCTTGCCCATCACCGAGACATGGCCCGCGCTCGGATCGTCGAGACCGCCGAGCACATGCAGCAGCGTGCTCTTGCCTGAACCGGACGCGCCGACAATCGCGAGTTTCTCGCCGCGCCGCACGCTCAACTGCGTGTTGTTCAGCACCTGGACATTCAGACCGCCCTGCACGAACGACTTCGAAATGCCGGTCGCTTCCAGCACGTAGGGATGCGGCGTCGTTTCCTGAGCGGTCATGGGTAAAGTTGCGGAACGGTCATTCATAACGCAGCGCCTCCGCGGGACGGACTTTGGCGCCGCGCCAGCTCGGGTAAAGCGTGGCCACGGCCGACATCAGGAATGCAATGATGCCGATGCGCGCGACGTCGGCGGGAATCAGCTCGGACGGCAACTCGCTGATGAAATACACCGACGGCGGCAGGAACTGCACGCCGAACGCATGCTCGATCATCGGCACGAGCCACGGAATGCTCCACGCGATCAGGCAACCGAGCGCAACGCCGGTCGCCGTGCCGATAAAGCCGATCGTGACGCCCTGCACGACAAAAATCTTCATGATCGAACGCGGCTGCGCGCCGAGCGTTCGCAAGATTGCGATGTCGGCCTGCTTGTTGGTCACCGTCATCACCAGCGACGACACGAGATTGAACGCCGCCACCGCGATGATCAGCGTGAGGATGATGAACATCATGCGTTTTTCGATCTGCACCGCCGAGAACCAGGTCTTGTTCTGCTGGGTCCAGTCGCGGATATACAGGTCGCCGGAGAGGCTCCGCGCGAGCTGATGCGCGACTTCGGGCGCCCGCTGCATGTCGGCGAGGCGCAGCCGCACGCCGGTCGGCGCGGGCAGCCGGAACAGCGCCTGCGCGTCCTTGATGTTGATGAGCGCCAGCGTGCTGTCGTACTCGTAATGCCCGGACTCGAAGATGCCCACCACCGTGAACTGCTTCAGGCGCGGCAGCATGCCGGCCGGCGTGATGGTGCCTTCGGGCGCGACGAGCGTGATCTTGTCGTTGACGGCGACGCCCAGGTTGGTCGCGAGATCCGCGCCCAGCACGATGCCGAATTCGCCCGGCACGAGGTCCGTCAGCTTGCCGCCTTTCATTTCCTTGCCGATGTCCGAGACCTGCGGCTCGAGCGCCGGTTCGATGCCGCGCAGCGCGACGCCGCTCACGGCGTCCTGGCGTGTGAGCAGTGCCTGCGCTTCGACATAGGGCGCGGCGCCGATCACCTCCTTGTTCTGGCGCGCTTCCTGAGCGGTGAGTTGCCAGTTGGGCATCGACCCGGTCGGCGAGAAAATTTCGACGTGCGCGAGCACCGACAGCATCCGGTCGCGCACTTCTTTCTGGAAGCCGTTCATCACGGACAGCACGACGATCAGCGCGGCCACGCCGAGCGCGATGCCCGACATCGACACGAGCGCGATAAAGGAGATAAAACCGTTGCCGGTCGTGCGTTTGCCGGCGCGCGTGTAGCGCCAGCCGATCTGCCATTCATAGGGAAATTTCAAGCGAGTCCTTTTCTGCGTTCTTCGGCCACCGTTCTTCGGCCACTCTTGCCGCCGGGGCCGCCGCTGCGCGGCTGCGGTTGCGGTTGCTTGCGGCTGCCCGCGGTTGCGCATGGTTGCGTGGCCCGAGTGTCCTGATCATTGGTGTCGCGGCAATGCGGATGGTTCCAGTCTGGTCTGGCGGCGCAACTCCGCGCCAGACTCCACCCCATATCGCCGATGCCGCCACCGTCAATCAAGCGCGAAGTTTGCCATACAATGCCGCGCCGCCGCGTAAAGGGACGGGTGACGAGCGGCGGGTCGGCGAGGTCCGCGCGGTTGACCGGTTGCCGCAGTTGACGTGTCGCTGCGTGGACGCGTTGCCGGAGTTGACGCGTTCCCGCGGTGCGCCGGCTTGCGCGTTCACCGCCTTCGCCGCAAAGCGCCCTGCGGCGATCCCTCGCGAGCCCACCGCGGCGCAAATGCTCCCGCTGTCCGCCAGCCGCTCTACGCCCGCCCCAGCGCAAATGCTCCCGCCGTCCGCCAGCCGCTTCACGCCCTCCGCGACGCCAACGCCCGCGCCCGCCATCCGCCGCGCCAATCGAAATCGCCGCACGCTTTGCCCTACAATGCGCAGCATCATGCACGCCAACCGCCTCCATCTTCTGCTTCCTTTCGCGCTGCCTGCCGCAGCCGATGCCGTCACTGCCCTCCACGACATCCGCAGCCCCGCCCTCGACCGGCTGATCGCGCGCGCGACGCTCGTGGAACGCGTGATCGGCGAGGATTTCCAGCGCACGCTGCCGCATGAACGGTGGATCGCTCGCCAGTTCGGCGCTTTATCGACCAGTGCGACCAGTGCGACGAGCGCGACCAGCACGACCCGCCCCGCCGACGCCACCAATGCAAGCCCGGCCGCCGACGAAGCCCCGCTCGCCCCGTACATGCTGCGCGCCGACGGCGGCGATCCCGGCGACGCCACCTGGGCCTGCGTGCAGCCGGTGCACGTGCGCATCGCGCATGACCATCTGGTGCTAATCGATCCGGCGTCGCTCGAACTCTCGGACGAAGAAGCCAGCGCGCTGCTCGCGGTGGCGCGGCCGCTCATCGAAGAACTCGGCGTGCGAATCGAGGCGCCGAATCCCACGCGCTGGTATCTGTCCGGCGACGGCTTCGGCACGCTCGCCGGCGCATCGCCGCTGCGCGCGAGCGGCCGCAACATCGAAATCTGGCTGCCGCACGAGGCGCATTCCGGCGAGCGCTCGCGCGCGTGGATGAAGCTGCAGAACGAAGTGCAGATGGCCTGGTTCGAGCATCCCGTCAACGAGTCGCGTGAAGCGCGCGGCCTGCCCGCCGTCAACTCCATCTGGTTTCATGCGCAAGGCGCGGCGCGTCCTGTGCAAAGCCCGTTCACGCAAGTTTTCTCCGACGCCGCCGCCACGCGCGGCCTCGCGATGACGGCCGGCACGCCGGTCGCGGCGCCGCCGGCGTCGTTCGCGGCGCTGGCGTCGTCGGCGTCGTCGCCGTTGGCTAAAGACGCCGGCAGCGACAACAACACAACGCTCGTCGAGCTCGATCCGTTCTCGGCGCCTTACATCGAACAGGACTGGGCCCGCTGGAACGCGGCCTTCGCGTCGTTGCAGGGCGACTGGATCGAACCGGCGCTCGCAGCGCTCGAATCGGGCGCGCTCGCGCAACTCGGCCTGACGCTATGCGGCGACACTGGCTCGGTGACGCTCAGCATCACACGCGGCGATCTGCGCAAGTTCTGGCGGCGGCGCGTGCTCGCGTCGCTGTTCATCGAATGATCGACCGCACGACCTAACGTCCACGCCCCTATCGACGCACCAACCGACGCCCCTTCACAATGACCCGAATCGTTACGCGCGCCTGTTCTCCCGTCGACGCCGAAATCCTCGTGCGCCACGGCCTGCATCCGGTGCTCGCGCGCCTCTATGCGGCGCGCGGCGTGTGCCTGCCCGACGAGCTCGAAACCGGCCTCGCGCGCCTCGTGCCGCCCGCCGCGCTCAAGGGTTGCGACGAGGCCGCCGCGCTGCTCGCCGACGCCATCCAGCAGAAGCGCCGCATGCTGGTCGTCGCCGATTACGATTGCGACGGCGCCACCGCCTGCGCAGTCGCGGTGCGCGGGCTGCGCATGTTCGGCGGCAAGATCGATTACCTCGTGCCGAACCGCTTTGAATACGGCTATGGGCTCACGCCCGAGATCGTCGCGCTGGCCGCGCAAAGCGCGTCGGGCAAGCCGGAACTGCTGATCACCGTCGATAACGGCATCGCGAGCGTGGACGGCGTGGAAGCGGCGAACGCGCTCGGCATCGACGTGCTCGTCACCGATCACCATCTGCCCGGCGACCAGTTGCCGGCCGCGCGCGCCATCGTCAATCCGAATCAGCCGGGCTGCGAGTTCCCGAGCAAGTGCATCGCGGGCGTGGGCGTGATGTTTTACGTGCTGCTCGCGTTGCGCGCGGAATTGCGCCGGCGCGGCGCGTTCGGCGACGACTTTCCCGAGCCGCGCCTGGACGGCCTGCTCGATCTGGTCGCGCTCGGCACCGTCGCCGATGTCGTGAAGCTCGACGGCAATAACCGCGTGCTCGTCGCGCAAGGTTTGCAGCGCATCCGCAAAGGCAAGATGCAGCCGGGCATCGCCGCCCTCTTTCGCGCGGCCGCTCGCGACGCGCGCAACGCGTCGGGCTTCGACCTCGGCTTCGCGCTCGGTCCGCGCCTGAACGCGGCCGGACGGCTGTCCGACATGTCGCTCGGGATCGAATGCCTGACAACCGACGACATCGGCCGCGCATGGGAACTCGCGCAGCAGCTCGACACGATGAACCGCGAGCGGCGCGAGATCGAAGCCGGCATGCAGCAGCAGGCGCTCGACGACCTCTCGTCGATCGACCCCGACGGCGCGACCACCATCACGCTGTTCAATCCGGCGTGGCATCAGGGCGTGATCGGCATCGTCGCGGGACGGCTGAAGGAGAAGTTTCACCGGCCCGCGTTCACGTTCGCGCTCGCCGACGACAGCGGCCAGCTCGTCAAAGGCTCGGGGCGTTCTATCGCGGGCTTTCATCTGCGCGATGCACTCGATCTGATCTCGAAGCGCGAACCCGGCATGATCGTCAAATTCGGCGGCCACGCGATGGCCGCGGGCCTCACGCTCTCGACCGCCGACGTGCCGCGTTTCACGGCCGCGTTCGAAGCGGTCGGCCGCGAATGGCTGAGCGACGACGCGCTGTCGCGCACCGTCGAAACCGACGGCGAACTCGAGGACGCGTATTTCACGCCGCAATTCGTCGACATGCTCGACGCCGCCGTGTGGGGCCAAGGCTTTCCGGCGCCGGTGTTCTCGGGCGAATTCGACGTGGCGTCGCAGGCGCTCGTGAAGGACAAGCACCTCAAGCTGCAACTGATGCGCGGCCGCCAGCGCTTCAACGCGATCTGGTTCAACCACACGGACACGCTGCCCGCGCGCACCACGGTCGCGTACCGGCTCGCGAGCGATACGTGGAACGGCGTGTCGCGCGTGCAATTGATCGTCGAGCATGCGGTGAGCTAGCACGCTCGTCAACGAACTGCCGCGGCAGCGCACGCCCAACTCGCGCCCAACTCTCACACAGCACGCACCGCCCGAAAATCTCCGCAAAATCAACCGCAAACACGCGCCGGATCGCCACGAGGCCTCCGGCGCGGCACGCCGATCGGCTATAATTTCCCCTTTTTACGAAGCCACAAAGATCGACATGGAAGCGGAACGTCTCAACGCGATCGAAGCCTCTCTGGCGGACCTGCGCACGCGCGCGGCCGACCTACGGGGGTATCTTTGACTACGACGACAAATCTCGTCGTCTGATCGAAGTCAACCGGGAACTCGAAGACCCGGACGTCTGGAACGACTCGAAACACGCCCAGGCGCTCGGCCGGGAAAAGAAGCTGCTCGACGACACGGTCGGCAAACTCACCTCGCTGCACAACGACTTGCGCGACGCGCAAGACCTGTTCGAGATGGCGCGTGAAGAAGGCGACGACGAAACGCTCGTCGCCTGCGAAGCGGACGCGCAAGCGCTCGAGCAGCGCGTGGCCGACATGGAATTTCGCCGCATGTTCGCGAACCCCGCCGACCCGAACAACGCGTTCCTGGACATCCAGGCCGGCGCGGGCGGCACCGAGGCGTGCGACTGGGCCGCCATGCTGCTGCGCCAGTACCTGCGCTATTGCGAACGCAAGGGCTTCAAGACGGAAGTGCTCGAGCAGACCGACGGCGACGTCGCGGGCATCAAGAACGCCACCATCAAGATAGAAGGCGAATACGCGTACGGCTTTTTGCGCACCGAAACCGGCGTGCACCGCCTCGTGCGTAAATCGCCGTTCGATTCTTCGGGCGGGCGTCATACGTCGTTCTCGTCGGTGTTCGTGTATCCGGAAGTCGACGATTCGATCGAAGTGGACATCAACCCGGCCGATCTGCGTATCGACACGTACCGCGCGTCGGGCGCGGGCGGTCAGCACATCAACAAGACCGATTCCGCGGTGCGTATCACGCACATGCCGTCGGGCATCGTCGTGCAATGCCAGAACGACCGCTCGCAGCACCGCAACCGCGCGGAAGCCATGGCCATGCTGAAATCGCGCCTGTACGAAGCGGAAATCCGCAAGCGTCAGGCCGAGCAGGACAAGCTCGAAGCCGGCAAGACCGATGTGGGCTGGGGTCATCAGATCCGCTCGTACGTGCTGGACAACAGCCGCATCAAGGATCTGCGCACCAACGTCGAAATCAGCAATACGAAGAGCGTGCTCGACGGCGATCTCGATCCGTTTATCAGCGCAAGTCTGAAGCAAGGCGTCTAAGCGACAACCGGCGCGGCACGCACAGCCGCGCCGCCTCTTTTTATTGCCTGAGGTTTTTCACCGACTGGCTGTTCGCAAGCGGCTCGACCCACGCGGACCACGAACACCAAGACCATCATGAACGAACCGATCCAACCGAACCTCGTGCCCGAGGTGGACGACAACAAGATCATCGCGGAGCGCCGCGAAAAGCTGCGCGAATTGCGCGAGCAAGGCGTCGCCTATCCGAACGATTTCCGTCCCACGCATCACGCCGAAGATCTGCAGGCGCAGTTCGAGCACACCGACAAGGAAGCGCTCGAAGCGAATCCGCTCGAAGTCGCGATCGCCGGCCGCATGATGCTCAAGCGCGTGATGGGCAAGGCGAGCTTTGCGACCGTGCGCGACGGCTCGGGTCAGATCCAGTTCTTCATCACGCCGGCCGATGTCGGCCAGGAAACGTACGACGCCTTCAAGAAGTGGGACATGGGCGACATCGTCGCGGCGCGCGGCGTGCTGTTCCGCACGAACAAGGGCGAGCTGTCGGTGCGCTGCACCGAACTGCGTTTGCTGTCGAAGTCGCTGCGTCCGCTGCCGGACAAGTTTCATGGCCTGTCGGACCAGGAAATGAAGTATCGGCAACGCTATGTCGATCTGATCGTGACGCCGGAAACGCGCAAGACATTCGTCGCGCGAACCAAGGCGATTTCGTCGATCCGTAAATTCATGGCGGATGCCGGCTTCATGGAAGTCGAAACGCCGATGCTGCACCCCATTCCCGGCGGCGCGGCGGCCAAGCCGTTCACCACGCATCACAACGCGCTCGACATGCAGATGTTCCTGCGCATCGCACCCGAGCTGTATCTGAAGCGTCTCGTGGTCGGCGGCTTCGAGCGCGTGTTCGAGGTCAACCGGAATTTCCGTAACGAGGGCGTGTCCGTGCGCCACAATCCGGAATTCACGATGATCGAGTTTTACGCGGCCTACACCGACTACAAGTGGGTGATGGATTTCACCGAGCAGTTGATCCGCCAGGCCGCCATCGACGCATTGGGCACGGCCACCATCACGTACCAGGGGCGCGAGCTGGATCTGGCCAAGCCGTTCCACCGTTTGACGATCACGCAGGCCATCCAGAAATACGCGCCGCAATACACGAACGAGCAGCTCGCCGACAGCGCGTTTTTGCGCACCGAGTTGAAGAAGTTCGGCGTGGATGCGTCGCAGCCGCAGTTCCTGAACGCGGGCGTGGGTTCGCTGCAACTCGCGCTCTTCGAGGAAACCGCCGAGTCGCAGTTGTGGGAGCCGACGTACATCATCGACTATCCGCTCGAAGTGTCGCCGCTCGCGCGCGCGTCGGACAAGGTCGAGGGCATTACGGAGCGCTTCGAGCTCTTCATTACCGGCCGCGAGATCGCGAACGGCTTCTCGGAGCTGAACGATCCGGAAGACCAGGCCGCGCGCTTCAGGAAGCAGGTCGACCAGAAGGACGCCGGCGACGAAGAAGCCATGTTCTACGACGCGGACTATATCCGCGCGCTCGAATACGGCATGCCGCCGGCGGGCGGCTGCGGCATCGGCATCGACCGTCTGGTGATGATGCTGACCGACAGCCCGAGCATCCGCGACGTGATTCTGTTCCCGCATCTGCGTCGCGAGGACTGAAGACCGCGGTTTTTGCTTGCGGTGGATTTGTGGAAACGCCCGGCTCGATGTCGGGCGTTTTCTTTTGCACGCGCTGCATGAGACGCCGTTTGTAACGATAGGTAAAAGCCCCGCTGCCCCCAGCCGTCGCACGACGGCTTTCCGGCAAATCGTTACAATTCGAAACGCCTCGGGGATCGAATTCCGCGAGACTGGGTCTCACTAGAAGTCACTCTGCCGAAGACGGAGGTCAAGATGGACAAGCCCAACACGCAACCCGCCACACAAGCTGCCCCGCCGACGCCGCCGACTCAGCGGCGGCTTCATCCGCTCGTCGCGACTGCCGCGGGCGCGGTAATCATCGCGAGCCTCGTCGCCACGGCGGCCGTCACCGGCATGCTCCCCAAGGCGTCGAGCAACGGCGAACCGACGAATCAGACGCAAGCGGCGCAGGTTGTGCCGCAAAGCGCGCAGCAACAGCAACCTGTGGTCGATTCGGCGGCGCCGGCGAATCTGGCTGCGCAGCAGCCAGCGCAGACAGCCGCCGCACAGCCCGCCGAGCCGCAACGCGCACCCGCACCCGTGCAGCAGCAATACGCCCAACAGCAACCCGCGCCGCAACCACAGGCCGAGCCCGCGCCTCAATACGCTCAGCCACAGCAGCCTGTACAGCAAGCGCATTGCTCGACGTGCGGCACGGTGGTCGCGATCTCCGCGGCGCGTCAGGAAGGACACGGCACCGGCATCGGCGCAGTCGGCGGTGCAGTGGCCGGCGGCGTGGTCGGCAACCAGTTCGGCAACGGCAACGGCCGCACCGCGATGACGCTGCTCGGCGCGCTCGGCGGCGGGCTCGCCGGCAACTCGGTCGAAAAACATATCCGCAGCACGACGTCGTATTCCGTGCGGGTACGGATGGAAAACGGCAAGACGCGCTACTTCACGTATCACGAAGCGCCGCCCTTCCAGCAAGGTCAGCGCGTTCGCGTGCAAAACGGCACGCTCGTCGCGGACTAAACGCGGACTAAACGCCGCGGCGCTTAAACCTCACACGCACACGAAGTCAGCGCGCATAAAAAAGGCGATTCCAATGATGGAATCGCCTTTTTCCTTCCTGCCTCGGCATCGGCCGAAACCGCTTCGCAACCTCAGTAATCCGCGTCTTCAATCCATGCAGCCTGAATCGCCTCGAGAATTTTTTCGTTCGACCGGTTCGGGTCGTCGTCGAATCCTTCCAGCTCCGTGACCCAGCGATGCAGGTCGGTGAAGCGCACCTGCTGCGGATCGACGTTCTGATGCTTGTCGGTCAGGGCCATCGCGATGTCTTGCGTATCGGTCCACTTCATGGCTGCGTCCTCCTGTTAGTGGTTTTCCTTCGCGTGATTGATCGAGTAACGCGGGATTTCAACGACCAGGTCCTGCTCGGCCGGAACGATCGCCTGGCACGACAGACGCGAAGCCGGCTCGAGCCCCCACGCCTTGTCCAACAGATCGTCCTCGTCTTCCTCGGACGGCGTCAAGGCGGCGAAACCCTCACGCACGATCACGTGACAGGTCGTGCACGCGCACGACTTCTCGCAGGCATGCTCGATTTCGATGCCGTTATCGAGCAGGTTGTCGCAAATGCTCTTGCCGGGCACGGCTTCGATCACCGCGCCTTCCGGGCACAGTTCGACGTGAGGCAGCACAACGATTTGAGGCATACATTTTCCGTTTGGGTCTGAGGCGCGGCCTCAAACAGGCTTCGCACCATTTTACTGGCGACGCGCGGAGTTTTTAAGTCCGCGTGTCTTTAAGTCCATCGCGCTCATGGGTTTGCAGCGGCGAACCGCGGCTGGCCACGTGAGCGCGGCAAGCGTCAGATCTCGTCGAGCTTGCGGCCGGCGAGCGCGCGGCGAATGCCTTTGTTCATGCGGCGGGCGGCGAATTCGTCGGTGCCTTCGGCGAGCTTTTTGGTCGCCGCTTCGATTGCGTCGACGTCGTCGCTCTGCGCCACGTCGCGCAAGCCGTTCAGCAGCGCGTCGAGTTCCGCGCGTTCGCTGTCGTCGAGCAGTTCGGCGTCGGCGGCGAGCGCCGCGCCGGTTGCTTCGATCAAACGCCGCGCCTCGACTTGCGCCTCGCGCAGCGCGCGGGCGCGCATGTCGACTTCGGCGGTCGAGAAGCTGTCCTCCAGCATGCGCGCGATGTCGTCGTCGGCGAGACCATACGACGGCTTCACGACCACCGACGCCTCCACGCCCGAGCCCAGCTCGCGCGCGAACACGGACAAGAGGCCGTCCGCATCCACCTGATACGTCACGCGGATGCGCGCGGCGCCCGCCGCCATCGGCGGAATGCCGCGCAGCTCGAAACGCGCGAGCGAACGGCAGTCGCTGACGAGCTCGCGCTCGCCTTGCACGACGTGGATCGCCATCGCGGTCTGGCCGTCCTTGAAGGTCGTGAAATCCTGCGCGCGCGCGACCGGAATGGTCGAATTGCGCGGGATGATCTTCTCGGTCAGCCCGCCCATCGTCTCGACGCCGAGCGACAGCGGAATCACGTCGAGCAGCAGCCAGTCGTCGCCGTCCGCGCCGCGGTTGCCCGCGAGCAGATCGGCCTGGATCGCCGCGCCGAGCGCGACGACCTGGTCCGGGTTGAGATTGGTCAGCGGCGGCTGGCCGAAGAACGCTTCGACCGCGCGGCGAATCACCGGCATGCGGGTCGCGCCGCCCACCAGCACGACGCCCTTGATGTCCTTCGTCGCGACTTTTGCGTCACGCAGCGCTTTCTTGGTCGGGCCGAGCGTGCGTTGCACGAGCGACTGTGTGATGGCCTCGAAAGTAGCCTCGGCGATCGTCAGATCGATCCTGGTGCCGTTCGAAAGCGTCGCGGCGAGGGTTGCCTCAGGCGCGTTCGACAACGCCTCCTTGGTCGTGCGCACGCTGTCGAGCAGCAGCCGCACGTCTTCCGGCGCGAGCGACTGCGGCGCGATGCCGGCCTGCTGCAGCACATGGCGATAGAGCGCGTGGTCGAAATCGTCGCCGCCGAGCGCGGAGTCGCCGCCCGCCGCCAGCACTTCGAACACGCCTTTCGTGAGCTTCAGAATCGACAGGTCGAAGGTGCCGCCGCCGAGGTCGTAGACCGCGTACAGGCCTTCCGAGCCGTTGTCGAGGCCGTAGGCGATTGCGGCCGCCGTCGGTTCGTTCAGCAGGCGCAGCACGTTCAGGCCGGCGAGGCGCGCGGCGTCTTTCGTGGCCTGGCGCTGCGCCTCGTCGAAATAGGCCGGCACCGTGATGACCGCGCCGACCAGTTCGTCGCCGAGCGTGTCTTCGGCGCGCTGGCGCAGCGTCGCGAGAATTTCCGCCGACACTTCGACCGGACTCTTCACGCCGTCGACGGTGCGAATCTGCACCATGCCGGGCGCGTCGATGAAATCGTACGGCGCGTTTTCGGCGCCCTCGACTTCCGCCTTGCCGCGGCCCATGAAGCGCTTGACGGAGACGATCGTGTTGCGCGGATCGGTCGCCGCCTCGGCCTTGGCCGCGCGGCCGATACGCCGGCCGCCCTTTTCCAGGTAGCGCACGACAGAGGGCAGCAACACGTGGCCATCTTCGTCAGGCAGCACGTCGGGCACACCGCTGCGCACGGCGGCGACGAGAGAATTGGTCGTGCCGAGATCGATACCGACCGCCAGACGCCGCTGATGGGGCGCCGGCGCCATGCCGGGTTCGGAGATTTGCAGTAAGGCCATCTGGATCTTCTCGGAGCCGCGAAGCCCCGTCCTGAATTTTGCGTTGCTGGATGTAGTGCCAAAGCCGCGTCAGCGCCAATGCGATGCGATGCGACGCGCCGGTATGCGACGCGCTGAACGAGGCTAGCTCTCGAGCCGCTCGATCTGCGAGCCGGTTTCCGACGCCACCCGTTCGATGAACATCAACTGCCGCACCGCCTCGCCCGCCGCCTGGTCCGCGCCGCTGTCGAGCAATGCGCCGAGCTTGTCGAAACGCACGCGCTCTTCGTCGCGCAATTCGCCGAGCAGCGCATCGAGCGCGTCGACGTTCTTCGCCGCGGCGGCGTCTTCGATCGCTTCGCGCCATTCCATCTGCTGCATCAGAAACGCCGGCTCCATCGCCGTGTTGTCGTGCGCGCCGATGTCGATGCCGCGCAGATGCAACAGATACGTCGCGCGCTTGAGCGGATCGCGCAGCGTCTGATACGCCTCGTTCGCGCGCGTCGCCCATTGCATCGCGATGCGCTTTTGCGCGTCGCCGGCCGCCGCGAAGCGGTCCGGATGCACTTGCGCCTGCACCGTGCGATACGCGTGATCGAGCGCGGCGGGATCGAGCGCGAATTGCGCCGGAAGACCAAAGAGGTCGAAGTGGCTATCGTTCAGCGAGGCCATCGGATAGAAGTTTCCGTTCATTCAAAGGAGCGCATGCAAAGCGCAGTCCCGCGGTGCGATCGTGTGATTGTGCGATCTTGCGAAGCAAACTAAAAAGGCGGCCCGCGCCGCCTTTGGTCCGCTCCACGCGGAAGTTCCGGTTATACGCGGAACGACTCGCCGCAACCGCACTCGTCCTTCACGTTCGGATTGTTGAACTTGAAGCCTTCATTCAGGCCCTCGCGCGCGAAATCGAGCTCGGTTCCGTCGATATAAGCGAGGCTCTTCGGGTCGACAATGATCTTCACGCCGTTGCATTCGAATACCTCGTCTTCGGGCGCGAGTTCGTCCACATACTCGAGCTTGTAGGCCAAGCCGGAGCAGCCGGTGGTGCGCACGCCCAGACGCAGGCCCACGCCTTTACCACGACGGATCAGATACTTCTGCACGTGCTGTGCTGCCTTTTCGGTCAACGTAATTGCCATAGCGTTTCTCATTGCGCGGTGCGTGCCGACGCCCCGCTGCCCTGCCTGCATCAAATATCGCTCATGCGTGACGGCGCGAACCCACCGCGCCGTTCGCTTCCGCCGTTCGCTTCAACTCGCCCGATCGCTTTCGAACTCGTGGCTTCAGGCGTGCTGCTGGTCGCCTTCCACTACTGCTGCTTCGCCGTGACGTTGCTTGTAGTCGGCGACCGCTGCCTTGATCGCGTCTTCCGCGAGAATCGAGCAGTGGATTTTCACCGGCGGCAACGCGAGTTCTTCGGCGATCTGCGTGTTCTTGATCGACATAGCCTGATCGAGCGTCTTGCCCTTCACCCACTCGGTGACGAGCGAGCTCGACGCGATCGCCGAACCGCAGCCGTACGTCTTGAACTTCGCGTCTTCGATGATGCCGTCCGCGCCCACGCGGATCTGCAGCTTCATCACGTCGCCGCATGCGGGTGCGCCGACCATGCCGGTGCCGACCGCGTCGTCGTCCTTCGAGAACGAGCCGACGTTGCGCGGGTTTTCGTAGTGGTCCAGAACCTTGTCGCTATAAGCCATGATTACACTCCTTGATTCGTTTCAATCTGCGTGTTCGTAAATTGCGCGGTGAACTGCGCGGTAAATTGCGCGATCGTTTCGACTAGCCGGCGCGTCAGTGCGCTGCCCACTGAATCGTCGAAATATCAATGCCGTCCTGGTGCATTTCCCACAGCGGCGACAGATCGCGCAGCTTCGCAATTTTCGTCTTCAGCAGATTGATCACGTAGTCCACGTCCTGCTCGGTCGTGAAGCGGCCCACCGTGAAGCGGATCGAGCTGTGCGCGAGTTCGTCGTTACGGCCAAGCGCGCGCAACACGTACGACGGTTCCAGCGAAGCCGACGTGCACGCCGAACCCGACGACACCGCCACGTCTTTCACCGCCATGATCAGCGATTCGCCTTCGACGAAATTAAAGCTGATGTTCAGGTTGTGCGGTACACGCTTTTCCATGTCGCCGTTCACATAGACTTCGTCGATCTCCGACAGCCCACGCAGCAACCGGTCGCGCAGCATGCGAATGCGCTCGTTTTCCGTTGCCATTTCCTCGCGCGCGATGCGGAACGCCTCGCCCATGCCGACGATCTGATGCGTAGCCAGCGTGCCCGAACGCATGCCGCGCTCATGACCGCCGCCGTGCATCTGCGCCTCGATACGCACGCGCGGCTTGCGGCGCACGTACAGCGCGCCGATGCCCTTCGGACCATACGTCTTGTGCGCCGAGAAGGACATGAGGTCGACCTTCAGCTTTTGCAAATCGATATCGATCTTGCCGGTGGCTTGCGCGGCGTCCACGTGAAAAATAATGCCTTTTTCACGGGTGATTTCGCCGATTGCCTCGATGTCCTGAATCACGCCGATCTCGTTGTTCACCGACATCACCGACACGAGAATCGTGTCCGGGCGAAGCGCGGCCTTGAACTTCTCGAGGTCGATCAGACCGTCGTCCTGCACATCCAGATACGTGACTTCGAAGCCTTCACGCTCCAGCTCGCGGCAGGTGTCGAGCACGGCCTTGTGCTCGGTCTTCACCGTGATGATGTGCTTGCCTTTGCTCTTGTAGAAGTGCGCGGCGCCCTTGATCGCGAGGTTGTCCGACTCGGTTGCGCCCGAGGTCCAGATGATTTCGCGCGGATCGGCATTGACGAGCGCGGCGACGTTTTCGCGCGCTTCTTCGACCGCGCGCTCCGCCGTCCAGCCATACGAATGGCTGCGCGACGCGGGGTTGCCGAACTGCTCGCGCAGATACGGAATCATCTTGTCCACCACGCGCGGATCGACCGGGGTCGTGGCGCTGTAGTCCATGTAAATGGGCAGGTGGGGAATCTCGTTGTTCATGTATCGCTCCGGGGACGTCGTGTGCTCTGGCTTCTGAATTCGTGATCGCGCTGCGGTATGCCGCGCCGCGTCTTACGAACCGGCCATGTTGAAAACGGAATTAGGACCTTTGGGCGCCACGCGAACCGGCTCGACCGCCGGCGCCTCACTGCGCCTGTCGCGCAGAACGGCCGGCGCGCCTTCGCGCGAACGTTGCTGGTCGACCAGATCTTTCAGCGAGACCGAATCCAGGTACTCGACCATTTTCTGGTTCAGCGTGGACCACAGCTCATGCGTCATGCAATGGCCGTCGTGCTGCTTGGTGCCCTCGCACGAGCCCTTGCCGCCGCATTGGGTGGCGTCGAGCGGCTCGTCCACCGCGATGATGATGTCGGCCACCGTCACGTCTTCGGCGCGGCGCGCGAGATTGTAGCCGCCGCCCGGCCCGCGCACGGACTCGACGATTTCATGACGACGCAGCTTGCCAAACAGCTGCTCGAGGTACGACAGGGAGATATGCTGGCGCTGGCTGATACCTGCAAGCGTCACCGGGCCCTGCTCCTGGCGTAAAGCCAGGTCGATCATCGCCGTGACGGCGAAACGGCCTTTCGTGGTGAGTCTCATATGTATGGGGAACCGCTATTCTCGACAAGTTTTGTCAAGTATAAATACATGACCGATTTAGTCAAGTATCCCTCCTGGGATGTGGGTCATTACTTAATTGCTCGCGCGCTTTTTCCCAGCGACGCCGCGACCTAGTCGATCAATTGGGGGCGCAATGCGGCGATGAGCCCGCGGCAAGCCGCCTCGCATTGATCCAGCACCTGCTCGAAACCTTCCGCGCCGCCGAAATACGGATCGACGACTTCGCGCGAGCCGCTCCAGCGAGCGTCGCTTTCGGGCACGAACTCCATCAGCAGGCGAATCTTGTCCTGCTGGTCCGGCGGACACACCTGGCGCAGCGCGGCGACGTTCTTGTCGTCCATTGCGATCAGCAGGTCGAAGCGGTCGAAGTCTATGTCCGCTATCTGCCGCCCACGCAGTGCCGCGAGATCGTAGCCGCGGCCGCGCGCGGCGTGCTGCGCGCGCTCGTCCGGCGGCTGGCCGATGTGCCAGTCGCCCGTGCCGGCGGAGTCGAGCAAAATGCGCCCACCAAGCTTCGCCTCGTCGACGAGACGGCGCATCACGGCTTCCGCGGTCGGCGAACGGCAGATGTTCCCGAGGCAGACAAAGCAGATGGACACAGTTTTCATCGGAGGCTTCTTTTGCGCTTTTCGGCGCGGTGAGGTGCGAATGGCGGCAAACAAGCCGCGACGCGACGCCCGCCGCGCGGTGCCGCGATTATACAAAGGCGCACGAAATCGCGCTGCGGACGCCGCCCGGCATTGCTTCGGCCGCTCGCGGGCTCAGGTTCAAGTTCAAGTTCAGGACGCCTGCGCCAGAGGCAGCGCGGTCACGGCGCGCAACGGCTTGACCGGCGCGGACGACGCGTCGTCGATCATGCCGTAGGACGCCGCCCGCGCCAGTTCGGCGGTCAATTGGTCTGCCGCCAGCGGCGCCTGCGAGCCGCGCGCGGACAGATCGCCGCAAATGTGCAGATACGCCACTGCCGCTAATCCGACGACCAGTGCGAGAGGCCAGTACACCGCTATTGTCTTTTTCATGATGTCGTTCTTCCAAAGGAGGGGTAGGTAAGCTCATCGCTTACTATGCCCATGACGAATCCTATAGGAATAGCCAATCGGGAAAAACCGGCTCAGGCGCGATACAGCGTTGTCGGAAATGGAACAGTGATTGGATGCGGACACGATCAGGCGCGATCGGCTCACGCCTGGCACGAAAAATAAGTCCTTACAAAAGCATACAAAGCTACCGCCACGGATGCGCATAATTGCGGTCTCATTACTACGAAACCTACTGTCTCGAGCTTGAAATGAAACGCTTCGCACCCTTTGCCGCTGTCGCCGTCGCCGCCCTGCTCGGCGGCTGCGCCGTCTATCCGGACGGCACGCCGATGTACAGCAACGGCTACAGCACCTACGACGGCTACTACGACGCGTACGGCGCGCCCGTCCCGCAGACGAACGTCTACATGGGCTACAGCAATTATTACGGTCCGGGCTATTACGGCGGTCCGGGGCGCTATTACGGTCCAGGATACGGCGGATACCGAGGGCGGCCGTACTACGACGGAGACCACGGCAATCGGGGCGGAAACGGTGGGCCGCATGGCCAACCCAACGGTGGACCTCGCGGCCAGCCCAACGGCGGACCGCCTCCGCAGGGAGCGGTCGCGGGTCCGCGCGGTCCGAGCGGCTCGAATGCGCCGCGGCCCGGCGTCGCGCCGCCGCCCCCGCCGCCGCCCGCGCCGGCGCCAGCACCGCAGGCGGGCGGTCGCGGCGATGCCGGCGCACCCGTGTTGAGAGGCAATCCGGCTCGGGGCATGACGACGCATTAGAGCAGCGCTTTAGAAAACGCTGAACGGCACGCCGCGGCGTGTCATGCGACTTGCCACGCAGGTCAGCGTCGGCGCATGGCGCCAGCGCCGGGCACAGACCGAGGAAATCGTGGAGGGCCGGCGCAACAGCAGTTGGCGCTCGCGAAAACTTCTACCGGCACGTTGCACAACTCACTAGCAGTAGCAGTAGCACTCGCACGACGGCAGAGCGCCGCCCCAACCTTCTTCAGCCGATATGACTGCGTTGCGCGGCGTACAACTCCCGGAACGTGCGTCCAACCGGCGCGGGCATATCCCGCGTATTCGTCCAGCCGGCGCCGCCCAAAGGGAGCTTCGCAATCGACCGATTGCGCCCGCCCATGCGTTCGAGCACGCGCACAGCGAGTTTCGTGACGAGCGCGTAAGCGTCCGGATGCATCGCCAGAAAACCCCACACTGCGAGACCCGCGCGCTCCTTCCACGGACGCAGGCGCCGTTCGACCTGCTTCTCGCGCAGTTTGCGCAGCAGATCGGACAACGGAATGCCGACCGGACATACGCTATTGCACTCGCCGCACAGCGTGGCTGCTTGCGGCAGATCGAGCGCCTTATCGAGGCCGACGTAGCTCGGCGTCAGCACAGAACCCATCGGGCCGGGATACACCCAGCCGTAGGCATGGCCGCCGACTTTCTGATACACCGGGCAATGATTCATGCACGCGCCGCAACGAATGCAGCGGAGCATCTCCTGAAAATCGCCGCCGATCAGCCCCGTGCGCCCGCCGTCGACGAGCACCACATACATATGCTCGGGCCCGTCCTGATCGCCCTCGCCTCGCGGCCCGGTCAGCACCGAGAAATAGTTGGACGTGGTCTGGCCCGTCGCCGAGCGCGGCAGCAAGCGCATGGCCGTCGCGAGGTCTTCGAGCGTGGGCAGCACCTTTTCGATGCCGGTGACGGCGACATGCACGCGCGGCATCACCGTACACATGCCTTCGTTGCCCTCATTGGTGACGAGCACCACCGAGCCGGTTTCCGCGATCACGAAGTTGCCGCCGGTCACACCCATGTCCGCGCTCATGAAGTGCGGGCGAAGCACCTGCCGGGCTTCCAGCGTCATATCCGGAATTTCGGTGAGACGCGGCCGGCCGTGCGTTTTGGCGAACAGGTCGGCGATCTCGTCCTTATCCTTGTGGACGACGGGCGCGATGATGTGGCTAGGCGGCTCGTTGTCGTTGATCTGCAGAATGTATTCGCCGAGATCGGTCTCGATGGATTGCACGCCCATCTGTCCGAGCACCTCGTTCAGGCGCATTTCCTCGGTGACCATCGACTTGGTCTTGATCACCTTCTTCACATCGTGCCGGCGTGCAATTTCGCCGACGAGCCGCGCGGCCTCCTGCGTGGTCTCGGCAAAGAGCACGGTGACGCCGCGCCGCGCCGCCTCGCGTTCGAACGTCTCGAGCCACACGTCCAGATTTTCGAGCGCCCGGTTGCGACGCTCCTTCAGTGCGTCCCGCGTGGCGGGAAAGTCGATCGCGGTCAGCGCCGCGGCGCGCGCGGAGACGAACTTGGTGGACAGCTTGGTCAGGTTCTGCTGCAGCCGCTGGTCCGCAAGCTTCTGACCGGCGCGCGCCTTGAATTGCATCGATTGGATTTGCATGGCGGTCCCCTTACCCCGTTACACGTCGCCGGCCAGTACCTGCGCGATGTGCAGCACGCGCGTCGCGGTATCGCCGGTGCGCCTCAGGCGCCCTTCGATATTGAGCATGCAGCCGAGGTCGCCGAGCACCACCGCGCCCGCGCCGCTGTCGCGGATATTCGCGCATTTTTCGTCGACGATCGCCGTGGAGATGTCGCCGTACTTCACCGCAAACGTGCCGCCGAAGCCGCAGCAGTGCTCGCAGCCCTTCATTTCGGTCACCGCGACGCCCACCTGGGCGAGCAGTTCGCGCGGCTGCGCCTTCACGCCGAGTTCGCGCAGACCGGAACACGAATCGTGATACGTCACCTGTCCGGCGAATTCGCCGGGCTGCAACCGCACTTTGGCGACGTTGACGAGGAAGTCGGTCAGCTCGAACACCCTGGCGCGCAGGCGGCCGAAGCGATTCATCAGTTCGGGGTCGTCGGCGAAGAGATCGCCATAATGCGTGCGGATCATGCCGCCGCACGAGCCTGACGGCACCACCACGTAGTCGAACTGCTCGAATTCGCGCAAGGTTTTCTCGGCGAGGTCGCGGGCGATGCGCCGCTCGCCCGAGTTGTACGCGGGCTGGCCACAGCACGTTTGCGCCGGCGGCACCACCACTTCAAAACCGGCGCCTTCGAGCAGCTTGATTACCGAAAAACCGATTTCGGGCCGCATCAGGTCGATCAGGCAGGTGACGAACAATCCGACTCGCATGAGCCCTCCTCCGGGAAAACGTCCCTGATTATCCGCTGTTTGGCGCACAATACCAACGCCCGGAAGGCATAGGACGAACGCCTCGCCGAATTCGAAGGCCGCTTCCAAGTGCGTTCGCTTTTTTCACGATACGAGATACAATCAGTTTCCGCTGTTTGACGCGTCAACCGATTCTTCTTATGAGCGACACGAACCCGGATCCCAAAACTTCGATCCAGGTGATCGAACGCATGATGCGCCTGCTCGACGCACTCGCCGCGCATAGCGACCCGGTCAGCCTGAAAGAACTCGCCATCCGCACGGAACTGCATCCGTCCACCGCGCACCGCATCCTGAACGACATGGTGATGTGCCGGCTCGTCGACCGGTCCGATCCCGGCACGTACCGGCTCGGCATGCGCTTGCTCGAACTCGGCAATCTCGTGAAGGCGCGGCTGTCCGTGCGCGACGCGGCGCTCACGCCGATGCGCGAACTGCATCGGCAGACGGGCCAGACGGTGAACCTGTCGGTGCGTCAGGGCGACGAGATTGTGTACATCGAGCGCGCTTACTCCGAGCGTTCGGGCATGCAGGTAGTGCGGGCCATCGGCGGACGCGCGCCGCTGCATCTGACTTCCGTCGGCAAGCTCTTCCTCGCCGCCGACGAATCGACGCGCGTGCGCGCCTACGCAACCCGCACCGGCCTCTCGGGCCACACGCAAAACAGCATCACCGACTTAGCCAAGCTCGAGCGCGAACTGTCGCATGTGCGCCAGCAAGCGTGCGCGCGCGACAACGAAGAACTGGAACTCGGCGTGCGCTGCATCGCCGCGGGCATCTACGACGACACCGGCAAACTCGTCGCGGGTCTGTCGCTTTCGGCGCCGGCCGACCGTCTGCAGGATTCCTGGCTAGGTCAGCTCAGCCAGACGGCGCTCGTGATTTCCGAGGCGCTGGGGTATCGGCCGCAGGCTTCGCAGGATCATGGGCATCATCCGGGCTCGCATGCATAGGCCCTAAGTCGCGAATCGACGAATCAACGAATCGACGAATCGCAGCGTGCAACGAAAAAGCCCCGCAAATGCGGGGCTTTTCAATTGTGGCGACCGATTCTTAAACCGACCGCAAACACAGAAACACAGCGCGCTCAGGTGCCCGGCCCGCCGGCGTCCGCGCTCGTGATACGCGCCTGATCGCCGCCGTTGTCGAGCCACGTGCGCAGCCGCGTGGCGTCGGCGAAACGCGAGTACTTGCCCGACGAGTCGAGCAGCACCAGCACCATCGGACGGCCATGAATGTTGGCCTGCATCACGAGGCACTCGCCCGCTTCGTTGATGAAGCCGGTCTTTTGCAGACCGATCTCCCACGTCGGGTTACGCACGAGCGCATTCGTGCTGTTGTACGCGAGCGTGCGCTTGCCCGTGTACACCTCGTAGCTGCGGTCCGTCGAGAACCGGCGGATCAGCGGATATTGATACGCCGCATTGACCATCTTCACGAGATCGCGCGCGCTCGACACGTTCTGGCTCGTCAAGCCGGTGGGATTCTCGAAGTGCGTGTCGGTCATGCCGAGTTGCCGCGCCTTCGCGTTCATGGCGGCGAGGAACGCCGGCCGGCCGCCCGGGTAGTAGCGCGACAGCGCGGCGGCAGCGCGGTTTTCCGACGCCATCAGCGCGATATGCAGCATGTCTTCGCGCGACAGCACCGAGCCGACGGATAGGCGCGAGCCGGTGTTCTTTTCGTAGTCGCGGTCTTCGTCCGTGACTTCGAGCTGATCGGTCATCGGCTCTTTCGAATCCAGCACGACCATCGCGGTCATCAGCTTCGTGATGGACGCGATCGGCACCACGGCGCGCGAGTTTTTATCGAAGAGCGACTCGCCGGTGTTCTGGTCGACCACGTACGCGACGCTCGAGCGCAGCATCAGCGCGTCCGGCGTCTCGTGCAGGCCGAATGCCTGGCCGACGGTCGGCTGGCGCGGCTCATAGGCAACGCGCCGCACCACCGAGTGGTGACGGCCGTTCGACGTATAGGTCACGCGCTTGCGCTTGACGCTCGCGCGCGGCGCGTCGTCATCAGCGGCGGCGGCCTTTGCGACCGCGCCTTTGCTGCCGGCTTTTACAGCTTTGCCGGAGACCTTGGTTGCGGCGGCGGGCTTCTTGCCGGCCTTCGCGTGCTTCGAAGTTTTTGCGGAGGCAGCGGGCGTCGCGGCAAAAGTGCTCACGGGCGTGCCAAGCGCCGCCGCGAGGACCATGGAGGCGGCCACCGACAAAGCGGTGCTGCGCGCCGCGCCGTGGATCACTTTTAGCGACGAAAACATGTCGGTTTTCATGGGTGTTCTGTAGGGAGCGGCGAGAGGGTTCCGCAAGTGTAGTAAAACAACGAAAAATTAGCAATTTGAAGCACTTATCTGCGCTCCTTAAACCAGCTTATAAGCTCCGATCGCAAAAACGCAAATAAGTGCCGCGCTTCGATCGATAAAAACGATCGGAGTGCCGCGCCTCGCCACCACCGTCACCCTGAAAAAGGGTGTGGTCCTTTCAGCATAACGGCAATTTCGAGACAACCTTGATGAGGGGAAACACGGCTGTCGCGGCCAACGAGGTCTCGCGCCGCGGACGCCAGCGAGACAACACGCGCAGCGGACGTTGTCTTAAATGCCCGCTGCAAATCGCAGACGCGCGTTCGACCGGCATCAACGATTAACGTTCCGTGACAGTTTATGGTTTACATCAATTCGCATCCGCGCCGAGCTTTTGTTAAATAGACCCCTCACGGTTTTTTTTGCGGTGCACGCAAAAGCGCCTCGGAGAGGCTGTTGGAGCCGGAACAAAATACCGTTTTCGGACTTTCCACTGGCAAGAACGGTCAATCGTTCCGCGTCATGCGGCTGTCATTCAGAGCGCATAAGCTATTGTTTCCTAAGTGGTTTCTTAAGATTGTGCAATGCACAAAAACCACTTGACATTCCTTGGCGCCATCTTAAAATAGAACTCATTGCTGCGATGCACAATACATCGCGGTCCGGGCAGACGAATTTGTGCGTCTCGCCACCACCCAATGCGGTCGCAGAGTTCGGCCGCGATCCAGGAGCGTAAACCATGACTTTGCTGACCCCCGAGCAATTCGCTGCAGCCCAGAAAGCCAACTTCGAAACGCTGTTCGGCCTGACCACCAAGGCATTCGAAGGCGTCGAAAAGCTGGTCGAACTGAACCTGCAAGTCGTGAAATCGACGCTCGCGGAAAGCCAGGAAAATGCCCAGCGCGCGCTGTCGGTGAAAGACGCGCAGGAACTGCTGGCACTGCAAGCGAGCCTCGCGCAGCCGGTCGCTGAAAAGGCGCTGTCGTATGGCCGTCACGTGTACGAAATCGTTTCGGCAACGCAAGGCGAGTTCGCCCGCGTAGCGGAAGCGCAGTTCGAAGAGCAGAACCGCAAGGTTCAGTCGCTCGTCGAAAACGTCGCGAAGAATGCACCGGCCGGTTCGGAAACCGCTGTCGCCGTGATCAAGTCGGCCATCACTGCCGCCAACACCACGTACGAAACGGTCCACAAGGCCACGAAGCAAGCTGTCGAAATCGCGGAAAGCAACTTCAACGCAGCCGCCACGGCCGCTTCGAAGGCTGCATCGCAAGCCGCTGCACAAGCTTCGCGCTCGGCCAAGAAGCCGGTCTAAGTTTCCGGTCTGCTTCCAGGCTCGCTGTCGGAGCCTGGGTCGACTGACCCGAGGCCTTGCTTCGGGCATCGTTTGCGCCGGCCCAGCTTCATCGCTGGGCCGGCGTTGCTGTAAGCAACAGCGTCGTGCCGTTGCCGCTCACACGGTTTCAATTGGCCGAACGCTCCGATACGTTGAATGACGTATCGTTTGCCCGGCGAAGCGCCGGGATTTTTTTGCGCGGCGTTCGCGGCGTTGCTTCGTTTCGGGCCGCGGCTCGAATGCGATTGAGCTTCAGATGAAAAACGGCGCGCCCCGCAAAGGGCGCGCCGTTTCTTTTTGAGCGCCATCCGCACGCATGCGGATGAGCCAAACGCATTACTTCTTTTTCTGCGGCGGCAAATCGGTACAGACGCCTTCGTACAGTTCGGCGGCCATGCCGATCGATTCGCCGAGCGTCGGGTGCGGATGAATCGTCTTGCCGATGTCTTCCGCGTCCGCGCCCATTTCGATCGCGAGGCACACTTCGCTGATGAGGTCACCCGCATTCAGACCGACGATACCGCCGCCGATCACGCGATGCGTTTCCTCGTCGAACAGCAGCTTCGTGAAGCCCTCGTCGCGGCCGTTGGCAATCGCGCGGCCCGATGCGGCCCACGGGAACACCGCCTTGCCGTACTTGATGCCTTCTGCCTTCAACTGGTCTTCGGTCTTGCCGGCCCACGCCACTTCGGGATCGGTATATGCCACCGACGGAATCTGCAGCGCGTCGAAGTACGCCTTCTCGCCGTGAGCGGCTTCGGCGGCAACGTGTCCTTCGTGGACGGCTTTGTGCGCGAGCATCGGCTGACCGACGATATCGCCGATCGCGAAGATGTGCGGCACGTTGGTGCGCATCTGTTTGTCGACGTCGATAAAGCCGCGATCCGTGACCGCCACGCCGGCCTTGTCCGCGCCGATCTTCTTGCCGTTCGGCGAGCGTCCGACCGCGACCAGCACGAGGTCATAGCGCTGCGCTTCCGCCGGAGCCTTCTCGCCTTCGAACGACACGTAGATGCCGTCCTCTTTCGCTTCGGCCGCGGTGGTTTTGGTCTTCAGCATGACGTTGGCGAAACGCTTGCTGTTGTACTTTTCCCAGACCTTGACCAGATCGCGATCCGCGCCGGCCATCAGACCGTCGAGCATTTCGACGACGTCGATCTTCGCGCCGAGCGTGGCGTAGACCGTCGCCATTTCGAGCCCGATGATGCCGCCGCCGATCACCAGCATGCGTTGCGGAATCTGACGCAGCTCGAGCGCGCCGGTCGAATCGACCACACGCGGATCTTCCGGAATGAACGGCAGCTTCACCGCTTCCGAGCCCGCGGCGATGATCGCCTGCTTGAACCGGACGACCTTTTTGCCGCCCTCGGTCTGCACTTCCATATGGTTCGGATCGACGAACGCGCCGGTGCCCGTGACCACTTCGACCTTGCGCATCTTCGCCATGCCGGCGAGACCGCCGGTCAGCTTCTTGACGACGCCCGACTTGAAGTCGCGCAGCTTGTCCAGATCGATCTGCGGTTTGGAAAACGTGATGCCGTGCGCGCCGAGCGCTTCGGCTTCGTCGATGACGAGCGCCGTGTGCAGCAGCGCCTTCGACGGAATGCAGCCCACGTTCAGACACACGCCGCCAAGCGTCGAATAACGCTCGACGAGCACCGTCTTCATGCCGAGATCGGCGGACCGGAATGCAGCCGAATAGCCGCCAGGGCCCGACCCGAGCACGAGCATGTCGCACTCGATGTCCGCGCTGCCCGAGAAGCTGCCCGCTTGCGGCGCGGGCGCAGCGGCGCCCGGCGCAGCGGCGGGAGCTGGCGCGGGTGCAGGCGCTTTTTCCGCGGCCTTCGGTGTTTCTTTAGCGGGCGCTGCTTCGCCGGACGTTTCGACGAGCGCGATGACGGTGCCTTGCGAGACTTTATCGCCGGCTTTGATACGGATTTCCTTGACGATGCCGGCGGTATCGCTCGGCACTTCCATGGATGCCTTATCGGACTCGAGCGTCAGCAGCGACTGTTCTTTTTCGATCGCATCGCCCGGTTTGATATTGACTTCGATGACATCGACGTCCTTGAAGTCACCGATATCCGGCACTTTTACTTCGACGAGACTCATAGTGTCCCCTAGTCTTGTTGATGGTGATGAGAAGAACCAGCCCAGGGCCCAAAAACTGGCAGCGCGCCAAACAGAATCACCCTTTGCAGTCCGCCGAAGGACGCGCCTTTCTTTTGCCTACTTTTCTTTGGAAGACAAAGAAAAGTAGGTGCCGCCCCGCACAGGGGCGACGCCAATAGACCACTAAGAAAACAGGTTCTACAGAGAGGCACTGATCACAGAAAAAAACCAGCGCCCCGCGCAACACCACATCAAAGAATCACACGCCGAAAATCGGCAAGAATCGCCCCAAGATACGCATTGAAGCGCGCAGCCTCAGCCCCGTCGATCACCCGATGGTCGTAAGACAACGACAGCGGCAGCATGAGACGCGGCACGAACTGCTTACCGTCCCACACCGGCTTCATCGCGCCACGCGACAGCCCAAGAATGGCGACTTCAGGCGCATTGATAATCGGCGTGAAGTTAGTGCCGCCAATGCCGCCCAGCGACGAAATCGAGAAGCAGCCGCCTTGCATCTGATCCGGCTTGAGCTTGCCTTCACGCGCGGCCTTGGAAAGATCGGTCATTTCCTTCGCGATCTCGACGAGACCCTTCTTGTCCGCATCGCGAATCACCGGAACGACGAGACCGTTCGGCGTATCGGCGGCAAAACCCACGTGGTAGTACTGCTTGAACACGAGGTTGTCGCCGTCGAGGCTCGCGTTGAACGTCGGGAATTTCTTCAACGCCGACACAACGGCCTTGATGACGAACGCCAGCATCGTGATCTTCACGCCGGCCTTTTCGTTTTCCTTGTTCAACTGCACGCGCAACGCTTCGAGTTCGGTGATGTCGGCTTCGTCGTTGTTCGTGACGTGCGGAATCATGACCCAGTTGCGATGCAGGTTCGCGCCCGAAATCTTCTTGATGCGCGACAGCGGCTTCGCTTCGAACGGGCCGAACTTCGAGAAGTCGACCTTCGGCCACGGCAGCAGATTCAGCTCGCCGCCGCCGGCTGCGGGCGCGGCTGCGCCGGCCGGCGCGGCACGCTGGCCCGTCATGACGCCCTTGATGAACGCGGTGACGTCGGCTTGCGTAATGCGGCCCTTCGGACCTGTGCCCTGAACCTGCGTCACGTCGACGCCGAGTTCGCGCGCGAACTTGCGCACCGACGGCGAAGCGTGGCTCGCGCGGCGCGAACCGCCCTCGCCTGCCGGGATCGAAGGCGCTTGTGCGAGCGCGGACGGAGCGGCCGGTGTGGGCGACGGCGCGGCGGGCGCATCCGACGGCTTTTCGGCTTGCTGCTTGGCCGCAGGAGCCGGCGCGGGCGCCGCAGCGCCGCCTTCGGCTTCCACGACGACGATCACCGAGCCTTCCGACACCGTATCGCCGACCTTGACCTTCACTTCCTTGACGACGCCGGCGGCCGAGCTCGGCACGTCCATCGTCGCCTTGTCGGATTCCAGCGTGACCAGCGACTGCTCTTTCTCGACGCGATCGCCGACCTTCACCGCGACTTCGATCACGGGAATGTCTTTGTAGTCGCCGATATCCGGCACTTTGACTTCCTGCAGACCGCCGCCGCTTGCAGCCGGTGCAGCGGCCGGAGCCGCAGCCGGTGCAGGCGCGGGAGTAGCCGCAGGTGCGGGTGCAGGCGCAGCCGCCGGAGCAGCCGCGGCCGCGCCGCCTTCAGCGCCATCCAGCACCACGATCAGCGAACCTTCCGACACGTTGTCGCCGACCTTGACCTTCACTTCCTTGACGACGCCGGCCGCCGAACTCGGGACGTCCATCGTCGCCTTGTCGGACTCCAGCGTAACGAGCGATTGCTCTTTCTCGACGGTATCACCCGCCTTGACCAGCACCTCGATCACAGGAATGTCCTTGTAATCGCCGATGTCCGGCACCTTGACTTCGATCGCTTGACTCATTGTTAGTGTCTCCTGGGCCGCGCACGCGACTGCCGCTGCCGGTCGGAACCGGTCAGTGGCGGGCGCGCACGCCGTGGCACACGGGGAATGATGCCTTAGACGGTCATCGGGTTGGGTTTGGCGGGATCAAGGTTGTACTTCTTGAGCGCCTCGGCGACGACCTTGCGTTCGATCGTGCCCTCGTCTGCCAGTGCATTCAACGCGGCAACCGTGACCCAGTAGCGGTCGACTTCGAAGAAGTGGCGCAGCTTCTCGCGCGTGTCCGAACGGCCATAGCCGTCCGTGCCCAGCACGACGAACTTCTGCGGCACGAACGCGCGAATCTGCTCGGTCAGCGCGCGAACGTAATCGGTCGAGGCAATCACCGGACCAGGCGCGTCCTTCAGCAGCTTCTCGACGTGCGAGAGCTTCTTTTCTTCCGTCGGATGCAGCATGTTCCAGCGCTGCACTTCGTGACCTTCGCGAGCGAGTTCGGTGAAGCTCGGCACGCTCCACAGATCGGCGGCGACGCCCCAGTCGTTCTTCAGCAGGTCGGCGGCGGCGATCACTTCGTTGAAGATCGTGCCCGCGCCCATCAGTTGAACACGCGGCGCTTTCTTGTCAGCGTCGGCTTTGCGGAACGCGTACATGCCCTTGATGATGTCGGCCGCTACATGCTCGCCCTGCGGAATCGCCGGGTGCTCGTAGTTCTCGTTCATCACCGTGATGTAGTAGTACACGTCTTCCTGCTCCGCGACCATGCGGCGCAGGCCGTCCTGCATGATGACCGCGAGTTCGTAACCGAACGTCGGGTCATAGCTGATGCAGTTCGGCACCGACGCGGCCCACAGCAGCGAGTGGCCGTCTTCGTGTTGCAGACCTTCGCCGTTCAGCGTCGTGCGGCCTGCCGTGCCGCCCAGCAGGAAACCGCGCGAGCGCATGTCGCCCGCGGCCCATGCCAGATCGCCGATGCGCTGGAAGCCGAACATCGAGTAGAAGATGTAGAACGGGATCATGATCTCGCCGTGCGTCGAGTACGACGTCGCGGCTGCGATCCAGTCGGACATGCCGCCGGCTTCGTTGATGCCTTCCTGCAGAATCTGACCGGTTTCCGACTCGCGGTAGAACATGAGCTGGTCGGAATCTTCCGGAATGTACTTCTGGCCGTCCTGATTCCAGATGCCGATCTGACGGAACAGACCTTCCATGCCGAACGTACGCGACTCGTCCGGGACGATCGGCACGATGCGTTTGCCGAGCGCCTTGTCCTTCAGCAAGATGTTGAGAATCCGCACGAACGCCATCGTCGTGGAAATCTCGCGGCCTTCGCCCGTGCCCTTCAGGAGCGGCTCGAACGCAGCAAGATCCGGCACCGGCAGCGACTCGGCCTTCTGACGGCGCGCCGGCAGATAGCCGCCGAGTTCCTGGCGGCGAGCGCGCATGTACTCGAGTTCCTTCGAACCTTCTTCGAACTTGAGGTACGGCACGTTGACGAGGTCTTCGTCGGAGATCGGCAGACGGAACTGGTCGCGGAATTTCTTCAGCTGCTCCACCTGCATCTTCTTCTGCTGGTGGGTGATGTTCATCGCCTGGCCGGCTTCGCCCATGCCGTAGCCCTTGATCGTCTTCGCGAGGATGACGGTCGGCTGGCCCTTGGTCTGCGTGGCTTCGTGGAACGCGGCGTAAATCTTGTGCGGATCGTGGCCGCCGCGGTTCAGGTTCCACACGTCTTCATCCGACCAGTCGGCGACCAGCGCCTTCAGTTCCGGCGTATTGAAGAAGTGCTCGCGAACGAACGCGCCCGACTCCGACTTGTACGTCTGATATTCGCCGTCGACGACTTCCATCATGCGGCGCATCAGCGCGCCCGACTTGTCGCGCTGGAACAGCGCATCCCAGCGGCTGCCCCACACGACCTTGATGACGTTCCAGCCCGCGCCGCGGAATTCGCTTTCCAGTTCCTGGATGATCTTGCCGTTGCCGCGCACCGGACCGTCGAGGCGCTGCAGGTTGCAGTTGATCACGAACACGAGGTTGTCGAGCCGCTCGCGGCCGGCCATGCCGATCGCGCCGAGCGATTCCGGTTCGTCCGTTTCGCCGTCGCCGAGGAAAGCCCAAACCTTGCGGCCGTCGGTCTTCGCGATGCCGCGCGCCTGCATGTACTTCATGAAGCGCGCCTGATAGATCGCCATGATCGGGCCGAGGCCCATCGAGACGGTCGGGAATTGCCAGAAATCCGGCATCAGCCACGGATGCGGATACGACGAGATGCCCTCGCCGCCCACTTCCTGGCGGAAGTTGTCGAGCTGCTGCTCGGTCAGGCGGCCAAGCAGGAACGCGCGCGAATAAACACCCGGCGACGAGTGACCCTGCACGAACACGAGGTCGCCGCCATGTTCGGGCGACGGCGCGTGCCAGAAGTGGTTGAAGCCGACGTCATACAGCGTGGCCGCCGACGCGAACGACGCGATATGGCCGCCGACGTTGGTGTCCTTGCCCGCGCGCAGCACCATCGCGATGGCGTTCCAGCGCGTGTACGAGCGAATGCGGTGTTCGATGTCCTGGTCGCCGGGAATCTTCGCCTGGCGCGCGACGGGAATCGTGTTGATGTACGGGGTGTTAGCGGAGAACGGCAGATGTTCGCCATGCACGCGGGCGAATTCGATCTGTTTCTCGATCAGGTAGTGGGCACGGTCGGGGCCAACAGCAGAAATCACGCCATCCAGCGCTTCCAGCCATTCGCCGGTTTCCTGGGGATCGTCGTCTTTTTCAGCGGCGACATATTTCATGACTTCGTCGGGTACAGCGGACATGCTCGTCTCCTGGATATAGAGGAACGCTCTTTGAACAGACGACGCGGACGAAGCACGGCCGCGGCAGCTTCGGCCGATTGTAATAAGGGTCCCGACGTCCACGCAACAAAATTTTCGAATTACGAGATCGGTTCTCATAATGCGGAAAATTGTTGCAGCGCAACCTGATTTGACTGCCTTTCCCCGGATACGTCGGCTAGTGTGCGCCGAATAACGGCACTTTCAGTGATTTTTTGCGTGATTTGCTAGCTACGCGCTGCGCTACAATGCCACGCATGTTGACCGAACGGCTTTTCGCTCGATCGGCGCGCAACGCTGGTTCGCCGGCGGATTCGTCGCCGTCCTCCCGCTGGCACCATGGGCCCTGGTGGTCCAATTCCTATTTGCTGACGCCGCTCCTGTCGATCCTGGTGTTCCTGGTCGTCATGAGCCTGATTCTGTGGAGCCTGAACCGGCGCGAGCAGCAGCAGCAGGAAGACACGCTTTACCGCAACGTCGCGTGGGCCCAGCAGCAGATTCGCCTGTCCATGACCGGCGCGCAGGAACAGATCCAGGCGCTCGCGCGCGACCTCGCCGCGGGCCACGCCGATCCGCAGTCGTTCCAGGTGTCTACCACGGACATCATGCAGGGGCATCCCGAAATCCTCTACATGAACTGGTACACGAGCCAGCAGCAGCCGCGCTGGCCCAATACCGCGCTGCCCGTGTTCGGCCAGCGTCTCGCCAAGCCGAACGACACGCAAATGGACGAAGCGGTCAAAGCCGCGTTCGCCGAGGCGCGCAGCACGCGCCGCCAGGTGTATTCGCCGCTCATCTACGACGACCTCGGCAACGGCTACATCACACTGCAAACGCCGGTCTTTCGCGACCGCGAATTTCTCGGCTCGATCGCCGCGGTGTTTTCGGTCGAAGGCATTCTTAAGCACGATATTCCGCCCGAGCTGTCGGCGAAGTACAAGATTTCGATCGTCGACGCGAACAACCGCGAGCTGACCACCACGTCCACGCGTCCGCGCCTGCCGCGCGACATGTTCTACGATCTGCCGCTCGATCCGCCGGGCCAGGGCGTCTCGGTGCGCGTGTACGCGTTCCCGCAGATGACGAACTTCACCAACAACACGCTCGTGTGGCTGGTGGCCGGTTTGTCGTGCTTCGTGTTGTGGAGTTTGTGGAGCTTGTGGAAGCACACGCGGCAGCGCTTCGAAGCGCAGCAGGCGCTCTACGCCGAAGCGTTCTTCCGCCGCGCGATGGAAAACTCCGTGCTCATCGGCATGCGCGTGCTCGACATGCACGGCCGCATCACGCACGTTAATCCCGCGTTTTGCCGCATGACCGGCTGGGACGAAAGCGACCTCGTAGGCAAGACCGCGCCGTTCGCCTACTGGCCGCGCGACGCCTATCCGGAAATGCAGCGCCAGCTCGACATGACGCTGCGCGGCAAGGCGCCGTCGTCGGGATTCGAATTGCGGGTGCGCCGCAAGGACGGCTCCACGTTCCACGCGCGTCTGTATGTATCACCGCTGATCGACAGCTCGGGCCGCCAGACCGGCTGGATGTCGTCGATGACCGACATCACCGAGCCGAAGCGCGCGCGCGAGGAACTCGCCGCCGCGCATGAGCGCTTCACCACCGTGCTCGAAAGTCTCGACGCGGCCGTGTCCGTGCTCGCCGCCGACGAAGCCGAACTGCTGTTCGCCAACCGCTACTACCGGCATCTGTTCGGCATCCGCCCGGACGGTCATCTGGAATTGGCGGGCGGCGGGTTCGATAGCGCACAGGCGTCGTCGGATTCGATCGATATGGTGGACACATACGCGGGACTGCCCGCCGCGGCGTTGACCGAAAGCACGGCCGACGCGCAGGAAATCTACGTGCAAAGCATCCAGAAGTGGTTCGAAGTGCGCCGTCAGTACATCCAGTGGGTGGACGGCCATCTCGCGCAGATGCAGATCGCAACCGACATCACCACGCGCAAGCAGGCGCAGGAACTGTCGCGCCAGCAGGACGAAAAGCTGCAGTTCACGAGCCGTCTGATGACGATGGGCGAAATGGCGTCGTCGCTCGCACACGAACTGAATCAGCCGCTCGCCGCCATCAATAACTATTGCTCCGGAACCGTTGCGCTGGTTAAATCCGGTCGGACGACGCCTGACAATCTGCTGCCCGTGCTCGAGAAAACCGCGCAGCAGGCGGTGCGCGCCGGCATGATCATCAAGCGCATTCGCGAGTTCGTGAAACGCAGCGAGCCGAAGCGCCAGGCGACGCGCGTCGCGGACATCGTCGCGGACGCCGTGGGTCTCGCCGAAATCGAAGTGCGCAAGCGGCGCATTCGCATCGTCACCGACATGCGCTCGCGGCTGCCCGTCATTTACGTCGACCCCGTGCTGATCGAGCAGGTGCTGGTCAACCTGCTGAAGAACGGCGCCGAGGCGATGGCGGAAGCGCGGCCCAACGCGGTCGATCCGGTGATCCGCGTCGTCGTGCGGCTGGAGGGCGGCTTTGTCAACATCAGCGTCGTGGATCAGGGCCCGGGCGTCGACGAAGCAACCGCCGAGCGGCTGTTCGAACCGTTTTACAGCACCAAGTCCGACGGCATGGGCATGGGGCTGAACATTTGCCGTTCGATTATCGAATCGCACCGCGGTCGTCTGTGGGTGGTCAACAACGTCGAGTCAGACGGCCACATCACAGGCGCCACGTTCCATTGCAGTCTGCCTATTGGAGAGCCTGACGGCCCGAGCAACGGCGGGTCAGAGGCGCCGACACCACAAACCGTTACGGGAGAGCTATGAACAGCCCAGTCACCACACAGGAAACTGTCTTTGTCGTCGACGACGACGAGGCCGTGCGAGATTCGCTGCGCTGGCTGCTGGAGGCGAACGGCTACCGCGTGCAGTGCTTCTCCAGCGCCGAGCAGTTTATCGACGCATGGCAGCCGCATCAGCATCCGGGCCAGATTGCCTGCCTGATTCTCGATGTGCGGATGTCCGGCATGAGCGGACTGGAACTGCAGGAACGCCTGATCGCCGACAACGCGTCGCTGCCGATCATCTTCGTGACGGGTCATGGCGATGTGCCGATGGCCGTGTCCACGATGAAAAAAGGCGCGATGGACTTCATCGAAAAGCCGTTCGACGAAGCCGAGCTGCGCAAGCTGGTCGAGCGCATGCTCGACAAGGCGCGCAGCGAAAGCACCAGCGTGCAGCAGCAGCGCGCCGCCGCCGAGCGCCTGGGCAAGCTGACCGCGCGCGAGCATCAGGTGCTGGAGCGCATCATCGCGGGCCGCCTGAACAAGCAGATCGCCGACGACCTCGGCATCAGCATCAAGACGGTCGAAGCGCATCGCGCGAACATCATGGAAAAGCTCAACGTCAACACGGTCGCCGATCTGCTGCGACTCGCGCTGTCGAACAAACCGCAACCGGCGCAATAAATACTGGCAAGCACCCGCGGCGCGTCCGGCAGTTGCCGCGGCGCGCCGTGTGCCATTCGTCATCGGCCGGACTGTCCAGTCCGGCTCTTCTCCGCTATCTCTTCTGTCTGCTCGCCTCGGCGCGAGCCGTCCGCTAACGCGGACGTCGTCGGCTTGCCCGCGCGCACGCCGGTATAATGACGGACTTTGCAGCGACGCCTATCTCCGATTAGCGTCGCGCGCTTTTCATGTGCCGACCCGTTGCTGCTGAAAAACGCCATCGCGCGCGGCACGCGCTGCTCCGCTTTCCATACTGCCCCTCTCGACCGACCATGACTGCCAAACTGATCGACGGCCTCGCCCTCTCCAAGACACTGCGCGCCGACGTCGCCGCACGCGCCGCCGCGCTGACCGCCCGCGGCCATCAGCCGGGGCTCGCTGTCGTGCTCGTCGGCGACAATCCGGCCAGCGAAGTCTACGTGCGCAACAAGGTGAAGGCGTGCCACGACAATGGTCTGGGCTCGTCGCTCGACCGTTATCCGGCGGATCTGTCGGAAGCCGAACTGCTCGAGCGTATCGACGAACTCAATCGCGACCCGCTGATCCACGGCATTCTCGTGCAGTTGCCGCTGCCGCCGCATATCGACAGCCACAAGGTGATCGAGGCGATCGCGCCGGAGAAGGACGTGGACGGCTTTCACGTCGCCAATGCGGGCGCGTTGCTGACCGGCAAGCCGTTGTTCCGTCCGTGCACGCCGTACGGCGTGATGAAGATGCTCGCCGCCTATGAGATTCCGCTGCAAGGCGCGAACGCGGTGGTGATCGGCCGCTCGAACATCGTCGGCAAGCCGATGGCGCTGCTGTTGCTCGAAGCCGGCGCGACGGTCACGATCTGCCACAGCAAGACGCGCGATCTCGCCGCGCACACGCGCAACGCCGACATCGTGGTCGCGGCCACCGGCCTGCGCAACCTCGTCACGGCCGACATGGTGAAGCCGGGCGCGGCGGTGATCGACGTCGGCATGAATCGCGACGAGGCCGGCAAGCTGTGCGGCGACGTCGATTTCGCGGGCGTCAAGGAAGTGGCCGGCTACATCACGCCGGTGCCGGGCGGCGTCGGTCCGATGACCATCACGATGCTGCTCGTGAATACGATTGAAGCCGCGGAGCGCGAGGCAGCGAAGAAGGCCTGAAGGTAAAAAGGAAAGCGCTGGGCAACTGCCAGCCCCGCGCTTTCAACTCGCTACGCAACCCCGGTTTGACTGCTGCTTTCATATCGGCGTGAGTCGAGGTTTTGTCCGACTCGTTATGACTCACGCTCATCTGCGTCCCCGACCTGCCTCTCCTCGCGCTTCAGTCTCACTCCATCACCCTTTGAATCCAACGCTCGCTGCATGACTGTCAGCGGACGGTTTCGCGCGCGCCCCGCTCGCTGGCCGGCCGCGCGTCGGCACGCACCGCATGCGGGCGCGCGAGGCGCGCGCGGCACCACATCAGCACCGGCCGTTCGACGCAGTGCCACGACAGCGCGGCGCACAGCACGATAAACGGCGCGGCGATCAGCACCGCCGTCACATGACTCAATTGCGGCGCGATATTCGCCACGCATTGCTGCACCATGAAGCCATACAGATAGATGCCGTACGAGTAGTCATGGCGCGGCACGAAGCGCCGCAACAGCGGCGTCGTGCCGACCCACAGCACGCCATACACAAAAGCCAGATAGAACAACGGCTGCGCGCCCGCCGTATCGCGAAACACCAGAAAAACCATCGTCAACGCGAGCGCCATCAGACCGTGGATGTCGATCCGCTCGCGCAATCCATACAGCAGCACGCCGAGCATGAAGAATGGCTCCGGCCAGAACGAATAGCCGCCGGGCGTCTCGCTGAAGTCGCGCAAGCCGATCTGCACGAGCGGCAGCGAATGCGGCGTCAGATGCGGCGGCAAATGCACGCGCAGCACGAAGGCGGCAATGCCGAGCGCCGCCGCGAGCAATGCGCCGCGCGGGCTCGACAGCAGACCGAGCATGCCCGCCGCGAGCACGATCAGATAGCAGCGCACTTGCAGCGGAAGCGTCCATAGCGGACTGCTGACGTCGACGGGAAAGCGGTTGTGTTCGAACACGCCCGGCAGCGCCCAGCCGGTATTCATCACGATGGTGGAAAAGTTGTCGAGGTTCGACCACGTCATGCCGGAACTGAAATACTCGCGCAGCGGCAGCGTCGTGAACAACGGCCCGACGATGAACACCGTCACCAGCGAGCCGAGCGCCACTGCCGGCCACAGCCGCGCGATGCGCAGCACCGCAAAGCGCGGCGCCGAGCGTTGACGGTCGAAGCTCGCGGTCACGAGCATGCCGCTCAACAGGAAGAACGCATAGACGCCGAGCGCGCCGAAGCCGTCGAAACCGAGCGCGTTGTGGACCCAGTCGCTCGAGCCGTCCGGCGCCTGCAGCAGATACGAATGGCCATACACGACGGCCACGGCGGCGACAAGCCGCACCAGGTCGAAATTGTTGCCGTTGCGCGATAGAGCGTGCGAAAGCGGGTGCATCGATACCTCTTGGGGAAAGCGTCGGAAAGCGTCAACCGAAGTGCTGAGCCGCCACTCGGCAGTCAAGCGACGGACGCATCAGCATGCGGCGCGGCGCCGTTTGACACAGTTCGCTTTCGCACAGAAGCGCCGCGCGCCGCGACATCTGGTAATTTGTATGCCTGCCCCAATACTATGGATGTCAGGTGCGATGGGGCGCCGCCGCGCGCACGCCGCCCAGCACCGGTTAAAGTAACCGTTAGTCATCAACCGTTCACCCGCGTCAGACAGGAAGCCTCATGTCCACTACCGTCTCGAATCACGACAACCCGCTCCTCGATTTCTCCGACCTGCCGCGCTTTGGCGAAATCCGCCCCGAACACGTCACGCCCGCGCTCGATGTGCTGCTCGCCGATGCAGCGGCCGCAGTCGAGCGCGCCGCTTTGCCGGTTACACCCGCTTCGTGGGCCGATGTCGTCGAGCCCGTCGAGCGCGCGACCGAACCGCTGTCGCGCGCATGGAGCGTCGTCGGCCACCTGAACGCTGTTGCCGATACGCCCGAACTGCGTGCCGTGTATGGCGAAAACCTGCCGCGCGTGACCGAGTTCTGGTCGAGCGTCGGGCAGAATCTTGCGCTGTACGAGAAGTACAAGACGCTGAACGCAAGCGACGAATTCGCCGCGCTCAGCAGTGAGCGCCAGAAGATTCTCAGCAACGCGCTGCGCGATTTCCGTCTGTCCGGCGCCGAATTGCCCGAGGACCAGAAGCCGCATTTCGCCGAATTGCAGGAGAAGCAGGCGGCGCTCTCGAAGGCGTTTTCCGATCACGTGCTCGATGCCACGAACGCTTATGCGTATGTCGTCGAAGCCGGCAACGAAGCGGCACTCGCCGGTCTGCCTGAAGACGTGATCGAAGCCGCGAAAGAAGCGGCTGAGCGCGACGGCAAGACCGGCTACAAATTCACGCTGCATTTCCCGTCGTACTTCCCGGTCATGCAGTACTCGGAGAACCGTCCGATGCGCGAGGCGATGTACCGCGCGTATGTGACGCGCGCGTCGGAACTCGGTCCGCAATACGGCAACGGCAAGCCCGAGTGGGACAACACGGCGGTGCTCGCCGAGCAGTTGAAACTGCGCGCGGAAGAAGCGCACATGCTCGGCTACAACAATTTCGCCGAAGTCTCGCTCGCGCCGAAAATGGCGGAATCGCCGGAACAGGTCATGACTTTCCTCGAGGACCTCGCCACGCGCGCGCGTCCGCATGCGGAGCAGGACTGGAAGGAACTGCGCGAATTCGCGGCGAATGAACTCGGCCTGAGCGACCTGCAACCGTGGGACATGACGTTTGCGGCCGAGCGCCTGCGTCAGAAGCGCTATTCGTTTTCTGAGAACGAAGTGAAGCAGTATTTCCCGGAAGACGCTGTTTTCAAGGGCCTTTTTAAAGTCACCGAGACTTTGTTCGGCGTGCGTATCCGCCGCGACGAAGCCGCCGTGTGGCATCCGGACGTGCGCTTTTTCCGCGTCGAGAACCAGGACGGCGGCCTCGTCGCGCAGTTCTACCTCGACCTGTACGCACGCGAAGGCAAACGCGGCGGCGCCTGGATGGACGACGCGCGCGGCCGTCACAAGCATACGCACGGCGGCGTGCAAACGCCGGTCGCATATCTGACCTGCAACTTTTCGGCGCCGGTCGGCGGCAAGCCTGCATGCTTCACGCACGACGAAGTCATCACGCTCTTCCACGAGTTTGGGCACGGGCTGCATCACATGCTGACGCGCGTGGACGAACTCGGCGTGTCCGGCATCAACGGCGTCGAGTGGGATGCGGTCGAACTGCCGTCGCAATTCATGGAGAACTTCTGCTGGGAGTGGGACGTGCTCTCAGACATGACCTCGCACGTCGAAACGGCGCAGCCGCTGCCGCGCGAACTGTTCGACAAGATGCTTGCCGCGAAGAATTTCCAGAGCGGGCTCGGCACGTTGCGGCAGATCGTGTTCTCGATGTTCGATATGCAGTTGCATACCGGCTTCGACGCAACCGGCACGAAGAACGCGACGCAACTCGCGAGCGAGATCAACGAGCGCTTTCATGTCGTGCCGCAAGCGCCCTTCTCGCGTTGGCCGAACACGTTCAGCCACGTTTTCGCGGGCGGTTATGCGGCGGGCTACTACAGCTACAAGTGGGCCGAGGTGCTGTCCGCCGACGCGTATGCGGCATTCGAGGAAGCCGCGCAATCGGCGAGCGGCAGTGTGCTCGATCAGGCAACCGGCATGCGCTATCGCAAGGAGATTCTGGAAGTGGGCGGCAGCCGCCCGGCGATGGAATCGTTCAAGGCGTTCCGCGGACGCGAGCCGAACATCGACGCGCTGCTGCGGCATAACGGCATGACGCCTGCCGCCGCGCACTGAATGAATGGTGTTGTGATGCGATGAAAAGCCGGTGTTCCGCACAATGCGGACACCGGCTTTTTTGCTGGCTGCGTACGGCGGTCAGGTCAGTCGCGATGCAGCTTGAAATCCACTTCCGAAGGCCGTCCGTCGAGCGACAACGCCGCGCGCGCCGCCGGTGCGCGGCTCACCACCTTGCCGCGGCTGATCACCGCCAGCCGCGCCGCACGCAGGCGGATCGCTTCCACCGGATCGCGCGCGTCGAGCAGCACGAGGTTGGCGGCGCAGCCCGGCGCGACACCGTAGTCTTCCAGACCGAGAATGCGCGCGCCGTTCACCGTGACCGCGTCGAAGCACGCGTGCATGCCTTCGACGCCCGTCATCTGCGCGACGTGCAAGCCCATGTGCGCGACTTCGAGCATGTCGCCCGAGCCGAGGCTGTACCACGGGTCCATCACGCAATCGTGGCCGAACGCGACGTTGATGCCCGCCGCCATCATCTCCGGCACGCGCGTCATGCCGCGCCGCTTCGGATACGTGTCGCTGCGTCCCTGCAACGTGATGTTGATGAGCGGATTGGCAATCGCCGATACACCCGACTCGCGCATCAGCGGCAACAGCTTGCTCACGTAGTAGTTGTCCATCGAATGCATCGACGTGAGATGCGAACCGGTGACGCGCCCATGCAAGCCGAGGCGCTGCGTTTCGGCGGCGAGCGTTTCGATGTGGCGCGACATCGGATCGTCCGATTCGTCGCAGTGCATGTCCACGCGCAAGCCCTGCTCGGCCGCGTACTCGCACAACATGCGCACGGATTGCGCGCCGTCGGCCATCGTGCGTTCGAAATGCGGAATGCCGCCGACCACGTCGACGCCCATTGCAATCGACCGCTTCAGGTTTTCGAAAGCGCCGGCACTGCGCAGTACGCCGTCTTGCGGAAACGCGACGAGTTGCAGGTCCAGATACGGCGCGACACGGCGCTTCACTTCGACGAGCGCCTCGACGGCGAGCAGACGCGGATCGCACACATCGACGTGACTGCGGATCGCCAGCAGCCCGCGCGCAACCGCCCAGTCGCAGTACTGCATCGCGCGTTCGATCAGCGCCTCCTGCGTGAGATGCGGCTTGAGTTCGCCCCACAGCGCGATGCCTTCGAGCAGCGTGCCCGACGCGTTCACGCGCGGCAAACCATAGGACAGCGTTGCGTCCATATGGAAATGCGGATCGACGAAAGGCGGCGTGACGAGCGAGCCGGCCGCGTCGATTTCGTCGCGCGCGACGGCGGCCAGATTCGCTTCGACCGCGACAATGCGCCCCGCTTCGATGCCGATGTCGACCGCGTGCTTCGCTTGCGGCGCGACGCGTGGCGGCAGCATCGCGCGGCGGATGATCAGGTCCATATCTCGCTCCTTTTTGTGTCGGCGTTCGCGTCGTGATTCATGACGATTCTATCGGCGTCAGAAAGGCCGCGCCGGTTTTGTACGCGCTTAAATTGGGATTCCCGTACCGGCCGGCCGCGAGCAATCCGTACCGGCAACGCGCGGCACGGCGCACCTATACTCGGTTCACGTTATGGCGTTGTTCATTGAGGAGCGTGCGGATGAAGACGATAGGTGTGATCGGCGGCATGAGCTGGGAATCTTCCGCCGAGTATTACAGGCTGATCAACCGCCACGCGAAGGCGCGCCTCGGCGGTCATCACAACGCGCGCAGCCTGATGCTGACAGTGGACTTCGCGCCCATCGAAGCGAATCAGCGGGCGGGCGACTGGCACGCGCTCGGCGAACAGATGGCCGATGCGGCGCGTCAACTCGAACGCGGCGGCGCCGGGCTCGTGATGCTTGCGACCAACACGATGCATCGCGTGTATGAGTCGATCGAGCGCGCCATTCATGTGCCGTTCCTGCATATCGCCGATCCGACCGGCAACGCGCTGCGCGCGGCGGGCGTCGAACGAGTCGGTTTGCTCGGCACGCGCTATACGATGGAGCAGACCTTTTACACGGGACGGCTGCGCGAGCGCTACGGCCTTGAAACGCTGGTGCCGGAAGAAGCGCAACGCGCGGACGTGCACCGCATCATCTACGACGAGCTGTGTCACGGCAACGTGAAGAGCGAATCGCGCACGACATATCAAGGTGTGATCGAATCGCTGGCCGCGCGCGGCGCGCAGGCGGTAATTCTCGGCTGCACCGAGATCACGTTGCTGATCAAGGCGGAAGATTCTGTGCTGCCCGTGTTCGATACGACGGCGTTGCATGCGCAAGCGGCGGTGGAGTGGGCGATTGGGGGCGAATGAAGGCGATTGCGGGTGACTGACAGCAAATGAAAAAGCCCGCGTGGCTTGCGCCAGCGGGCTTTCAATAATGCCTGGTTGCGGGGGTAGGATTTGAACCTACGACCTTCGGGTTATGAGCCCGACGAGCTGCCAGACTGCTCCACCCCGCGTCAGAGAAAAAGAGTATATAGGGGCGTCGGCAAAACGTCAAACTATTGCTTCGACTAACGGTGTCGGCATGCCATTCGACGCGCAAAATCCGCACCGCGAATCACAGGTCCTGAACCGTCGCGCCCTCGATCTTGCCGTCGATAATATCCGCGCCGTACTGACTCGCGCTGCGTTTTGCAACGCCGAAGTCCGAGAACGTGGCGGGCAGCACGAGACGAAACACACGGCTCGCCTTCGAACCGCTAATGGCACCCGGACGGCAGACGCGCACCGCGACGTCGTAGCCTTCCGCATGCCGCTTGTGACCGTCGAATTTGTCGAACGCCCGCGAGAAAACCAGCGGATGCACTTCGAAGTCCTTATAAAGATCTGGATAAGCCTGAGCCATGATGCCCTCCGGTGCACGCCGGTGCCTGAGTGAGTCGAACTGTGAATATCACCCCACTATACGCTGCGCGCGGCGCGCATCGGCTTTTTATTTTCGATGCACGAGGCGCGGTGTGGGCGTGAGTACGGGTGTGAGCGCAGCGAAAATCGTCGCCTTCGCGCGGGCGCTGGTAAGCTACGGCTCCTGCGCCATTCAGCTTGAGAATCTCCCGTGAAAATCGCCACCTGGAACGTCAACTCACTCAAAGTCCGCCAGCAGCACGTGATCGACTGGCTCGAAACCAGCGGCACCGACGTACTGTGCCTTCAGGAACTGAAGCTGCCCGACGAAAAGTTTCCGCGCGCGGAACTCGAAGAGAAAGGCTACCGGAGCTGGTTCGCGGGCCAGAAGACGTACAACGGCGTCGGCATTCTGGTGCGCGCGGGGCTCAACGTCGACGAAGCGAGCGTCGTGCGAAACATTCCGGGCTTTGATGACTTGCAGCAGCGCGTGGTCGCGGCGACCGTCGAGGGCGTGCGCATTATTTCCGCCTATTTTCCGAACGGCCAGGCGCCCGGTACCGACAAGTTCGCGTACAAGCTGCGCTGGCTTGCCGCGCTGCACGACTGGGTCAAAAGCGAGATGGCGCTGTATCCGAAGCTCGCGCTGCTCGGCGATTACAACATCGCACCCGACGACCGCGACGTGCACGATCCGAAGGCTTGGGAAGGTCAAAACCTGGTGTCGCCGGAAGAACGCGCGGAGTTCGTACGGCTGATCGAACTCGGTCTCGTCGATGCATTCCGTCGGTTCGAGCAGCCGGAAAAAATCTATTCGTGGTGGGACTACCGGATGATGGCTTTCCGCCGCAACGCGGGTCTGCGCATCGACCATATTCTGCTGTCGAAGGCGCTGGCCGAAACGTGCGCTTCGTGCGAGGTCGACAAGGTGCCGCGCAAATGGGACCAGCCGTCGGACCACGCGCCGGTCGTTGCGCAACTAGGTTGATAGAGGCGCCCCGACGCATTCGCATTCGCACACGCGCTCAAGCCGAAACCGCCAGCGTTCCCCACAAAAACTCGAACACCATCGCGTCGTGCTCGGCCTGCTCCAGTTCGTCGGAGCCGCCGTGACCGCCCTCCGTATTCTCGCGATACCACACGTTATCCACGCCAAGCGCCTGCATGCGCGCCGCCATCTTGCGGGCATGGCCGGGATGCACGCGGTCGTCGGCGGTCGACGTCGTGAACATCACCGGCGGATACTTCACGCCCGCCGTCACGCGGTGATACGGCGAGTAGGCGGCGAGCACCCGCGCGTCGGCGGGATCGTCGGGATCGCCGTATTCGTCGATCCACGACGCGCCGGCATGCAGCAGGTGATAGCGGCTCATGTCGAGCAGCGGCACTTCGCAGACCACCGCGCCGAACAGTTCCGGGCGCTGCACCATGCACGCCGCCACCAAAAGGCCGCCGTTGCTGCCGCCCTGAATGCCGAGCTGCGCGGCGCTCGTCACGCCGCTTGCGACGAGCGCTTCGGCCACCGCGATGAAATCGTCGAAAGCGCGTTGCCGATGCTCGGTCTGCGCCGCCGTGTGCCAAGGCGTGCCGAACTCGCCGCCGCCGCGAATGTGCGCGACCACGTACACGCCGCCGCGCTCGAGCCAGCCGATGCCCTGCCCCGCGAGATAGCTCGGCAATAACGGAATCGCGAAGCCGCCATAGCCGGTCAGCAGACACGGCCGCGTGACAGGCTGTTCGGCGCGATCCGCATGATCCACGTCCCCGCCAGCTTGCGCGTCGCGCGGTCCGATCACCGTGTACGGCACGCGCGTGCCGTCCGCGGAAACGGCGTCGCCGCGCGTCACCACATAGCGCGTCGCGTCGAACTGCGTCGGCCAGCGGTGGACCAACTCCCACGCGGTGAGATCGTCGCGCGCAAGATCGGCGAGCCAGTACGCGGGCGGCTGCAGATAGTCGTCGGTATCGACGAACACTTCGTCGTTCAACGTCGACTCCACCGGCGAGACGTCGGCCTGCCCCTCGCCGTGCGACGGGAAGACACGCTGTTGCCACTGCCATGTGTGATCGGCGGATTGCATCGGCGTGAACAGCAAGGTCTTGTTCTGCACGTCTTCCAGATACGACACGATGAGCTGGTTGCGCGTGTGCGTCCATTCGCAGGCGGACGTCTGCGAAGTCGGGATGAACAACGGCGTGACCTCGCGCTCGCCGCGCAGGAACGCGTCTTCACGGATCGCCAGCAGCGCGCCGCCCGGATACATCACCTCATCGTAATGCCAGTCGAGGCGCGGCTCGAGCAGCAGCCAGCCGTTCCAGCCGCCCACCGCGACATGCGAGGGCACGTCGTAACGACGCCACGCATCGGCGGCAAGCGGGACGCCGTTCGCCGCGTCGAGGTAGTACCTGTGCGAGTCGAAGAAATCGACGCTGCTCACGACCGTGTGACGCTTTTCCACCGGATCGTAGTGCGCTTGCACGCCGATGTCGTCATACGCGCCCTCGAACACCACGGGCGCGTCGGCGAGCGCCGTGCCGCGCGTCCAGCGCCGCGCTTCGCGCGGATAGCCGGAGCGCGTCAGGCTCTCGCTCCCATTGTCCCAGCCGACGTAAAGCGTATCGCGGTCGATCCACGACGCCGCATGCTTGCCCGCCTTCGCGATCACAAAACCGTCGTCGACGAGGCGTCGCGCGTCGATGTCGAACTCGCGCACGACGACCGCGTCCGACCCGCCTGGCGACATGGTGATCAACGCGCGATCGCCATCCGGGTAAAGAATGTCGAACTCGACGCAGACCCACGGCGTGCCTTCGGCTTCCCCTAGCGCGTCGAAGTCGATCAGGTTCTGCCACTCAGGCTTACCGCCGCGCCACGCCGCCCACGTGGTGCGCCGCCACAGCCCTTTGGGATTGCGGTCGTCCTGCCACAGGTCGTACGCCCACTCTTTCCATCGAGTGGGAATGACGGGGCGTTCGCGCGGCAGATATGCATCGGCGAGCCATTGTGTGAGCGTGTCGAGTCGCTCACCGCTGCACCACGCGGCGCGGGTGCGGGCGTTCTGCTCGTCGACCCACGCGAGTGCTTCGGGGTCGTCGAGCGCTTCAAGCCACAGGAACGGATCGGTGGAAAACGGCCAGGGAGAACTAGCGGAAGAGGCAGGAGGCATCGTGAGCTGTCGGATAAAAACAGCGTTGATTATGCCCTGCCGCGCGAGAAGCGGCGGTGTTTGCGCGGCGGTTCAATGTCTGGATGTCGGATAAAGGCGCAAGCGGCGGCCGGACGCGAGATCCATGCCGCCGCCCGCCGCCTTCACACATGCCGTGCGGTCATCGAATCAAGGCTCGAGATTGAGCTCCTGAATCTTGCGCGTAATCGTATTGCGTCCGATGCCGAGCCGCTCCGCCGCCTCGACCTTGCGACCGCGCGTGAAGTCGAGCGCCTCGCGAATCACCGCCGCTTCGAAACGGCGTGCGAGTTCGTCCATCACGTCGGCGGAATTCTCGCGCAGCAAGCGTGCGACTTCCGTGCGCAAGCCGCCTTCCCATGCGCTGACCGTGGCAACCGGCAGGCCGCCCGGCATGCCCGCATGCGTCGCCACGCTTCCGCCATTGATCGGCGCCGTGGCCGCGAGGCTCGCGTCCGCGCTACCGATCGGACTGCCGCCCCCGCCCGTCGTAAGATCCGTCGCGCCGGCCTGCGCGGGACCGAGATCCGGCGGCAAGTCCTTGATCTCGATGGTCTGCGCGGGCGCCATCACCGTGAGCCAGTTAGCGAGATTCTCCAACTGCCGCACATTGCCCGGAAACGGCAGCGAAGCCAGATAAGCGAGCGCCTCTTCCGATACGCGCTTCGGCTCGACGCCCAGATCGCGCGCGCTCTTCTGCAGAAAATGCCGGGTGAGCAGCGGAATGTCTTCGCTGCGCTCGCGCAACGCGGGCAAACGCAGGCGAATCACGTTGAGCCGGTGATACAAGTCCTCGCGGAAAAGCCCCTGACGTACGCGCGATTCCAGATTCTGGTGCGTCGCCGCGATCACGCGCACGTTGGCGCGCAGCGGATTGTGGCCGCCGACCCGATAGAACTGGCCATCGGAGAGCACACGCAACAGACGCGTCTGTAAATCGAACGGCATATCGCCGATTTCATCGAGAAACAGTGTGCCGTTTTCCGCCTGCTCGAAGCGGCCCTGGCGCATTGCCTGCGCGCCAGTGAAGGCGCCGCGCTCATGGCCGAATAGTTCGGATTCCAATAGATCTTTTGGAATCGCCGCGGTGTTCAGCGCAATGAAGGGACCGTTCGCGCGTGGGCTATGCCGGTGCAACGCACGCGCGACCAGTTCCTTTCCGGTGCCCGATTCGCCGGTAATGAGCACGGTTGCCGCCGAATGGGACAAACGTCCGATCGCGCGAAACATGTCCTGCATCGCGGGCGCCTGGCCGAGCATTTCGGGTGCATCGGCAACGCGGTCGTCCCACGTCTGTTCCCCGCGCATGCTCTCGTCCACCGCGCGGCGGATCAGTTCGACCGCCTTGTCGATGTCGAACGGCTTCGCGAGATACTCGAACGCGCCGCCCTGGAACGCGGCGACCGCGCTGTCCAGATCGGAGAACGCCGTCATGATGATGACCGGCAAGCCCGGCACCTTGTCGCGCACGGTTTGCAGCAATTCGAGGCCCGAGCCGCCCGGCATCCGGATGTCGGACACCAGCACCTGCGGGCTTTCGTGATCGAGCGCCGCCGACGCCTCGCGCACATTCGCGAAGCTGCGCGTCGCGAAGTTTTCGCGAGCGAGCGCTTTTTCAAGCACCCAGCGAATCGATTGATCGTCGTCTACTATCCAGATCGGCTTCATATAGGTCTGTCAGAAGTCTTGAGATGCCTGCGGTGTGCGAAGGCGTGTCAGTAGTCGAGCGGCAGCAGAATCTGAAACTCGGTGTGGCCGGGCCGGCTTTCCACTTCGATCAGACCGTCGTGTTGTTGCACGAACGTCTGCGCGAGCGTCAGACCGAGACCGCTGCCGTCCTCGCGCCCCGATACGAGCGGATAGAAGATGCGGTCACGAATGTCCTCGGGAATGCCGGGGCCGTTGTCGATGATATGCAAGTCCAGTGCCAGCTTACATAAGCGTTTCGACACCGTGATCTTGCGTGCAATGCGCGTGCGCAATTCGATGCGCGCGTCGCCTTGCGAGATGCGTTCGCGCAATGCCTCTGCCGCATTGCGCACGATGTTCAGAAGCGCCTGGATCAGTTGCTCCTTGTCGCCGCGCAGGTCCGGCACGCTGACGTCGTAATCGCGCTCGATCGTGAGGCCGCGCGGAAACTCCGCGAGAATCACCTGACGCACGCGCTCGCACACTTCGTGAATATTCACGTCGCCGACAATATGCGGATGCCGGTGCGGCTCGAGCAACCGGTCGACCAGCGTTTGCAGCCGGTCCGATTCCTTGATGATGACCTGCGTGTACTCGCGCAACTCGTCGCGCTGACGCTCGCCCAGTTCGAATTCGAGCAGTTGCGCCGCGCCGCGAATCCCGCCGAGCGGGTTCTTGATTTCGTGCGCGAGATTGCGGATCAACTGTTTGTTGACGGCCGTGAGGTCGTTGATGCGCTCCTCGCGGTCGCTGCGCAAATGCCGCTCGTTCTCGAACAGTTCGAGCAGCACGTAGTCTTGCGCGCTTTCCAGAAAGCCGACGATCGCGTGCACATGCAGCGGCTCGTGAGCGGGCCGCTCGAGCACGGCATCGAGATGCGTCGCGTGAAAACGGTGAGCGGCGATCGACGTGATGGTGGCGACGAGTTCGTCGGCATTCGAGAAGATGTCAGGCCACGCCATCTGCGTGAGTTGCCGGCGCGAAAGCTCGAGCATCGACTCCGCCGACGGGTTCGCAAACGCGACGCGCAGCGTGCGCTTCTCGAGTATCAGCACGACGGTGGGCAACGCCTCGAAGCCCGGCAACAGTCCGGACGCGACGAGCTGTGCGTCGTCGGACAGCGTGTCGACGTGCCCTTTTCTCGCCTTGATCAGATTCTTTAGAACCATCTTGCAGTCTGGCCGATAGGAGATGGTGGCAAACCGCTGCGTCCGGTCGAATGAAAAAGGGACGGCGCCGCCGTCCCTTCGTGACCGATCGCGAGCGTCGGACAAAGCGCTTCGCCATTCGACGGGCGAAGCGCCATTGCCGCTTACAGCGAGTAGTACATTTCGAATTCGATCGGGTGCACCGACTGACGATAACGCTGCAGCTCGTTCGTCTTCAGTTCGATGTACGCGTCGAGCATCGAATCCGTGAACACGCCGCCGCGCGTCAGGAACTCGCGGTCGCCGTCGAGCGCGTCCAGAGCCTGGTCGAGGCCGGCACACACGGTCGGGATCTTTGCATCCTCTTCCGGCGGCAGGTCGTACAGGTTCTTGTCGGCAGCTTCGCCCGGATGAATCTTGTTCTGCACGCCGTCCAGACCCGCCATCATCAGCGCGGAGAAGCACAGGTACGGATTCGCCATCGGGTCCGGGAAACGCGTTTCGATGCGGCGGCCCTTCGGGTTCGACACGTGCGGAATGCGGATCGACGCCGAACGGTTGCGCGCCGAGTAAGCCAGCTTCACCGGTGCTTCGAAGTGCGGCACGAGACGCTTGTACGAGTTCGTCGACGGGTTCGTGATCGCGTTCAGCGCGCGAGCATGCTTGATGATGCCGCCGATGTAGAACAGCGCGAATTCCGACAGACCTGCGTAGCCGTTGCCCGCGAACAGGTTCTGGCCGTCCTTCCAGATCGACTGGTGAACGTGCATGCCCGAACCGTTATCGCCGACGATCGGCTTCGGCATGAACGTAGCCGTCTTGCCGTACGTGTGCGCGACGTTCTGGATGATGTACTTCATCTGCTGCAGCCAGTCGGCGCGTTGCACGAGCGTCGAGAACTTGGTGCCGATTTCATTCTGGCCCTGGCCCGCGACTTCGTGGTGGTGCACTTCGACCGGAATGCCGATCTGTTCGAGCAGCAGACACATTTCCGAGCGGATGTCCTGGAACGTGTCGACCGGAGCGACCGGAAAATAGCCGCCCTTCGTGCCCGGACGGTGGCCGGTGTTGCCGCCTTCGAATTCCTTCGACGACGACCACGGTGCTTCTTCCGAACCGATCTTGACGAAGCAGCCCGACTGGTCCGTGTTCCACCGGACCGAGTCGAAAATGAAGAATTCCGGTTCCGGACCGAAGAATGCCGTGTCGCCGAGACCCGAGCTCTTCAGATAGGCTTCGGCGCGCTTTGCCAGCGAACGCGGGTCGCGTTCGTAGCCCTTGCCGTCAGCCGGTTCGACGACGTCGCAGGTCAGAACGAGCGTGGACTCTTCATAGAACGGGTCGATGAAGGCGGTGTTCGCGTCCGGGACCAGCAACATGTCCGATGCTTCGATGCCCTTCCAACCGGCAATCGACGAACCGTCAAACGCATGGCCGCTTTCGAACTTGTCTTCATCGAATGCCGACACCGGCACCGAAACGTGTTGCTCTTTGCCGCGCGTGTCGGTGAAACGGAAGTCGACAAACTTGACGTCTTCGTCTTTGACGAGTTGAACGACGTCGGCCACGGATTTACTCATAACCTATCTCCTGATTAACGAATTCGGCGGATTTCAGCCGCCGCCCAATCTAGCTGACCCGTCCCGGCGCGTCCACCCTCAATTGTGAAGAGCGAATGTGAAAATTAGCCGTTGCTGATCGATCGGCCTGACTAAAGCAGCAACTGTGCCATGTATGCGCCAAGACGGCGCGCGTGCTGACAGTGCGCGCGTCGGCGGGGAATTCGCGCACCGGGGGATATGCAGCCCTAAAATTCGATGGTTTTCGTTAGCACCAAAATGAGGCGCGGGTGCGGAGTGGCCGCTGTCGCGGAACGAGTTTGGTGCATATGCGGCATTTTGCACCATTTAAGGGCGAGCGGTTGCAGCGTGCGCATCGCCTCGGATTGCAGGTCGTCCAGCGCCCGCGCGGGCCCAAAGCGCCGCGCTAGAATGGTCACTTGATCAAGGAGACCAACGCATGACTACCCTCGAACAGTTGTATGCGCAGGCGGACAAACGCCGCACCGAAAGCCAGTTGCCTTACGCCGGCGCGCTGTCGCCGGCCGAGGCGTTCGAACTGCTGCAGCTCGACACGGGCGCGCGTCTCGTCGATGTGCGCACGCGCGCCGAACTCGACTGGGTCGGCCGGCCCGTGATCGGCGACGGACAGTATGCGCACGTCGAATGGACGCGCTATCCGGGCGCCGTGCCGAATCAGGAATTCCTGCATCAGTTGAGCGACGTGGCGTCGCCCGATACGCCGGTGCTGTTTTTGTGCCGCAGCGCCGCGCGCTCCAAGCTCGCGGCGATCGCCGCGGCGCAGGCGGGCTTCACGAAGGCTTATGACCTGCTGGAAGGCTTCGAAGGCGACAAGGACGGCCAGGGACATCGCAAGACGGTGTCGGGCTGGTGCTTCCGCGGCTTGCCGTGGATTGGCGCGTGAGGGTGCGTGAGGGCGCTGGAGCGGCGTATTGAAGCGGGGAGTAAAGCGTCCGGTACAGAACTGCGGGCCTGTGAACCGCCGGTCGGGAGCCAGCCGGTCGCGAACCGACCGCTAGCCCGCTACTATCGCCGCTATTAGCCGGCCACTCGCGCACGCCTCACCGTTGAATCGCGCGTCAACAAGGCAGACATCACGCACGAGGCTTTCCCGCCGCCTCGTGCTCGACAATATCGCCGCCAAGCAGATGCACGCCCTCGCGTAGCTTGACGAACGCCGCCGCCACCGCTTCCGGCTCGCCCTTCACGCCGAGATCGATGTGATGCCGCGCATAGACGCCGCCACGCTCGGCGTCGCCCACGCTCGGCAGACTGAACACGCGCACGCCGGGGAAGTCGTGCTCGATCTTCTCCATCAGCGGCGTTAAACGCGACTCGGGCAACTCGAACACGAGCAGCGATTTTTCCGCGTGCGGCATCGCGTGATGCAGATGCGCGTAGTGCGTGTCCAACACCCATTCGATCATCGGCCAGGCCATGACCGGAAAGCCCGGCACGAAATAGTGCTCGCGGATCGAGAAGCCCGGAATCTTGTTGTAGCCGTTCGGAATGATCGCCGCGCCTTGCGGATACGTGCCCATATTCAGACGATGCAGATTCTCCGGCGAGTTCAGGTCGAGCGGCGTCGCGGCCGTTGCCGGGTACATGTCGCGGATGCGCTCCTGAATCAGCTTCTGCGCTTCCGGATGCAGTTGCAGCGGCACGCCGAGCGCGGCCGCCGCGCATTGACGCGTGTGGTCGTCCGGCGTCGCGCCGATGCCGCCCGTCGAAAACACGATGTCGCCCGATTCGAAAGTACGCCGCAGCGTGGCCGTGATGCGCTGCGGGTCGTCGCCGATGTACTCCGCCCAGCCAAGCGACAAGCCGCGCGCGCCGAGCAGTTCGATGACTTTCGGCAAATGCTTGTCGACGCGCCTGCCCGACAGGATTTCATCGCCGATGATGATGACGCCAAATGCCATTGCCGCCTCTTTGGTTATCTCGTTCGTTGATCAATAAGGAACCGGGGCCGCGTGCCGCACGCCGCCGGCCTCGTCCGCGCGCATGCGTTGCAGCGCCCGCAGACAGTAGTAGCCGAACCACAGCGCCGAAAACACGAGGATGAATGCGTAAATCCAGATCGTCACCGCGGTGATGACCGGAAACAGCACCAGCAGCCACACGGACGACGCCCACAGCAGCGTCGGCAGCGAACCCATCAGACCGCTCGCGACACCGATCAGCAGCAGCGGCAAACGGAAGCGCCGCACGAGCGCGCGCCGCTCATCGCGCGTGGCGTGCAGTGCGAGCGCGTCGTACGTCATCACGCGGTAGGTCAGCCAGCCCCACAACAGCGGCGGAATCAGCGCGAAAAACGGCGGCACGAGCCACAGCGGCAGCGTCACGATCAGCAGCACGAGACATACCAGCGTCGTCCAGAGCGCCTGGCCAAGGCTGCCGTACCACGTTCCGCCGCGGCGCATTTCGAGACCAGGGAACTGGCGCGTCGACAGGAAGCGGATGACGGCCGGCATCGACAGCGTGGCGATCAGCAGCAACACGGTGACGACGATTAGCGGGATGGTCATCGCGACGACCAGGAACGGCGCGATGGCCGCGTGCAGCCCGGAAAAGCCGAGCGAGTCGAACAGATGGTAAAGCGTGACGGTGAACGACCAGCCTTCGAGCCAGCCGCGGGTCGCGCCGATCAGCGTCTGCCAGCTAAACCACAGGATCACGCCCCAGCCGACCGTCGCCGCGACGAACGGCATGAAGGTCAGCCAGAGCATGCGCGGGTGGAGCGCGCTTGCGAGCGCGCGCCCGAACGAGCGCAAAAGGTCATTCATGCGAGCCAGTGCCGGTGAGTGCAACGGTGAAATGATGGAGCGGCGCGGCGGTCACTGAACGTGAACCGTGCGCGCAAACGTGGACAGCATAAACCACGCGACGGGCCGCCGGGGAGACCGGCGGTGGATGGACAACGAATGGAGGACGATTGAAGAACGAATGAAGAACGAAGTCAGTCAGGCTCAGACCGCGGTGGCGCCGCCCTCGTCCCGATTGCCGCGCCGTGCGCTCAGACGCCGGCCGATGCGCACGAAAGCGAGCCAGTGCTGCGCCCAGAAGCCTTCGCCGTACGCGCGACCCTGCAACTGGTCGCTGATGCCGGTCGGCTCCATGTCGCGGCTCCACGACACGCTGCGAAACAGCATGTCCCACCACGGAAACAGCACGCCGAAGTTGCAGCCGTACTTCAGGCCCTCGTGACCGTAGCCGATCGCATGATGGCGCCGATGAAACGTCGGGCTCACCAGCAGCCGCTCGCCGAGCCAGCCGAAATGCAGGCGGATATTCGCGTGCTGCACGCTCTGCGCGAGATTGGTAATCGCGACCAGCACGACGAACTGCGACGGCGGCACGCCGATCACGAGCGCGATGACCGCGAAGAACGACGCCTGCAGCAAATCGTCGAGCAGATGGTTGCGGTCGTCGGCCCACAGCGACATCTGCTGCTGGCTGTGGTGCACCGCGTGCAGTTCCCACCACACGCCGATGCGATGCTGCCAGCGGTGATACCAGTAACCGGCGAAATCGAGCGCGAGCAGGTACATCACGAACGTGACGAGCGGCTGCGTCGTCACGCCCGGCCACAGGTTGTCGAACTCGATATTGGAGATGTTATGCAGGCGCAGCCACGCCTGCACATTGTCGAAAAACGGCTGCAGCGCGAAGAAGAAAAACAGGTTCAGGATGCCGAGCTTCGCGATCCACGTGTAGATCACGTCGACGCGCACTGCCTTGCGGTTGTCCCACTGCTCGACCGGACGCAGCGCCTCGAGCGGCCGCAGGATCGCATACATGGCCAGCACCTCGAGGACGCCCACGATCACCCAGTAAAGGCTGTCGTAGGTGTCTTCGTCGTAGTCCATCAGATCGAAGTGGAACAGCAGCGGCTGCACCACGTTGACGTACAGCAACGTCTGCGCGGCGGAGACGAAGTTGTCGAGCGAAGAGAAGATCAGATGGAACATGGTGCTGGTCGGTTACTTCTGTGTTTGCCGCTCGCTATCGTGGGTATTGCGCTGCGTACTGCGCGTATCGTGCCTCGCGTGCGGCGTGGCGCGGCATGGCTCGCTCCATTATCACGCGCCGTTGGGCGCTGTGACCGGCGCGCGATTAAAGAAATAGATGCCGTGCGGCGAGCGGCCGACGGCGATCGTCTGGATCAGCTTGCGCGTGCTCAGATCGATGATGCCGACGTGCTTCGCGAAGCGGAACGTTACCCAGAGATAGCGCTTGTCGGCGGAAAGTTCCATGTCGTCGGGCCCGGGCATCAAACCGGTGATGTCGCCGACGTTCGTGAGCGAGTCTTCGTCGATGATGCTGATCGTGCTCGCGACGCGGTTCGACACCGCGACATGCTTGCCGTCCGCCAGCGAGCGGAAGTTGTGCGCGCCGTTGCCCGTGTGGATCGTCTTGACGATTTTCTGCGTGTGCCAGTCGACCACGGCCACGTAATCCGCGCCGGTCATGCCGACCAGCAGATACTTTTCGCCCGGCGTCATCCACAGGCCCGCCGGCACCTTGCCGACTTTCATCTTCCACTTGACCGTTTGCGTGGCCAGGTCGATGGCGGCGAGTTCGCCGGACACCTGCAGCGTGACGAAGACCGTCTTGCTGTCGTTCGTGAACGCCATGTGGCTCGGCATGACCGCGAGCGGCAGACGCGACGCGAGCGCCATCTGGTTCTTCTGACCGTCGTAGTGATAGATGTCGAGACGGTCGAGACGCAGCCCCGTCGTGACGAGCCATTTGCGGTCAGGCGAGAAGCCGATCTGATACGGATCTTCGATATTTTCGACCCAGCGCTGGACCTGCCCTGTCTTCGGGTCGACGAACATCAGATTGTTCGATACCGAATTGGCGACGATCAGCGAGGAATTATCCGGCGTCACCATCAGATGATGCGGTTCCTTGCCCGTGGGCACGGTGCCGATTACCTGGCGGGTAGTCTCGTCGATGAGGCTCAGCGTGGCTTCGGCGGAATTCAGCACGATCACGTTGTTGGCGCGGGCTGCGGGAGAAAAAAAGCCTGCCGCGGCGGCGAGAGCGAAGCCTGCGGCGAACGTGGCTGTCACGCCAGGAAGAAAAAATTTACGCATGAAAACTCACTTCGGAGAACGACCGTCATTGTAGAACGTTTGCCGTGGCCTGCGGTTGACGCAGATCGGGGTTGCAGAGCGGGGAAAATCGAGGGCCGGATGAGCGCACCCGAAGCGCATCGCCGATAAACATGATCTGCAAGATCGAAAGGTGTCGTCCTAACTAGAAAATGTTGTCGTGAGAATATACTCAATAATCACGAAACAATTTAATACCAATAGAGAAATATCCTCTTGTCGATTAAATATCCAGCGAGATAAAGGCGCAAACTAAGAGCGTGGAAATTAATTTCGCGTAATTCGGATTTTGCTTATTTGCGCCGGCCACGCACGCCCGGAGAATCCCGCAGGCTCATCGTCCAAGCCATTCCAAAGGACGCAAGAGTGAGCGCGAATGGTCGGTCGTTGATAATCAACTGAAAATAGCGACCTTAATGAACGGCAACCAATATAAATCCAGCTATCCATAGCCGGCTTTTGTGCGCCTCATAATGGGCGATGAGACCCATTTCCGATTATCGCGCCCACTCCGTCCACGAAAATAACAGCGCGGAGTTTTTCCAAGTGAATAAAAGCTATCAATCAATCTGGTGTGAAACGACGGCAACGTGGGTAGCGGCACCCGAGACGTCGAAGGCGAAGACGAAGCGCGGTTCGTCGCGCAGGAAAGTCGTCGTGCAGGCAGTGCTGGCGGCGGCTGCGGTGTTGGGTGCGGCGAATGCAATGGCGGCGGGCGTCAATGCGATCGAGGCGGGAGTTGGCGCTAATGCAGCGGGAGACGGCTCGGTCGCAGTTGGTGTAAATGCGAAAGCCTTGCAGGTCAATGCTATTGCCGTGGGTGCAAATGCAATCGCTTCTGGCGGGAACTCCATGGCTCTCGGCATGGGCGCTATGGCAAGCGGCGACCTCTCGACCGCGATGGGCCTTGTCGCCACGGCATCCGGCGACGGCTCCACGGCCGTAGGAACGGCTTCAGTGGCTGCAGGTGTGCGCTCGGTGGCGACCGGGTTTTATTCGCAAGCCAACGGCAGGGACTCGGTTGCAGCCGGTACTGGAGCCGTCGCGGACAAAGATGGCAGCACCGCTCTAGGCAGCGCTGCGCAGGCAAATGCGACGCTGTCGACCGCGGTTGGCTACGGCGCAACCGCTGGGGCGGCCGGCGCTGTCGCGCTGGGCGTGGCTGCCAGGGCGTCTGGGAACAATGCGTTCGCCGGCGGTCCGTTAGCAACGGCTGGGGGCGATAACTCCACGGCCCTCGGCTACGCGGCAAGCACCAGCGCTCTGAATTCGGTTGCGCTCGGCTATGCAGCCACGGCGTCGAAGAACAACGCGTTTGCAGGCGGTGCGTCAGCAATGGCTGCCGGCGATAACTCGACGGCGCTTGGCTATGCGGCAAGCGCCAGTGCTCTGAATTCGGTTGCGCTCGGTTATGCAGCGACTGCGTCGAAAAACAACGCGTTTGCAGGCGGTGCGTCAGCAATCGCAGCGGGCGATAACTCAACGGCGCTTGGCTATGCGGCAAGGACCAGCGCATTGAATTCGGTTGCGCTCGGTTATGCAGCAAGCACGAGCGCTTCGAATTCGGTTGCGCTTGGGTATGCAGCGACCGCGTCCAGTAACAACGCGTTTGCCGGCGGACCGGCAGCAAACGCAGCGGGGGATAACTCCACGGCCTTGGGCTATGCGGCAAGCACCAGCGCATTGAATTCCGTTGCGCTCGGTTATGCAGCGACCGCGACAAGTAACAACGCGTTTGCTGGCGGTGCGTCAGCAATGGCTATCGGCGATAACTCCACGGCACTTGGCTATGCGGCAAGCACCAGCGCCTCGAATTCTGTTGCGCTCGGCTATGCAGCCACGGCGACCAGTAACAACGCGTTCGCCGGCGGTCCGTCAGCAATCGCAGCGGGCGACAACTCCACGGCCTTGGGCTATGCCGCAAGCACCAGCGCCTTGAATTCTGTTGCACTTGGCTATGCAGCGACTGCGTCAAGCAACAACGCGTTTGCTGGCGGCGCCTCGGCAATGGCTACCGGCGATAACTCGACGGCCCTCGGCTATGCGGCAAGCACGAGCGCCTCGAATTCCGTTGCGCTCGGCTATGCAGCCACGGCGACCAGTAACAACGCGTTTGCCGGCGGTCCGTCAGCAATCGCAGCGGGCGACAACTCCACGGCCTTGGGCTATGCGGCAAGCACCAGCGCTCTGAATTCGGTTGCGCTCGGCTACGCAGCGACCGCGTCAAGCAACAACGCGTTTGCCGGCGGTCCGTCAGCAATCGCAGCAGGCGACAACTCGGCAGCCCTCGGCTATGCGGCCTCGACAACGGGCTTGAATTCGGTCGCGATTGGCTATGGCGCTACTGCTTCGACCGACAACAGCGTTGCGCTGGGAGCTCAGTCAACGACGGGCGCGGATCTCACGAAGCCCGGCTATGTCCCCGCAGGCGCCGATCCGGCAACGATCGCTGGTATGAGTGCAAAAGGCGAGGTATCGGTTGGCTCTCAAGATAACGAGCGCCGCCTGACTCACGTCGCAGCCGGTGCGGACCCGACCGATGCAGTCAACGTCAGCCAGTTGCAGGCAGCCACTGCAAGCGCCTCACGCTACTTCAAGGCCAACGGCAACGGCCTTAACGATGGCTTAGACGACGCCTCGGCTACCGGCGCGAACGCTGTCGCGATCGGCAGCTCGGCGCTGGCCGCGGGAGAAGCAAGCTTCGCCGCCGGCACGAGCGCCCAGGCTCAAGGCAAATTCAGTACCGCCGTCGGCGGGTTCGCCAGCGCGACCAACGACGGCTCCACTGCCCTCGGCTACCAGGCCAACGCGGCAAGCGACAACGCCACGGCCATCGGTTATCAGGCAAGCGCACTCGCGACGAACTCGGTGGCACTCGGCCAAGGCTCGCTCGCCGATCGCGCCAACACGGTATCCGTCGGCTCTGCTGGCAACGAACGTCAGGTCACCAACGTCGCCGCCGGAACGCAGGCAACCGACGCCGTCAACCTGAGCCAGTTGCAAGCCGTCAGTACGAACGCCTCGCGCTACTTCAAGGCGAACGGTAACGGCCTTAACGACGGCACAGACGACGCCTCGGCTACCGGCGCGAACGCTGTCGCCATCGGCAGCTCGGCTCTGGCCGCTGGGGAAGCGAGCTTCGCCGCCGGCACGAGCGCCCAGGCCCAGGGCAAATTCAGTACCGCCGTCGGCGGGTTCGCCAGCGCGACCAACGACGGCTCCACTGCCCTCGGCTACCAGGCAAACGCGGCAAGCGACAACGCCACGGCCATCGGTTATCAGGCACGCGCGCTCGCACCGAACTCGGTCGCATTGGGCCAGGGCTCGCTCGCCGATCGCGCCAACACCGTCTCCGTTGGCTCTGCGGGCAACGAACGTCAGATCGCCAACGTCGCGGCCGGCAGCGCCGACACCGACGCCGTCAACGTCGCGCAGTTGAAAGCCGTGAGCGACCAGGGTGCCGCGACCGCCGCGAAGCTGGACGGCGCCGTGACGTACGACCGCAACGCCGACGGCAGCGTGAACAAAAGCAGCGTCACGCTCGGCGGCGAGTCCGCGAGCGGCGGCACGATCATCCACAACGTGGCCGATGGCGTCGCCGCTTCCGACGCCGTGAATGTCGGGCAACTCGATGCAGCGATCAGCGGCGCGGTCAACAACGCCGTCGTCAATGCGGCGAACCCGTTCTTCAGCGGCGAAGGCAATCGCGACACCGAGGGCGCCATTTCATCGGGCGTGCACTCGGTCGCAGGCGGCGCCAACGCACAGGCCACTGGCACGAACGCGAGCGCAATCGGCGCGAACTCGGTGGCAAGCGGCAACAACGCGAGTGCAATCGGCGCGAACTCGGTCGCGAGCGGCAACAACTCGACGGCACTCGGTGCGGCCGCCGCGGCAAACGCGGACAACTCGGTCGCGCTGGGCCAAGGCTCAGTCGCCAATCGGGCGAATACGGTATCGGTCGGCGCGGGCGGTCAGGAGCGGCAGATCACCAATGTCGCAGCCGGCGTGCAAGGTACGGACGCGGTCAACGTCAACCAGTTGCAGCAAAGCGTGAGCGGCGCGGTCGGCGAGGCGCATAACTACACCGACGACCAGATCCGCTCGGCCCGACGCGATTCGTATGGCGGCACGGCATCGGCGCTGGCAATGGCCGGTTTGCCCCAGGCTGTGCTGCCTGGCCACGGCATGGTCGCGATGGCCGGTGGCACGTATGGCGGCCAGTCGGCGCTGGCCATCGGCGTGTCGCAGTTGTCCGAGACCGGCAAGTGGGTCTACAAGCTGCAAGGCAGTACGGACTCGCGCGGGCAGTTCGGCGCGTCGCTGGGTGCAGGCATGCACTGGTGAAAAACAGCGTCGTGGAACCGGAGCACGGCCGTCCGACACCCACGACGCCTGGTGAAGCAAACGTAGTGTGCAGGTAGCCCCAAGCCCAGCTCCGGCTTGGGCACGTTTGCGCGTGATGCGCTCCTACAAGGAAAGCATCACGCGCCTTTTTCAGCATCGAAGAAGACGTGAAAGCGAGAGAGTTCGCGTTGCAGCGGCCCCCGCCCCGCACATAAGAACGAGGCAAAAACGCAGTGGCGAGCCAAACGATCGCACTATCGCACTACAAGAAGACGCCTGCTCACAGCCACTCACGGCTCATGCGAACGACGGCACAAACCTCGCGCCCCGGAAAATCATCGCGCTCCGAAAACTCAAGAACCGCCGCCCTACCTCACCGCTGCATCGAATCCCAAACCTTATAAAGCCGCTTGACCGACACAGGCATCGGCGTGCGCAACTCCTGCGCGAACAGCGAAACGCGCAATTCCTCCAGCAGCCAGCGGAATTCGGCAAGACGCGCATCCAGCACGCCGCCGCGCTGCGCGACCGCGCGCTGATAGTTCTGCAACAACGGTTGGAATTCGGCGAACTGCCGTGCATCGCGCGCCGGGTCCGCTTTCAGCTTGTCGATCCGCAGCGCAATACCCTTCAGATAGCGCGGGAAATGCGTCAGTTGCGAATACGGCGTATCCACCACGAACCGCTTGCCGATCAGCGCGTCCAGTTGATGCTGGATATCGGCGTACGCCGCCGTGAACGACTTCGCCTGCACGAGCTTTTTCAGCACGCTCGCGTATTCGCCGAGAATCTGCCCGACCAGCCGCGCAATCTCCTGAGCCAGCAACGTGAGCCGGCTGCGCCCTTCATCGCGGCGCGTATGGAAGCTCACGTCGTCGTCCGGCAACGGATCTTGCAGGCACGCACGATCGAGCGCGGTGTCGATCAACTGATCGCGCAACTCTTCCTGCGTGCCGCGCGTCATGAACTGCATCGCCATTTCGCGCAAGCCCGGCAGATTTTTCTCGAGATACTTGATCGGTTCCTTCAACTGCAAAGCGAATAGCCGACGCAGACCCGCGCGATGAATCCGCGCCGCCTCATCGGGCGAATCGAACACTTCGACATCACAATGCGTACCGCGATCCACTAGAGCCGGATAACCGAAAAGCGTCTGTCCGCCGCGGCGAATTTCGAGCAACTCGGGCAGCTTGCCGAAATTCCACGTCGTCAGGTTTTCGTACAACGCGGTGCCGCCGGCGCCTTGCGTCGCAGTCTGCGGCCCCGGCGGCGCTGCGCCCTTGCTGCGCGACGCCGCACCGGCCGGCGCAGATGCCGCCGCCTGGCCGCGCGTGCCCGCAACATCCGCGAGCGCCGCACCCGCCGCGCTCGACGCAATCTTCTGGAAATGCTGCTGCGCCTGCCCGCCGAGTTCCGCGCGCAACTGCGACAGGTTGCGGCCCATCGCGAGTTGCCGCCCGTGCTCGTCGACAACCTTGAAGTTCATGAACAGATGCGGCGGCAAGGTTTCGAGCTTGAAATCCGCCTGCTTCAGCGCGACCTGCTTTTGCTCGCGCACATCGGCGATCAGCGCTTCGAGCAAGCCGCCCGCGGCAAAACGCGGCGCGGCGTGCCGGTCGACGAAACCAGCCGCGTATTCCGGCAGCGGCACGCAGTGGCGCCGCAACTTCTGCGGCAATGACTTCAGCAGCAGGTGCGTCTTCTCCTTCAGCATGCCGGGCACGAGCCACTCGCAGCGCCGCGCGTCGACCTGATTCAGCGCGAAGAGCGGCACGGCGAGCGTGACGCCGTCGCGCGGCGAACCCGGCTCGAAGTGGTAGCTAAGCGCCATGTCGACACCCGACATCGTCATCCGTTTCGGGAACAGATCGGTCGTCACGCCCGCGGCTTCGTGGCGCATCAGATCGTCGCGCGACAGATACAGCAGGCGCAGTTTGTCCTCCGCCTGGCCGCTCTTTTTCACCTCGTCGCGATACCAGCGCTCGAACGCCGCGCCCGTGTAAATGCCCTTCGGCAGCGCCTGATCGTAGAACGCGAAAATCAGCTCATCGTCGACGAGCACGTCCTGGCGACGCGACTTGTGTTCCAGTTGTTCGATGTCGGCGAGCAGCTTACGGTTGTGCGCGAAAAATCCGAGCTTCGTGTCGAATTCGCCTTCGACAAGCGCGCCGCGGATAAACAGCTCGCGCGCCCGCGCCGGGTCCTGCTTGCCGAAGCTCACGCGGCGCCGGTGATAGATCGGCAGCCCGTACAAAACCGCGCGCTCGAAGGCCGACACCTGCGCCGCGCGCTTCTCCCAATGCGGCTCGGACAGCGATTTCTTCAGCAGATGCGCGCCGATTTTCTCGATCCACTCGGGCTCGATCCTCGCGATGCAGCGCGCGTACAGACGGCTCGTCTCGACCAGTTCCGCGGCCATCACCCACTTGCCCGCCTTCTTCACGAGCGCCGAGCCCGGCCACAGATAAAACTTGATGCCGCGCGCGCCGAGGTAATACGGCTCGTCGTCGGCCTTGAGACCGATGTTGCCGAGCAGACCCGTCAACAGCGCAAGATGGATCTGCTCGAAGGTCGCCTCGGCTTCGTTCAGACGCCAGCCGTGTTCGCGCACGACCGTCAGCAATTGAGAATGCACGTCGCGCCATTCCCGCAGACGCACTTGCGACAGAAAGTTCTTCCGGCATTCCTCGTGCAACTGCTTGTTCGACTTCTTGTGCGCGATGGCTTCGTCGAACCAGTTCCAGATTTTCAGCCACTGCAGGAATTCCGAGCGCTCGTCGGCAAAACGGCGATGCGCCTGGTCGGCCTGCTCCTGCGCCTCGATCGGACGGTCGCGCGGGTCCTGCACCGACAACGCGCTCGCGATGATCAGCACTTCCTTGAGCGACTGCTGATCGCGGGCAGCGAGAATCATCCGGCCGACGCGCGGGTCCAGCGGCAGACGCGCGAGTTCGCGGCCGAGCGGCGTGAGCTGATTGTCGTCGTCGACGGCCCCAAGTTCGTTCAGCAGTTGATAGCCGTCGGCGATCGCGCGGCCAGGCGGCGGCTCGATAAACGGAAACGTCTCGATCGCGGTCAGATGCAGCGACTTCATGCGCAGTATCACCGACGCCAGCGACGAGCGCAAAATCTCCGGATCGGTAAAGCGCACGCGGCTCTGATAATCGCTCTCGTCGTAAAGACGAATGCAGATGCCGTCGGCCACCCGCCCGCAGCGCCCTGCCCGCTGATTCGCGGCGGCCTGCGAGATCGCCTCGACCTGTAACTGCTCGACCTTGTTCCGATACGAATAACGCTTCACGCGCGCGAGGCCTGTGTCGACCACGTAGCGAATGCCGGGCACTGTCAGCGAGGTTTCCGCGACGTTCGTCGCGAGCACGATGCGGCGCGCGTTCGAGGTCCGGAACACGCGCTCCTGCTCGGCGGCGGAAAGGCGCGCGAACAGCGGCAGGATTTCCGTATGCGGCGGATGGTGCTTGCGCAGCGCCTCGGCGGCGTCGCGAATTTCGCGCTCGCCCGGCAGGAAGACGAGCACGTCGCCGGGGCCTTCGCGGCACAGTTCGTCGACGGCGTCGACGATCGCTTCCATCAGATCGCGGTCGCGCTCCTTGCCGGATTCGCGCGGGCTTTTCGGCCGGTCGCCACGCGACGCGCCAGACGTACCCGACGAGCCCGACGTGCCCTGCGCCGCCTTGATCGCCGGGCTTTCTTCCGCGACCGGACGGTAGCGCACTTCGACCGGATACAGCCGCCCGCTCACTTCGATCACCGGCGCGGGCTTCTCTTCGCTGCCGAAGTGGCGCGCGAAGCGGTCGGCATCGATCGTCGCCGACGTCACGATCAGCTTCAGATCGGCACGCTTCGCCAGGATTTCCTTCAGGTAGCCGAGCAGGAAATCGATGTTCAGGCTGCGCTCATGCGCCTCGTCGATGATCAGCGTGTCGTACGCCTTCAGCAGCGGATCGGTCTGCGTCTCGGCGAGCAGAATGCCGTCCGTCATCAGCTTGACGGATGCACCCGGCGACAGATTGTCGGTGAAGCGCACCTTGTAGCCGACCACTTCGCCGAACGGCGTGCCGAGTTCCTCGGCGATGCGCCGGCCCGTCGCCGAAGCGGCGATGCGGCGCGGCTGCGTGTGGCCGATCAGACCGGCGCCGCCCGCGCCGAGACCGCGCCCGAGCGCGAGGCAGATTTTCGGCAACTGCGTGGTCTTGCCCGACCCGGTCTCGCCGGACACGATCACCACCTGGTTTTCGGCGATGGCCTTCGCGATTTCATCGCGGCGGGCAGATACCGGCAGCGCTTCGGGGAAGATGATCGGCGGAATCGGGTTCGGCTGGACGACACGCGGCTCGCGTGGCGGACGCGGCGGACGGGCTCCCTGTGGCTGACGTGGCGCGCGCTGCTGCTGCGGCTCACGTGGCGCGCGCTGCTGCTGCGGCTCACGTGGCGGGCGCGGCCCACGCGGTTCTTGCGGCTGGCGTGGCGCACGCGGTTCACGTGCTTCACGCGGCTCGCCTGCTTCGCCAGACCCACGCGATCCGCGAGACTCAGCATGCTCCGCTTGCTCGGCGCGACTTTTTTCCTTCGCGGACGCCTCGCCGCCAGACACGGCACGATTCGGCTCGCGCGCCTTGCGGGGCACGTCCGGCTTGCCGCGGTTCGCGTCCTGGTCGGCGCGGCGCTTCGCGTCGCCGGCCTTCGTTTGATCGGCGGCCGGCGCCGCATTCTCGTTCGCCGCGGCGGGACTTTTGGGTACATTCGACATGGGGGCGCATTATAATCCCGGGCATGAATTCCCAAACCGACCTCGTCCCCGCGCCCGCGAGCGTTCCGGCCCCCGACGGAGCAACGGAACAGCTTGCACAGCACGCGCAATTCGTCGACTGGATGCGCTCAGTCGCCCCTTATATCCACGCGTTCCGAAACAAGACGTTCGTCGTCGGTTTCGGCGGCGAAGTGGTGCATCAGGGGCTCCTGAATGCGCTCGTGTCGGACATCGCGCTGTTGCAGGCCATGGGCATCCAGATCGTTCTGGTGCACGGCTCGCGTCCGCAAGTCGAGGAGCAGATGAGCCTGCACGGCGTCGAGTCGGAGTTTTCGCACGGCATGCGCATTACCGACGCGCGCGCGCTCGAATCCGCGAAAGAAGCCGCCGGCGAAGTGCGCCTGGACATCGAGGCGGCCATCAGCCAGGGCTTGCCGAATACGCCGATGGCGCACGCGCACATCAGCGTCGTGTCGGGCAACTTCGTGACCGCGCGGCCGGTCGGCATTCTCGACGGCGTGGACTTCGCGCACACCGGCGTGGTGCGCAAGATCGACGCCGATTCAATCCGTCATTCGCTCGCGAGCCGCAAGCTCGTGCTGCTGTCGCCGCTCGGTTTTTCGCCGACCGGCGAGGCCTTCAATCTCGCCATGGAAGACGTCGCCTCCGCGGCGGCCATCGCGTTACGCGCGGACAAGATCGTGTTCCTCACCGAAACGCCCGGCCTCATGCAGGCAGGCGAAGACGGCACGGAACTGATCCGCGAACTGTCGCTCGACGACGCGTACAAGCTGCACGAAAGCGGCGAAGTCACCGGCGACGCGGGCTTCTATCTGAAGCACTCGATCCGTGCATGCCGCGGCGGCGTGGCGCGGGCGCACATCATCCCTTACGCGCTCGACGGCAGCCTGCTGCTCGAACTGTTCCTGCACGACGGCGTCGGCACGATGATCTCGTACGAGAATCTCGAAAGCCTGCGCGAAGCGACACCGGACGACGTCGGCGGCATTCTTGCGCTGATCGAGCCGCTCGAATCGGACGGCACGCTGGTGCGGCGCGGGCGGCATCAGATCGAACGCGACATCGACCATTTCTCGGTCATCGAGCACGATGGCGTGCTGTTCGGCTGCGCGGCGCTGTATCCGTACACGCAGGAACGCATCGGCGAAATGGCGTGTCTGACGGTGGCGCCCGAAGCGCAAGGCACCGGCGACGGCGAGCGTCTGCTCAAGCGCATCGAGCAGCGCGCGCGGGCGCGCGGCCTCACGCGCATCTTCGTGCTCACCACGCGCACCGAACACTGGTTCCTCAAGCGCGGCTTCGTCAAGGTCACGGTCGACGACCTGCCCGAAGACCGTCGCCGGCTGTACAACTGGCAGCGCAAATCGCTCGTGCTGATGAAACAGCTCTGAGCGGTCGCCAGCAGCGACTGCCCGTTCAATCGAATTCACTAACCCCTTTTTCATGGGACCGGAGTAAGGGCTCAAGCACCCGACTCCCGTCGACACAGGAGAAGCACAGCATGACTCGTATGGTTCAATGCGCGAAGCTCGGCAAGGAAGCCGAAGGCCTCGATTTCCCGCCGCTGCCGGGCGAACTCGGCAAGCGGATCTACGAAAGCATTTCGAAGGAGGCGTGGCAAGCCTGGTTGAAGCAGCAAACCATGCTGATCAACGAGAATCGTCTGAATATGGCCGATCCGCGCGCGCGCCAGTATCTGATGAAGCAGACCGAAAAGTTCTTCTTCGGCGAAGGCGCGGATACGGCGCAGGGTTATGTGCCGCCGGCGAGCGAGTGAACGCGGGTTGAGCGCGGGTGAACGCTGAGCGCTGAGTTTCTCTATCAGCATCAGGGTCCTCTCGCAGCGGCAACCGCAGCGACGAAATCCGCGCCACCGTGCGCGGATTTTTTTCGCCTCGGAACTCGCGCCGAAACCATCGGCGAGGCTGCCCCAAAACTCCCCAAACGGTACATTTTCGAGCCGTTTTAAGCCCCTTCTGGAGACCGCCGCGATCGCCGGAATCCCCCACCGGGCAAGGGATTGCGCGCCTGCGCCAAGGCTCCCGGCCAAAACCGGGTTTGCACGATCCTCTGTCATCGTGCTAACATGTGCATCGTTCCAACAGCAATTCACCTTCATTCGCGTTCTCTGACCTTGCGACACCAAGTGCTTGCACTGCGCGTGTCCATCGCGATGGAACAGTTTTTATACAAGAAGGCTTGTCGGTCGTATCGTCGTTTGAGATTGCCCTGAAGCTGCCCTGAGGTCATCCCCAGAGGCAAACCAGGCGGCGAATAAAGCACCGGCCTTTTTCGTTTCAAGCCTTCCAGTGGCGTGCGGTCCGGCTTCAGCCACCCGCGTCCTCATGCGCTTGCCCCCTTCACGGCCAGGCAGGCGCAATAGTCAGCACAATCTAGACGAGTGTTTTTTCGCGACCAGGCTCGCGAGGCACGGGCGTTTGCTGCTTTTGCGGCCCTGGCTGCGCGTCGCGTTTCTTTTTACGCGCGCCCGCTCTTTCGCCGTCGCGGCGAAGAGGCCTTGCCCCGTTTGCGAAACTGCACTTTCCAGCAACCGTGGCGGAACGCATCATGAGTTTCGTCGCAGTCATCGGAGTTTTTACCTTGACCGCTTCCAGCAACGGCTTCTGGCGACACCACAAACAAGAACAACGCCTCTCTCTCGACGACATCACCGTCGTCGACAAGTCTCTCCTCAAGCGTGCCGTCGGCGCCATGGCGCTCGGCAACGCAATGGAATGGTTCGATTTCGGCGTCTACAGCTACATCGCTGTGACGCTCGGCAAAGTGTTCTTCCCGTCGTCGAGCCCGTCCGCCCAGTTGATCGCGACCTTCGGCACGTTTGCCGCGGCGTTTCTCGTGCGGCCCGTCGGCGGCATGGTGTTCGGTCCGCTCGGCGACCGCATCGGCCGTCAACGCGTGTTGGCAATGACCATGATCATGATGGCGCTCGGCACCTTCGCGATCGGGCTGATTCCGAGCTACGGGTCGATCGGCATTCTCGCGCCGGCCTTGCTGCTCGTCGCGCGTCTCGTGCAAGGCTTTTCGACGGGCGGCGAATACGGCGGCGCGGCGACCTTCATCGCTGAATTTTCGACGGACAAGCGCCGCGGCTTCATGGGCAGCTTCCTCGAGTTCGGCACGCTGATCGGCTACGTGCTCGGCGCGGGCACGGTCGCGGTTCTGACGGCTACGCTGTCGAACGAGGCGCTGCTGTCGTGGGGCTGGCGTGTGCCGTTCCTGATCGCCGGTCCGCTCGGGCTCGTGGGTCTTTACATCCGCATGAAGCTCGAGGAAACGCCCGCGTTCAAGAAGCAGGCCGAGCAACGCGAAGCCGAAGACAAGGCGCTGCCGAAGCAGTCGCTGGGCAATCTGCTCGTGCAGCAATGGAAGCCGCTGCTGTTGTGCGTCGGCCTCGTGCTGATCTTCAACGTCACCGACTACATGGCGCTCTCGTATCTGCCGAGCTATCTGTCGGCCACGCTGCACTTCAACGAGTCGCACGGTCTCTTCATCGTGCTGCTCGTGATGGTGCTGATGATGCCTGCGACGCTCGCAGCCGGCCGTCTGTCGGATGCGATCGGCCGCAAGCCGGTGATGCTGTTCGGCTGCGTGGGTCTCTTCGCGCTGTCGATTCCGGCGCTGCTGCTGATCCGCATGGGCACGCTGCTGCCGGTGTTCAGCGGGCTGATGATTCTCGGCGTGCTGCTGTCATGCTTTACGGGCGTGATGCCGTCGGCGCTGCCGGCGCTGTTCCCGACGAAGATCCGTTACGGCGCGCTCGCGATCGGCTTCAATGTTTCGGTGTCGCTGTTCGGCGGTACGACGCCGCTCGTGACCGCATGGCTCGTCGACCGCACCGGCAATCTGATGATGCCTGCGTACTACCTGATGGGCGCGTCGCTGATCGGCATCGTGTCGGTTGTCGCGCTGCGCGAAACGGCACGCAAGCCGCTGCTCGGCTCGGGCCCGTGCGTGGCGACGCGCGCGGAAGCGCACGCCGTGCTGCGCGGCGAACGCGAAGCCGAAGAGATGGACGAAGGCTATGCCGCGACCGCTACGGCGCGTGCGTGATTTAAGGGCGAACTGCGGCGCTTGTTGAGAGCATCGCAACTAGTGCAAGTAGCACAGGACGGGCCGGCATTATGCCGGCCCGTTCTCATTTCAGCAGCGGATCGACGCGTGCCTCGGCCCGCGCGCCTTCGATCGTGAGGATGCCGGCCGACACCGGCAGCTTGAATCGCCGCGGGCCTGCGCTGCCGGGATTGACGAACAGCACCCCGTCGCGCTCGCTGATCGACGGCTTGTGAGAGTGTCCGGTCACGACCACGCCGATACCTTCTTTACGCGGATCGGCCGGCACGTCGGCGATATCGTGCACGACGAGGATCGTGACTTGCTGCACGGCGAGCGTCGCATGCGTCGGCAGCGATGCGGCCCACTCGCCGACGTCGTTATTGCCGCGTACCACGGTAAGCGGCGCGATTTGCACGAGCGCGTCGAGCACCGCTTCGTTGCAGATGTCGCCGGCGTGGATGATCGCGTCGCAACCCGCGAGATACGCGAGCGCCTCGGGCCGCACGAGGTTATGCGTGTCGGAGATGAGGCCGATGCGGGCTGGCGGCGGATGGGGTGTGGCTGAAGTCATGACAACAGTATCCGTGAAGCTCGGGCTTGTTCGCAAACCGCAAACGATGCGCGCGCAGACCGCGACTCGCCAGCGCCAGCGCCCGCGCAATCAATCCACTGGCTGCCGCAACGAAGCTTCACGCGACACCTCTTGCGCGGGCCGCCTCGCATCCAGCATGCGCCGCGTCGCGCCGTGCACGACGATGCACACCGCCGACGCACACGCGAAGCTCAACCACACGCCATAGCGCGGCAGCAGCACCGCGGTCACAGCGAAGAATGCGGCGAACGAGCCGCGCCCGACCACCATGCCGCGCATCAGCAACGCGACAAAATCGGGTCCATGCTCGCGCTGCGCCGACACGGCGAGCACCATCCCAAGCAACGGAAACACGGAAAGCAAGCCGCTCCACGTCGCGCCCATCGACGCTGCAAGGCTCGTCACCGCAAGCGTCAACAGCGCGCCCGCGACCATGCGCAGTACGAGCTCGCCGAAGCCGGCGCGCGTGGCCGGCACCTGCCCCGTCGCGCGCGGCAAGCCGCATTGCGAAACCGCGACCGCCACGCAAGCCACGGCGACTGCCCACGCGAGCGACGCGGGCAGTCGCGTCAACAACATCGCCGCCACGAACCACCCGCTCATGCCCGCGACCAACGCAAGCGGCCACGAGAAACGGCGGCAACTCCACGCATACGCAAAGTTGAAGGCTTCCGACGCGGCGATCGCCGCAATCGACGCCACCGACGCCTGCGCCGCGAACGACGGCCCTCGCGCGAGCGCAAGCAGCAGCACGATCGGTCCGGCGACGACCGGCAGGCCCGCGAGCCAGCCCGCCACCGACGGCCCCCACAAGCGCGCCGCCATCGTCAGCGCGGCGAGGAACGCCGGCACGAGCGCAAGCTTGAGCGCCAGCACGCTCAACCTTCCAGCACGTGCTCAATCCGCCGATCCGGCACGAGCCACCACGCAGCAGCGAGCGTATAAAGCGCCGCCGAAATCAACGGCTCAACGAACGCCGTCACGATGCCCGCCAGATAGATCGCGACCGACACCCTGCCCTTGAAGTCGTTGCCGACCGCCTTCGCAAGCGCCGAGTCGAGGCCGTGCTGACGGATGAGCAAGCGCGTCAGAATGAAATAGGCGATCGCCGACATGAACAGCACGACGCCGTATAGCGCGGTCGGCCACGAAGCCAGATGGTTCTCGCCGACCCAATGCGTGACCGCGGGCAGCAGCGACAGCCAGAACAGCAGATGCAGATTGGCCCACAGCACGCCGCCGCTGACCTTCGTCACGGCATGGAACAGATGGTGATGATTGTTCCAGTAGATGCCGACGTAAATGAAGCTCAGCACATAGGCGCAGAACACCGGCAGGAGCGGCCGCAGCGCGGCGAGGTCGAAGCCGTCCGGTACTTTGATTTCCAGCACCATGATCGTGATGATGATGGCGATCACGCCATCGCTGAAGGCTTCGACGCGTCCCTTGCCCATCGGCGGTTCCTCGAGTGAATGCGGGTTAAATGCGGGTTGAATGCGGGTCCAATGCAGGCTGAATGCGGACCGCGCATACATCGCACGCACGGCCCGCGCCGCTCGCGATTATCCGCGATGCCGCAACGCGTTGTCGATCCACGTCTTGCGATCGGCCTCTTGCAATCCGCCTCTTTCGAGCCGAGCTATTTCAAAGGCTTCAGACCGTCGAGCAGCGTAGGGATCAATTCGCTGATGGTCGGATGGATATGCATCGCGTATTGCAAGGTCGGATACGGCGCGCCCGCCGTCATGATGTCGATAAACGTATGGATCGCCTCGTCGCCTTCAATGCCGTGAATCGCCGCGCCGAGAATCTGCTTGCTGCGCGCGTCGACGAGCACCTTCATGAAGCCGTCGGTTTCGCCGCGTTCGCGCGCGCGGCCCACGCGCGACATCGGCATCGTCGCGATCAGCGCGTCGCGGCCGCTCTTGCGCACGTCGTCCTCGGAAAGCCCGACGCGCGCAAGCGGCGGATCGACGAATACCGCATACGCCATGATGCGCGTGTCGACCGTGCGCGCGCCGCCGTCGAGCAGATTGGCCGCGACGATCTGGTAATCGTCGTAGGACGTATGCGTGAACGCGCCGCGTCCGTTGATGTCGCCGATCGCCCACACGCCCGGCACGTTGGTGCGCAGTTGGCCGTCGACGGGAATCGTGCCGTGCCGGTCGGTCTCGATGCCGGCGGCGGCCAGGCCGAGGTCGTCGGTATTCGGTTCGCGGCCGGTCGCGAACAGCAGATGCGACGCCTCGAGTGCCGGCACGTTCTGCTCGAAGCCGATGCACACTTCGTTCTCGCGATGCGGATGCGGCTCGACGCGCGAAGGCTGCACGCCGAAGCGGAACTCGACGCCTTCGCGGGCCAGCACCTGCTGCACGGACTCGGCAAGATCGGCGTCCTCGCGCGTGAGCACGCGCTCGCCGCGCACCAGCACGATCACTTCACTGCCGAAGCGGCGAAACACCTGCGCGAATTCGAGCGCGATATAACTGCCGCCGACGATCACGAGCCGGCTCGGCAACTCGGTAAGCTCGAGCAGACTGGAGTTGGTGTAATAGCGGATTCGCTCGATGCCTTCGAGCCGCGGCACCACAGCGCGCGTGCCGGTATTGAGGAAGATTTCGTCGGCGCTGATTTCATGCAGCAGCGCGCCGTCCGGTCCGCTGACGGAAACCGTATGCGCGCCCGTGAAGCGCGCATGGCCGTTGAACACCGTCACATTCTCGGTGCCGCGCAGCCATTGTTCGACGCCGTCGCGCGACTGCCCGATGATCTTGTCCTTGCGCGCCTTCACCGCCGACAGATCGACGTTGACCGAACCGCTCACCAGCACGCCGAGCCGCGCCGCGTGGCGCGCGACGTGCGCCGCGCGTGCGCTCGCCACATAAGCCTTGGTCGGCGTGCAGCCGACGTTCACGCACGTCCCGCCGAACGCCGCGCGTTCGATGACCGCCGTGCGCCGGCCGCTTTCGGCAAGACGCACGGCAAGCGGCGGGCCGCCTTGTCCGGTGCCGATCACAACTGCGTCGAAGTGCTGTGCCATGACGACTCTCCTTGCGGCTCGCGTGCGGGTCGTTGCATCTTACGCCCAGTCGCCGCCGCGCTCATGTCACCGCGCATGTCACCGCTCACGTCACCGCGCTTGTCACCTCTCACGTCGCCGCATACGCATCCGCCAACGCCCGCGCATAAGCGCTCGCGCCCACCGGCCGGCTGTACAGATAGCCCTGCTGCTTGTCGCAATCGATCGAGCGCAGAAACGCCGCCTGCTCGGGCGTTTCCACACCTTCCGCGGTGACGTTCATGCCGAGCGAATGCGCCATCGCCACCACCGCCTGCGTGATCGCAATCGAATCGCGGTGGTCCGGCAAGCCCGCGACGAACGACCGGTCGATCTTCAGGTTATGCAGCGGAAAGCGCTTCAGATACGACAGCGACGAATAGCCGGTGCCGAAGTCGTCGACGGAAATACGCACGCCCGTCGCGCTCAGGGTCTGCAACATCGGCAGCACGGTGTCGCTGTCGCTCATCAGAAGCCGCTCGGTGATTTCGAGTTCGAGCGCCGCCGGGTCGAGCCCGGACTGGTCGAGACAGCGCCTGATCCGCTCGACGAGGCCGTCGTTGAACTGGCGCGGCGACAGGTTGACCGCGACGATCAGGTCGGGCGCGAGCGTGCGCCGCCAGCGCGCCGCCTGCTCGCACGCGTGCGCGAGCACCCATTCGCCGATCTCGGCGATCAGCCCCGCGTCTTCCGCGACTGGAATGAACTCGGCGGGCGACACGTTGCCGAGCTCGCTGTTGTACCAGCGCAAGAGCGCCTCGGCGCCGATGGTGCGGCCCGCGTGGCTATCGACGATAGGCTGATACACGAGGCTCAGTTCGCCGCCGGCGAGCGCGCGCCGCAGCGACTGCTCGATCACAAAGCGGCGCTGCAGTTGCTGATTGAGCTCGGCGGTGAAGAACTGGAAGTTGTTGCGGCCGCGCTGCTTCGCGTGATACATGGCCGAGTCGGCGTTGCGCATCAGCGTCGGCGCATCCTGGCCGTCTTCGGGAAAGCGGCTGATGCCAATCGACGCGCCCAGGTAGTACTCGTTGTCCGCCACCGCGAACGGCACCGCGATTTCGTCGAGGATATGACGGGCGAGCGCGATCAGCCGGTCGCTGCAATCGCTCGCGCCGACCACGATCACGAACTCGTCGCCGCCCACGCGCGCGAGCGTGTCGTCGGGGCCGACGCAGCCGGCGAGCCGCTGCGCGACGCTCTTCAGCAACGCGTCGCCGGCCTCGTGACCGGCTGTGTCGTTGACCTTCTTGAAACCGTCGAGATCGACGAACAGCACCGCGACATTCGCGAATTCGCCGCTGCCGTTCGGCGCGCCCGGCGCGAACAGGCTGTTCATCCGCTCGGTCAGATACGCGCGGTTGTAGAGGCCGGTGAGCGAATCGCGGGTCGCGAGGAATTTGAGCTGGCGCTGCGCCTCGCGCACGGGGCCAATATCGGTGAAGGAAATCAGCACGGAGTCGGGCTTGCTTTGCCCCGGCTTCAGGATCGGCACCACGTTTTCGGTGATCCAGATGACTTCGCCGCTCACCAGTTCGACGGCGAGCGTGACGCCGAGCATCGGCTTGCCGGTCGCGAGCACCTGGCTGGTGGGCCGCTCATCTTCCTTCACGGGCGAGCCGTCCTCGTGAAAGCCGCGCACCATCACCGTGCGAATGCTGCGCCCGACGATTTGCGGCCCGGTGCGCAGCATGCGCTGCGCGCTCGGATTGCAGGCGAGCACGACGCCTTCGCGCGACTGCACGACGATGCCTTCGATCAGATGATCGACGACGAGCCGATGATGCTCCTCGCTGTTCGCGAGACGTTGCGCCATCGCGTCCTGATGCACGGCGAGCCCGACGCTGCGGCCGATGTCGCGCAGCATCGTCTCTTCCTGAGCGGTCGGCCGGCGCGGCTCGCGATGATAGACGGCGAACGCGCCGAGCACGGCGCCCGCGTCGTTTTCGAACGGCACCGACCAGCACGCACGCAGGCCGAGCGGCAACGCGAGCGCGCGGAAGTCCGCCCACAGCGGGTCCGTCTCGATGTCCTCGACGACCACCAGCCGCCGCTCGTACATGGCCGTGCCGCACGAGCCCGCGCACGGGCCGATCGCCACACCGTCGATTGCCGCGCTGAAGTGCGCGGGCAGCGACGGCGCGCCGCCCATCCGCACATGCAGGCCGTCTTCGTCGAGCAACAGGATCGAGCATGCCGCGCCCGAACCGAGCAGCGCTTCCGCGCGGTGACACACCTCGTCCAGTAATTCCGGCAACGGCGTATTGCGGGTGATGAGCCGCAATACGCTGCGCTCCGACGCCAGCACCTCTTCGGCCAGATCCGGCCGGTATCGGCAACTATCGGGCGTCGCTCCTGCCTCCATGCGTGATGTCGCTTCGCGGTTCATATATGCGCCCCCCTACCCAACATCGGCAAGATTGCGTAAGCAGCGCACCAGGGTATACCCGTCGAATGCACAGGATTCCCGCAGGCGGCGCTTCGATTTGCCGTGCCTTCCACTATCGCGGCGCCGCACGCGTCGCGCAAGGCAATATCTGGTAATCACTTGCGCTAACCGCTGCTTTTTCCGGCGTCCGCATGACGCGCGATCGGACGATCATCCGTTGCATGAGAAACCCTGCATCGCGTGAACCGTCATGAAAATCGTCCGCCCTCTTCTGATCGCCGCGCTGCTGATCGCGCATCCGTCCGCTCAAGCCGCGAGCTTCGATTGCAGCAAGGGACGCTCGCTCGCCGAAAAGATCATCTGCAACGATCCCGCGCTGTCGCGCCTCGACGATACGTTGGGCCGACTCTACTGGAAAGCGCGGCGCACGGTGAGCGACCGGCGCGGCTTCATCGCCGACAGCGACAGCAAGTGGGCGTGGCGCGAGGCGAATTGCCGCGACGCCGCGTGTTTGGGGACGTGGTACGCGGCGCGTATCGGCGAACTGGAGCAGGTGATTGCGGGCGTGCGGATGGGTGCTTCGAGCGTCGATCCCACGATGCTTCAATGCACGGCCGCGCATCCCGGCATCGTGATCGGCGAGCAGTGCGCGAGCGTCATCAAGCAGAACGGCAGCCAGTGGAACCACCAGACGCCGCATGGCGGCGACTGGTTCTGCGGGGTCGCGATGCTGGGACGGACGTAGTCACGCGCTGCGCCGTGCGTCGCTTCAGTGAAGGCTCGGCGGCGTGTCTGGATCAGGCGCGGCATCTTCCGCCGCTCCGCTCTCGCCGAACAGCTCCGCGCACAACTCGCGGCCGGTCTCCGTAAGACGCGCAGTGCCGGCGCCCTCCTCATCGAACATCGTCTCCACGAGGCCGCTGTCAACGAGCGCCGTCAACTGCCGCCGCAGCGCGCTCATCGGCACGTTCGCCTGCTTCGACAGCTTCGCGAGCGACCACGCGCCGCCCGGCGTCTGCCGCGCGGGCCTTTCGCTTTGCGCGCGCCAAAGCTGCGCGAGCACGGCGAGCAGCACCGGATCGATTCCCTCTTCGTCCATTCATGTCTCCTTGTGTTTTATCCGCCGGCCGCCTTGCTTTTCGTGCGAGCGATGCCGGCGCTTCACGTCATCTGCGTGATCAGTTCGCCGAGTGTCTTTAACGCCGCCTCGCTGTCAGCCGTCCACGGATAGCTGTAGTTGAGCCGGATGAAATGGCGAAAATCGTTGCGCGTCGAAAACATCATGCCGGGCCCGACCGTGATGCCGCGCGCGAGCGCCGCCCGATACAGCTTCATCGAATCGACGCGCTCGGGCAACTCCACCCACAGCACATAGCCGCCTTGCGGCGCGGAGATGCGCGTGCCCGCCGGAAAGAACCGCTGCACCATCGCGCTCATGATGCTCGCCTGCTGCCGATAAACCTTGCGCACATGCCGCAGATGCCGGTCGTAGCCGTCCTGCCGCAAATAATCGGCGACGGCGACCTGCGGCACCGAAGGCGTCGTCAGCGTATTCAGAAACTTGAGCTTCTCGACCTGCGCGCGATAACGGCCCGGCAGCGCCCAGCCTATCCGGTACGACGCGGTCAGGCTTTTAGAGAACGACGCGCAATGCAGCACGAGCCCCTGCGTGTCGAAGCTCTTCAACGTCGACGGTCGCGACTCGCCGAAATACAGCTCCTGATACACATCGTTTTCGATGACCGGAATCTGGTGCGCGGCGAGCAGTTCGACGAGTTGCCGCTTGCGCGCGTCCGGCATCTGAAAACCGAGCGGATTCTGGAAGTTCGGCATCACCATGCAGGCGGCGATCTTCTGTCTTGCGATCACCTGCGCGAGCGCGTCGATGTCGATGCCGTCGACGGGATGCGTCGCCACCTCGATAGCGCGCATGCCCATCCGCTCGATGGCGTGCAGCATCGCGTAGTAAGTCGGCGATTCGACGGCCACCGTGTCGCCCGGTTTGGCGATCGCCTGCAGGCTGAGGTTGATTGCCTCGGTGGCGCCGAGCGTGATGACGATCTCGCCGGGATCGACGGGCATGCCGTTCTCGGCATAACGGCGCGCAATCTGCCGGATCAGTTCGGGGTTGCCGGGCGGCAGATCGTCGATCAGATTCCAGCTCGCCTGACGGCGCGCAATCGCGTTCGCATACTGATTGATGCGCCGCCACGGAAACAGCGACGGATCCGGATACGGCGAGCCGAACGGCACGGCGTCGTGCGCGCGGATGCTGCGCAGCGTGGAGAGCACGAGACGGCTCACGTCGACTTCGGCGGCAACCGGCGCGACAGGCGGCGCGGCTTTGCTGTCCGCGCGCCGCGTCTCGGGGCGGAACGCATTCAGCGCCGCTTCGCGCACGAAATAACCGGACTGCGGACGCGTTTCGACGATGCCCCGGCTTTCCAGCAACGCATAAGCATGCAGCACCGTCTTGATGCTGACGCCATGCTGCTGGCTCGCCTGCCGCACGGACGGAATCCGCTCGCCCGCCGCGAATACGCCGCGGCGCACGGACTGGGTGATTTCGTCGGCGAGCTTTTCGTAGAGTTTCAAGGACGTGGCTCAAGGAAAACAGATATCTCGCGCGCCAGTCTATGACAAAACGCAAGAACTGTATCCCTTCCCTTTTTGTTTTTCTGTATGCTGCACTGCGATTGGAACACAGTAGTCTTGGAACATCGGCCCGAAAAGCCATGACAAGACCACGCGCGGCAACATCATGAAGAACACCGACATCCGCAATAAATCAGGCGCCGACACCAGCGGCGCCCGCATCGAGCCGTACACGCATCCGGCGGCCGGCTGGGGCGCGCTCAAGTACGTCGCCATCAACCTGATCAAGGAAAAGGTCACGGGCGGCAATTACCGCACGCTGCTCAAGCAGAATCAGCCGAACGGCTTCGACTGCCCCGGCTGCGCGTGGCCCGACCGCGAGCATGCGTCCACGTTCGAGTTCTGCGAGAACGGCGTCAAGGCGGTCGCCGCCGAGGCGACCAGCAAGCGCGTGACGCCCGCGTTCTTCGCGGAGCACACGGTCGCCGAACTCATGACGCAGTCCGACTTCGAGCTCGAACAGCACGGCCGCCTGACCGACCCGCTCGTCTACGACGCGATGAGCGACCGCTACGTGCCGATCGGCTGGGACGAAGCGTTCGATCTGATCGCGAGCCATCTGAAGCGCCTCGAGGATCCGGACCAGGCCGCGTTCTACACGTCGGGCCGCGCAAGCAACGAAGCTGCGTTTCTGTACCAGTTGTTCGTGCGGATGTACGGCACCAACAATTTCCCCGATTGCTCGAACATGTGCCACGAAGCGACGAGCCGCGGCTTGCCGCACACGGTCGGCATCGGCAAGGGCACGGTCACGCTCGACGACTTCGAACACGCGGACACGCTGCTGATCTTCGGCCAGAACCCGGCGACCAACCATCCGCGGATGCTCGGCGAACTGCGCGAGTGCGCAAAGCGCGGCGCGACCATCGTGTCGATCAATCCGCTGAAGGAGCGCGGGCTGGAGCGTTTCGCGAGCCCGCAGCATCCGGTGGAAATGCTGACGATGGGCAGCACGAAAATCAGCTCGGTGTTTATCCGCCCGAAGGTCGGCGGCGACTTCGCGCTCATCAAGGGCGTGGCCAAGCGCGTGATCGAACTCGATGACGAAGCGCAGGCGTCCGGTCTGGAACGCGTGCTCGACGTTGCGTTCCTCGCCGAACACACGGTCGGCTTCGAGGCGTTCGCACAAGACCTGCGCGCCGAGCGCTGGCACACCATCGTCGCGGAATCGGGCGTGCCGTACGAAGACGTGCTGAAGCTCGCCGACATCTACGCGAAAGGCCGCGCGGTGATCTCGACGTGGGGCATGGGTCTCACGCAGCACAAGAATTCGGTGGCGACAGTGCAACTGCTGTCGAACCTGATGATGATGCGCGGCAATATCGGCCGGCGCGGCGCGGGGCTGTGCCCGGTGCGCGGCCATTCGAACGTGCAGGGCGACCGCACTGTCGGCATCGAGGAAAAGCCCACGCAGGCGTTTCTCGACCGGCTCGGCGAGGTGTACGGTTTCGAGCCGCCGCGCGAGCATGGGCTCGATGTCGTCAACACGATTCAGGCGATGCTCGATCGCAAGGTGAAGGTGTTTATCGGTCTGGGCGGCAACTTCTCGATTGCGACGCCGGACACGCCGCGCACGTGGGAAGCAATGCGTTCGTGCGATCTCACCGTGCACATCACGACGAAGCTGAATCGCAGCCATCTCGTGCATGGCCGCGATGCGCTGATTCTGCCGACGCTCGGCCGCACCGAGATCGACTTGCAGAACGGCGTCGCGCAAGGCGTGAGCGTCGAGGATTCGATGAGCATGGTGCACATCTCGTACGGCATGAATAAGCCGGCTTCAGAAAATCTGCTCTCCGAAATCGCGATCGTCGCGCGCATGGCGCACGCGACGCTCGGCAGCGACAAGGTCGACTGGCTCGCGCATGCCGCGGACTACGCGCTGATTCGCGACGGCATCGCGAAAGTGATCGACGGCTTTGACGATTACAACGAGCGTCTGAAGCGGCCGGGCGGCTTCCATCTCGGCGTCGCATCGCGTGAACGGATCTGGAAAACGCCGAGCGGCAAGGCGCAGTTCCTCGTGCATGCCATCGCGCTCGACACGCCGATTCATCGCGCGCGCGAGCAGCATGGCGAGCGCCTGATGACGCTGATGACGACGCGTTCGCACGATCAGTACAACACGACGATTTACGGGCTCGACGACCGTTATCGCGGCGTGTACGGACAGCGGCGCGTGTTGTTCGCCAACAAGGACGACATCGCGATGCTGGGTTTCGCGGCCGGACAGCGCGTGGACATCACGAGCGTGTGGGCCGACGGCATCGAGCGTCACGCGGATGGCTTTTTGCTGGTCGAATACGACATTCCGCGCGGCTGCCTCGGCGCTTATTATCCGGAGACGAATCCGCTCGTGCCGCTGTCGTCGGTTGCGGACGGCGCGGGCACGCCGACTTCGAAGTCGATTCCCGTGTTGTTGAAGGCGTCGGCGCTCGAGGCCGTCGCGGCGTGACGTATCAGGTCTGCGCCTTCGCCAACGCGCGATGCGTGAGGTGAAGCCGCAGATCGAATTCGAACTGATGGTAGCCCGGCTGCATGAACTCGCAGAGGCGGTAAAACGCCTTGTTGTGATCGCTTTCCTTCAGATGCGCGAGTTCGTGCACCACGATCATCTTCAGAAACTCCGGCGCCGCGTTTTTGAATAACGACGCGATGCGGATTTCCTTCTTCGCCTTCAGCTTGCCGCCCTGCACACGCGAGATGCTCGTGTGCAGGCCCAACGCGTGGCGCATCACGTCGAGCTTGCTGTCGTACGTGACCTTGTCGATCTGCTCCGCGCTGCGCAGATGCTCGCGCTTCAATTCCGCGCAATACGTGTAGAGCGCACGGTCGGTTTGCACGTCATGCGTATTCGGATAGCGGGCAGCGAGGTATGCGCCGAGTTGATCGTCGGCGATGAGCTTGGTGACTTTGTCGAGCAGCGCGGGCGGATAGCCGCTCAGGTATTTCAAATGATGATGCATGGTCGTGGCCTGGCGTGGGCGGCCTGCGTGTCGAATACTTCGCAAGCGAGTCGCTAAACGGCGAGTTTACACGGCCGTCTCTTCGCTTGCCTCGCGTGCATCACGTACGCCAGGCGGCGCCGCCAGGAAAATCATGCTGATCGAGCGAGTCCGCGTGAATCTCGATGCTGTAGCCCGGACGCTGCGGCGGCATATAACGGCCGTTGCGGATCACGACAGGATCGACGAAATGCTCGTGCAAATGATCCACGTATTCGAGCACGCGATTTTCCAGCGACGCCGACACGCAGATATAGTCGAACAGCGAAATATGCTGGACGTACTCGCATAAACCGACGCCGCCCGCGTGCGGACACACCGGCACGCCGAACTTCGCCGCCATCAGCAGCACGACGATCACTTCGTTCAGACCGCCGAGGCGGCAACTGTCGACCTGGCAAAAGTCGATCGCATGCGCCTGCAGCAACTGCTTGAACATCACGCGGTTATGACAGTGCTCGCCGGTCGCCACGCCGATCGGTGCGAGCCGCGCGCGAATCGCCGCGTGACCGAGAATGTCGTCGGGGCTCGTCGGCTCCTCGATCCACCACGGATCGAATTGCGCGAGATGCCGCATGTTGGCGATGGCTTCATCGACGTCCCACACCTGGTTCGCGTCCATCATCAGCTTGCGGCCGGGGCCGATTTCCTCGCGCAAAATGCGGGCGCGGCGCATGTCTTCATCCAGATTGCCGCCGACCTTCTGCTTGAAATGCGTCCAGCCCTGCGCGACGCCTTCGCGCGCGAGGCGGCGAATCTTGTCGTCGTCGTAGCCGAGCCAGCCCGCCGAGGTCGTGTAAGCCGGGTAGCCTTGCGCGAGCATTTCCTTCTCGCGCACGGCCTTGGTCGCCGCGTGACGATGCAGCATCGCGATCGCCTCGTGCGGCGTGATGACGTCCGTCACATAGCGAAAGTCGAGACAGCGCACGAGTTCTTCGGGGCTCATATCGACGAGCAGTTTCCACACCGGCTTGCCTTCCGCTTTCGCCCACAGGTCCCACACGGCATTGACGACCGCCGCGGTGGCCAGATGGATCGCGCCCTTGTCCGGACCGATCCAGCGCAACTGGCTGTCCGACGTCAGCGCGCGCCAGAACGCGCCCATGTTCGCGGCAATCTCCTCGAGCGTTTTACCGACGACGAGCGGCGCGAGCGCCTCCACCGCCCTCACGCAGATTTCATTGCCGCGCCCGATCGTGAACGTCAGGCCATGACCCACGAGCGCTTGCGGCGCGTCCGTTTCGAGCGTCACGTAAGTGGCCGAATAATCGGGCGCGGCGTTCATTGCGTCGGAGCCGTCGAGCGAGCGCGAGGTCGGAAAGCGAATGTCCCGCACCGACAGCCGGGTGATGGTAGTGATCGTGGTGCTGGTGGTCATGTCACACGCTCCTCGACGGCTGCATTCGGGCGACGATCAATCGTAGAGCACCGCCGCGATCTTCGGATCGTTCATGTTGCTCTTGTCGTACCAGTAAAAGCCGGTATCGACTTTCTTCGGCAGCTTCTCGCCCTTGAGCGCCTTTACCGCGGAATCCACCACGCATTTGCCGATGCCGATCGGGTTCTGCGTGATCGCGCCCGCCATCAGGCCGGAATTGATGTCGTCCTTCTGCTCCTTGCCCGAGTCGTAGCCGATCAGCACGAGCTTCTTGCCCGACTCCTTGACGCCGATTGCCGCGCCTTCCGCGGAACCTTCGTTCGCGCCGAAAATGCCCTTCAGGTTCGGGTTCGCCTGAATCATCGCCTTGGCGATCTCCGCGGACTTCAGGTGGTCGCCGCCGCCGTATTGCACGGACACGATCTTCACGTTCGGATGCTTGCTCTTCATCTGGTTCACGAAGCCGTCGCGCCGGTCGATGCCCGTGCGGCTCGTCTGATCGTGCACGATTACGCCGACGTCGCCCGCATTGCCTATCGCGTCGGCCATCTTGTCGGCGGCGAGCGCGGCGGCGGCGAGATTGTCGGTCGAGCAGGTCGTGAGCGGGATGTCGCTGTCCACGCCGGAGTCGAATGCGATCACCGGAATCTTCGCCGACTGCGCGCGTCTCAGGAGCGGAATGGCCGCCTTGCTATCGAGCGCGGCAATGCCGATGGCTTGCGGTTTTTTCGCGAGCGCGGCCGACAGCATGTCGATCTGCTTGTCGACCATCGCCTCGGTTTCCGGGCCTTCGAACGTGATTCTGACCTTGTGTTCCTTCGCGCCCTGCTCCGCGCCGGCTTTGACGGCCTGCCAGAACTGATGCTGGAAACCCTTCGAAATAAGCGGGATATAAACGTCGTCGGCATGAGCGAGATTCGCCCCGCCGATGAGCGCGCTCACGCCGAGCACGACGCCGAATGCTTTCCGATTCAACATGGACTTTCTCCTCCTAAGGTGTGGACCTTCTTCTTCTACAGTCGTCGGGGAAGCGTTCTCGCGCCTCCCTTGTTAATATTGTCCGGCGCGTGTTCAGCGCTTTCTGCGCCGCAGGATGTCGGCGTAAACCGCGAGAATGATGATGAGGCCCGTCACCACGATCTGCCATTCCTGGGCGACGGACATGATGCGCAGGCCATTGGTCAGCACGCTCATGATGAATGCGCCGATGATGGTGCCGAGTATCGTCCCCGAGCCGCCCGACAGGGACGTGCCGCCGATCACCACCGCCGCGATCGCTTCGAGCTCGTAGCCCTGGCCGAGCGCCGGCTGCGCCGAATTCAGGCGCGACGCGATGAGCAGACCCGCGATGCCGCAAATCGCGCCGCCAAGGCCATAAATGGCGATCTTCCAGCGATCGACGTTCACGCCTGACAGCCGCACCGCTTCTTCGTTGCTGCCGAGCGCGAACGTGTAGCGTCCGAGCGCCGTGCGATTGAGCGTGATCGAGCTGGCGATCGCGAGGAAGAACAGGATCAGCACCGCGTTCGGAATCGGCAGGCTCGGCACGAAATAGCCGATCAGCGAGTCCTGCGAAATCATGTAGAAGTTTTCGGTGTCGGTGAAATAGATCGGCTTGTCCGCCGACACCACGAGCGACAGTCCCTTGAGCAGCAGCATCATGCCGAGCGTCGCGATGAACGGCGGGATTTTCATCTTCGCGGTGAGCGTGCCGGAGATCGTCCCGCAGATCGCGCCCGTGCCGATGGCCGCGAGCACGCCGAGCCACATCGGCAGATGCCAATACGTGAGAAAGACGCCGCAAATTACGGCCGTGAAGGTCATCAACGTGCCGACCGACAGATCGATGCCGCCCGTGATGATGACGAAGGTCGACGCAATGGCGAGCACACCGTTGACCGCCGTCGCCTGCAGAATGCCGAGGATGTTGTCCATCTGCATGAATGCCGGCGACGCGAAGCTGAAAAACACCAGCAGCAGAATGAGGCTCGCGAAGGCGAGCATCTTTTGCAACGCCGTCGGCGAGAAGATGCGGGCCTTCAGGCCGCTCAGGCGCCGCGCGCCGGTGAGCGCGGAGGAATCGGATTGCACTGTCATAGCGTCCTCTCGCGGCTCACGCCGCTTTCAGGGTTTGGCGCTGCGTGGCCAGATGCATGATGCGCTCCTGCGTCGCTTCTTTCGCGCTGAGTTCGCCGGTAATGCGGCCCTCGCACATCACGACGATGCGGTCGCTCATGCGCAGAATCTCCGGCAGCTCCGACGAAATCATCACGATTGCCTTGCCCTCGTCCGCTAGCTTGCGCAGCAATTTGTAGATCTCGCTTTTTGCGCCCACGTCGATGCCGCGCGTGGGTTCGTCGAAGAACAGCACGTCGCAGTCGCGCTCCAGCCACTTGGCGATGACGATCTTCTGCTGGTTGCCGCCGGACAGGAGCCGCACTTCCTGACTCGCCGAGGGCGTGCGGATTGCCAGCAGATTGATGAAATGGCTCGCGCGGCGGCGCATCCGCGCGCGGCGCAAAAAGAAGTTGAGCGACAGGAAATTGCGCAGGTTCGACATGACGATGTTCGACTCGACGTCCATGCCCGTTGCAAGCCCGAAGCGCTTGCGGTCTTCGGAGAGATAGCCGATGCCGTGCGCGACTGCATCGCTTGGATTTTTAATCGACGCTTTCGCGCCTTTCACGAAGATTTCGCCGGACTCGACGGGGTCCGCGCCGAACACCGCGCGCGCGACCTCGGTGCGGCCCGCGCCCATCAAACCGGCAAAGCCGAGTATCTCGCCCTGGCGCAACGTGAAGCTCACATCGCGCACGAGCGGGCCGGCGTTCAGATGCCTGACTTCGAGCGCGGTCTCGCCTTGCGCCGCATCGCGCGCGGCGGGCGTTGCGTCGCTCAACGTGCGCCCGACCATCATGCCGATGATCGCCTCGACGGTCGTGTTCGCGGCGTCGACGGTGGCCACATATTCGCCGTCGCGCAGCACGGTGACGCGGTCGGCGATCTGCTTCAGTTCGTCCATCTTGTGCGAGATGTAGACGATGCCGACGCCCCGCGCCTTCAGTTCGCGAATGATGCGAAACAGCTCGGCGATTTCGGCGTCGTTGAGCGCGGACGTGGGCTCGTCCATGATGAGCACGCGCGAGTCGAAGGACAACGCCTTGGCGATCTCCACCATCTGCTGGCTCGCCACGGTCAGCTCGCCGACCATCGCGCGCGGATCGAGATTCACATGCATGCGCGACAGAATCTCGCGCGCCGCGATGTTGAGTTTGTCTTCGTCGAGAAAGAGGCCGAGCCGCCCGCGCGGCTCACGGCCGATGAAGATGTTCTGCGCGACCGTGAGGTGATTCATCAGTTGGAGTTCCTGATGAATGATGCCGACGCCCGCGGCTTGCGCGTCGCGCGGGCTCAGGAATTCGGCCGGCTCGCCGCCAACCAGGATTTCGCCGGAATCGCGCGTGTACACGCCGGCGAGGATTTTCATCAGCGTCGATTTGCCGGCGCCGTTCTCGCCCATCAGCGCGTGGACTTCGCCCGCCATCAGTTCGAACTGGACGTCGTGAAGCGCCCGCACGCCGGGAAAGCTCTTGCTGAGCTTTTTGACGGAAATCAGCGGGGTCATGGCGCGACGCCGACGACGGCTGCACGGCAAACGCTCGCCTCAACCCGGCAGGCGGAGCGCGAAAGCGCCGGACGGCGCGCGGTGGTTCGTCTTAAATCGCAACGAGAAGCCAGGCACATTGCTGGACCCCCAAACCGATGTGCGACGATTCTACGACGCGCGAAGGCAGCGGCTCAAGTGCAGGCATTCCCGAGTGTCTGGAGTGGTTACGGGGGTCGTTTGTGCAGAGTTTGGGATTTTCAGACAAGCCTGCCTCCGCAAACACCGCTTCTACAGGTTTCGTTCGGTCGTGATCCCCTGCCGATCCGTTCCCTGATTGGTGCCGGGCCGGCAACGCCATGTGTCTCCATGCATGCCTACCGCAGCAGGCAGGGCCCGCCTATGATCGTGATGTGATTCAACGAGCGTAGCGCGTGCTCAGGGCAGGGAACCGTCCCTGATCTTTCCTCAACTGCATTCGAACCCGAATGGGGTGTCGAATGATCGATAAAGGACAGCAATCATGAAAATCGTCGTGATCGGAGGCACCGGCCTGATCGGCTCGAAGGCTGTCGCCATTCTGCGCGAGAACGGCCACGAGGTCGTCGCTGCGTCGCCCAGAAGCGGTATCAACAGCATCACCGGAGAGGGACTCAACGAAGCGGTGGCCGGCGCGCAGGTGGTGATCGACCTCGCCAATTCACCGTCGTTCGAAGACAAGGCCGTGCTGGAGTTCTTCGAGGTTTCCACCCGCAACCTTCTCGCGGCTGAGGCAGCGGCGGGCGTCCAGCATCATGTCGCGCTCTCCATCGTCGGAATCGAGCGGACGCCGGAGAACGGCTATTTCCGCGCCAAGGTCGCGCAGGAAAAGCTGATCGTGAAATCCGGCATCCCCTACACCGTGATCCGCTCGACGCAGTTCCTGGAGTTCCTCGGCGGCATCGCCGAGTCGGGTGCGGATGGAACCGTCATCAGGGTGTCGCCCGGCCTGTTTCAGCCCATCGCGGCTGACGACGTTGCCGCGATCGTGGCCGACGTGGCGCTTGCGGCGCCGCGCAACGGCATCGTCGAGATTGCCGGCCCGGAAAAAGCGCCGTTCAACGAAATCATCGCCCGCTATCTGAAGGCCGCTGGCGATCCGCGCGAGGTCGTGAGAGACCCGGAGGCCCGATACTTCGGCGGCCTGGTCGACGACCAGTCGCTGGTGCCGTTGGGCGACGCGCGCTTGGGCCGCATCGGCCTGGACGAATGGCTGCGTCACTCGCAGGCCGGAGCCTGAGAACACTATTGGCGTGCGCGTCGAATCCTGCCCGGGCGGCTCTCGCCCGGGCGCACGCATTTCAGAGCCGCCTTCATCTAACGCCTACCTGGCGGCCAGTTCCGCGCTACGATCGGTCGCCTCGTCCCGACATACTCATTCACCATCATGCGTACCATCCAGATCCTGCTTCAAACGACCATCCCGCCGAGCAGCAACGACTGGTCGATTGCGCGATTCAGCCGCCTCGCGGAATTACTGCGGACGTATCGAGATCCCGAAGGGCGCGTGGCCTTCAATGTCGTTGCTCGCGACCGCGAGCGGCTCGGGGAGCCGGACCCGATTCTTTCGCGTCTCGATGAGAGCGAGTTCGACGAGTTGTGGTTGTTTGCCGTCGACGAAGGCGACGGTCTAACCTCGGAAGATTGCGAGGGAATCACGCGATTCCGACGCGCGGGCCGCGGCCTGCTGGTCACGAGGGATCACATGGATGTGGGCAGTTCACTCTGCACGTTAGGCGGAGTGGGCAAGGCGCACCATTTTCACACGCGCAATCGGCACCCCGACCCATCGCGACATGTGGCCGACGACCCGTTCTCGACCCACATCTCGTGGCCCAATTTTCACTCGGGCAGAAACGGAGACTTCCAGGAAATCACGATCGTGGGCCCCACACATCCCGTGTTGGCGGACCCCGATTCTCCCGACGGCGCGATCCGGTTCCTGCCGGCACATCCGCATGAAGGCGCCGTCGAGGCTCCTGAGGACGAACCCGCCCGAGTGATCGCACGAGGCAAGAGCAAAGCAACGGGCAAGAGTTTCAATCTTGCAGTCGCATTCGAACCTTCGGTCCGCGGAGGTCCGGCAGTCGCGCAAAGTACCTTTCATCATTTTGCGGACTACAACTGGGATGCACGACTCGGTTGCCCGAGCTTTGTGAGCGAGCCTCCTGGAAACACGATGCAGAGCGAGCCGCAGGCGTTGCGCGACGTTCACCGCTATTCGGTCAACGTCGCGCTGTGGCTGGCTGGTGCGCTGTGAATCTGACGCGGTTTGCGCACAGTCGCACAATTGGACTATCGACGTATGACGAACGCGCTTACTTCTCCGGCACCAGAACAGGCGCGCCCTTGTCCTTCAGAAGAAGCACGATGAACTTCGCCGGTTGCGTCTGGCTCGCGTTGCGCCCGACGGTATGGACATCGTTCGGCCCTTCGTAGAAGGTCTGCCCAGGCGTAAGCGTGACTTCCTTGCCGCCCTTGACCTGCATCACAATCGATCCCTCCAGCACATAGACGAAGGCGTGCGCATGATGCCGATGAACGGGATCGACGGAACCCGGCGGATAGGTCACGGTGATCATCAGCGCTTCCTTGCCGGGATAATCGTCGAGCGCCTTTTCCATCAGCGGCGCCACGACGGCTTCGGGCGCCGCCGCACCGGCCACGCCGACATGCGCAGCCGCGACGACGAGCATGGCGATTACAGTGTTCTTTGGTGAAAACATGATGTGCCTCTCAAATAGCGCGCCCTGCCCATGCGCGACGAAGGTGGCAAGGAACGGAAGAAGTGGACGCTGTGGTGAACGCTCGCGCCTGGCGGATGCCGTGAGCGGCGATGAGCGCCACGAAGTCATCGTAGGCCGACGTGGTGTGGCGCGGTAGACCCGCGGATGGGATCACGGTGTTGTCCGGCTGGCACCAATCAGGCACAAGCAGGCGCCGGCAACACGGGAAACGTTTCGGCGGTTAGTGCGATGCTCTGTGCGGTGGTTTGTGCGGAGTTTGGGATTTAGCCGCGCCAAACGAATAGCAGTTGGCACGGCGAACCGCTGTCACAAGAGTCCTATCGACCGCCCTCTGCGTCCTTGCGATGCAAAGACTTCGCCGGTATTAACGTCTGATCTGCGAATCTTCCACAATTCGCGATGAACTTCGACCCCGGCAATCATGCGGTTGCGGGTCATGTCTTCCAGCAGATCGACCATCAGATTCGCCGGAGACGGAACGGGGAACCAGCCATTATCGGATGCCTGAAATGCATCCTGAAACGACCAGTTCCAATCTTCAATGATGTAGAGACCGCCAGGGCGAACCAATGGGAAAAGGGTCTTGAACGACGTTTTCGTCTGCTCGTAAAAGTGCGAAGCGTCGTCTACCACCAGGTCCAGTTCACCGCCGAAATCTTCGTCGACGATTTGATGGAGTTTAGCTACGTCGTCTTGCGACGTCCCGTAGTAAAGCCTGGCGCGGCCGGCATTCTTCTCGACGTATTCATCGAGCGCGGGGATGGGAGTAGTCGATAACTCGAGAGCCGAGATCTTTTCGGGCTTTAAAAGCTGATCCAGAAAGACGAAGGAGCCGCCCTGATAAACGCCTAATTCAAGTACTTTTCGGCATTCTTCCGGACGAAGCGATGTGTAGTGCCCGAGGAAGTTCTTTGCCTTCATGAGAAGGAACTCATTTCCCTCCGACTTCAATTTGCTGCCACCGTGCTCATAATTCATGCGCAAGATGTAGCCACCCATCTCGAAGTCCGTGTCGCTCTTCCAATTCAGGTTATGCATGATCGATAAGTCTCTCTCGCGGATTCTCAATTAATGAATTAATCGCCTTCGCTGCAGATGAGCATCGCTTCGACCGCACCGAAAACTCTACCACACAGGAAAGATTGTGTAAGGAGTATGGGCGAATCCGCCGCGAGGAGATGGGTGAAGTGCTGAAGTGGCGGCGGCGTCAATTGAATCGCAGACGCACGCGCCGAAAGCCCTGGTTCTCTGGTGCCGGGGACCGGACTCGAACCGGCAAGCCGTTAGGCGGCGAATTTTAAGTCCGCTATGTTTACCAATTTCATCACCCCGGCGAGGGTGGGCAAAACCGCGTGGACGCGCATTCTACCATTGGCCGCCGGGCCAACCAACGGGCTAATCAACCGCGCCAACCCGCCGCCTCACAACCCTCCACTCCCCCGCCGCGCCGAAGTCATCCCCCGGTCACAAACGTTCCCGATAATCGGCACCGAAAACGTTTACATCGAACGGACACCACCGAGCGGAAACCATGACCCCGACGATCAAGGATGTCGCTGCGCACGCGGGCTTTTCCATCGCGACGGTCTCGCGCGCGATCAACGCGCCGCACACCGTGAACTCCGTCACGCTCGACAAGGTCCGGCAGTCCATCGACGCGCTGCGCTTCCGGCCCAACCCGCTCGGACGTCAGCTGCGCGGCGAGCGCACGCGCCTGATCGGCGTGATCGTGCCGACGCTCGCGAATCCGGTGTTCGCCGAATGTCTGCAAGGCATCGACGAACTCGCGGCGGCGCACGGCTACCGGCTCATGCTGATGACCACGCAATACGACGCCGACCGCGAACGACGCGCGATCGAAACGCTGCGCGAACATCGCGTGGAAGGGTTGATCCTCACAGTCACCGACGCCGACACGCATCCGCTTCTCGACGAACTCGACCGCGACGGCCTCCTCTATGTGCTGATGCACAACGACACGGTGCGGCGTCCGTCGGTGTCCGTCGACAACCGTCTGGCCGCGTACGAAGGCGTGCGCATGCTGATCGCCCACGGCCATCGCCGCATCCTGATGCTCGCCGGCACGCTCGCCGCGTCGGACCGCGCGCGTCAACGCCACCTCGGCTATGCACAGGCGATGCAGCAAGCCGGCCTCATGCCCGCCCCCGCGCTCGAAGTCGACTTCAACGCGGACGAACTCGCGCCCTCGGTGCTCGCGCATCTGACGCACGGCGCGAATCGCCCGAGCGCGCTTTTCTGCAGCAACGATCTGCTCGCGATGGTCGTGATGCGCGGCCTGCGCCGCGCGCGTCTGCAGATTCCGCGCGATATGTCGATTCTCGGTTTCGACGGCCTCGCGATGGGCGAACTGCTGTCGCCGCCGCTCGCGAGCGTCTGCGCGCCGAACCGTGAGATCGGCTGCGCGGCGTGGCGCCGTTTGCTTGCGCGCGTCACGGGCAGCGACGAAGGCGTGGGCGATGCGCCGCTCGCGCTGACGCTGCCGCACAGTCTGCGCGAAGGCGCGACCATCGCCGCAATTTCGAACCGTAACGACACCGCCGCGCCGCAAACGAATACGCGCTTTCATCTAGCGTCCTGAATAACAACTGCCTGAAAACAGGCGATCCAACCACCCGCCATCTTTTTTCGTGAGGATAACTACAGTGATCCGCTCTCCCCTTCGACTTGCATCGCCGCCAAGCTCGCTGATGCGCCGCCTCGCGCAGTCCACGGCATTCGCTGTCGGCGCGGGCGCGCTCGCAAGCGCCGCGCTCGCCGCGCTCGCCATCATCGCGCCGCAAACGGCCCGCGCCGACGAAACCGCAATCTGCTACAACTGTCCGCCGGAATGGGCCGACTGGGCCAGCCAGATCAAGGCCATTCAGCAAAAGACCGGCATCCGCGTGCCGTTCGACAACAAGAACTCGGGCCAGTCGATTGCGCAGTTGATGGCCGAGCAGAAAAGCCCCGTCGCAGACGTCGTGTATCTCGGCGTATCGTCGGCATTCCAGGCGAAGGACAAGGGCGTGGTCGAGCCGTACAAGCCCGCGCATTGGGACGACATTCCCGCGAACCTGAAAGACCCGCAAGGCTACTGGTTCACGATTCACTCGGGCACGCTCGGCTTCTTCGTCAACAAGGACGCGCTCGAAGGCAAGCCGGTGCCGCGCTCGTGGGCCGACCTGCTCAAGCCCGAGTACAAAGGCATGATCGGCTACCTCGACCCGTCGAGCGCGTTCGTCGGCTATGCAGGCGCGGTCGCGGTGAATCAGGCGCTCGGCGGCACGCTGGATAACTTCGAGCCGGGCCTCGACTGGTTCCGCAAGCTCAAGGCCAACGCGCCGATCGTGCCGAAGCAAACGGCCTACGCGCGCGTCATGTCCGGCGAAATTCCGATTCTGCTCGACTACGATTTCGACGCCTATCGCGCGAAATATAAAGACCATGCAAACGTCGAATTCGTGATTCCGAAAGAAGGCACGATCTCCGTGCCGTATGTGATGAGCCTCGTGAAGGGCGCGCCGCACGAAGCGAACGGCAAGAAGGTGCTGGATTTCGTGCTCTCCGACGAAGGCCAGAAACTGTGGGCCGATGCGTATCTGCGTCCCGTGCGCGCGAATGCGATGAGCGCGCAAACCGCCGCGAAGTTCCTGCCGGCCAGCGACTATGCACGTGCAAAACCGGTCGACTTCGGCAAGATGGCCGAGAAGCAGGCGAGCTTCGGCGAACGCTATTTGCAGGTGATGCATTGAACGACATCACGTTCCCGCTGCGCTGGCGCATCGCATTGCTTGCGCCGGCGCTCGCGGTTTTCATCGCGTTCTGGCTGTTGCCGATGGGCGCGCTCGCGCAACTGAGCGGCGACGGCCACGCGTTCGCCACCTATCGCGCGATGCTGACGAATCCGCGCTACATGTCGAGCCTCGGCGCAACGGTCATGCTGTCGGCAGCGGTGACGGCGGCAACGCTGGTGCTTTCGGTGATCGCCGGTTTGCTGCTCGCGCGCCGCGAGTTCGCGTTCAAGCGCACGCTGCTCGCATTGCTGACGTTTCCGCTCGCGTTTCCCGGCGTCGTGGTCGGCTTCATGGTCATCATGCTCGCGGGACGGCAAGGGCTGATCGGCGCGCTTTCACTCAAGCTCACCGGCGACCGCTGGGTGTTCGCGTACTCGATGAGCGGTCTCTTTCTCGGCTACCTGTACTTCTCGATTCCGCGTGTGATCGTCACGGTGATGGCCTCGGCGACGAAGCTCGATGCGTCGCTCGAGGAAGCCGCGCGTTCGCTCGGCGCATCGCCGTGGCGCATCACGCGCGATGTCGTGTTGCCCGCGCTCTCGCCCGGTTTGATCGCGGCCGGCGCGGTGTGCTTCGCGACCGCGATGGGCGCATTCGGCACCGCCTTCACGCTCGCCACCGACATCGACGTATTGCCGATGACCATCTACACCGAGTTCACGCTCAACGCGAACATGATCACAGCGGCGGGACTTTCGATCGTGCTCGGCATCGTCACGTGGGCCGTGCTCGCATTGGCGCGCAGCGTGAGCGGTTCCGCTGTGGCGGCGAGCGCATGAGCGCCGTCGTCGAACATGACGCCGGCGAAAACGGCAAGCAGGACTTCTCCATGAATTCGATCACTGTTTCTTCAGAGGCTGCGGCCGGCAAAAAGCCGCGCTCGCGACTGCGCTTGCCCGATAGCCGAGCATGGCTCGCGGCGGGCCAGTGGCTCGTCACGCTGCTGCTGTGCGCATTTTTGATCGTGCCGGTCGTGATGTCGATTCTCGCGGGTCTCACGGTGAATTACTTCAAGGGCATCTCAAGCGGCTTCACGCTGCGCTGGCTCGGCGAGGTGTGGACCCAGTATCACGGCTCGGTGTTTCTCTCGCTCGAAGTGGCGGCGGCCACGCTCTTTATTACGCTGTTGACCGGCGTGCCTGCGGGCTACGTGCTCGCGCGCAGCAAGACGCGGCTGTCGCGCGTCATCGAAGAGTTTCTTGTGCTGCCGATCGCGCTGCCTGGGCTCGCGTCCGCGCTGGCGCTGCTCGTCGTGTATGGCGGCTTCACGATGTTTCGCATGAGCGTTGCGTTTATCGTCGTCGGGCATGTGGTGTTCACGCTGCCGTTCATGGTGCGCGCGGTCGCGGCGGTGTGTGCGAGCAGCGATCTGCGCACGCTCGAGGAAGGCGCGGCGAGTCTCGGCGCGAGCTTCATGCAGCGCTTCGTGACCATCGTACTGCCTAATGCGAGGCCGGGCATCGTGGCGGGCGCGCTCGCGGTGCTCACGCTTTCCATCGGCGAATTCAATCTGACGTGGATGCTGCACACGCCCGACACGAAGACGCTGCCGGTCGGTCTCGCCGACACCTACGCGTCGTTGCGCATTGAAATCGGCAGCGCCTACACGATTCTCTTTTTCATCATGACGATGCCGCTGCTCGTCGCAATGCAATGGCTCGGCGTCGATGCGACCGGCCAGCGCAGCGCGGCGAAAAAACGCGGCGCCGCTTCCGCTACGAAGTCCATCACGACGCCATGACACTCGCTTCTATTCCTGCTTCCATCCCTATCACGCTGACGCAATGCGCGAAAACGTTTCGCGGCACACGTGTGCTCGAACCGGTCGATTTGCGCATCGAGGCAGGCGAAACGCTCGTGCTGCTCGGGCCGTCCGGTTGCGGCAAGACGACCACGCTGCGCATGATCGCCGGACTCGAAACGCCCGACGCCGGAGGCCGCATCGCATTTGGCAACGACGACGTGACGGCCCTGCCTATCGAAAAACGCCAGGTGGGCATGGTGTTCCAGAGCTACGCGCTGTTTCCGAATCTGACGGTGCGCGGCAACATCGGCTATGGCCTGAAGATCAAACGCGTGCCTGCGGAAAACGCACGGCGACGCATCGACGAATTGCTCGCGATGATGCGTCTGACCGACCACGCCGATAAACCGATCGATCAACTGTCGGGCGGTCAGCGTCAGCGCGTCGCACTTGCTCGCGCGCTGGCCGTCGAGCCGCGCGTGCTGCTGCTCGACGAACCGCTCACCGCGCTCGACGCGCGCCTGCGCGACGCGTTGCGCAGCGAGATGAACACGCTGCTGCGCGACCTCGGCATCACGACCGTCTATGTGACGCACGATCAGGCCGAAGCGATGGAACTCGGCGACCGCATCGTCGTGATGAGCGCGGGGCGTATCGAGCAGATCGGCACGCCGCGCGACATCTACTATCGGCCTGCTAATCGTGCGGTCGCGCAATTCGTCGGCACGATCAATCGCGTTGCCGGCGAGCGGCGCGGCGGCATGCTGACGACCATCGGCGGCGCAGTGCCGCTGCCTTCGGCGCATCGGGCTCTATCGGCGCAGTCGGACTCGACGCACGAAATTTTCTTCCGTCCCGAAGACGCATTCCTCGCCGATCCCGATCACGCGCAGTTGCGCGGCCTCATCGAAAGCAGTGCGTTTCTCGGTGAGCGCACGCGCTTGACGATTAGCGGCGCCGCGCCCGATGCACTGCTTGTCGACGTCGCGGGCCGGGTCGAACTGGCGCGCGGCACGCCGGTCGGCATTTCGATCGGGCACGACGCGCTGATTGCGCTATCGTAACGAAGCCGCGCATTAAACCGCGCGCAACACAAAGGACTACCCATGCTGCTGGCTCAAATTAGCGACCTGCATATCAAGCGGCCCGGCGCGCTCGCCTATCGCCGCGTCGATACGGCCGCGCACTTCGCGCGCTGCGTCGCCGCGCTGAACGCGTTGAACCCTCGTCCGGACGTCGTCGTCATGACCGGCGACCTCGTCGATCAGGGCGAACCGCAACAGTACGAGCACCTGAAAACGCTGCTCGCGCCGCTTCAAATCCCCTACTTTCTGCTCGTCGGCAATCACGACGACCGCGCCGCGTTGCGCGCGGCGTTTCCCGATCGCGCGGAACTGCACGGCGGCGATGCGTTCGTGCAGTACGCGGCCGATGTCGGTCCGCTGCGGCTGATCGCACTCGATTCGATGGTGCCGGGTCAAAGCGCCGGTACGCTGTGCGACGCGCGGCTTTCGTGGCTCGCCGCGCAACTCGATGCGGCGAACGGCAAGCCGACGGTGGTCGCGCTGCATCATCCGCCGTTTGCTTGCGGCATCGGACATATGGATGCGTTGCGGCTCGATCCGCTCGCCGCCGACAAGCTCGCCGCATTGATCGCGCGTTATCCGAACGTGGAGCGGGTGATCTGCGGACACGTGCATCGCTCGATGTTCGTGCGCTTTGGCGGCACGATCGCTTCCGCGGTGCCGGCGCCCGCGCATCAGGTCGCGCTCGATCTTCGCGACGATGCGCCCTCGGCATTCATGATGGAGCCGCCCGCGTATGCGCTGCATCGCTACGATCCGGCGACGGGCATCGTCACGCATCATGCGTATGTCGATGCCGCCGACGGTCCGTATCCGTTTTATGAGCCGGAAGGCGCGTTGATCGACTGAATGCGTAATGTGTGTAAAGCTCAGCGGTTCACGAAGGTCTGACGCACGCGCCGCGACATGCGGAAATAAGGTATTCCCAACGCGGCCGCGACGATCGCCTGCATCAGGCCATCAAACGGAATCGCGATGTCGATGCCGATTGCGTGCGTCATGTAATCGCTCAGCAGATACGCGCCGGTTCGCATCGCGAGAATCGCGCCGAGCCACGCCTGCACGTGCCGCGGCAAGCGCGCCGATTTGCGCCACGCGAGCAGCGCGAACCATCCGATGCCCGCGACCATGAACGCGCCGATCGCCACGTCCATGCCGACCATCGCAATCACCGCGCGATACCAGCCATGCGTCGCGGCGCGAACGAACACGGCGAGCAACTCCCATTCGAGCATCATTTCGAGTGGATCGCGCAACGCGATCGCGGTGACGAACGCCCACGCGGCAAGGCAGACTAGCGCGACCAGCAGACATCCGCCGATTCGCTGCGGCGCAAGCTCAGCTTGCGCGTGACGTCGGCTCGAACACACAGTGCGTTGTTTCATCGGATCGTGCGAGGTGGGCAAGAAATGGGCAAGACGTGGGCAGAAATAGCCCGCCGATTCTACGAACCCCACCGCATCAAACCTCGCATTTTTGTCACAAACGAGCCGTGCATCCGAATGGCGGCGGGTCAGCACGATCCGACACGCTCCGGTATGATCGGCACGCTTGAGGACCGCGCATGGGCCGGTCCGCCGACCGCCCTCTCTCATGTCCACGTCCAACGCGTCCGCCCCCGCTTCCGCCGATCCATCGCTGCGCGGCCTGCTGCTTCTGCTCGCCACTATCGCCGGTGTCGCGGTCGCGAACATCTATTACAACCAGCCGCTGCTCGACAACTTCCGGCAGTCGTTTCCGGCAAGCGCGTCGTGGGTCGGCGTGGTGCCGGCCGTCACGCAGCTCGGCTACGCGGCCGGCATGCTGTTGCTCGCGCCGCTCGGTGACCGCTTCGACCGGCGTGCACTGATCCTGCTGCAAACCGCGGGCATGTGCATCGCGCTCGTCGTGGCCGCCGCCGCGCCGGCGCTGCCGGTGCTAGTTGCCGCGAGCCTCGCGATCGGCGTGCTCGCCACCATCGCGCAGCAGGCGGTGCCGTTCGCCGCCGAACTCGCGCCGCCGTCGCAGCGCGGTCATGCGGTAGGCACGGTGATGAGCGGCCTGCTGCTCGGCATTCTGCTCGCGCGAACCGCAGCGGGCTTCGTCGCGGAATACTTCGGCTGGCGCGCGGTATTCGCGGTGTCGGTGCTCGCGTTGCTCGCGCTCGCCGTGGTGATCGTGCTGCGTCTGCCGAAGAGCAAGCCGACTTCCACGCTGTCGTACGGCAAGCTGCTCGTGTCGATGTGGCATCTGGTCGTCGAACATCGCGCGTTGCGTGAAGCGTCGCTGACGGGCGCCGCGCTCTTCGCCGGATTCAGCATCTTCTGGTCGGTGCTGGCGCTGCTATTGGCCGGGCCGCCCTTTCATCTCGGACCGCAGGCGGCCGGCCTGTTCGGCATCGTCGGCGCGGCAGGCGCGCTCGCTGCGCCGCTCGCGGGCAAGTTCGCCGACCGTCGCGGACCGCGCGCGATCATCACGCTGTCCATCGTGCTGGTGGCGATTTCGTTTGTCGTGTTCGGCTTTTCCGCGAAGAGCATCGCGGGGCTCGTGATCGGCGTGATCGTGCTCGACGTGGGCGTGCAGGCCGCGCAGATTTCGAATCAGTCACGCATCTATGCGCTGAAGCCCGACGCGCGCAGCCGCGTGAATACGGTGTACATGGTCGCGTATTTCATCGGCGGAGCCCTCGGTTCCGCTGTGGGCGCCGCTGTATGGCCGGTGTTCGGATGGGTGGGCGTGAGCGTCGCGGGTCTGGTGTTCGCGGGCCTGGCCGCATGGAATCATCTGGCGCTGCAGGCTCGTACCGCAAACGATTGATTGCGCTTGTTGTTGCGCGGCGAGCGCTCAGCCGTGGCTGCGCGCGAGCGCATATTCGTGCAGCGCGTCGATCACGCGATCGAATTCGAACGACTTGTCGTAGAAGTGGCGCACGCCATACTGCTCGCAGCGCTCGCGATAGGCGGGCAGCGCGTGGTTGGTCAGCACCGCCGCGAACACCGAGTCGATCAAGCCTTCGCGCTGCAAATAAGCCAGTACGGGCACGCCTGAACCGCGTTTCAATTGCAGGTCGACGATCACCGCGTCGAACGCTTCGTCGCCAAGCAGCGCGATGGCTTCGTCGGCGGAATCGGCATACGCGGCCACTTGCAGCGAACCCGACGCGTCGATGGCTTCCACCAGGCTGCGGCGGATCAGCGGCGAATCCTCGATAAGCAGCACGCGCAACGGCGCGTGACTGGCTGATCCGGCAACGGTATTCGATTCGCTGTTCATCGGCATCTCTCGATCGTCCATTATTCGATCAGGCCGTTCTTGATCGCGTAATAAGTGAGATCGGCATTGTTCGCCAGCCGCATCTTCTCGAGCACGCGAGCCCGGTACGTGCTCACCGTTTTCACGGACAAATGCAGTTCTTCGGCAATCTGCGTGGGTATCTGCCCCGCCGCGAGCTTGCAAAAAATCTGGAACTCGCGTTCGGACAGCGCTTCGTGCGGCCGCGCCGCCGCCGGCTTGTCGAGATTGTCGGCGAGCGTGTCGGCCACCGCCTCCGATAAATAGCGATGACCTCGCGCCACCGCGCGAATCGCCCGCACGATCTCGTCCGGTTCGCAGTCCTTGTTCAGATAACCGTTCGCGCCCGCGCGCAGCAGGTTGATCGCGTACTGACTCTCCGGATAGCCGGAGAGGATCAGCACGCCCTGCTCGGGGCGCACCTGCTTGATGACGCGCAGCGTGTCGATGCCGTTTTTATCCGGCATCGCGATGTCGAGCAGCACGACGTCGAATGCCTGCTCGCGCACGAGGCTGATGGTCTCGTCGCCGGTGGCGGCTTCCGCAGCGACGCACATGTCCGGCTCGTCGGCGACGAACTGCCTGAAACCGCCTCGGACGATCGCATGATCGTCGGCTATCAACACTCGAATCATCGGCTTGGTGTCCGTACGATGGAATCGCTCCAAAGCAGACATTGTAATGACGTCGCGTGGCCGTTCGACGTTATCGGCTGTGTTGCGGCCACTACCGCCGGCCGCAAGCTCATACTGCCGCGCCGGCTGCCGCGCCCACAGCCGCGCCGAATCACTCGCGACCCTCGAGCAGATCGGCCATGTCGTCCGCATGCTCTTCCTCGACGGCGAGAATCTCTTCGAACAGACGCCGCGTCGTGACGTCCTTCTCGCCGAGATAGCGAATGATCTCGCGATAGGTGTCGATGGCAATGCGCTCGGCGACCAGGTTCTCGCGGATCATGTCCGTGAGATTCTCGCCTTCCTTGTACTCGGAATGCGCGCGCGTTTTCAGGCCGTCCGGTGCGAAGTCCGGCTCGCCGCCCAGTTGCACGATGCGCTCGGCGATGCGGTCGGCGTGCTCCTGCTCTTCTGTCGCGTGCTCGGCGAATTCGGCGGCCACCGCCTCGGAGTTGATGCCCTTCGCCATGAAGTGATGCCGTTTGTAACGCAGCGTGCAGACGATCTCCGTCGCGAGCGCGTCGTTGAGCAGCTTCAGCACGGTCTCGCGGTCGGCGCCATAACTTTGCGTGACGGGTCCGTCCGACATGTGCTTGCGGGCGTCGTCGCGAATCTTTTGAATGTCCATCACGAACGGGTCGCTCGACTGGGCGCCAGGTGTGTTCGCCATTGAGTTTCTCCTTTATCCGTATTGAGGGAATGGGCGCATCGCGGACCATGCCCGCGACGCGCCGTTAGAGTCGTGCTCAGATCTACGTTCGGAACACGCCGAGCAGCAGCGTGACCACGAACACGACCAGAAAAATATAGAACAGAATCTTCGCGATTTCGGCCGCGCCCGCCGCGATTCCGGTGAAACCGAACACGGCTGCGATGATCGCGATAACAAAAAAGACGATGGCATAGTGAAGCATGGCGACTCTCCTTCTTGTTGGTATCCGCGTGAATTCTCGTGCGCTGGCGTTGCCTCAAGCGCCGCTAAACATGCAAGCGGCGCTAATCGACAATTTTTTTCGTCACCACAAAGCCGAGCACGAGGAACACCACGCACAGAATCACAAATACGACGAACAGGAACTTCGCAATTGCCGCCGCACCCGCCGCGATGCCGGTAAAGCCAAGAAGGCCGGCGATCAAGGCAATGACGGCGAAGACCAACGCCCACTTCAGCATGATGGCTTCCTCCTGGAACGATGAATGGATCAGGGTTCATGCTATCCATCGGCGGCGGCGGGCGCATTCCGACGCACTCCGGTTTTCGTGTGAGAATCCGCTTACATTGGATTACGGCAGCGTTACGACGAGCCGATTCGCGCACGCGAGCGCTCGCGCGTTGGCGGCGGCGAACGCTACACTGATGGCTGTCCACGGAGCCGAATGTGTCGAACGTGCAGAACGTGCCTGATTTGCCGAACGCAGTCCCGCATGACGCGAAGCAGCAAGCGCAAAGCGAGGCTGGAAGTCGTGCGCAAACCGAAGCGCAATCCGAAACGCAAGCAGAAGCGCAAGCCAGTCCGCAAGCCGCTGCGCAACCGCGCCGCGCCGCCGCGCGTCTAAGCGACTGGATGCGCAGCCGAAGCTGGGCGATCGCGATGACGGTCGCAATCGTGATAACCGTCGGCGGGCTCGTCATTCTGGAGACCGCGCGCGAGCGCATCGCCGCCGAGTATGAGACCGCGCTCGAAGCCCGCGACGTCACCGTGCAACTGAGTGCACTGGCGAGCCAGCTATCGCGTTTGAGCGCGCAGCAAAGCGATTATCTTCTGACGAAGCGCGACGACGCCGCACACGCGTTTTGTGCGACGGCCGCACGCATTCGCGCTAGCGAAGAGCCGCTCGAACGCTTTTACCGCAGTCCCAAAGCGGACAGCGCCGAGCTCGCGAGCTTCACGCAGATTCGTGCGCTGATCGACGCACGCATCGGCGCGGGCGCGGCGGCGTTGCAGCGGGCCGCACCGCATCCATTGGAGCTTGGCGCGTGCGGCAGCACGAGCAGCGAGCAGGCGGTGGACCCGGCGTTCGTCGACAGCACGCTTAGCCTGCTGCGCGATAACGAAGAACGCCGCGCGCAGCATGCGCTCGCCGCGAGCCGCGCCGATCAGCGCATCTCGACGTTGTGCGCGGCGGGACTCTCGGCGCTCAACATCGTGTTGTTCATTCTGCTGTTCCGCAATCTCGGCATTCAGATCGACAGACAGGCGCGCGTGCAGCGTCAATTGATCACCCAGCAAGGCGAACTCGATCAGCTCGTCAATGAACGGACCCGCCAACTCGAGGCGCTCGGCTGGCATTTGCAGGCTGTCAGCGAAAACGAAAAGACGCAGCTTGCGCGCGAGTTGCACGACGAACTGGGCGCGATTCTGACCGCGAGCAAGATGGACGTCGCGTGGGCGAACCGCAAGCTGAAGGACAGCGCGCCCGAGATCGCCGGCAAGCTGCAGCGTGCGCTCGCCAATCTGGACCAGGGTATTGCGCTCAAGCGCCGCATCATTGAGGACATGCGGCCCACCGTGCTCGCGAACTTCGGTCTCGTGACCGCGCTGCGCACGCTCGCCGACGAAGCCGCGCAGCGCAACAACTGGACATTGAACCTGCAGCTTCCCGCAGACGATATCAAGCTCGACGAGCAAACCGAAATCGCGCTCTTTCGCGTCGCGCAGGAATCGCTGACGAACGCGGCGAAATACGCGCGCGCGTCGCAGGTGTCGATCGGTCTGCATATCGGCGAGGGGCAAGTGACGCTCGACATTGCGGATAACGGCGTGGGCATCATGCCTGCGGATTTGAAGCGCACGCACACGCATGGACTGCTCGGCATGCGTCAGCGCGTCGCCGCGCATGGCGGACGATTCGACATCCGGCGCGGCGTGCCGAACGGCACCGACATTCATGTCGTGATGCCGAGCGCGAGCACGGCCGCGCAGCCGGCCAGCGACTCGGACGCAAACCCAAGCGCGCGGCAGAGCGACTAAAAGCATCGTTGTAGGAGTGCGCCGACGCGAACACCAGAGCGCACCTACAACAAAATCGCAGCGCAGCCGACAGCGCCGCATGCGCCCTTTTTTTACCATGCAATCAGACCGGATCGACTGGCGCAAGCCACGGTCGGCAGCTAGCAGAGCCGCTAGCGGGACACGTCAACCGATACCTTCTCGACAAGGAGAACTTCCATGAATCGACTGATCGCTTTGCTCCTCATTGCAGGCACGGCCGCGCTCGCCGGCTGCAACACGATGGCAGGTGCCGGCCAGGACATCTCGAAGGGTGGCGACGCCCTCACCAATCAGGCTGAGAAGGCGAAGTAAATCGCTGTTGCTTGAAGCCCTGCGCATTTGCGGCGCAGGGTGGTTCATCGCAATGCAATGCATCATCGAGCCCGCTGCGCGGAAACCGCAGTGGGCTTTTTGTTGTGCGTGCTTGTTGAACGTGAGCTGTGCGTTGCCCGTGTTGCCAAAACAAAGCGGCGGGGCACATTGGGGGGCCCCCCCCCCCGCCGCCCAGGGCTTGGCCCGATTCCAATGGCGGGGGTGGGCG
>NZ_JARESN010000029.1:0-58468 GCF_046054045.1 Paraburkholderia sp. RL17-368-BIF-A
AACAACCGCAGCCAACAACCGCAGCCAACAACCGCAGCCAACAACCGCAGCCAACAACCGCAGCCAACAACCGCAGCCAACAACCCCAGCCAACAACCCCAGCCAACACCATAACAAGGTCCCGCCGATGACTGTCCACCGTACCTTCGATCTGATCGCACCGTCCGGCTACCCGCCTGACTCCGAGGTGCTGAATCGGGCGTTGCAGCGCCTGCGCGGGCAAGGGCATCGGGTGGAGGGCGTCGACGCGACGCGGCGTCGCTATCAGCGCTTCGGCGGTACGGACGGCGAGCGCGCTGCGGACCTGAACCGGCTCGCGGATGCATCGCGCGCGTTGCCCGATATTGTGCTGGCCGTGCGCGGCGGATACGGCGCGATGCGTCTCCTGCACGGCCTCGATTACGACGGGCTGCAACGCCGGCTGACCGATCAACCGGTCGCGCTCGTCGGCCATAGCGACTTCACGGCGATCCAGTTGGCGCTCCTCGCGCGCGCCGGGCTGAAAACGTTCAGCGGGCCGATGCTGATGAGCGACTTCGGCGCGGAACACGTCAGCGAATTCACGATGCAGCACTTCTGGTCCGCGCTGACAAAGCCCAGCGTGACGATCGCGCGAAACGTCCCCCAAGCGCACGCGGTCGACGTCTCCGGCACCTTGTGGGGCGGCAATCTGGCGGTGCTGACGTCGCTCATCGGCACGCCGTACATGCCACCAGTGCAAGGCGGCGTGCTGTTTGTCGAAGACGTCAACGAGCAACCGTTTCGTATCGAGCGGATGCTTTATCAATTGCATCTGTCGGGCATCCTGGGTCAGCAGCAGGCACTCGTGCTCGGCGATTTTTCGGGCGGCAAGTTGTATGACTATGACAACGGCTACGACCTGCAAGCCATGATCGAGCACATGAGATCGGTGATCGGCATTCCGATCGTCACTGGCCTGCAGTTCGGCCACGTGCCGGACATGGTGACGCTGCCTGTGGGCGCCGACGCGCACCTCATCGCCGATGCGCGCGGCTTCAGGCTGACGTTATCCAACTATCCATTCCTGGGTTAAATGCCCGGGCACCTAAGAAGCGGGCTGCGGCCCGTTTTTTTTTATGGCTTGTCCACGCAACTAACGGCCCGCATCTGAACGCCCGTTCGGGCAACGAAGGCAGCGGTGAAGTAACGATTTGTCGACAAAATAGCCGCTCAAAGACATCGACTGTGCTCGCCGGCCGAGCGGCGCGTCCTTGCTGACCAAGCCGCCAAGTCACCCAGGCCAATTCACGCCGCACCGCAACACGAAAAATTGTCGATGATCGCCGCAAAAATTGTTGACAATCTTTATGTCCATCCTAATATGACCAACATACCGAGACACACATCATGTCCGACATCGACACCGAATCCGTCAGCGCAAATAGTTCGAAGCCCGAAGCAATTGCCGAGCGCATTCGTGCCGCGATTCTCGAGCATCGGTTGGCGCCCGGAGCGAAGTTGACCGAAGCACAGTTATGCGAAGTATTCGCGGTGAAGCGCGGTCCGATCCGGCAAGCGTTGGCACAACTCGCGACGGATCGTCTCGTGGATCTTGAGCCGAACCGCGGCGCGTTCGTCGCGAGTCCGTCGCTTCAGGAAGTGCATGAGGTGTTCGAGATGCGCCGCATCATCGAACTGGCCGTCGTCGAAAAGATTTGCAACGGGCACGGCATGCGGCGGTTAAAGAGCATCGGCGGCATGATCGGCCGCGAACGGAAGGCGTTCGAGACGCGCGACTTTTCGTCGTGGATTCGTTTGTCCGGCGAGTTTCATACGGAGCTGGCTCAACTCACCGGCAACACCGTGCTGTGCGATTGCCTGAACGGACTGGTCGCGCGCTCCACGCTGATCTCGGCGTTGTACGAGTCGCTTGGACGAAGCCCGTGTTCGTTCGAGGACCACGAAGCGATTCTCGCCGCGCTCGACGCCGGCGATGCCAAGGAGGCGGCGGCACTCATGTCGCGCCATCTGCAAAGCGTCGAGTTGAAGATGCTGGAGCGGCCCGCACGCGGCGCAGCCGACCTGCATGAAGTATTCGGCGCGCTGAGCGGCGGCATGAGCGGCATAAGCGGCATAAGCGGCGCAAGCAGCGGCGCAATGAGCGGCGCACCACGCGGCGCCGCGAAAACATCGCGTGAAGAATCACCCAAAGCGTTATCCAAGCGCAAGTCCGCGCCAAGCTGAGGCAAGCGGCCGGCGTGCGCCCGTTGCTGGTGCGCGCCGCACTGAACTGAACCGATAGAGCGAGCGTTGCAAGGCGGCCCGGCGCGGGCGCTGCCGGCCGGCGCACGCGTGTCCGTCGCCAACGCGCCGGACGAAAGTAGCAGCAGACCCATTGCGGACGTCCGCGGAACGCCGGCAATGCGATAACCACAAGTACTTCAGTACGGAGACATCCGCGGCGTGGCCAGCGCGGCCGCTCGAGCCTGTTGCGCTTGCAACGACAGCAGGCGCGGGACCGGCAGCAAAGCCGCAAGTGGCATGGCCAATGCATTGCCCTTCGATTCGCAATCGACGGTCCCATCACAAGGAGGAATCATGGCTCAGTTCAGTGCAGCGCCCGGCAGTTCCGCAATCCCCCCTTATGCAGACGGGGACGCATCCGGTAATCCCGCCATGCCGGCCGGCTACAGCGAGCGCTTATACAACGAGGATCTCGCGCCGTTGCGTCACCAGACCTGGGGCGCCTACAACATCTTCGCGTTCTGGATGTCGGACGTGCACAGCGTCGGCGGCTATGTGTTCGCGGGCAGTCTGTTCGCGCTCGGCCTGACGAGCTGGCAGGTGCTGATTGCGCTGCTCGTCGGCATCGGCATCGTCAACGTGTTGTGCAACATGATCGCGAAGCCGAGCCAGGCGAACGGCGTGCCGTATCCGGTCGCATGTCGCGCGACTTTCGGCGTGCTCGGGGCCAATGTTCCCGCCGTGATTCGCGGGCTGATCGCGGTCGCGTGGTACGGCATCCAGACGTATCTCGCGTCGAGTGCGCTGGTGATCGTCGTGTTGAAGTTCGTGCCGCAACTGCTGCCGTATGCGGACGTGCATCGTCATGGCTTCATGGGGCTGTCGACGCTCGGCTGGTCCGGCTTCATGCTGCTCTGGGTGTTACAGGCGCTGGTGTTCTGGCACGGCATGGAGACGATCAAGAAGTTTATCGACTTCGCGGGTCCGGCTGTTTATGTCGTGATGTTCATCCTCGCCGGCTACATGGTGTATCGCGCGGGTTGGCGCAACATCGGCATCAATCTGGGCGGCGTCAAATATCACGGCATGGAAGTGCTGCCGGTGATGATCACGGCGACCTCGCTGGTGGTGTCCTACTTCTCCGGGCCGATGCTGAATTTCGGCGACTTTTCGCGCTACGGCAAGAGCTTTCGCAGCGTGCAGCGCGGCAACTTCTGGGGACTGCCGGTCAACTTCCTCGCGTTCTCGCTCGTCACGGTGATTACGACGGCGGCCACGCTGCCGGTGTTCGGTCAACTGATCACGGACCCGGTGGAAACGGTCGGCCGCATCGACTATCCGACCGCCGTGATTCTCGGCGCGCTGACTTTCACGATTGCGACTATCGGCATCAACATCGTCGCGAACTTCGTTTCGCCGGCCTTCGACTTCTCGAACGTCGCGCCGCGGCTCATTAGCTGGCGCGCGGGCGGCATGCTCGCGGCGGTTGCGTCGATCTTCATCACGCCGTGGAATCTGTTCAATAACCCGGCCGTGATTCACTACACGCTGGACGTGCTCGGCAGCTTCATCGGACCTTTGTACGGAATCCTGATCGTCGATTACTACCTCGTGAAGCGCCAGAAGATCGTGCTCGACGATCTGTACACGGTCGCGCCGACGGGTTCGTACTGGTATCGCAACGGTGTCAACTATCGGGCCGTTGCCGCGCTGTTGCCGGCGGCGCTGATCGCCGTGTTGTGCGTGATGGTGCCGTCGCTCGACGGCATGGCGAACTTCTCGTGGTTCATCGGCGCGGGCCTTGGGGCGCTGTTTTATCGCCTGCTGGCACGCTGAGCTTCGGTAGGTGAAGGGCAGTGCCGGTGCATTGCCCATGCAGTCGAAAGAGGAGACGAGATGCGTATCAAACTGATCAACCCGAACACGACCCAACGCATGACGGATGCAATGGGCCGCTGCGCGCGCGAAGTCGCCGCGCCGGGCACCGAGGTGATCGCGGTCAGTCCGACGATGGGGCCGCCGTCCATTGAAGGCTATTACGACGAAGCGCTCGCGACGCCGGGCCTGCTCGCCGAAGTGATGGCGGGCGAGCGCGAGGGCTGCGACGGCTACGTGATCGCGTGTTTCGGCGACCCTGGTCTCTACGCGGCGCGCGAGCTCGCGCGTGGCCCGGTGATCGGCATCGCGGAGGCGGCCATGCACGCGGCGAGCGTGCTCGCGCCGGGCTTTTCGGTGGTCACGACGCTTGCGCGCACTTGCGGAATGGCGTGGCATCTCGCCGAGCGTTACGGCATGCGGCGTTTTTGCCGCAACGTGCGCGCGACGGACGTCGCCGTGCTCGACCTCGACAAGCCTGGCTCGGCGGCGCGCCGCATCATCCTCGACGAATGCCGGCGGGCGCTGGCGGAAGACGGTTCCGATGCAATCGTGCTCGGCTGCGCGGGCATGGCGGAGTTGTGCGCGGAGATCGAGGACGCGCTCGGCGCGCCGGTGATCGAAGGCGTGACGGCCGCCGTCAAGTGGACGGAAGCGCTCGTCGCACTGCGGCTGTCGACGGCCAAGCGCGGCGACTATGCGCGGCCATTGCCCAAGCGCTATGACGGCGCGCTGGAATCGTTCAGTCCGTCGGCAGCGGACCCGAACCCCGCGCCGCCGCGCATGAGCCATGCCGATTCGCTGCGGGTAAACACCAGCGCAGCCGAGCCGCACATACATTCAGTCTGACACGCACTATCTGCGCCGGTGTATGGGCGCACCAAGGCGTTTTCGCTACACTGGTCCAACTCGCCGCGGGCCGGCCGACGTGCTGTGCGCTGCATTGTGATGGCCGCTGTGGTGGCCATCTCGGTGGCCATCTCGGTGGCCGTCGCGACGGTTATCGCGGCGGCGCCGCACAAGGCTTCAACAGGTCTTGCAGCGCGCTTCGCGAGCCCACACGTATCGTCACTACGCATTCGTCAAACCATGCCACTCGACCCCAACTATCCACGCGATCTGATCGGCTACGGCCGCCACCCCGTGCAGGCCAACTGGCCAGGGCGAGCGCGCGTCGCCGTGCAATTCGTCCTCAACTATGAGGAGGGCGGTGAAAATTGCGTGCTGCACGGCGACCCCGGTTCGGAGCAGTTCTTGTCGGAGATCGTCGGCGCGGCTGCGTATCCGGCGCGTCATATGAGCATGGAGTCGATCTACGAATACGGTTCGCGCGCGGGCGTGTGGCGCATCCTGCGCGAATTCGAAAAGCGCGGCTTGCCGCTCACCGTGTTCGGCGTGGGCATGGCGATCGAACGGCATCCGGAAGTGGCGCGTGCATTCGTCGAACTCGGCCATGAGATCGCGTGTCATGGCTATCGCTGGATTCACTATCAGGACGTATCGCCGGAAAAAGAAGTTGAGCATATGCGGCTCGGCATGCAGGCGATCGAGCGCGTCACCGGCGAGCGGCCGCTTGGCTGGTACACCGGCCGCGACAGTCCGAACACGCATCGGCTCGTCGCCGAATACGGCGGCTTTCTATACGACTCCGATTACTACGGCGACGACCTGCCGTTCTGGATGGACGTCGAAGTGACAGGCGGCTCGACCGTGCCGCAACTGATCGTGCCGTACACGCTCGACACCAACGACATGCGCTTCGCGAGCCCGCAGGGCTTCAACACCGCGGACCACTTCTTCACGTACTTGCGCGATGCGTTCGACGTGCTCTACGAAGAAGGCGACGAAGCGCCGAAGATGCTGTCGATCGGCATGCACTGCCGGCTGCTCGGACGCCCTGGGCGTTTCCGCGGGCTGCAGCGTTTTCTCGACCATATCGAACAGCACGATCGCGTCTGGGTGACACGGCGCGTCGACATCGCGCGGCACTGGCGCGAACATCATCCGTATCAGCAAAACAACCGCGAGGCGGCGGCATGAAGGCGATGCAATACACACTGGACCAACTCAACACCGTTTCCACCGACGCATTCGTCGCGGCGCTCTCGGGCATCTTCGAGCACTCGCCGTGGGTCGCGGAAATTGCCGCGAATGAGCGACCATTTGCGAGCATCGACGAGCTGCATCGCAAGATGTCGAAGATTGTCGAGACGGCGGGCGAAGACAAGCAGCTCGCGTTGATCAATGCGCACCCGGAGCTCGCGGGCAAGGCGGCGGTGCGCGGCGAACTCACCGCGGAATCCACGCGCGAGCAAAGCGGCGCGGGCCTTGCGCAATGCACGCAGGCAGAGTTCGACAGGCTGCTTGCGCTGAACGCGGCGTATCGCGAGAAGTTCGGCTTTCCGTTCATTCTCGCGGTGCGCGGTTATGACCGTCACGGCATCATCGCGAACTTCGAGGCGCGCGTGAACAACAGCCGCGCCGACGAACTGCGCGCGAGCCTCGATCAGATCTACCGTATCGCACGTTTCCGGCTCGAAGACCTGATTGGTGCGTGAATCAACGCATGATTCGACGCGCGGCTTCACGGAACGTTTCCTCGCACTAACAAACACATCAAGGAAGACAAAGATGGCACTCCCGACTCTCGACCCCAACGCACCCGAATTCACGCGGCGTTACGTGAATCTGGCGGACCCGCGCCTGGGCGCGCAGGCGCTCGAGGCCAGCGACGAATTCTTCGCGCCGAAGGACCGCATGCTGAACCCGGAGCCGGCCGTCTTCATTCCAGGCAAGTACGACGAGCACGGCAAGTGGATGGACGGCTGGGAAACGCGCCGCAAGCGCGTGACCGGCTACGACTGGTGCGTCGTCAAGCTCGCGCGTCCGGGCGTGATCAAGGGACTCGATCTCGACACGAGCCACTTCACCGGTAACTTTCCGCCGGCCGCTTCCGTCGAAGCCGCGCGCGTGGTGGACGGCGTGCCGAATCAGTCGACGCAATGGACCGAAATCGTGCCGTCGATCACGTTGCAAGGCAACAGCCATCACTATCTCGAAGTCGGCGACACGAATGCGTACACGCACTTGCGCGTGAACATCTATCCGGATGGCGGCATTGCACGCTTGCGTGTGTACGGTCAGCCGCAAGTCGACTGGGCGGGCGCCAGCCGCACGCAGCAGTTCGATCTCGCGGCGATGGAGAACGGCGCGTATCTGGTCGCGGCGAACAATCAGCACTTCGGCGCGGCGTCGACGATTCTGATGCCGGGCCGCGGCGTGAACATGGGCGACGGCTGGGAAACGCGGCGCCGTCGCGAACCGGGCAACGACTGGGCGATCGTCGCGCTCGCACAGCCGGGCGTGATCTCGAAGATCGAAGTCGACACCGCGCACTTCAAGGGCAACTATCCGGATCGCTGCTCAATTCAGGCCGCGTATGTGACGGGCGGCACGGACAGTTCGCTGATCACGCAAGCGATGTTCTGGCCCGTGCTGCTCGGCGAGCAGAAGCTGCAAATGGACAAGCAGCATTACTTCGAAAGCGAGATCGCCGCGCTCGGTCCGGTGACGCACGTGCGCTTTAACATCATTCCGGACGGCGGCGTATCGCGTCTGCGTTTGTGGGGCACGCTGGCATCATGAAAACGCTCGCTATCGAACCATTGACGAAGGAAGCGTTCGCCGCGTTCGGCGACGTGATCGAACTCGAGGGCGCGAAGCAGATCCCGATCAATCTCGGCACGACGATCCGCTATCACGACCTCGCGAAGGTGGACGTGACGGACGAGAACGGCCGCACGTTGATCAACCTGTTTCGCGGACAGCCGCGCACGCTGCCGTTCGAGGTGAAGATGCTCGAACGGCATCCGCTCGGCAGTCAGGCTTTCGTGCCGCTGAACGACAAGCCGTATCTGGTGGTGGTCGCGCCGGCGGGCGAACTGGACGAATCGAAGATTCGCGCATTCGTGACGAGCGGTTGGCAGGGCGTTAATTATGCGAAGGGGGTTTGGCACCATCCGCTGATCGCGTTGGGCGAAGTGAGCGACTTTATCGTCGTCGATCGTGGCGGGGAGGGGCTCAATCTTAACGAGCAGGATCTTGTGGAGCCGCTGTGGTTGACTGAGGATGCGTTGAGTGGGGTGGCGGTTTAGCGTTCCTGTTCCGGCGTTATTGGCGATTGACGAGCAGGATGATGGTAAGGAGCTCATGGCAGAAATGCCGTGGGCTCTTTTGTTTTTTGACGGTCGTCAACATGGGCGAGTCGGCTTCGACTTGGCCAGCGGCGGCATCACTGAGAACGTGCGTTAGCCGGCGCCTCGGTTGCGGCCATGACTGGTGAAACCAACGTCGACCGGCAGCAGGCCGTACAGAATGCCTGCGCGACAGAGGAAGCGTCCAGCAAGCAATTCAACCATCACCGCGCAGCAAACAAAAAACGGGCTTCCCGCTTCCGCGAAAAGCCCGCTTCGTGATGCTGAGCGACCTGGTTCCAACGACCTCACACCGGCAAAGTCTCGGTCACTTCGCCATCACTTCGCCGCACCCCCCTCGAACCACGCAGCGATCTTCATCCGTTCGTCGTCCGTCATATGCGTGACATTGCCAAGCGGCATCGCCTTCAGCGTCACCGCTTGCTGATAAATCCGCTGCGCGTTCTGCGAGATCTCGTCCGGCGTATCGAGCAACACCCCAGCAGGCGCGCTGCCCATCATCGTCGGATGCGCGGAGTGGCATGCCACGCAACGCTGCTGCAACACCGGCGCGATGTCGGCCACTTTCACCGTCGGCGCATTCGCCGCTTGCGCCTGCGGCACCATCGGCTTGGGCATGGTCCAGAAGAGGGCGCCGAACATCAGCGCGATGCCGGCGAGCGGCAAATACCACAGCACCTGGCCACGATGACGCATCACGAAGAACTGACGGATCAGCGCGCCGGCCAGCATGATGACGACGAGCACCGCCCAACTGTACGGATGCGTGTACGTCATCGCGTAGTGATTCGACAGCATCGCGAAGACGACGGGCAACGTGAAATACGTGTTGTGCACCGAGCGCTGCTTGCCGCGCTTGCCGTAGATCGGGTTCGGCGTGTCGCCCTTCAGCATCGCGTCGACCATCTTGCGCTGGCCCGGAATGATCACGAAGAACACGTTGGCCGACATGATCGTCGCGAGCATCGCGCCCATGATCAGATACGCCGCGCGCCCCGCGAAGATATGGCACGCGAGCCACGCCGCGATCAGCACGTACACGCCGACGCAGATGCCGAGCACCTTGTCCTTGTTGCCGAGCATGCGGCACAGCGAGTCGTAGACGATCCAGCCTGCGGCGAGAAAACCGAGCGCCGACGCGACCGCGACCACGGGGCCCATGTCGAGCACGTTTTTGTCGATCAGATACGTGGACGGCGAGAACAGATACAGCACCGTAAAAAGCCCGAAGCCCGACAACCACGTCGTGTACGACGGCCACTTCGACCAGTGCAGGTCGTCCGGCATTTCCGGCGGCGCGACGGTGTACTTCTGCATGTTGTAGAAGCCGCCGCCGTGCACATGCCACAGTTCGCCGAACACGCCGCGCTTGCGCTGGTTCGGGTCCTGCGGCGGTTTCAGGCTGTTGTCGAGGGCGACGAAATAGAACGACTCGCCGATCCATGCGATTGCGGCGACGACGTGAAACCAGCGAATCGCGAGATTCAACCAGTCGGTGATAAAGCCTTCCATGAAACTCCTCCACTTCTGATTCGTTGCTCGCGCGGCGGCGTTGTGTGCGTCACGCCGCCCTGCGGACTGCGGGGTGAAAGACGCGGTGCGCTCAGTTCGCACGGCGTCGTCGTTCACTCGTCTCTAAGGTTTGTTATTGCGCTTCTGCAATCGACCGCACGCTTTGCGGTTCCCGATCGATCAGCTGCCGCGATAAGTGCTGTACGACCACGGCGATACGAGCAGCGGCACGTGATAGTGCGCGTTGGCATCGGCGATACCGAAGCGCAACACGACGCGATCCACAAAACGCGGCTCGGGCACCTTCGTGCCGATCGACGCAAAGTAATCGCCCGCGGCGAACACGAGTTCGTACTCGCCCGGAACCAGCGCGTCGCCTTGCAGCAGCGGTTCGTCGCAGCGGCCGTCGTCATTGGTGAGGGTGGTTTTCAGCGCGCGGCGCGTGTCGCCCGAAAGCGCGAAGAGTTCGACCTTGATGCCCGCGCCGGGACGGCCGTTCGCGGTGTCGAGCACATGGGTAGTGAGCTTTCCCATTCGCAGTTTTCCTTGTGTGTTTGCGAGGTTTCGGCGGCAGCCCGATCCAGATACGTTGCGGCGGATCGAGGCTCCACGTCAGTGGCTACATACCCGTCGGCGAATTGAAGCGAGCGCCGTGGCAGCCATTGTAAAAACTTGTTCTGTCGAGCGCGCGCGCGATAAGAAAGATAATAGCTGGCGCATGAACGACAGTCTGCTGAAAGCCTCGGCGGATGCGTTCGCGCGGCCTTGCTGCGCAGACGATCCCCGTTCGATCGTACCGTCGTCAAAAATGACCGACTATATCGCCGGCCTGAGGATGGTTATCGCAACGGCGCGAGTTGCCAGCGTTATTTTGGCCGTCGAAGGTTACGTCTGTGCGCCGCAGCAATAAGGCCCGAGCAACTCAAGGCTTATGCGCGGCACACGTCCCGAAGACGGCGGAGCACGCCGGGTAACCGGGCCAACAGCGTTCGACGGGACGCGGCGGCGCGGCGACACGGCTCACGCGCGGTCACATCGCGTTCGAACGACTTTGCACGGAAGCAATCAGGCGGAGAAAGCGGATGACGATGGAACAGGCAGCACAAGAAACCAACAATACGAACAAACCGAACAGAACGATGCTGGTCAAGCACGCCGACGTGCTCGTCACGATGGACGGCGCACGGCGCGAACTGCGCGACGGCGGCTTGTATATCGAGGACAACCGCATCGTCGCGGTCGGGCCGACGGCGGAACTGCCGCCCACCGCCGACGAAGTGCTCGACATGCGCGGACATCTGGTGATTCCCGGCCTCGTGAACACGCATCACCACATGTATCAGAGCCTCACGCGCGCGCTGCCCGCCGCGCAGAACGCCGAGCTGTTCGGCTGGCTCACGAGCCTCTACAAGGTGTGGGCGAACCTCACACCGGAGATGATCGAAATTTCGACGTTGACCGCAATGGCCGAGCTGTTGCTCTCGGGATGCACGACGTCGAGCGATCACTTGTATATCTATCCGAACGGCAGCCGGCTCGACGACAGCATCGTCGCGGCGCGCCGCATCGGCATGCGTTTTCATGCGGCGCGCGGCAGCATGAGCGTGGGGCGCAAGGACGGCGGCCTGCCGCCGGATTCGGTCGTGGAGCGCGAGGCGGACATTCTGAAGGACACGCAGCGGCTCATCGAGAGTTACCACGACGAAGGACGTTACGCGATGCTGCGCGTCGTCGTTGCACCATGCTCGCCGTTTTCGGTGAGCCGCGATCTGATGCGCGAATCGGCGGTGATGGCGCGGCACTACGGCGTATCGCTGCACACGCATCTCGCCGAGAACACGAACGACGTTGCCTATAGCCACGAGAAATTCGGTATGACGCCCGCGCAATATGCGCAAGACCTGGGCTGGGTCGGGCGCGACGTATGGCACGCGCACTGCGTGCAACTCGACGACGCAGGCATCGAACTGTTCGCGCGAACCGGCACGGGCGTCGCGCATTGTCCGTGCTCGAACATGCGGCTCGCGTCCGGCATCGCGCCCATCAAGCGGATGCGGCTCGCGGGTGTGCCGGTGGGTCTGGGCGTGGATGGCTCGGCGTCGAACGACGGCGCGCAGATGGTCGCCGAAGTGCGCCAGGCGCTGCTGTTGCAGCGCGTCGGCTTTGGGCCGGATGCGATGACCGCGCGCGAAGCATTGGAGATCGCCACGCTCGGCGGCGCGAAGGTTCTGAATCGCGACGACATCGGCGCGCTCGCGCCGGGCATGGCGGCCGACTTTGTCGCGTTCGATTTGCGTCAACCGCTCTTCGCCGGCGCGTTGCACGATCCGGTGGCGGCGCTGGTGTTCTGCGCGCCGCCGCAGGTGAGCCATAGCGTGATCGGCGGCAAGGTCGTGGTGAAGGACGGACAGTTGACGACGCTGGAACTCGGACCGGTCATCGAGCGGCACAACCGGTTGGCGAAGGCGCTTTACGAAGCCGCGGTGTGAGGTGAACGCGACGTGAACGCAAGAGGCGGCTGCACGCGAAAACCGCCGACCGCTCACGCGGCCACTCAAGCTTCAAGGCTTGTCGATTAACGTCCTGGTCGCTTCCGCGACGAGGCTGCGCAGCCAGCGCACTTCGTCGGAGTAGTGAACGCGCTCGTGCCAGAGCTGGTAGTACTGCATCGGCGGAAAATCGAGCGGTGCGGGCACCACAGTCAGCGGCAGGAACTTGGCGTAGTAATCGGCGAAGAGACGCGTCGTCGTGAAGATCAGATCCGATTTGATCAGCACGTACGGCGCGAGATTAAAGTACGGCAGCGTGACGACCACATGGCGCTTCAAGCGCTCGCGCGCGAGATGCACGTCGATGGCGCCGCGCTGGCCGACCGAATACGGCGTCGGCGCGAGATGCGGCGCGTTCAGATACTGATCGAGCGTGAGCCCGCCGCGCTTCGCGAACGGATGCGTGTTGCTCATCAGGCAGACGATCTGGTCGACGAACAGGTTCGACAGATGCAGTTGCTCGGGCGGCTCCGGCCAGTTGCCGACGACGATGTCGAGCTTGCCGTCTTCGAGCGCGAGTTCGTAGTCGAACGCGGGGCCGAGCGAATGGAACTCGAGCGTCGCGTTCGGCGCGGCCTGGCGAAAGCGTTCGACCACCGTCGGCACGAACAGCACGTTGAGGTAGTCCGGGCAGCCGATCCGGTAGCAGCGGATCGACGTCGCCGGATCGAAGTTGTGTTGCTGGAACTTGATGCGCTCGATTTCGCGCAGTGCGTTCTGCACCGGTTCGAGCAGGCGCAGGCCGTATTCGGTGGGCACCATGCCGGACTTGCCGCGCACCAGCAGCGGGTCGCCGGTGATGTCGCGCAAACGCCGCAGCGCGGCGCTAATGGCCGGTTGCGATTGATTCAGTTTGACGGCCGCGCGCGTGACGCTGCGTTCCATCAACAGGGTGTGCAAGACGCGTAAAAGATAGGTATCGATCGCCTCGCGTTGCTGACTCATGACTTCTCCGAAATATATGTTCTGGCTGATCGACGGGGTGCAGAGGTATATGCGTTTTAATATGAACGAAAAACGGCGTCAAGGGAGGCATACCCGCAGAGCTTGCTGTGGCGCGGGTTTCAGCGAATTTTGTCGGCTCGACTGAGCGGGGCGAATTAGGTATTGTCATCCGGTTGTGGTGACGGATCGGCCGCCGGGAAGGTGGGCGAACGCACGGCAACCGCAGTCACTGACGCACTACGGAATCACATGAGCGACTCTTCTTATAGCGACGGCGCCGCCGCGCAGCCGGCAGCCGGATCGGAACCCAGGCCGGAACAGGCGGCGCCCCGGTTGATGCTCAAGGGCATCACCAAACAGTATCCGGCCGTGCGAGCCAACGACGACGTCACGCTGATCGTCGCGCCGGGCGAGATCCACGCGGTGCTCGGCGAAAACGGCGCGGGCAAGAGCACGCTGATGAAGATCATCTACGGCGCCGTGCGGCCCGACGCGGGCGAGATTCGCTGGGAAGGCGAGGCGCTCGACATCGCGAGTCCCGCGGCCGCGCGCAAGCTCGGCATTGGCATGGTGTTTCAGCACTTTTCGCTGTTCGAGACGCTCACGGTCGGCGAAAACATTGCGCTCGCACTCGACGAACCGTTCGATCTGAAAGCGCTGTCCAAACGCATTCGCGAAGTGTCCGCCGACTACGGCCTCGACATCGATCCGCAGCGTCACGTGCATAGCCTGACGGTCGGCGAGCGGCAGCGCGTGGAGATCGTGCGCTGCCTGCTGCAGAACCCGCGGCTGCTCATCATGGACGAACCGACGTCCGTGCTCACGCCGCAAGCGGTGCGCAAGCTGTTCGCGACGCTGCGGCGGCTCGCGGCCGAAGGCTGCAGCATTCTCTACATCAGCCACAAGCTCGACGAAATCCAGGAACTGTGCGACACGGCCACGGTGATGCGCGGCGGTCGCGTGACGGGTCATGTGAAGCCCAAACAGGAAACGCATGCATCGCTCGCGCAACTGATGGTGGGCCACTCGCTGCCCGATTACACGCGCCGCGAGCACAAGCCCGGCGACGTGCTGCTCGAAGTGAAGGCGCTTTCGGTGGCAAGCGACGACCCGTTTGGCACCTCGCTCGATAACGTGTCGTTCGCCGTGCACGCGGGCGAAATCTTCGGCATTGCGGGCGTGTCGGGCAATGGTCAGGCGGAGTTGCTGTCGGCGTTGTCGGGTGAGAAGCGGGGCGTGCGCGCCGATGCGGTGACGATCTGCGGCAAGCCCGCGGGCCGTCTCGGCGCGGGCGCGCGGCGCGCGCTCGGTTTCGGCTTCGTTCCGGAAGAGCGGCTTGGCCGCGGCGCAGTGCCCGCGATGACGCTCGCTGAAAACGCGCTGCTGACCGGGCATCGGCAGAAGATGGTGCGCTCGGGCTGGATCAACGCGGGCGCGATGCGTGCGTTTGCGAAGCGCTGTATCGAAGCGTTCGACGTGCGTTGCGGCGGTTCCGAAGCGCTCGCGCAGAGTCTGTCGGGCGGCAATCTGCAGAAGTACATCGTGGGCCGCGAGATCTTGCAGGCGCCGAAGGTGCTGGTGGTCGCGCAGCCGACGTGGGGCGTCGACGTCGGCGCGGCCGCGTTCATTCGTCAGCAGTTGCTCGATCTGTCGGCGCGCGGCGTGGCGATCCTCGTCATTTCCGAAGAGCTGGAGGAACTGTTCGACATCTGCGACCGGATCGCAGTGCTCGCGGGCGGCAGGCTCTCGCCGGTGCGCGCGACAGGCGCGACCAACGCCGAGGAAATCGGCCGCTGGATGGCGGGGCTTTTCGGAGGCCGCGAAGGCGCGGCGCCCTCGGCGGAACAGCCGGCGCATGCCTGAACCGCGCCTGTCCACGCGTTTATCCGTGCGTTTATGCGCGCCTTGCGTCCAATAACAGAACCCGACAACACGACACGCTACTCATGATTCTTCCGTATCGACTCGAAGCGCGCACGACGCCCTCGCGCACCATGCAGATCGCCGTGCCGCTGATCGCCGCGTTGCTCACGCTCGCCATCGGCTTCGTGATCTTTGGGCTGGTCGGCCGCGATCCGCTTCAAGCCATGCACGCGTTTTTCATCGAACCGCTGTCGAGCGTGAACGGCTGGTCCGAGCTTTTGCTGAAGGCGTCGCCGTTGTGCCTGATCGGCCTCGGCCTCGCGATCGGTTATCGCGCGAACGTGTGGAATATCGGCGCCGAAGGGCAGATGCTGCTCGGCGGCATTGCCGCGAGCGGCGTCGCGATTTATTTCGATCAGGCGAGCGGCTGGTGGATTCTGCCGTTGATGATGCTGGCCGGCGTGATCGGCGGCATGCTGTGGGCGGCGATTCCCGCGCTGCTCAAGAGCCGTTTCAACACGAACGAAATTCTCGTAAGCCTGATGCTCACGTATGTCGCGACACAGTTGCTGATCTATCTGGTGAGCGGCCCGTGGCGCGATCCGCAGGGCATGAATTTTCCCCTCTCGGAGATGTTCAGCGGCGACGCGCTTTATCCAACGTTTTACGGCGACTGGCACTGGAAATGGCTGCGCGGCACGCGGCTGAATGCGTCGGTATTCGTCACGCTGATCGCGATTCCGCTGGTGTGGATCTTCATGCGCAAGAGCTTCGCCGGCTACCGGATGAACGTCGGCGGTCTCGCGCCGCTGGCCGCGCGCTACGCGGGTTTCTCCGACAAGAAAACCATCTGGATGTCGCTCCTCATCAGCGGCGGGCTCGCGGGTCTTGCCGGCATGGGCGAGATCGCCGGGCCGATCGGTCAGTTGCAGGCGACGTGGTCGCCGGGTTACGGCTTTACCGCGATCATCGTGGTGTTCGTCGGACGGCTGCATCCGCTCGGCATCGTGCTCGCCAGTCTGCTGATGGCGCTGCTGTATCTCGGCGGCGAAGCGGTGCAGACCTCGATGCAATTGCCGCAGGCACTCTCCGGCGTGTTCCAGGGGCTGCTGCTGTTTTGCCTGCTCGGCGCCGATCTGTTCGTGAATTACCGTGTGCGCCGGCGCTCCGTTGCCGCGCAAGCCCACTGACCCGCTCACCGCTTCGCTCACGCCATTCATGGATATTCAACAAGCCAGCGCGCTCACGTCGAGCGCCGTCACCGCCGCGATCCCGCTGATGTTCGCGGGCGCGGGCGAACTCGTCGCCGAAAAGTCGGGCGTTCTCAACCTCGGCGTCGAAGGCATGATGCTGATGGGCGCCGTCACCGGCTACGCGGTCACCGCGATCACCGGCAACCCGTGGCTCGGCGTGATTGCCGCGATTGGCGCGGGTCTCGCGATGTCGCTGCTGTTCGCGTTTCTCACGCTGACCATGCTCGCCAACCAGGTCGCCACGGGCCTCTCGCTGACGATCTTCGGCATCGGTCTGTCGGCGTATGTCGGCAAGCCGTACACGTCGGCGGCCGTGCGCGCCACCATCGACACGTGGACCATTCCGGGCCTCTCGAAGATTCCGGTGCTCGGGCCCGCGCTTTTCAGTCTGACGCCGCTCGATTACCTCGCGTTTGCGATGTTCGCGGTCATCGGCTGGTTTCTGTATCGCACGCGCGCGGGGCTCGTGTTGCGCTCGGTCGGCGAGTCGCCGCAGGTCGCGCATTCGGTCGGCTTTCCGGTGGTCGGCGTGCGCTATGGCGCGGTCGCGTTCGGCGGCGGCATGGCGGGACTCGCGGGCGGCTACTACTCGATCGTCAATCTGCACTTGTGGCAGGAGCAACTGACGTCCGGCCGCGGCTGGATCGCGCTTGCGCTCGTCGTGTTCGCGACGTGGCGGCCGGGGCGCTTGCTGATCGGCGCGCTGCTGTTCGGCGCGGTCACGGGCCTGCAGTTCTACGCGCAGGCGATCGGCGTGCCCGTGCCGACGCAATTCCTCGCGATGCTGCCGTATGTCGCGACGGTCGTCGTGCTGGTGCTGATTTCGCGCAACCCGAACACGATTCGCCTGAATGCGCCGGCGTCGCTCGGCAAGCCGTTTTTCTCGGCGGGCTGACGCGCCGCCCGGTTGGCCAGACATAACCACACGTTTCAATGACTAATCACACGACTGGAGAAAACATGAAGAAAAGGAATCTGCTGACGGCTTTCGCATGGGGCGCCGCCTCGCTCGCGCTCGGTGCAGCCGTGACGGCGCCGTTCGCGCAATCCGCGCAGGCGGCGGATGCACCGGGCGTCGCGTTCGTCTATCTCGGCAATCCGGGCGATGCCGGCTGGACCTTCGCGCACGACCAGGGATCGAAGGAAGCGGAAGCCAGGTTCGGCAACAAGATCAAGATCACGCGCATCGAGAACGTGCCGGAATCGGCGGACTCGGAGCGTGTGTTTCGCGATCTGGCGAACAAGGGGAATAAGGTCATCATCGGTTCGAGCTTCGGCTATCAGGACTTCGAACTGAAGGTCGCGAAGGACTTCCCGGACACGGTGTTCCTGCATGCAACCGGCTACAAGAAGGCGCCGAACTTCGGCACCTACGACGTGCGCATGTACCAGGGCGCGTATCTGGCCGGCGTCGCCGCGGGCTATGTGACGAAGACCAACACGCTCGGCTTCGTCGCGTCGGTGCCGATTCCCGAAGTGGTCCGCAACATCAACGCGTACACGCTCGGCGCGCGCTCGGTGAATCCGAAGGTGCATACGAAGGTCATCTGGATCAATAGCTGGTTCGATCCCGGCAAGGAAAAGCAGGCCGCCGAAACGCTGATCGGCCAGGGCGCCGACGTGCTGTTGCAGAACACGGATTCGAGCGCGACGCTCGCGACTGCGTCCGAGAAGCACGTGCATGCTTTCGGCTGGGATTCCGACATGAAGAAGTTCGGCCCGAGCGCGCATCTGGGTTCGGTGGTCGCGCACTGGGGCGTGTACTACAACTCGGCGATCCAGCAGGTGCTCGACGGCAAGTGGAAGAACGATCCGGTGTGGTGGGGCATTCCGCAGAAGGCGGTCGATCTCGAGGATCTGAACACGTCGGCGATTCCGGCGGACGCGCAGAAGAAGGTCGCGGGCAAGCGCGACGAGCTGGCGAGCGGCAAGTGGGATGTGTTCGTCGGTCCGATCAAGGATCAGTCGGGCACGGTGAAGGTGCCGGCCGGCAAGACGCTGACGGACCCGGAATTGCAGCGGCTGAACTGGTATGTCGAAGGTGTCGACGGGTCGTTGCCGAAGTAAGCGAGTTGATGCCGGGTGGGCGGGTTGTGCTGCTCGCCTGGGTTGATTGATTGTTGAGAAAGAGCTGCATCCGTTGTTGGCGGATGGCAGCTCTTTCGGTTTACGGTTTTATGCTTGTGGGGCTAGGCGCCGGCGTATAACGTGCGCCACCTGCGCGACGTGCTCTGCCTCAATCGTCGATGCGCAGCCCGACCTTGATCGTCACCTGCCAGTAAGCGACGCGGTCGTTTTCGATCTGGCCCCGCGTTTCCGTCACTTCAAACCAGTGCAGATTGCGCAGCGTTTTCGACGCCTTGGCGATGGCGGTGCTGATCGCGTCGTCGATCGATTTCGTCGATGAGCCGGTCAGTTCGATCTGCTTGTAGACGTGGTCTGACATGAAATCTCCTTTAATCTTCGTTGGCGTTCAAAAAGTATAGGTAACGCGGACGGTTGCGCACGGCCGCCGTGTGAACGCGTTCTATCGCACGTCGCATGCCCGATACGCCGGACGCCCCCAGCCAGCAGGGCGCGGCGCGCGCCGAATTCCCGTCCGGTTGAAATCCCGGTAACCTGCTAAAATATTGGGTTTTTCGCCGATATCACATTCAAAGGGACGCGCCGTGCTGTCTACTGCCAACATCACCATGCAATTCGGGCCAAAGCCCCTGTTCGAGAACATCTCGGTCAAATTCGGGGGAGGGAACCGCTATGGCCTGATCGGTGCTAACGGCTGCGGCAAGTCCACCTTCATGAAAATCCTCGGTGGCGACCTGGAGCCGAGTTCCGGCAACGTCATGCTGGAGCCGAACGTGCGCCTCGGTAAATTGCGCCAGGACCAGTTCGCGTATGAAGACGTGCGCGTGCTCGACGTCGTGATGATGGGCCACGCAGAAATGTGGGCCGCGATGACCGAGCGCGACGCGATCTACGCGAACCCCGACGCGACCGACGACGACTACATGCACGCCGCCGAGCTCGAAGCGAAGTTCGCCGAATACGACGGCTACACCGCCGAAGCGCGCGCGGGCGAACTGCTGCTCGGCATCGGCATCGCCATTGAAGATCACAACGGTCCGATGAGCAACGTGGCTCCGGGCTGGAAGCTGCGCGTGCTGCTCGCGCAGGCGCTGTTCTCGAAGCCGGACGTGCTGCTGCTCGACGAGCCGACCAACAACCTGGACATCAACTCGATCCGTTGGCTGGAAGACGTGCTCAACCAGTACAACTCGACGATGATCATCATCTCGCACGATCGACACTTCCTGAACCAGGTGTGCACGCACATGGCCGACATGGACTTCGGCACGCTGAAGGTCTATCCGGGCAACTACGACGACTACATGCTCGCGAGCACGCAGGCGCGCGAGCGTCAGCAGAACGCGAATGCGAAGGCGAAGGAGCGTGTCGCCGACCTGCAGGACTTCGTGCGCCGCTTCTCGGCGAACAAGTCGAAGGCGCGTCAGGCAACCAGCCGTCTCAAGATGATCGACAAGATCAAGATCGAGGAATTCAAGCCGTCGTCGCGGCAGAATCCGTTTATCCGTTTCGAGTTCGAGAAGAAGCTGCACAACATCGCAGTGGTCGCCGAAAACATTTCGAAGAAGTACGAGCGGACCATCTTCAATAACTTCAGCATCAGCGTGCAGCCGGGCGAGCGCATTGCGATCATCGGCGAGAACGGCGCGGGCAAGACCACGTTGCTGCGCTCGCTGCTCGGCAATCTGCCGCTCGATCACGGCACGGTGAAGTGGGCGGAAAACGCGAACGTCGGTTATATGCCGCAGGACACGTACGAAGAGTTTCCGCAAGACGTCACGCTGATGGACTGGATCGACGCCTATCGCAAGGAAGGCGACGACGAGCAGATGGTGCGCGGCACGCTCGGGCGGCTGCTCTTTAATGCCGACGACATTCGCAAATCGGTGAAGGTGCTGTCGGGCGGCGAGAAGGGCCGCATGATCTGGGGCAAGCTGATGCTCGGCCGCCACAACGTGCTGATGATGGACGAGCCGACCAATCACATGGACATGGAATCGATCGAGTCGCTGCAAATCGCGCTCGACAAGTTCGAAGGCACGCTGATTTTCGTCTCGCACGACCGCGAGTTCGTGAGCGGGCTGGCGAACCGGATTATCGAAGTGAAGACGGACGGCACGCTGAACGACTTTGGCGGGAATTACGAGGACTTTTTGGCGAGCCAGGGCGTGCAGTAAGGGGCCCGGAACGCCTATTCATGTGACGCCGTTGTCCTGCGGGATTGTCCCGTTGGGACAATGGCGGCCGACATATCCGCCGGGAAGCCGCCGCGTGGAATCGCTACTCCGTTGGGGGCAGCGCCGCCTTCAGCGCGATCAGTGCGTCAACAAAGCTCTCTGCATCTTTCTGATTCTCCACGTACACGTCAGCAAGCTTTCGTCCTTGCCCTGTGCGCGGCTCGACTATGTACCAGTGACCCTTCAACGAAGCACGATCTAACAGCTTTACGTCGGCCATCGTTCGATAGTAGAGCCTCGTTACGTCCTTCTTGGACGAATGGTTGAACCCGGTCAGCGTCTCGCGAGACGAGCCTTTACTGCCGGCTCCGAATTCCACATAGTCATCAGTAACATCGACGTATTCCGGCCGTTTGCTCCCGGGCTGCTCGTACATAACGCGTTCCACGATTTTCTTCGGATCACCTTGGACCGGCCCGGCTTTGTATTCGGTCGGGACGTAGACACAAGCGGTAAGCGCGAGAGCGGATAGAGCTACGGACAGAACGGCTTTCATTTGGTCCCTTTTATGTTTGTCGACGGCATCGTAGCAGAGGTAAGACGGGAGCTAGGCGGCGATCAAACTACAAAATAGTGCCCTTATCCGCGGGTACTTCGCCGCATGCCGGCAACTCACCGCCCAACCCGCCCACCGAACCCTTCCCCCGACGCTGGCTAAAATAGAACAACCACCATCCGAAGCCAGGGCCGACATCATGAAGATCTACGACAAACTCCACATCGACGGCAATTGGATTGCGCCGTGCGGCACGGGCACGATCGACGTGATCGACTCCGGCACCGAGGAAGTCATGGGCCGCATCCCCGAGGGCGTCGACGCCGATGCGGAAAGCGCGATCGCGGCCGCGCGCGTGGCCTTCGACGGCTGGGCCGCCACGCCCGCCGCCGAGCGCGGCCGATACCTCGAGCGGATCGCCGAGAACCTCAAGGCGCGCACCGACGAACTCGCCGCGCTGATCGCAGGCGAAGTCGGCATGCCGCTGAAGCTCGCGCGCGCGATCCAGGTCGGCAGTCCCGTCTACAACTGGAACGCCTATGCGAAGCTCGCGGGCAGCTTCCAGTTCGAAGAACGCGTCGGCAATTCGCTCGTCGTGCGCGAACCGGTCGGCGTGGTTGCGGCGATCACGCCGTGGAACTATCCGCTCAATCAGATCACGCTGAAGGTGGCGGCCGCGCTCGCGGCCGGTTGCACGGTGGTGCTGAAACCGTCGGAGATCGCGCCTTTGAATGCGTTCGTGCTGGCCGAAGCGATCCACGAAGCGGGGCTGCCCGCCGGCGTGTTCAACCTCGTCAGCGGTTATGGGCCGGTGGTCGGCGAAATGCTGGCGAGCCATCCATCGGTCGATATGGTGTCGTTCACCGGCTCGACGCGCGCCGGCAAGCGCGTGTCGGAACTGGCATCGGCGACGATCAAGCGGGTCGCGCTCGAACTGGGCGGCAAATCGGCATCGGTCATTCTCGACGACGCTGACTTCGCCGCCGCCGTCAAAGGCACGGTCGGCGCGTGCTTCCTCAATTCGGGGCAAACCTGTTCGGCGCACACGCGCATGCTGGTGCCCGAAGCGCGTTACGACGAAGCGTGCGCGCTCGCGAAACAGGCGGCCGAAAGCTACGCGGCCGGCGATCCGCGCGACGAGAAAACGCGCCTTGGCCCGCTGGCCTCCGCCGCGCAACAGGCGCGCGTGCAGCAGTACATCGCGAAGGGCATCGAGGAGGGCGCCGAACTCGTGACGGGCGGCGCGGGGCTGCCCGACGGTGTGTCGAAAGGCTTTTTCGTCAAGCCGACGGTGTTCGGCCGCGTGCATCCGAAAGCGACGATCGCGCAAGAAGAAATCTTCGGCCCGGTGCTGTCCATTCTGACCTACAAGGACGAAGACGAAGCGATTCGGATTGCCAACGATTCGCCGTACGGACTTGGCGGCGCAGTGTGGGCCGGCAGCGACGAGCGCGCGCAACGCGTCGCGCGCCGCATCCGCACGGGCCAGATCGACATCAACGGCGGCGCGTGGAATATGGCGGCGCCGTTCGGCGGCTTCAAGCAGTCGGGCTTCGGACGCGAGAACGGCGTCTTTGGACTCGAGGAATATCTCGAACTCAAGTCGATGCAATTCAACGTCTGACGCGGATGACCGGCATCAACGAACCCGCGCGCGCCGCAACGGCATGCGCGCGCCGCTTGATCTGACGCAACCCCGGCCGCGCCCGACCGACGATTATCCACGCTTTGATAATCGTCCGTCGGGTCAGCCATGCTCAACTCTCATTCGTTTTCTCCGCTGGTCATTCGCGGCCGCTCGCTCTTGCCGATCGTGCAAGGCGGCATGGGCGTCGGCATTTCGGCGCACCGGCTCGCAGGCAGCGTCGCGCGCGAGGGCGCGCTCGGCACCATCGCCAGTATTGATTTACGCCATCATCATCCCGATCTGGTCGAACGTTGCCGGCAGTCGCCCGACCGTGCCACGCTCGAAGAGGCGAATCTCACCGCGCTCGCGCGTGAAATTCATGCGGCGAAGAAGCTGAGCGAAGGCCGCGGCATGATTGCCGTCAACGTGATGAAGGCAGTCAGCGCGCAGGCCGATTACGTGCGCGCCGCCTGCGAAAACGGCGCCGACGCGATCGTGATGGGCGCGGGCCTGCCGCTCGATTTGCCGGAGATGACGCAAGGCCACGACATCGCGCTGATTCCGATTCTGTCGGACAGCCGCGGCGTCGCGCTGGTGCTGAAGAAGTGGATGAAGAAGGGCCGCTTGCCCGACGCCGTCGTAATCGAACATCCGGCGCATGCGGGCGGCCATCTCGGCGTCACGAACATCGCCGATATGAACGATCAGCGCTTCGACTTCAGGCGCATTCTCGATGAACTCGAGACCGTGTTGGCGTCGCTCGGGATCGATCGCAAGCAGGTGCCGTTGATTCTCGCGGGCGGCATCAATAGTCATGAGGCCGTGCGCGCGCTGCTGAACGCGGGCGCGAACGGCGTGCAGCTCGGCACGCCGTTCGCCGTGACCGAGGAAGGCGACGCGCATCCGAACTTCAAGCGCGTGCTGGCCGAGGCGGCGCCCGATGACATCGTCGAATTCGTCAGCGTGACGGGTTTGCCCGCGCGTGCCGTGAAAACGCCGTGGCTCACTCGCTATTTGCGGCATGAAGCGAGGATTCGCGAGAAGGTCGGCGCGCTCAGGCAGGCGTGCCCGACGGCGCTCGAATGTCTGAGCGTGTGCGGGTGGCGCGACGGCGTCGAGAAGTTCGGGCACTTCTGCATCGACACGCGGCTTGCCGCGGCCTTGCGCGGCGATGTGGCCAACGGCCTCTTTTTCCGCGGCAAGGAAGCGCTGCCGTTCGGCTCGGCGATTCGCAGCGTGCACGACCTGATCGAACTGCTGCTGACCGGCGCGACGCGACCGGCTGTCGCAGGGCGGCTGGCTTTCTCCCTCGGTTGATGGGAGTCAACGTGACGCGCGGCGGGAGCTTCGACAATCCCCGTAGATCAACAAAAAGGGGAAGAAAAATGAAGCTCTCGCTCAGCAACACCATCAGGACGGCTGCGTTGGCATCGGGGCTGCTCTGCGCCGCCGCGCTCATTCCGCAGGCGCATGCCGCCGGCGACGACCCGATGAGCGGCATCCACGCCGGCGACGTGATCGTTCGATTGCGCGCAATCAGCATCATGCCGAGCGTATCGACGACGGGCACGCTCTCCACACTGAACACCGACGTCAACAACGCGATCGTGCCGGAACTCGATCTGACCTACATGATCCGCGATTATCTCGGCGTCGAACTGATTCTCGGCACGTCGCGTCATCAGTTGACTTCGAGCATCGGCCCGCTTGGCGGAGTGAACGTGCTGCCGCCCACGTTGCTGCTGCAATATCACTTCAATCACGCGGGGCGCGTGCGTCCGTATGTCGGCGCGGGTCTGAACTACACGTTGTTCTACAACAATGGCTTGCACGCCGGCGGGCAGCCGGTGTCGATCCGCAATCACAGCTTCGGTCCGGCATTGCAGGCAGGCGTCGACGTGCAGGTGACGAAGACGGTCTTCGTCAACGCGGACATCAAGAAGATCTGGATGCACACGGATGCCTCGCTCGGCGGGCAGCCGCTTGGCCGCGTGAGCATCGATCCGGTGGTGGTGGGGCTCGGCGTCGGCATGCGCTTTTGAGCGAAACGCTCAGAGCTTGTCGTTCTGAAAACGCATGGCCGTGCCTTCGCGTTCGATGCGGGTCCACACGGCCCGCTTTTCTTCATCGCTCATGAACACCCAGTTCGACACCTCGCCGGCCGTGCGGCCGCAGCCCTTGCAGACTTCGTCGAAAAGTGTCGAACACACGCCGATGCACGGGCTGTCGGGTAGAGCGTGGAGATTGGAAGCCATCGGAAACCTTGCAGCAGAAAAGCGGAGGTCCGCTATGTTAACCGATACGGGACGTGAAGCCGCCCGAGCCCGTCCGCGAGGCCGATACTGCGCCGCCGCCGCGCGCCGCCCGCGTCGGCCTCACCGCGCGATGCTGTAGCCGATTCGCGCCATCCAGTGCTGACGGTTGTTGTAGTCGAGCAGATCCTCGCCGTAGCCGTTGAAATAACCGATCCACAGATAGCCGCCCCACGCGCTGCCGAGCAGCTTCGCGAGCGGATAGGTGAATTGCGTGTCGACGCTGCCGTACCAGTGCTTCGTGCCTTTGCGCAGCGTGGTGGCCAGTTGCCAGCCGTCCGGGCTGCCGTATTTGACGAGCAGATCGACATAGCCGCGATAGTCCGCAATGTCCGGATTACTGGACGTGCCGACGTAGTAATAAATTTTCGGCGACACCGTCAGATGGTTGGCCGTCAGATCGCCGAATTCCCACGTCGGGCGGATGAACGGCATGTTGATGCTGCGCGAATCGCTTCCGCCTTTGCCGTTCGATTCATGCGCGACGCCCGCTGCAAAACCCATGCGCGTGAAGAACGGACTGCGCCAGCCCGTGTCCGGCACGTAGTAGAAAAGCTGCGGCGAGTACGTCGTGTCGCGAAACGGACGCGAGTCGGCGGAGAGATCCCAGATCGACGTCTGCGTGTAGGCGAAGTAGAGGTTGTCGGTGAAGGCTTTGGAGCGCAGGTCGTCGGGAATGCGCAAGCGATACTTGAAGCTCAGTTGCAGCCGCGCATTGGTGTCGCCGTTGTGGCCGACGCCGATATACATCGGGTCGTAGTAGGAAACGTGCGCAAGCACGCCGCGTCCGGTCGTCGATAGCGAGTCGCCTGGCGGCGAGATCGCGTCGCCCGAGGGGCCGTCGAGCGCGGCAGCCGTCGCCGCGGCCTGGGCCGGCGTGCGGGCCTGGCTTTCGCTGCGCTCGGCCTGCGCAATCGCGTTCTGGTTGGGACCGCGATTGATCACGACGACCGCGGGCGAAGCATCGAAACCGATCGGATCGACACGCACTTCTCCGCGAGCCGATTCCGGCCAAGGCGCGGAAAAGCGCACCTTGCGGAACTGGCCCGGCCGCAGACGCAGCGTGTCGGGCACGCCCGCTTCGCGCGCGAGTTCGAGCGGCTGCGCAGACTGTTCGCCGCCGCTCAGGTTCACGCGCAGCGTTTGCGGCACGGCGACCGTGAGCGGCGTGGAGTCGTCGGCGGAATAGAGCAACGTGATCTGCAGCGGCTCGTTCGCAGCGGCGATGCGCGCCGGCTGCAGCATCGCGACGGTGGCCGCAGCCTCGCCGGAAAAGGCGCTCGACAACAACAGCGCAGCGAGGACGCAGACGAACCTGCCGCGGCCGAAGCGGTGGCCGGGCACGCGCAACGGTCTGGCGGAGGCGCGATGGGTAAGGCGGTCGAATGGAGCAATGAGGAAAGCCGGAGGCAAAGCAGGAAGCGGCATGGGCTGTCGTCCAGGAGCAAGGGCGGTGAGCAAAACGGCGCGCCGCGTGTCGAGTGAAGTCATGCGCGGGGCATGGCGTCATCGCCGCCGCCTGGCGGATACGGCACGCAGACGGCACAACGCGGTGGCAAGACAAACAAGCGAATGGCCGCCGCAATAGCGCAGGCAGCCATCGGGACTACGGCGAAGGCGGCGCCACGGCCAGCGGCGGCGCCGTTCAACTCGAAATACTAAAAGAATATTTACAACTGCGTTGCAATGATAGGCGAATGGCCTGGCGGCTCGCGAAGCGGCTCACTCACCCAACGCAACCTGCCACAACAGCGCGCCGTTAAGCAGGATGATGAAACCCGCCGACATCCACGCCAGCACCAGCGGCACGCCGTGCACGCGCCAGTCGCGCATCAGGCCGGCATCCGACGCATAGCGGATCAGCGGCACGACCGCGAGCGGCAATTGCAGGCTCAGCACCACCTGGCTTGCCACCAGCAACTGATTCGAGCCTTCCTGGCCGAACATCGTCACGGCCACCAGCGCCGGTCCGATTGCCAGTGCGCGCGTGAGCAGCGCACGCTTCCAGCGCGGCAGACGCAGTTGCAGGAAGCCTTCCATCACCGCCTGGCCGGCCAGCGTGCCGGTGACGGTCGCGCTCAGTCCGCAGGCCAGCAGCGCCGCGGCAAACAGGATGCCGGCCCAGCGCGTGCCGAGCAGCGGCGCGATCAGACGATGAGCGTCCGCGAGATCGGTGACGTCGCGGTGGCCGCTCGCATGGAACACGGCGGCGGCGACGATCAGCAGCGCGGCATTGATCACGAAAGCAAAGAGCAGCGAGCCGATGGTGTCGATATTGACGACGTGCAGCGCGGCCTTGATCTGCGCGTCGCTGTTGTCGGGCGCGTGATGCTTGACGAGCGACGAGTGCAGATAGAGGTTGTGCGGCATCACCGTCGCGCCGACGATGCCCGCCGCGAGCCACAGCATGCCCGCGTTGCGCAGAAGCTCGGGGCTCGGCGCGGTGCCCGCCAGCGCCGCATGCCAGTCGGGCCGCGCGAGCGCCAGTTCGATCACGAAGCACAAGCCGACGAAGCCGATCAGCAACGCGATCACCGCTTCCAGCTTGCGGCCGCCTATCTGCTGAAGCGCCAGCAGCGCGAACGTGCATACCGCGGACATCAGCACACCCACGGTCAGCGAGACGCCCAGCAGCAATTGCAACGCGACGGCGCTGCCGACCACTTCGGCGACATCGCAGGCGATGATCGCCACTTCGCTGGTCAGCCACAGGAAGATCGTGCGGCGCGGCCCCGAACGCTCGCGGCAAACCTGCGCGAGATCGCGCCCGGTGACGACGCCGAGCCGCGACGACAGCCATTGCAGCAGCATCGCCATCAGGCTGGAGAGCACCACCATGCCGAGCAACTGGTAGCCGTAGCCGGCGCCCGCGCCGAGCGCCGTCGCCCAATTGCCGGGATCGATATAGCCGACGGCAATCAGCGCACCCGCGCCGACGAACGAGAACCAGTGCGCGGGTCCTCCTTCGGGCAGACGTCGACGGCGGTTTGGGCGCAGCGCGAACGGATTGGTGTTCATGGATGCCTGAGGTCAAAGACTGCCTGGTTTCGCAAGGGTTGTGCCCGCCGGGCGCGTTGCCGCCGATCGAGCCCGCGCCTCGCCGCTGTTGCCCCTTGTCCGTTGTCAGCTATTGTGCTCCGTCGCCCGGCTTCGCGTTTGGCTCGTCATGCGCGTGGGAGCCTACGTGAGGCCGCCGCCAGAGCGCCTAAGCGTGGCGGCGTTTTTTTCGGGTAGACACGCGCCCATAACCCGCTAAAATTGCGCCCATTTTCCGGCGGCGCGGCTTACGCTGTACCGTTTGCGCGACAGTGCGGCATTTTTTTTGGACCGCGCAATAATTGATGGTAGTTTTCGGGTTTTTCAGGGGAGCCGCTAGCGCAGCATGGCGCTGCTCGCGGCGTGCGTGAGGACGGCCGGCTCGGACCGGCACGATCGGAGAACGGGATGAAAAGACGGGTAGTGGGGCAAGTGGCTGCGCTGGTCTTGTGCGCGGCGCCGTGGTTGACGGCGGCAGCGAAGGATACGCAGCTCAACGTGTACAACTGGTCCGATTACATCGCCAAGGACACCATTCCGAACTTCACGAAGCAGTCCGGCGTCCAGGTCAAATACGACAACTACGACAGCGACGACACGCTGCAAGCCAAGCTGCTGACGGGCAATTCCGGTTACGACATCGTCGTGCCGACCAGCAATTACGCCGGCAAGCAGATCGCCGCGGGCATCTTCGCGCCGCTCGACAAATCGAAGCTGCCGAACCTCAAGTACCTCGACCCGTCGCTGATGGCGCTCGTCGCCGGCGCCGATCCGGGCAACAAGTTCACGGTGCCCTGGGCATACGGCACGACCGGCCTCGGCTACAACGTGACGAAGGCCCAGCAGATTCTCGGCAAGAATGTGCCGCTCGATAACTGGGACGTGCTCTTCAAGCCGGAAAACATCTCGAAGCTGAAGGCGTGCGGCGTGTCCGTGCTGGATGCGCCGGATCAGATGTTCGCCGCCGCGCTGCATTACATCGGCAAAGACCCGATGAGCACGAATCCGGCCGACTATCGCGAGGCGCTCGCGATGCTCAAGAAGATTCGCCCGTACATCACGCAGTTCAACTCGTCGGGCTATATCAACGATCTGGTGGGCGGCGACGTGTGCTTCGCCTACGGCTGGTCGGGCGACGTCGTGATCGCCAAGCATCGCGCGATCGAGGCGAAGAAGCCGTACAAGATCGAGTATTACATTCCGAAGGGCGGCGCGCCGGTATGGTTCGACGTGATGGCGATTCCGAAGGACGCGAAGAACAAGGAAGCCGCGCTCGAGTGGATCAACTACATCGAAACGCCGCAAGTGCATGCCGCGATCACGAACGCCGTCTACTACCCGAGCGCGAATCTCGAAGCGCGTAAATACGTCGATAAGGACGTCGCGAACGATCCCGCCGTGTACCCGCCGCCCGAAGTCATCAAGACGCTGTTCCTGTTGAAGCCGTTGCCGCCCGAAGTGCAGCGGCTGCAGACGCGGCTCTGGACCGAGTTCAAGTCCGGCCGCTGAAGCGTGGCCGGAGTGAACGGGTAACAGCATCATCAAGAAGCCCTCGGTGTTCACCGGGGGCTTTGTTCGTCAAACGCCGGAGTGAAGCATTGTGATGAGTAGTGAGCAGCCGGGCGCGCTGGACCGGACGGCCGTGTCGCCCGCCGGCGGCAACGCCGCGATCGACGCCGCCGCCGATAATTTCGTGCAGGTCGTCGACGTCGTGAAGAAATTCGGCGAGACCGTGGCGGTCAAGCAGGTCAATCTGTCGGTGAAAAAGGGCGAGCTGTTCGCGCTGCTCGGCAGTTCCGGCTGTGGCAAGTCGACCTTGCTGCGCATGCTCGCCGGCCTCGAGACCGTGACCTCGGGCAAGATCCTGATCGACGGCGAAGACCTTGCGCAACTGCCGCCGTACCGGCGGCCGGTCAACATGATGTTCCAGTCGTATGCGCTTTTTCCGCATATGACGGTCGAGTCGAACGTCGCGTTCGGTCTGAAGCAGGAAGGCGTGGCCAAGGCCGAACTGAAAGACCGGGTGCAGACCGCGCTCGAACTCGTGCAGATGGGCCGCTTTGCGAAGCGCAAGCCGCATCAGCTTTCCGGCGGCCAGCAGCAGCGGGTGGCGCTGGCGCGTTCGCTGGTGAAGCGGCCGAAGCTGTTGCTGCTCGACGAACCGATGTCCGCGCTCGACAAGCAGATTCGCCAGCGCACGCAGATCGAGCTCGTCAACATTCTCGACAAGGTCGGCGTGACCTGCATCATGGTCACGCACGATCAGGAAGAAGCGATGACGATGGCAGGGCGCCTCGCGGTAATGAGCGAAGGCGAGATCGTCCAGCTCGGCACGCCGCACGAGGTGTACGAGTATCCGAACAGCCGTTTCTCGGCGGAATTCATCGGCTCGACGAATCTGTTCGAAGGCCATACGGTCGAGGACGAGCCCGACCACGTCTTTATCGAAACGCCCGATCTGACTTGCCGTTTGTATGTGAGCCACGGCATTACCGGTCCGCTCGGCATGCCGGTGACGATCTCGGTGCGGCCCGAGCGCATCGCGCTCACGAGCAAGCCGCCCGAGGGCGCGTTCAACTGGGGCAAGGGCGTCGTGTCGAATATCGCGTACATGGGCGGCTATTCGCTGTATCACGTGAAGCTCGACGGCGGCAAAACCGTGATCGCGAACGTGACGAGCCTCGCGCTGACGGAGATCGATCCGCCCACTTGGGGCGACGAAGTGTACGTGCGCTGGAGCGCATCGGCCGGTGTGGTGCTGACGTCATGAAGCGCCAGTTCCATTCGGTTCTCAACTGGCCGGTGCGGCGCTTCAACCTGACGGGCCGCACCGCCGTGGTGGCCGGTCCGTTCGTCTGGCTGCTGCTGTTTTTTCTGGTGCCGTTTTTGCTGGTCGTGAAGATCAGCTTTGCCGATTTGCAGCTCGGCATTCCGCCGTATACCGAGCTCACGAGTTTCGCGGACGGCGCGATCAATCTCAAGCTCGATCTGTCGCATTACGCGTTTCTCGTCACCGACAGCCTGTATTTCGCGACCTACGTGAATTCGGTTGTCGTGGCCGCAATTTCGACGCTGCTGTGCCTGCTGATCGGTTATCCGATGGCGTATTACATCGCGCGTTCGGATCCGGCGCGCCGTAATCTGCTGATGATGGCCGTGATGCTCCCGTTCTGGACGTCGTTCCTGATTCGCGTGTATGCGTGGATCGGGATTCTGAAAAACAACGGGCTGCTGAATAACTTCCTGATGTCGATCGGCCTGATTCATTCGCCGATAGAGCTGTATCACACGAATACGGCGGTTTATATCGGCATGGTCTATTCGTATCTGCCGTTTCTCGTGATGCCGTTGTACGCGCATCTCGTGAAAATGGACATGACCTTGCTCGAAGCCGCCTACGACCTGGGCGCAAGACCCTGGAAAGCGTTCTGGCAGATCACATTGCCGCTTTCGAAGAACGGCATTATCGCCGGTTGCCTGCTGGTGTTTATTCCAGCGGTGGGCGAGTACGTGATTCCGGAATTGCTCGGCGGCGCGAATACGCTGATGATCGGCCGCGTGATGTGGAATGAGTTCTTCGACAATGCCGATTGGCCGATGGCTTCCGCCGTGACGTGTGCGATGGTAGTGCTGCTGTTGGTGCCGATGGCGTTTTTCCAGTACGCGCAGGCCAAGGCGATGGAGGAAAAACGCTGATGAAGCCGAACCGGATATTGCAGTTCACCGCGTTGGCGCTGGGCTTTCTGTTCCTGTATATACCGATCATCAGTCTGGTCGTCTATTCGTTCAACGAATCACAACTCGTCACCGTATGGACGCGTTTTTCGACGCGCTGGTATGCGGCGTTATTGCACGACGATGAACTGATTGCGGCGGCGTGGCTGTCGTTGAGAGTGGCGGTGCTGACGGCGTTTGCGTCGGTGATTATCGGCACATGGGCGGGTTTCGTGCTCGCGCGCATGGGGCGTTTTCGCGGCTTTACGCTTTATACCGGCATGATCAACGCGCCGCTCGTGATCCCCGAAGTGATTCAGGGCATATCGCTGCTGCTGCTCTTTATCGAAATGGCGAAGTGGCTCGGCTGGCCGGCGGGGCGCGGCATTTTCACGATCTGGATCGGGCACGTGATGCTGTGCATTTCGTACGTGGCGATTATCGTGCAGTCGCGTGTCAAGGAGTTGCATCCTTCGCTCGAGGAAGCGGCGCTCGACCTCGGCGCGACGCCGCTGCGGGTGTTTTTCTCGATCACGTTGCCGCTGATTTCACAGGCGCTGGTGTCGGGCTGGTTATTGTCTTTTACGTTGTCGATCGACGATCTGGTTTTATCCGCGTTTCTGTCGGGGCCTGGGTCAACGACATTGCCGCTGGTGGTTTTCTCGCGCGTCAGGCTGGGTTTGAATCCCGAGATGAATGCGTTGGCGACGTTGTTTATCGCGGTGGTGACGGTTGGCGTGGTGGCGGTGAATTATTTTATGCAGCGGGCGGAGAGGAGAAGGGTGCAGGTGAGGGGGTAGGTGACGGGGCAAGTGCGCTTGCCCTGTTTCACGAATTGCAGCTTAAACCCTATACCCAATCCGAACCCCGCCCCAATGCCGTCCCTGCACAAAAACCGGCGCGGACGCATCCTTCATCAACACAAACTGTCCACCGCCCATATCGCGCCGATACGTCTGCAGCAAAAACTTCTTCGTGTGCGACCCGGCAGCCAGTCCAGTCCGGTCGTTAAAAATGCGCCGGTTCCGGCAATTGGCCATATTCCACACGACATCGTCACGCTGCGGCAAAGAGAACTTCAGATTGTGCGTCGGCAGATAACCGCGCACGTCGATTGCGGCAGAGAACGCGACCCGTGGATCGAGATCGAGTAGCGGCTCCTGAATCGCCGGCAGAACGCGATCGGTGAAGGCCGTGAACCGCGTCATGAACTGCTGCGGATTGCTGCCAGGCACGGGCACGTAATGCTGATCGAACAGATCGTCGAGCGAAATCTCGCCGCGCGCGACCGCCGCCTCGAACAGCTTGCTCACCGCCGCCGCCGCGTCCTGCACGGCTTCGATGAAACGCGTGTCCGGCGTCTCCACGCCCGCCGCCGCCGTCAGTTCGATCAAGGTCTCTGAGACCCCGAGCAGATTGCCGAGCCGATCCTTCGCCTGCACGAAGTTTTCGCTCGAATCCTCGACGCCGCTCGCCATTTCCAGCACCTGCGCCTCGAGCCCGCCGCACTGCGTCTCGATCTCGCCGGTCAACGCGGCGATCTGCTCGGCCTCGTTGTTCAGATGCGCGATGGCGTCGCCCGTCGAATGCACGACGTCGCCGATCTTGCGCGTGCCCTCGCGCACCCGATGCGCCCGCTCCGTATTCACCGAGCCTTCGTTGATCAACTGCTCGGTCTGCTGCGTGAGTTGCGCGAGCGTGGTCTCGATCTGGCCGGTCGCCTGCGCGGTCTTCGCCGACAGATTCTTCACCTCGGCCGCCACCACCGCGAAGCTTCGGCCGGACTCGCCGGCGCGCGCGGCTTCGATCGCCGCGTTCAGCGCGAGCAGATGCGTTTGCCGCGCGATCAGCGAGATTTCCTCGGAGACGCGGCTCACATGCGCGAGCGCGCTGCGCAGCGCGCCGATCTGGCTCTCGATCACGGTCACGCCTTCCACCAGTCCGTGGATGTCGGCAAGCGACGCCTCCAGCGTGTCGTGCGATTCCTGCACGCCGGTCGCCGCCTGTGCCGACACATCGCGCATGCCTCGCGCGGCGGTCGCGATCCGATGATTTCCGGCGAGCGTCTGCGCAGCCGACTCGCGCAACGCGCGGCACACCTGCGCCTGATGCTGCACGCGCGCGGCGACTTCATCGACGTGGCCCGACACATCGCAGATTTCGATACCCAGTTTGCCCGCCTGCGCGGCAATATCGCCGACGACCCCTTGCGGTCGGCCCGTCCGGCGAAAGCTGAAACGCGACATGAACGTCTCCTTGATGACGCTAGCAACGCTGCCGGTCACGCGCTCGTCGAGCGCGAACACAGCCTCTTCTCGACGCGTTTACGGCTGGCTTTCGGCAGACTTGATACGGGGTATCCCGCAGTCGCCACGTCGCAGTCGTTATGATGTCCGGTTTGGCGCCGCGGCAACCGCTGCCATTCCTGATCAACTTTAACGATGTTCGATTCCTTCGCGCGCGCTTCGGGCTGGCAGCAGCTTTACCATCTGTGGGAGCTGATCGTCATGCTCTTTAAATTTCTCTGGGACTTGCTGCGCTTGCTCGGAGGAGCGGGCTAGACGCGCGCGACGGCGCCTGCTTTCGGCGCGGCATGCGTGCCGAGAAACGCCCGCAGGTCGGTCAGCACGCGCTCGGGCGCTTCCTCCATCGGAATGTGTCCAAGGCCCGGATACATGACCGATTTCGCGCCCGGAATGCGCTGCGTGAATTCAGCCGCGTGCGCGGTCGGAATCCAGCGGTCCTTCGCGCCCCACAATACGAGCGTCGGCAGCGCGAGTGTCGTCAGCACATTCGTATCCAGTTCGGCGAAATCGAGCGTCGGCACCATCTTGCCGATCGCGGCGCGCGTGCCTTCGCCGTGGAAAAACTCGACGTAGCGCCGCAGCGTGACGGCATCGATTTTGCGCGGATCGCCATACACGTTGCGCACCGCGCTTTTGATGATCGCTTCCGGCAGCCAGCGCGGCGAACTCGCGCGCACCAGCGCGCTGTTGAAGAGGCCAATATAGATGGGCAGCCGCATCGGAAAGCCCGCGGAGTCGATCAGCACGAGCCGCTCGACGGCCTCGCGATGCCGCACCGCGTAGTCCCACGAAATGAGCCCGCCAAGCGAATTGCCGATGAAAGTCGCGCGCCTAATGCCGAGTGCCTGCAAAAAAGTGTCGATGAAACGGCGGTAGGTCGGCAGGTCCATCGTTTCAATCGCGCCTGTGCTGGAGCGCAGCGGCCCGGTCACGCCGAACGGCGGCAGATCGAGACGAATGATGCGGTAAGCGTGCTTCAGTTCATCGGCGACACGATTCCATGTGTGCAGCGACGACGCGAAGCCATGAATCATCACGATGATGTCGCCGCGGCCTTCGTCGACATAATGCACGTCCGCGCCCATGATGCGGATGAACTTCGAGCCGCTTTGTGTGTAGCGCCGCCGCAGTTCGTCGCGCGGCACGCTGGTGATGCCGAGGCGCGCGGCGAGCGAGCGGGGCGGCAGCGCCGCGACTGAACTGTGCGTCAACGAGTTCGACGAATTCGACGAACGAGGATCGATGCTTGCCATGTTTTCCGTCTCCCTTTTTTATTTGAATCGGGATACTAAATAATCGCCATCGGATCGCGCGACGTGACTTACAAGCGCACCGCGTGAGCGTCGTTCCTCAAGGCAAAAAGCGGTAATCGCCTGGCCGCACGCGGCGCGTCCTCTTGCGAAAGCTGAAACTGAATCCCGGCCACAGCGCGGTCACTTTGCCGCTTCGCGTCTGATACCAGCTATGGCAACCGCTCGACCACACCGAGCGCCGCATATCGTGCTGCAGGCGCGCGTTGTAGTCGCGCTGCACGTCGGGCCGCAGGTTCATCGTGTGGGCGTTGCGCCGGCGCAGCGTCCGCAGGCAATCGGCGATGTACTGCACTTGCGACTCGATCATGTAGATCAGCGAGTTGTGGCCGAGTCCTGTGTTCGGGCCGACGATCATGAAGAAGTTCGGAAAGTCGGCGACGCTCACGCCGAGATAGGCTTCGGGGCCGTCGCGCAGCCACAGCGCGCCGAGGTCCGCACCGCCGACGCCGGTCACGTCGAACGGCGCGCCGACGTCGTTGACCTGAAAGCCGGTGCCGCAAATGATCGCATCCGCACGATGATGCGCGCCGTCTTCTGTCACGATGCCGTCCGCGACGATCTCGCGGATGCCCGTCGTGATCACGTTCACATTCGGCTCGATGAGCGCGCGATAGTAGTTGCTCGACAGCAGCACGCGCTTGCAGCCGAGGCGGTAGTTCGGCGTGAGCGTCGCGCGCAACTCAGGGTCTTTCACGCGCCGCTCGAGATAGCTGAGGCACAGCTTCATCGGGCGCTTCATTAGCTTTGGATGACTAACGAAAGCAATCGCCTGCGATTCGAGCTTCCAGTAGATCGCGCTGCGCACGAATCGCTGCGTGAACGGCAGATGTTCGAAAAGCCAGCGCGCGCGTTCGCCGATGCGCTTGTCCGGCTTCGGCATGATCCACGGCGCGGTGCGCTGGAACAGATCGAGCCGGGCGACGCGCGGCTGGATTTGCGGCACGAACTGAATCGCGCTCGCACCCGTGCCGATCACGGCGACGTGCTTGCCTTCGAGCGGATACGCGTGATCCCAGCGCGCGGAATGAAACAGCTTGCCTTTGAAGTTCTCCAGTCCCGCGATGCGCGGCATCGCCGGCCGCGACAGCGGACCGCTCGCGGCGATCAATACGTCGGCCTCGATGCTCTCGCGCATGCCGCCGGCATCGAGCTCGATCTGCCACACATGACGTGCTTCGTCGAAGCGCGCGGCCACCACGCGCGCATTGCAACGCACGTAACGGTCCACGCCATACTTGCGCGCGCAATGCTTCAGATAAGCGAGAATTTCGTTCTGGCCGCTGAAGGCGCGCGACCACGCCGGGTTCGGCTCGAACGAAAACGAATACAGATGCGAGGGCACGTCGCACTCGGCGCCCGGATAGGTATTGTCGCGCCATGTCCCGCCGATGTCCGCGGCGGCTTCATAGACGGTGAACGACGTGATGCCCATTTTTTGCAGCCGTACGGCCATGCCGATGCCGGAGAAGCCGCTCCCCACAATGGCGATGCGCGGCGCGACAGCTTGTGTTGATGCAGCGGATGCAGCAAATGCAGCGGACGTCACGTCGATCTCCTGCAAGGGGAAGTCGGGCGCTGCCTGCGCACACGGCAAGCCGCGTAGCCACCCAAACGTAACGCGCAGGGTAGACAACCGTACACCTCGCGTCAAGATCGTTTAGAGTACGTCTATCAAACGCGCGTCCCGCGCGGCGATTGAAAGCCACCATGAACGCGATGAAATCCGTATCGGAAACGGCGCGGCAGCCCGCGCGCGACGCTGCGGCAGAACAGGAACTGCCGCCCGGCAAACGCAAACTGATCGAAGCCGCGTTGCGCTTGACCGCGGGCGGGCGCGGCTTTGCGAGTCTGGGTTTGCGCGAACTCGCGCGCGAGGCGGGACTGAATCCGAACACGTTTTACCGGCATTTCGGCACGCTCGACGAGCTCGCGCGCGAGGCCGTCGATTCGGTCAGCCGCCGTTTGCGGCCGATGCTGCGACGCGAGCGCTGGCTCGCCGCGCACGACGAACCGCATAGCGTGCCGCGGCGCGCGTGCGTCGCGTTCTTCATGTTTGCGCTCGAAAACCGCGACGTGTTTCTCAGTGCGTTAGCGGAATATCACGGCACGTCGCCGGCACTGCGCGAAGCGGTGCGCGCGACGCTTCATGCGGTGTCAGCGGAAATGGCCGACGACGTCGTGCAGTTGCAGTTAATGCCCACACTTTCGCGCGATGTCGTCGATGAAGTCTGCACGCAGATCGTGCTGCAACTGTTTCATCTCTCCGCCGAATATCTCGATGCCGACGCCGCGCGCCGCGATGCGCTCGTCGGCTATGCGGAGCGTTTTATCGTGAGGCTTTTTGCGGGCTCGGTGCTGCTCGCGCAGCAGGAGGAGGCGCGGGCGCCGCTCTCGCGGCGCGCGTGATTTTCGCTGAACGTGCAGGCAAAAAAAACAGGCTCCGTGTAGGAGCCTGTCTTCAATGCACACGCGGAGAGTGCCGCGACTGAAAGAGCGCGAGGACTCAGGTATTGTCGTCGCTCCAGCCGCCGGAATCGTCGTTGCTGCCCATGTCGATGCCGCCACCGCTGTTGTCGTTCCAGTCGTTCGAGCCCTGGCCGAAATCGAGCCCGCCGCCATTGTCGCCTGAGCTGCCGCGCCTGCGCCCTTCATCGTCGACGATGACGTCGCGCTCCACGACGCGTTCACGCCCCGAGTTCAGCGCCTCGCCGAGCAGCACGCCGGTCAGCAGCCCGCCCATGCCGCCGCCGAAACCGCCGCCTTGCTGCACGACGACAGGCGGTTGCTGCTGATACGGACCTTGCTGCGGATAGGGCGCTTGCGGCGGATTGCCGAAGCGCTCGGCTTCGCGCGCATACGGCGACTGCTCGTTGCCCGCCGCGGCTGCTGCGTTCGGATCGGGCCGGCCTTCGGCGCGTGCGCGCAGGCTGCCGATACGCTGCTCCAGTTCATCGAGCTGATACGGCGGCACCGGATTCTTGCTGTTCGACAGCGCTTCGACGAGCGTGCGCAACTGGTCTTCGGTTGCTTCGACTTCCTTTTCGAGCGCTTCGTGACCGGGCGCAGTGGAGAGCTTCACGTCGAGTTTCAGCGAACGCACGGTGTTGAGCAGGTCGGTTGCACGCTTGAGTTGCACGCGACGATCGTCGTTCGCGCGCGTGTCGTCTTGCGTGCGGGCGCGACGCAAGGTCCAGCGCAACACGAGCGCGATCACGCCCACGATAAGCAGAATGCCGACCCACATGCCGATGCCCGGGCCGTGGCGCTCAGGCGCTTGCGGCGCGAGTCCGGCCTGCTGCTGCAAGGCCGGTGCATTCGCGTTTTGCTGGGCGAACGGGTTGTCCGCGCGGCTCGTCGATTTGGCGTTCGCGTTGCCCACCCGTTCGGCGTCCCGACGAATGCGCGCCTCGACTTGTGCGAAACGCGTGGGATCGGTGAAACGGATTTGCGGGTCGAGCGTCTTTGCCTGTTGAAGCTGCGCGAGCGCGTCGCCATAGCGGCCTTCACGGTCGAGCACCTGGCTGTACAGGTAATGCGCGCGCGCATTGTTCGGATGCGCCTGCAGCACTTCGGACAAGCCGGCGTCGGCCTGCTGCCAGTTGCCTTGCGACATCGCGGATTCGATCTGCTGCACGGTCGGCACGGCAAACGCCGCGCCCGAAACGAGCATGAGCGAGACGAATGCGCTTGCGATAAGTTGTTTCATTTGCGGACCGGGCGTCACACGCCCGTCTCCTTCAGTCGATTGCGCCGGGCCGGCGATCCGGCGGCGGCCAGCGGCCGGTTAAACATCCACGCTCACCGGCCTGCCGTCAGACACTACTCACGCAATTACTGGGCCGGCGTATTGAGCTGCTTCTTCAGCGCTTCGAGACGGTCTTCCACCGACGGGCCGCGGTTCAGATCCGCGAGCTTGTCGTCGAGCGCCTTGCCGCTTTTGACGTCGGCGGAATTCAGGCGTGCGTCCGACCGTGCATTCGACAGCGCGACCTTGTCCTCGAGCTTCTGAAAATCTTCGGAAAGGTTTTTTCCGCCGATGCCGCCGAGCGCCGTCGCAGCGACGTCTTTCGCCTCGGCGATCTGCTGCTTGGCCTGGAGAATGTTGGACCGTGCGTTCAGATCGTTGCGGCGCGCGCGCATGTCTTCGATCTGGCTCTTCAACTGCGCGACCGACGGCTCGAGCGTGGCGAGTTCCTTCGTCAGTGCATCGCGTTCCGCCTCGGCGGTGGCTTGCGCGCTCAGCGCTTCACGCGCGAGCGCTTCGTCGCCGGATTGCAGCGCGCGCTTCGCGCCGTCTTCATACTTCTTCGCCTTGTCGGCGGCAACATCGCGCTTGCTTTGCTGCGTGGCCACCTGCGCCTGAATCTCGATCAGCGAATTTTCGGCCTTGCCGATGCTCTCGTCCAGTTCGCGCACGATCTGGCGCGAGTCGCGCGACGGGTCCTGCACGGAGTCGGCCGCGTCGTTCAGGAGACCTTTTAGCGTGCGCGAAATGCTGTCAAAAAGCGACATGAAAACCTCCAAAGAATGGTGTCGGCGCTGAATAGTTCACGCGCGTTCGATTGCTTGCCACTGCTACTTTACGCCGCCGCGCGACAAGCCGCGCAGCGTTCGGACCGGAGGTCGGGGCGCGCGTGCGGAATGCAATAGCACGAGCGCAAATTGTCCGGTCGGTTCGCGCATGCGTCGCGTGATGAAGCGGCAAGCTTCGATGATAAACACGCGGGCGCGTCCCTTCAGCGGCTCGCGGATATTACACCACGGGCTCTCTTAAAATGCGCTTAAAGGGCACGATGCGCGAGCCGCTCAGTGTGCGAGCGGCGAGTGTCGTCGGCGTGAATTGAGCGATGGTTGTGAAAGCGTGAGCGCGTGGAGACGATGGGCTTGCATCGTACATTCGCCTTACACCTCCATTGCGTTTCGCCGGCGCTAGGCGAAGCGTCCGCCTTCGGGGCCCAGATCGCCTTGCGGATCGTCGTCATCGCGCGCGATGTCGAGGCGAGGGCGCTTCAATACGCTCTTTATGTGCGTCTGTACTTGCGTCTGCGCGGTAACGGCAGCGGGCGCCGGCTTCTGATCGGCAGCCGCTCGGGCCGCGGCGACTCGCGCGACGGCTTCGGCGGTAGCGACGGCGTCTTCATCGACATCGGCAGTGAGCGCGGCCAGCACATCGGCGGGCAGCAGCGGGGCGGGTTCGGAAGGAGCGGGTTGAGATGCGTGCGGCGCGCTACCCGCAAGCGCTTTGCCTGACGACGTCATCGGCTCATGCGCCGCGCGGTTCGCCGCATCGGGCAGTGCGTGGTTTGCGTCGGCGTTCGCGAGTCCGCTCGCCTCGCTGCTCGCGCGCGTGCGCAAGCCTGGCGGCAGCGCCGCGCGCGCATGCTCCGTGTCCTGCGCGACGCGCCGCAGCGCGGCGTCGAGCGCGTCGGGCGCGCGCGGCGCATTGAGCCTGTCGACGATGCTCGCCGCTTTCACCTGCTCGCTCGTCGCGTCGAAACTCAGCACCGCGCGCCGCATGAGCTCGCTGACGCTGATGCCGAGCTCGTCGGCGGTGGCGGCGATCGCGCGTTTCTGCGCGGGCGTAACGAATACGACGATGCGTTCGCTGGGCTTTGTCATGATCGGCTCGCATACTTTTGTTGGTGTGGCGCTTCGCGGCGCGCATCGGCGTGCGCCGAATCCATCATATGACGAGTTGCGCCGATCGCAAACGGGCGCGTCGTGAAAATGCCGTGACATCAACGGCTTGTGGCGTTTTTGGTGGGCTTGTCCACAGGCTTGTGAACGTTTTCTGTTGATAACTCGCGCTGTGTGCGCAAGCGCATCGAAAGCTTGCCGAATCTACTCAAGCCCGCGCCGCCGGGGCCGCCGCGAAGGGAATTCTTACAAAAAAACTGCGTTGAGCGCGGCTTGATTTCTTTAAAATGCGTTGTTACGTTGCGCCGGACACTGTTCGGGCGCGCCGTGGCGACTCGCGGGGGCAAAGGGTCGCGCGGCGGTTTGCGTCCCGGACAACGCCCGCTCAGGATTCATGCGCGCTTCAAGCGCGAGAACAAGGCGTTGAATCATGGCATCCGGTCATGGCATTCAGTCATCCACTGAGTCATGAGACTGAGTCACGCCATTGATTCACGCGCCCACTATTCCAGTCATGCCAATCATCAAACGACCGCATTCTTCGCATTCTCCCGCCGGTCAAGACCGGGACTCCTACCGCCGCACCGAGGGACGCAACGCCGCTTCGCGAGATCGCGAAGAACGCGGCCGCCCGATCGGCGCGACCATCGCGATCTGGTTCGCGAGCTTCGCGGCGATTGTCGCCGTGGTGGGCGCGCTGATCGTCGGCTATGCGCTCGTCGTGATGGGGCCGAACCTGCCCTCGCTCGACGCGCTCACCGACTATCGTCCGAAAGTGCCGCTGCGCGTCTACACGGCGGACCATGTGCTGATCGGCGAATTCGGCGAGGAGCGGCGCTCCCTCGTGCGCTTCCAGGACATCCCCGACCAGATGAAAAAAGCCGTGCTCGCGATCGAGGACTATCGCTTCTACGAGCACGGCGGCGTCGACTTTCTCGGCATCTTGCGCGCGGGTTTCGCGGACCTCGCGCACGGCGGCGCGTCGCAGGGCGCGAGCACGATCACGATGCAGGTCGCGCGCAACTTCTTCCTGTCGAGCGAAAAGACCTACACGCGCAAGGTTTATGAAATGCTGCTCGCGTACAAGATCGAGCGCGCGTTGACGAAGGACCAGATTCTCGAGCTGTACATGAACCAGATTTATCTGGGTGAGCGCGCGTATGGTTTTGCCGCGGCGGCCCGCGTGTACTTCGGCAAGGATCTGAAAGACATCACGCTCGCGCAGGCCGCGATGCTCGCGGGTCTGCCGAAAGCGCCGTCCGCGTATAACCCCGTGGTGAACCCCAAGCGCGCGAAGATCCGTCAGGAATACATTCTGAGGCGCATGTTCGAGCTTCGCTATATCAGCCAGGAGCAGTACGACCAGGCGGTGAAGGAAGAGATTCACACGCGCAATCCGGGCAACGAATACAGCGTGCACGCCGAGTACATCGCCGAAATGGTTCGGCAGATGATGTATGCGCAGTACAAGGACGAAACTTATACGCGCGGCCTGAACGTGACGACCACGATCGATTCCGCCGACCAGGACGCCGCGTATCGCGCGGTGCGCAAGGGCGTGATGGATTACGAGCGGCGCCACGGTTATCGCGGGCCGGAAGGCTTCGTGCAATTGCCGGCTGCGGGCGACGACCGCGATCAGACGATCGACGACGCGCTCACCGATCATCCGGATAACGGCGAACTCGTGGCCGCCGTCGTGACGGACGCGAGTCCGAAGCAGGTGAAGGCGCAACTGGTCGACGGCACGCAGGTCACGATGAGCGGCGAGGGCTTGCGCTTTGTGGCGAATGCGCTGAGCGCGCGCGCCGCGTCGGCGACGAAGATCAAGCCCGGCTCGATCGTGCGCGTGATGAGCGACGACAAGGGCAACTGGCAGATCACGCAGCTTCCGCAAGTGGAAGGCGCGCTTGTGTCGCTGACGCCGCAGGACGGCGCGATTCGCGCGCTCGTCGGCGGCTTCGATTTCAACAAGAACAAGTTCAACCACGTGACGCAGGCATGGCGTCAGCCGGGTTCGAGCTTCAAGCCGTTCATCTATTCGGCCGCACTCGACAAGGGCCTCGGACCGGCGACGATCATCAACGACGCGCCGCTGTACTTCCCGTCGAGCACGCCAGGCGGCGACGCATGGGAGCCGAAGGACGACGATCAGCCGGATGGTCCGATGCCGCTGCGTCTCGCGTTGCAGAAGTCGAAGAACCTGGTGTCGATCCGCATCCTGTCGTATATCGGCACGAAGTACGCGCAAGACTTCGTCACGCAGCGTTTCGGTTTCGATGCCGACAAGACCCCGCCGTATCTGCCGATGGCGCTCGGCGCGGGGCTCGTCACGCCGTTGCAATCGGCGGGCGCGTATTCGGTGTTCGCCAACGGCGGCTATCGGATCAACCCGTATCTGATCAGCGAAGTCACGGACGCGCGCGGCGAGCCGCTTTCGAAAGCGCAGCCGCTGACGGCCGGCCGCGACGCGCCGCGCACGCTCGAGCCGCGCAACGCGTACATCATGAACAGCCTGTTGCATTCGGTCGCGACGGCGGGCACGGGCGCGGGCACCAACGCGCTGCATCGTTCGGACTTGCAGGGCAAGACGGGTACGACCAACGACGCAAAGGACGGCTGGTTCGCCGGTTATCAGCAATCGCTCGTCGCGGTCGCGTGGATGGGTTATGACCAGCCGAAGACACTCGGCAGCCGCGAGTTCGGCGCGCAACTCGCTTTGCCGATCTGGGTCGAGTACATGCAGCGCGCGTTGCGCGGCGTGCCGCAAAGCGAGCCGGCGCAACCCGACGGCGTGACTTCAGTCGACGGCGAGCTGTTCTATTCGGATATGACGCCGGGGAATGGTTTCGTGGCGAGTATCGGTCTCGATTCCGCGAATCCGACGGCCGGTGTGAGCGATGCGGTCGGCGGCGTGGGCCCTGCGGGTATGACGCCGCCGGCGGTGCCGCCGCCGAGCGTGTCGTCGAACGAGAAGAAGCAGATCATGGATCTGTTTGAGTCGAATAAGCCTTGAAGATGGGAAGGGCGTGCGGGCGGTGCTCGCACGCGCTGTGTTCTGCGCAGACCGCAAGGCAATGCGGGCTTATGCGCGGGTCTGCCGTGTCGCTGAGACTAAGCGGACGGCTGCGGCGTGTAATGCCGCCGACAATAGGCCAGGTGCATGGTCGCTTTCAGTAGCCTGCCTCTCGGCGTATCTCTTTCAGTTGTGCGTAACTGATTATCTGAAAATGCTGATCGTCGTTGAATTGGGCGATGAGCTTTGAGTCGTCGGGTGGCGTTTCTCCAAACATCTGGTAGTGAAATGCAAGCGTGGTCACATAGTTGACAGTTGGCACGATTGAGTGGGCTCGCGTGTAGCCACCGGTTTTCACGGCACGCCAGAAAACCCTGTCGCCGACGATGCTCTCCGACGAGTCCTTGAAGAGCCAGACTGCGCATGCGGGAAACGCAGCTCGCGTCAGGAAATAGCAATTGGTGTCGTTGAAATCGATCCCGTTGGATTCCTTGCAGATGCCAAGCACGCGGCCGTCTGCCGCAATTATTGTGCGAGTAGCCGTGACCACCTGCGCACCCGTCATCTGTACTATTGAGCGCATCGTTTCGATGTGGTTTGGCTCGTACCAGTTGTCGGCATCGAGAAAGCAGATCGCATCGAAACCATTGGCAGCCGCGCACGCGGCACCTACTCCACGAGGAGTGTCTCCATAGTCACCGTGATTCGGAATCTTGATGTGGACGACGTTTTCCCAGCTATCGACATCGGCAGCAGGGAATCCATCGGCGACCATGAAGTGAGTGACGTCCCCTTGCTGTCCAAGGACGCTCTCGTGGCACCTTCGTAGAAAGTCAAGCGGCTCTTTATAGTACGGGCTAATAACGGCGACTCGCATGAAGAATTCCCGAGGTATCCATGGAGCGGCGAATTATATATATCGGTAGGTCGCAGAAGGCTATCTCGATTAATGGTCGCGCGAGGCCTGCGTCCTTGAAGGCAATCCCGCCGCTTCTGCTTCATTCCACACCGCTGCCGATAACCCCAGCCCGCTCAACGAGTTAGCCTGCTTATCAGAAAGTTTTCAACAGGCTCATGAACATCAACTGGGGATAACTCCGGCCGACTAATTCGTACCACCAGGTTTCGCCTCTACTCCCCGCGAAACCTCGCCCAAACTCGCCTGCCCACCGTCACCCCCCACCGGCGGATTCCCCATCGCCTGAAACAGCGCCGCCGTATCCGTGAGCCGTGCGCTCGTGTAGCGAATCTCATCGAGCTGCGCATTACGAAACTGCTGCTCGCTGGTCCGCGTCGACGACACCGGCACGGCGCCGAGCCGATAGCGCCCCGACGTTTCATCGAAAACACCCTGCGCCGAACGCGCCGCCGTACTCGCGGCATCCAGCGCCTGCGCGTCATGCTCGAGCGCGGCGAGCGTATCGGCGACATTCTGGAACGCGGCGAGCACCGTTTGCTTGTATTGCGACACCGTGGCCTCGTAGGTGTTCATGGCCGCGCGGCGCTGCGCCATCAGCGCGCCGCCGTGAAAGAGCGGCTGCGACAGCGACGCGCCGATGCTCCAGATCGCGCCCGCGCCCGAAAGCGCGACCGGCCAACTGAAGCCGCCTTGTCCCATCGACGCGCTCAGCGACAGGCTCGGATACATCTGCGCGGTCGCCACGCCCACATCGGCGGCGGCGGCTTTCAACGCGGCGTCGGCGGCCTGAATGTCGGGCCGCGCGCGCAAGAGTTCGCTCGGCACGACGACCGGCACCTGCTCGGGCAGATGCAAGCTCACGAGTTGGAGATCGTCCGGCGCGGCGTCCGGCGTGCGGCCCAGCAGCACGGCGAGCGCGTGACGCGTCGTTTGCCATTGCTGCCTGAGCCCCGGCAGACTCGCCGACAAACTCGCCGCGCTTTGTTGCGCGCTCAACTGATCGGCATGCGAGACGGCGCCAAGCGCATAGCGCCGCGCGGTGTCGTGAGCCTGATCGTTGGCAAGCGTGACGAGCCGCTCGGTGGTGTCGATCTGCGCGCGCAATGCTGCGCTCGTGATCGCGGCGCTCACGATGTTCGCAGCGAGCGCGCGCCGCGCGGCGTCGAGTTGATAGGCCTGCACGTTCACGCGCGCGGCGAGCGCGGCATCGGCGAGACGCGCGGCGCCGAACAGGTCGATCGTATAGTGCGCCTGCAATTGGCCGACGAAGATGTTGTACAGAAACGTATTCGGGCCGATCTCCGGAATCGCCAGCGCACGATTGCGGGTTGCCTGACCGCCCGCGTCGATCGTGGGCAGCATCGAACTGCCGATCTGCGCGCGCAGTTGCTCGCGCGCGGCGGCAAGCGTCTGTTCGGTGGCGGCGAGCGTCGGGCTATTGTGCAGCCCTTCGTCGACGAGCGCGTTCAACGCATCCGATCGATACAACGTCCACCACTCGGGCACCGGTTTGCCGCCGACCATGAACTGCTGCGCGACGCCTTGCGCAGCGACGGTTTGCGCCGGTTGCGCCTCGCTGCCGTAGTGGAGCGGCTGCGGCATCGCCGGCGGCTCGCCGTTCGGTCCGAACGAACAGCCGGCAAGCGAAGCGGCGAGCGCGAAGGTGAAGCCGGCAAGCGCCGTGTTGCGCGAGACGCGTGCCGGCGAGAAAGCCGCCAACCTGCTCAGGAAGCGGGAATGTGCGAACTGGTTCATGTTCAATTCCCCGTGTGCGCCGCGCCGGACTCGGGCGGCGTTTGCGGCTCGCGCTCGTCGTTGCGTACGCGGAACGACAGCGCGTAGAGAGCCGGCAGATAGAACAAGGTGAGGACGGTCGCGCTCGTGATGCCGCCCATCAGCGCGGTGGCCATCGGCCCGAAAAAGTTCGAGCGCAACAGCGGAATCAGCGCGAGCACGGCGGCGGCAGCGGTCAGGGTGATCGGCCGGAAGCGCCGCACGGTCGCGCCGACAATCGCGTCGAAGCGCTTTTGCCCCGAGGCAATGTCCTGCTCGATCTGGTCGACCAGAATCACCGAATTGCGCATGATGATGCCGAACATCGCAATCACGCCGAGCATCGCGACAAAGCCGAACGGCTTGCCGAACAGCAGCAGGGTGAAGACCACGCCGATCAATCCGAGCGGCGCCGTCAGCACCACCATCAGCACGCGCGCGAAGCTCTGCAACTGGATCATCAGCAATGTGAGCACGACGACGATCATGATCGGCATTTGCGCATTGATCGACGCCTGGCCTTTGCCGCTTTCTTCGACGGAACCGCCGATCTCGATCCGGTAGCCGACAGGCAAGCTCGCGCGAATCGGCGCGAGCGCCTTGTCGACGGCATGCGTCACGTCGATGCCTTGCGCGCCCGGCGCGACGTCGGACTGCACGGTGATGGTCGGCTGACGGTCGCGTTCCCAGATCACGCCGTACTCGAGATCGTTGCGCAGATGCCCGAGCGTGCCGAGCGGCACCGCGCCGTTCGGCGTGGGCATGGCGAGCGTGACGAGCTTCGCCGGGTCCACGCGCTCGGCTTTCGGCGCGCGCAGATCGACGCTGATCAGCTTGTCGCGCTCGCGATACTGCGTGACGGTATAACCGGACAGCGTCATCGCGAGGAAGCTCGAAATGTCGTCTGAACTCACGCCCAGTTCGCGCGCTTTTGTCTGGTCGACTTCGAAGCGCACCGACCGTTCGGCCGGCTCGTCCCAATCGAACTGCACGTTGCGCGTATCGCGGTCGGCGCGCAGCGTCGCGGCGACTCGCTCGGCGATCGAGCGCACCGTCGCGATGTCGTCGCCGCTCACGCGAAACTGCACGGGATAGCCGACCGGCGGCCCGTTTTCGAGGCGCGACAGGCGCGTGCGAATCGCGGGAAAGTTATTGCGCAGTTCGGGCTCGAGCCATTGCGCGAGCTTCTCGCGCTCTTCCACGGACTTTGCGGTGATCACGAACTGCGCGAAATTCGGCTGCGTCAGTTGCTGGTCCAGCGGTAGATAAAAACGCGGCGCGCCGGTGCCGACGAAGTCCACCGAGTGATCGATTTCAGGGCGTCCCACAAGTACCTTTTCGAGCCGTTTCGCTTCGCGCAAGGTCGCGTCGAACGATGCGCCTTCGGGCAGCCGCACGTCCACCAGCAGTTCGGGCCGGTCCGAGCTCGGGAAGAACTGCTGCGGCACCAGCGCGAAGCTGGCCATCGCCACGACGAACAGCACGATGGTGATGGCGAGCACGATGAAGCGCCGCTCGATACACCAGCCGATCCAGCCGCGCAGACGCTTATAGAAGCCCGTGTCGTAGATGTCGTGTTCGTGGTCAGGAGCGTGATGCGCCTCGCGCTTGCGCTCGGGCAGCAGGTGAAAACCGAGCAGCGGAATCAGCACGACCGCCGCGAGCCACGACGCGATCAACGCGATCGCCGAGACTTCGAAAATGGAGCGCGTGTATTCGCCGGTGCTCGACTTGGCCAAGGCAATCGGCAGAAAGCCCGCGACGGTGACGAGCGTGCCGGTCAGCATCGGAAATGCCGTGCTGGTGTAGGCGAACGCCGCGGCGCGCGTGCGGTTCCAGCCCTGCTCGAGCTTCACGGCCATCATTTCGACGGCGATGATCGCGTCGTCGACCAGCAGGCCGAGCGCAAGCACCAGCGTGCCGAGCGATACCTTGTGCAGTCCGATGTCGAACATGTACATGCACAGCGCGGTGACGGCGAGCACGACCGGGATCGAGATGACCACCACCATGCCGGTGCGCACGCCGAGCGACACCAGGCTCACCACCAGCACGATCGCGATGGCTTCGGCCACGGCTTCCAGGAAGTCGTCGACGGAATGAGCGACGGCGTGCGGCATGCTCGACACTTCGGTCAATTGCAAACCGGCGGGCAGCGCCTTGCGCAGGCCGACCATTTGCGCGTCGAGCGCCTTGCCGAGACGGATCACGTCGCCGCCCGGCTGCATCGTCACGCCGATGCCGAGCACCGCCTTGCCGCCCGCGCGCATCTGCGTGACGACGGGATCGTCATAACCGCGCTTGATCGTCGCGATGTCGCCGAGACGGAACGAGCGGCCGTTGATGCGGATCAGCGTGTCGGCAAGCGCGTTCACGTCCTTGAACTGGCCGGTGGGACGCACGAACACGCGGTCGTCGGTCGTGGTCAGCGTGCCCGCCTGCGACACCGCGTTCTGCGAGTTGATCGCCTGCCCGAGTTGTTGCGGCGAAATGCCGAGCCGCGTGAGCTGCGTGTTCGTGATCTCGACGTAGATGTGCTGATCGGGATCGCCGAAGTAATCCACCTTGGCGACGCCGGGCACGCGCAGCAGCACAGTGCGCAACTGGTCCGCGTAATCGTGCAGTTGCGCGGGCGAGAAGCCGTCGCCTTCGAGCGTGAAGATGTTGGTGTAGACGTCGCCGAATTCGTCGTTGAAGAACGGACCCTGAACGCCTTGCGGCAAGGTCGCGGCGATGTCGCCGACTTTCTTGCGCACCTGATACCAGGTTTCGGGCACGTCCTTCACGGGCGCAGAGTCTTTCATCGTGAAGAACATCAGCGACTCGCCGGGGCGCGAGTAGCTGCGCACGAAGTCGATGGCGGGCGTTTCCTGCAGCTTGCGGCCGATGCGGTCCGTCACCTGTTCCTGGACCTGGCGCGCGGTCGCGCCGGGCCAGAAGGTGCGGATCACCATCACGCGGAACGTGAACGGCGGGTCTTCGGATTGCGCGAGGCGCGTGTAGGCGAGGGCGCCGAACGCGGTGGCCAGTGCGATCAGGAAGACGACCAGCGCCTGATGGCGCAGCGCCCACGCGGACAGATTGAAGCGTCCTTCTTCGTGCGTCGCGCTCATGAAGCGAAGTCCTCGGGATGCAGTGGCGCAATCGCGCGGACTTTCTCACCGGCGCTGACCGTATGCACGCCTTGCAGCACGACGTGCTCGCCGTTCTTCAGGCCCTGGCTCACGACGATCGTGCGCTCGTTATAGCGCGCGACCGTGACGCGGCGCAGCTCCAGCGCGCTGTCCGTCGCTCGCACGACCCACACGGCCGGCTGCGTGCCGTCGTGAAAGAGCGCGGTGGACGGCAGCACGAAAAAGCCGTGCTCGCCTTCGGCGTTGCTCGCCGCCGAAGACGAACGCGCCGACAGCGCGATGTCCGCGGTCATGCCGAGGCGCACGTCGGGCCCCGGATTGTCGAGCGTGAGTTTCGCGCGATAGGTGCGGCTTTGCGGATCGGCGGCGGGCGACAGTTCGCGCACGCGCGCCGTGAATTTGCGGCCCGGCAGTGCGCCGAGCGTGACGTTCGCCGTTTGCCCGACCGCGAGGCCGGCGAGCGCGCTTTCCGGCACGTCGCAGACCACGTCGAGTTCGCCGCTCCACGCGAGGTTGTAGACGGCCTGGCCCGCCGACACGTTCTGACCTGTGTCGGCCTGCTCGGCGGTGATCACGCCGGCGTGATCGGCGGCGAGCGTCGTGTATTGCAACTGATCTTTCGACAACGCCGCCTGCTGGGCCGCCTGATCGCGCTGCGCAGCGGCCGACGCATACGCGTTCGTGGTCTGCTCAAGTTGCGCGGGGGCGATCAGATTTTCCTTGGCTTGCGCCCGGTCGCGGTCGAGCTGCTGCTTCGCGTATTGATAGCTGTGCTCGGCGGCGGCGAGCTGCGCCTGCGCGCTCGCAGCGTTCTTTTGCGCATCCGCGGGATCGAGGCGGGCGACGATCTGGCCGCTCTTCACCACGTCGCCAAGACGCACGCGCCGCTCGACGATTTTTCCGCCGACGCGAAACGACAGCGGCGTCGAATAGCGCGCCTGCACCTCGCCCGGCAGCGACGCGACGGGCGCGGCGTTGCCGTCCGCATGAACCGCGACGGCCACGACGGGCCGCGGCTCGGGCGCCGCGGCTTCCTTTTTGGAACACGCGCTCAACGCGACGACGCCCGCAAACGCGAGCGCAACGGCGAGGCGGCGCGCACGCCGTTGCCCCGCGAGGCGAGGAGACTGCTGGCGCATCGCTTCAGATGCGCGGAAACCGGGACGCTTCACAATGACCCCAACCGGAAACAGCGAAGAACATGGCAGGCCGCAGCGGCATACCAGCGAAGAGCGCACGCCCGGTCATGCAATTGGCATACGCATCTGATTTTCAATGATGCCTCGCATTCTAATACACACCTGTATCTGAATGTCGATGTGAATTAGAATTCTTTTCGGTGCTAGACTTGCGCCCATGAAACGGCAAAGACTCACACGCGAGCAAAGCAAAGACCAGACGCGGCAGCGTCTGCTCGACGCTGCGCAGGCAACTTTTATGAAGAAGGGCTTTGTCGCGGCGAGTGTCGAGGACATCGCCGCGGCGGCGGGCTACACGCGCGGCGCGTTCTATTCGAACTTCCGCAGCAAGAACGAACTGTTCCTGGAACTGCTGCGGCGCGACCACGAGGCCATGCAGGCGGGCTTGCGCGCTATTTTCGAAGAGGCGGTCACGCGCGAGCAAATGGAAGAGCGCGTGATGCGCTACTACAGCAACCTGCATCGCGAGAACAAATGCTTTTTGCTGTGGGTCGAGGCGAAGCTGCTGGCGGTGCGCGACGGCCGCTTCCGGCTACGGTTCAACGCGTTCATGCACGAGAAGCTCGAGCAGCTCGCCGCGTATGTGAGCGAGTTCTCGGAGCGGGTCGGCACGCCGCTGCCGCTGCCGGCCGCGACGCTGGCGCTGGGCTTGATGGGTTTGTGCGACGGCGTGCAGTTCTTCTACACGGTCGATCCGCAGAATGTGCCGAGTGAAACGGCAGAAGCGGTGCTGGCTGGATTTTTCGCGCGCGTGGTGTACGGGCGCAGCGCCTGAGGGCGCGAGGTGCTTAAAGCGCGCGAGGGCGCGTGAAGCGCGAGCATGCGTGGGGCTGAAGATGCCCCACGCCTTTGCGCATAAGTCCCGCTGCGGGAATCAGTTTGTCGTGAACTGCGTGCAGGTATCGACGACGGGGCTCGCGCACACGAACGAATATTCGCCGCTGTAGCGCAGGACTTCTTTACCCGCATGAAGAACGACCTTGATGTCCGGGCAGCGCTCGTAAGCGATGAACGCCGAGCAGGCTGCGGCGGACCAGCAGACCAGAGAAAACGCGATTTTTTCGAGAAGCTGAAAACGGTGTGGCATGGCTAGAGGCTGACGAAATAGCTAGCGGTGAAATTGTTCAGGCGCCATCTTACCAGCATCTAAGGGTTTATACCTAGTCTGACTCCGCAATCACGGGTGAAACGTCGCGCGCACGCATCGGCCAAGCTGGCGCGATTGTCATGTGCAGGTCAGGGTTGGGACAGGTCGGGTCGATACAATCGATTCGTTGGGCAAATCCGCGCGAGCCTTGCCGCGCGGGGTGATGGAGGCGGCAGCGCGCGCCCGGCCCGGCATCTCGACGCAGGAGTCGCCCCATGAATCAATTGCAGTCCATGCGCGTGTTCGTCAAAGTGGCGGACCTCGGCAGTTTCGTCCGCGCGGCAAACGCGCTCGATCTTTCCACCGCTGTCGTCACGCGCCATGTGGCCGATCTGGAAGCGCGCCTCGGCGCCCGTTTGCTCAATCGCACCACGCGCCGTCTGTCGCTGACGGAGTCGGGCGCGACCTATCTGGAGCGCGTGCGTCATCTGCTCGACGATCTCGAAGGCGTCGAGCAGATGCTGGCCGCGCGCCATCACGAGCCGGTCGGCACCCTACGGATCGTCGCGCCGGTGGTGTTCGGGCTGCAAAGCCTCGCGCCGGCCGTGCAGTCGTACGCCGCGCGCTATCCGGACGTCGTGCCCGATGTGACGCTCGCCGACCGCCAGGCGGATCTCGTTGAAGAAGGTTTCGACGTGGGCATCATGGTCGGGCGTCCGGCGCGCAGTGCGAGCATCGTCACGCGGCGGCTCACCACCTGTCAGCTAACCGTTTGTGCGACGCCGGCCTATCTCGCGCAGCACGGCACGCCGACGCGCCCCGACGATCTGTTGCGTCATCCGTGTCTGAGCCGGGCGCCCGAGCAGGGCGGCGAGGAGCGCGTGTTCAGCGGACCGGAAGGGCTTGTGCGCGTGAGGACCACTAACGCGATTGCCGCGAACAATAGCGAAATGCTGCGGCAGTTCGCGCTGCTCGGCATGGGCGTCGCGATCCTGCCGAGCTATCTGATCGGCCGCGACCTGGCGTCGGGCCGGCTTGTCGAACTGCTGGGCGATTACCGCCTGCCCGAGATCGAGATCACGATTGTCTATCCGAGCCGCCTTCACTTGCCGGCGAAGGTGCGGACTTTCGTCGATCACCTCGTCGAGCATTTCGAGTCGGACTTCACGGCGCCGGCGCGCGATTCGCGACATGCGAAGCGTGCAGGTGCGCTCGCGGGTTGTGGAGTCCGGCATGTGCGGCCACGAGCGGGCGCCGCCGCCGGTCTCGCAACGGCGCCGGGCTAGATCCAGAGATCGTTGACGGCCGTGCGTTCGTTGGTTGCTTCGCCGGTGTTCTTGACGCCGCGCGGCTCGATCAGCAGCAGCTTCACTTCGCGCTCCGCGAACGGCTTGTGTTCGGTGCCTTTCGGCACGACGAACATTTCTCCCGCCGACAGCGTCACGAAACCGTCGCGCATGTCGATGCGCAATTGGCCGTCCAGCACGATGAAGGTCTCGTCGGTGTCGGCATGCTCGTGCCACACGAAATCGCCTTCGATGCGCACGACCTTGAACTGATAGTCGTTCATTTCGGCAACGACGCGCGCTTGCCATTGGTCCTGGAACAGCGCGAGTTTTTCAGCGAAATTGATCGCGCGGTAGGTTTGTTGTTCTGGCTGGACGTCGGACATGTGGTGCTCCTTCCAAAGAGGGTTGCTGTCTCGGGAAAGAGCATAGCGCGCGCGGACGAGGCGCGTCTGGAACGTTTGTGCGCGGGAGCGGGGCGCGAGCGGCCGCGCTTAGGTCGCGCTTAGGTCGCGCTTAGGCCGCCTTTAGGTCGGGCTTTTGGCCGCGCTCACCTGCGCCCGCATTCACCTGCGGACAAACTCACACACTGAGTCCCGGCCCGAAATTGCCGCCGATCAGCCGCGTGACCGAATCGACGTCCGCGTAGTCCTGCTCAGGCAGGCCGTCGAGCATCGACAGGACTTCGTTGCTCGCACCTGCCTCGCGCGCCGCGTCGACGAGTGCGTCCTTGTTGGCGGGGAAATGGATTTCGCTGAGTACGTCGGAGATCTGCAAGTCGATGGATTCCCCGGGGATGGACGATGCCGTCATGCAAGCGCTCCTGCAGATAAAGTTGGAATGAATCGCGGCGCCGCCCGAGCCGCACAAGCCGCCGGCGCCGCTCAAGCCGCACGCGGACCGCCGCGAGCCGGAACTCCGTATTGCCGGCCGGTTCGCCGCACTCGACCCCTCGGTCGCGGCGGACCGAGCAAAGCCACGCAACGGGCGCTGCTGTCAGGTCTGCAAGCGCTCATTGCGCGCCGCAAACCCACGCTCCGGATGTCGCGACTTCGGCAGGACGATATGCTGCCATTGCTGCGGACGATTGTCGTCCGTGACGGCCACGTCAGGCGCTGCGGGGGCGACTGGCGCGGCGTTCGCGCGTTCGGCGAGGGTGCTCGCCGGCGTGCCGTCCTGCGCGGTGTGAACCGGCGCGGCAAAGCACGAAGCGGACAGCGTCACCATGGTCAACAGTGTCGAGGTTTTCATGCCCGACCTCCTAAGCTCATGCGGCGCTAAGCATTCAGCAAGGGCTGTGCCGTCCCCGCGTCGAAAGGAAAGCGCAAGCCGCGCGAGGCCGGGCTGCAAAGGCCGCGCGCTTTGGTCGGGCGGGGCGCGTAATGCTTGCCCAGCGGCCTGCAAAGCAAGCTTGCCGCGCGCCTCGTGACCACCCATTGTAAATCGCCGATGATGGCGCGGGAATGGCAGTCAAAAGGCAGTGGTGTTCAGCAGTTTGGAGGCGCGGCGGCGCGGCACGGCTGATCGCGCGAGCGGCTGTTCGCGCGTCGCGAAGCTCGCGTCGCTCCATCCTTGCACGCCGCCGCTACCTCAGCACATCGAAGCGCGTCCACGGCCACGACGGCCGGTCGCGCATATAGCCGTTCAGCCAGTTCCACTGCGGATGCCGCTTCATGAACGCCTGGGCATCGAACGGCCGGCCGCACGGATGTCCCCAGCGCGCCGAGAACGCCATGTCGCGCGCCATCTCGCTGTCGACCACCTTGCCGTCGTTCGCGCCCCACGGATTGAACGGCCCGTGATCCGAGCCGCCGAAACGCGCGTCGTCCAGTTCCAGATGTCCGCAGATCGTGCGCGAACACGGGTTGTCGTTGCGATCGAGATAGACGTCGTGATGATCGGCGATCATCGCCTTCGCGAGCTCGACGTCGATCTTGCCGCGGTGCATCTCCTCGAGCTGCATGAAGCGCAGACGCCGCGCGCCGTTCTTGCGCACGTCGGTATAGTCCTCGCCTTCGCCGATGCATTCCTGGTTGCGGATCTTCAGATCGGTCGCCGTGTTGTAGCCGCTGTAGAAGCCGTCCTTCGTGCTCTCGAAGCCGGAGTAGTGCAGCCCCAGTTCATAGCGCGCGATCTCGCCGGTCTTGATGTCGCCGAGCAGCCAGCTATTCGCGTAGCCGCCGTTGTTCGCCACGGCAAACATTTCGCACCATTCGCCGATGCTGTTCGCGTATTGCGACGCGCGTCGAGAACGGTAGAACTCGGGCGCGCCCGCCGCGTTGTAGCCGACGAAGTTCGAGATGGTCGTCTCCGTCACCATCAGTCCCGCGGCCGTGACCCAGAAATCGGTGAGGCTCGAAATGCAGCCCGGCAGGCCCTGCATCAGAATGCGGTTGCCCTCGTCGGGCACGATGTCGAAGATGACGTTAAACGCATCGCCCGCGGCGTAGCGGTCCCACGAGTTGTGCGCCATCACGATGCGGCCGTCGCGCGTGGCGTTGCCCGTTGCGATGAACGCGCTGCAATGATGGCCGCGCCGGCCGCGCCAGGGCTTGAGTCCGAGGCCGGGCTTTTGCTGGGCCGCGTGCGCGGGCCACCAGCTTTGCAGCAGATCCATGTAGCCGTTCCACGCGAGCACTTCGGCGAACGGCAGTTTCGCGCCGTCGGCGATGCCCTGAATTTCGTCGGCGAATTCGGTGTCGAGCTTGTTGGCGAACTGCGAGACGGCAGCCTCGACGAAGGTGTCGAACTCTTCGCCGGTGTCCCACTTCGCAAGGTAGCGGGCGGTGCGGATTGCGTTGCGGATTTCGGCTGCGAGCAGTTGGCCGTGCTGTTCGCCGCGATCGTACGGCTCGCCTTCGATGTGCAGGAAAACCCAGCCCGCCTGGTCGCGGCGCGCGGCGTCAAGGGACGGTTCGCTCATCTTCCCTCCGATCGAATGGCGGGCGTCGCGCTCGCCCGGCCTGGCGTAAGCTCGCGCTGCCGATGCCGCCGCAGCGTCTTTTCATTGTAGAGATTCTGCGATGCTTTGCACGGGCGCGCCGCCCGCGTGCGGAGCCGCCGTGCTCAGCGCGTCGGATTCATCCGGAAGTACGCATCGAGCAGCGACGTTTTATAAACCACGCCCGCGAGCCGCGGATGCGCGGCGCTTTCGACAACCGGCAGGCGCTCGCCCTGGAACGCCATGAAGTGCTGCAACGCGACGCCGAGCGGCATGTCGGGCGTGAGCACGTCGAAGTGCGGCTGAAGATAGTCGGCGGCGGTTCGCGTCGAGGTATCGCGCTTGTCGAGCAGATCGGACGTGATGTCCTTCAGCGCGACGACGCCGAGAAAGGCGCCCGATTCGTTCGCCACATACAGATACTTGACCGGATATTCGAGGAACACGCGCGTCATGTCGTGCACGGTCGCATTGGGCGGCACGACGGTCTGCGCGGGGCGGATCAGCTCGCGCATCTGCGTCGCGCGCAGGCGCGTGCGTTCCTGCTCTTCCTGATTGCGGCGCAGCGTGATTTCGTACATCGACGTCTTGCCGATCGCCCGCGAGACAAAGTACGCGACGACGCACGAAAGCATCAGCGGCAACACCACCTGGTAGCTGAGCGTCATCTCGAAGATCATCAGGATCGCCATCAGCGGGGCCTGCGTCGCGCCCGCGAGGAAAGCGCCCATGCCGACCATCGCATACGCGAACGGCGCCGAGGTGCCGTGCGGCCACAACGCGTGCATGCTCTGGCCGAACAGCGAGCCGACCACCGCGCCGACGAACAGCGTCGGCGTGAACACGCCACCCACGGCGCCCGAACCGGCAGTGGCCGCGGTCGCCACCAGCTTGAACACCAGCACGACGACGAGCGCGGTCCACGTCCACGGCGAATGCAGGATGGAGTTGACGACGCTGTAGCCGTTGCCCCACACCTCGGGCGTCCATACGGACAGAATGCCGACCACGAGCCCGCCGAGCGCAAGCCGCGCGGGCAGCGGCAACGGCAGCTTGCCGAACAGCGCCTTGGAGCCGTCGAGCAGCCGCAGAAACTGCGGCGCGGCTGCGCCGCACAGCAGACCGAGCGCGACGAACAGCAACACCTCGACGCCCGCCACCGGCGGAAACACCGGCATTTCATACGGCGGCTTGTAGCCGGCGAATTCGCGCATCGTGATGTTGGCGACGACTGCCGCGACGACCACGGGCCCGAAGCTTTCCATCGCGATCGAGCCGAGCACGATCTCGGTGACGAAGAACGCACCCGCGATCGGTGCGTTATACGCCGAGGTGATGCCGGCCGCCGCGCCGCAGGCCACCAGCAGGCGCAGCCGCGGCGGATCGAAGTGCACCCAGCGCCCGATCAGCGAGGCCGCGAGCGCGGCAAGCTGCACCATCGGACCTTCACGGCCGATCGAGCCGCCGCTTGCAATCGTGAACAGCGACGAGACGCTGCGCCACAGACTCAGCTTGACCGGCACCACGCCGTCGCCGATTGCCACGGCCTCCATGTAGTCGATGTGATTGCATTTGTCGGCGTGACGACGGGCGATCAGCAGCAGCGAACCGGCGATCAGGCCGCCCGCCGCCGGCAGCCAGATGCGCACCGTCCACGGCAGGCTGCGCGCCATTTCGACGAAGCTGCCGGCCTTGCCGGCCACCAGCAGTTGCAGGATCTCGATGCCGCGGCGAAAGGCGATCGTCGCAAAGGCGCCCGCGACGCCGACCACCACCGACCAGACCAGCATCGTATGGGCGTCGGAGAGACGGAAAAGATCTTGCGCGCGGGTGCGCAGCTTCAGCAGGAATGAAAGCACGTCGGCGGTACGGAGCGGGAAGAAGCGTTGAAAAGCGCGCACGGTAACAGCAGCGCGCCCCCGGGACGAAGCGGG